>NZ_LT853882.1:0-732500 GCF_900183975.1 Xanthomonas fragariae
ATGGATGCTTGGCCCCGCTGTCTGGAACGTCTCGAAGCTGAATTTCCGCCCGAAGATGTCCACACTTGGTTGAAACCCCTGCAAGCCGAAGACCGCGGCGACAGCATCGTGCTGTACGCCCCGAACGCCTTCATCGTCGACCAGGTCCGTGAACGCTACCTGGCGCGCATCCGCGAATTGCTGACGTACTTCGCCGGCAATGGCGACGTGGCGCTGGCGGTCGGCTCGCGCCCACGTGCGCCCGATCCGTTACCCGCACCGATGACCGCGCCCTGTGCGCCGGTTGCCGTGCCAATCGTGCCGTTCGCCGGCAATCTGGATTCGCACTACACCTTCGCCAACTTCGTGGAAGGGCGCAGTAACCAGCTCGGTCTGGCCGCCGCGATCCAGGCTGCGCAGAAACCCGGCGACCGCGCGCATAACCCGCTACTGCTGTACGGCAGCACTGGCCTGGGCAAGACCCACCTGATGTTTGCCGCCGGGAACGCGCTACGCCGGGCCAATCCGGCCTCCAAGGTGATGTATCTGCGCTCGGAACAGTTCTTCAGCGCCATGATCCGGGCGCTGCAGGACAAGGCGATGGACCAGTTCAAGCGCCAGTTCCAGCAGATCGATGCGTTGCTGATCGACGACATCCAGTTCTTCGCCGGCAAGGACCGCACGCAGGAAGAGTTCTTCCACACCTTCAACGCGCTGTTCGATGGCCGCCAGCAGATCATCCTGACCTGCGACCGCTATCCGCGCGAAGTCGAAGGCCTGGAGCCGCGACTGAAGTCGCGCCTGGCCTGGGGCCTGTCGGTGGCGATCGATCCGCCGGATTTCGAGACCCGTGCCGCTATCGTGCTGGCCAAGGCCCGCGAACGCGGCGCAGAGATTCCGGACGACGTGGCGTTTTTGATCGCCAAAAAAATGCGTTCCAATGTGCGCGACCTGGAAGGCGCGCTCAACACACTGGTGGCGCGCGCCAACTTCACCGGCCGCTCGATCACCGTGGAATTCGCCCAGGAGACGCTGCGCGACTTGCTGCGCGCCCAGCAACAGGCGATCGGCATCCCCAACATCCAGAAGACCGTGGCGGACTACTACGGGCTGCAGATGAAGGATTTGCTCTCCAAGCGGCGCACGCGCTCGCTGGCGCGCCCGCGCCAGGTGGCGATGGCGCTGACCAAGGAGCTGACCGAGCACAGCCTGCCGGAGATAGGCGATGCCTTTGCCGGCCGCGACCACACCACCGTGCTGCATGCCTGCAGGCAGATACGCACGTTGATGGAAGCCGACGGCAAGCTTCGGGAAGATTGGGAAAAGCTGATTCGCAAGCTCAGCGAGTAAGCAATTGACGCCCAACTGCGCCCGCTTGGAGAAAAGCGTGGAAACGTTGGGGTCAAATGCGGGAGAATCTGTGGATAACGTTGCGCAGTGGTCCGGCTTGAAAACTATCCACAGGTTTTCCCACCAGACCAGGCAGACTAGTCCAACGGCTTTCAAGCGTTGAAATACCTTTGGGAACAGATAGTTACGGTGGTTATCCGCAAAAAACGGCCCTACCATCACCACCAAGCTTTTTATTTATTCCATATCTTTTAAAGCATAGGGGCACGGAACCACATGCGTTTTACACTGCAGCGCGAAGCCTTCCTCAAACCATTGGCACAGGTGGTCAATGTGGTCGAACGCCGTCAAACTCTGCCTGTTTTGGCCAACTTGCTGGTACACGTCAAGGACGGAGAGGTCTCGTTGACCGGCACGGACCTGGAAGTAGAAATGATCTCGCGCACGATGGTGGAAGATGCGCAGGACGGCGAAACTACGATTCCGGCTCGCAAGTTGTTCGACATTGTGCGGGCCCTTCCCGACGGAAGCCGCGTCACCATCTTGCAGACCGGTGACAAGGTCACTGTGCAGGCTGGACGCAGCCGCTTCACCCTGGCGACGCTACCTGCGACAGATTTCCCTTCAGTGGACGAAGTCGAAGCGACCGAACGTGTGGTAGTGCCGGAAGCTGGTTTGAAGGAACTGATCGAGCGCACTGCGTTTGCGATGGCGCAGCAGGACGTACGCTACTACCTCAACGGCCTACTGTTCGACCTGCGCGACGGCTTGTTGCGCTGTGTTGCCACTGATGGCCACCGTCTGGCGTTGTGTGAGATGGATCTGGAGAAAGCCGGCGGCGCCAAGCGCCAGATCATCGTGCCGCGCAAGGGTGTGACAGAGTTGCAGCGGCTGTTGGAGGGTACAGACCGCGACGTCGAGCTGGAAGTCGGCCGCAGCCATATCCGCGTTAAGCGTGGCGATGTGACCTTCACCTCCAAACTGATCGATGGCCGCTTCCCCGATTACGAAACGGTAATTCCGATTGGCGCTGACCATGAGGTCAAGGTCGACCGCGAAGCGCTGCGTTCTTCACTGCAGCGTGCCGCGATTCTGTCAAACGAAAAGTACCGTGGTGTGCGCGTGGAAATTTCGCCCGGTCAGTTGAAGATCAGCGCCCATAATCCCGAGCAAGAAGAAGCGCAGGAAGAAATCGAGGCGGACACCAAAGTTGACGACCTGGCGATTGGCTTCAACGTCAATTACTTGCTCGACGCATTGTCTGCACTGCGCGATGAGCACGTAGTGATCCAGCTTCGCGATGCGAACTCCTCTGCGCTGGTGCGCGAAGCGAGTAGCGAAAAGTCGCGCCATGTGGTGATGCCGCTACGCCTGTGACATTCAGTTCCACGTGGAACACAAAAACACCGGCGAATGCCTCAATGCTGTTCACTTAAGCAATTGAGTCACCGAAAATCCGATACCAGACCTCTGGTATCGGATTTTTTTGTGTCCCTTCACCAGCAGCTGTTCGACCTTGGCGACCTGTTCAACTTCTGTGACCTGAGCACCTTTACGCATGATATTCCGGTGGAGTGGGTAGCCAGCGCGCTGGAACTGTCTTCTCAGGCCAGTATCCGACGTCGGCGCCTTCCCAGTGATCAGGTGTTGTGGCTTGTCCTGGGCATAGCGTTGTTCCGTGACGAACCGGTGCACGAGGTCGCACGTCGTTTGAACATCTGCGCACAATCGCTGGCCTCAGAAGATCTGTTGGCGCGCAGCGGCGTTCGACAAAGGGTTCTGGAGCGCTGATTTGTTGCTGTCGCTCGCCACTGCACGCCACTGGCTGACACCAGCACGCAAGGGCTTGGTGGCTGAGCAAATCATGCGTTATGGCACTGATGATCGATTACTGCGCATGCGTGTCTCGCCACAGGCCAGAAAACCCAATCCAGCGCTTCCCACGCACTGGGACGTGCGTGAAGTGAGCTATCTGCATCAGGGGAAGAGAAAGGCGGTACTGACCTTGTTGCCTGCCACCACTTACAGCGCCAAGTCTGTCGCAACGCTTTACCAGGAGCGATAGGAAATCGAACTGGGTTTGCGCGACATCAAAAGCTCGATGCAGCACAACGCGACAACGTTGCGTAGCAAAAAGATCGACTTGGTGTACCAGCAAGTCTGGGGGTTGCTGCTGGCTTAACAGCATTCGGCGTGAAGCCAGCCAGGCAGCTGTGGCGTTTGGCAGAACGCCTTCGGACATCCGATTCAAACCGGTCTGCCAGTACATCGCAGTGCAACTCATCGTGATGGCCGCAGCCAATCCGGCTTCCGCCACAGGAAGACGCCTATCCCAGCTTCGCTCAGGCATCGCGAGCCTGTTCCTCTATCACCGGCCGAGGCCTACGCGGCCAAGGACGGTGAAGATCTCGAAGACCCGCTATCCGGTAGATCCAAAGGCTGCTCCGCTTAAGTGAACAGCATTACCGAATTGCGGGGGTTTTTCATGTTGGCTATGAGATTTGCAGCCGCCTTGCGGTATGTGACTTGGGGAAAGCAGCGCTAAGTCGTGGGTCGAATGTGCAACGCTGTGAGCCCCGGGTTGGCAATGTTGTTAGTAGCACAAGAAACAAATTACCGCACATTTTGAGAAAAGGTCTGCCTGGTTCTTGCATTGAGTGGCTGTAGCCGCAGCTGCACTACAGGCGGATTCTCTTTCAGTCCTGAATTCATTTACTAAATGATGGCCAAAGGCAGTCTCAGCGGCACCGCGTGTCCCGAAGGTGTCGACGTCCTGGACTAACGCTTTGGGAAATCTTTTTTGACTTATGCACAGCTAATTGTGCTTTTAAATCTAGAAATAACTTAAGAGCTTGGTGATGGTGGTAGGGCCAGATTTCGCGGAAAACTATGTTAACTTGTTGTTTTTAAATGTTTTTTAGCCTTGAAACCCTGTGTTTATTACCCTGTTTTCGGCCCGACAACCTGTGGATAAGCGAAAACGCATCTGCGAGACTTGAAATTATCCACAAGTTACCCCCAACCTATCCTGGTGCGTCTTCCCGTACGCTTGCGCAGGATTCATGCCGATCGCGTATTCTCCGCTCCGGCCGATAAGCCGGATTACAGCTCAGAGCAGACCGATCGATGCACGTAGTGCGGTTGTCCATCCATCGACTTCGGCGTTTCGAGACCGTCGAGCTTTGCCCCGCCAGTTCCTTGAACCTGCTAACCGGAGACAATGGCGCAGGCAAGACCAGCGTGCTTGAAGCGCTGCATGTGATGGCGTACGGGCGTAGCTTCCGAGGGAGGGTGCGCGATGGGTTGATCCAGCAAGGCGCAAGCGATCTGGAAGTGTTCGTGGAGTGGCGCGAGCGGAGCGGGGAAGCTGGGCAACGGTCGCGTCGAGCCGGCCTGCGCCACAGCGGTCGTGAATGGACCGGTCGCCTCGATGGTGAGGATGTTACGCAACTAGGCGCACTCTGCGCGGCATTGGCGGTAGTGACTTTCGAACCCGGCAGTCATGTGCTGATCAGCGGTGGTGGTGAACCGCGTAGACGCTTCCTTGATTGGGGTTTGTTCCACGTGGAACCCGACTTTCTTGCGCTGTGGCGGCGTTACGCGCGGGCACTCAAGCAACGCAACGTCTTGCTGAAGCAGGGCGCGCAGCCGCGCATGCTGGACGCCTGGGATCATGAGCTTGCTGAATCCGGCGAAACACTGACCTCCCGACGCCTTCGTTACCTAGAGCGCCTGCAAGACCGGCTGATTCCGATGGCAAACGCCATCGCTCCCTCGCTCAATTTGTCGGTACTGAGCTTCGCACCAGGCTGGAAACACCACGAAGTCTCGCTCGCCGACGCACTGTTTTTGGCGCGGGAGCGCGATTGCCAAAATGGCTATACTTCGCAAGGCCCGCACCGCGCCGATTGGGTTCCCGTTTTTGATGTCTTGCCCGGCAAGGACGCACTATCGCGAGGCCAAGCCAAGCTAACCGCCCTAGCCTGCTTGCTCGCGCAAGCTGAAGACTTCGCATATGAACGCGGCGAATGGCCTGTGATCGCGCTGGATGATCTGGGCTCGGAGTTGGATAGGCACCACCAAGCGCGCGTGCTGCAGCGGCTCGCCTCTGCGCCAGCGCAAGTGTTGATTACTGCCACCGAAATTCCGCCAGGGCTTGCAGATGCAGGCGCATTGCTGCACCGGTTCCACGTGGAACACGGCCAAGTGATTATCCACACCTCTTCCGACTGAGCCGGCACGGCCACTGCTGGCCGACTGGTATAATTTGTCCGCTATCCCCCTTTTCCCACGGTGCAAAGCGGCTCCTGCCGTTTGCGCCCGTGTTGTGGAGCCAACGGCACGCGCATGACCGACGAACGAAACACCCCCGCAACACCCAACGGCACCTACGACTCCAGCAAGATCACCGTGCTGCGTGGCCTGGAAGCGGTCCGCAAGCGCCCCGGCATGTACATCGGCGACGTCCATGACGGTACCGGCCTGCATCACATGGTGTTCGAGGTGGTCGACAACTCAGTCGATGAAGCCCTGGCCGGCCACGCCGACGACATCGTTGTGAAAATCTTGGTCGATGGCTCAGTGGCGGTGTCCGACAACGGGCGCGGCGTACCGGTCGATATCCATAAGGAAGAGGGCGTCTCGGCGGCGGAGGTGATCCTTACCGTGCTGCACGCCGGCGGCAAGTTTGACGACAACAGCTACAAGGTGTCCGGCGGGCTGCACGGCGTGGGCGTGTCGGTGGTCAATGCGCTGTCCGAGCACCTGTGGCTGGACATCTGGCGCGACGGTTTCCATTACCAGCAGGAATACGCGCTGGGCGAGCCGCAGTACCCGCTCAAGCAGTTGGAAGCCTCGACCAAGCGCGGCACCACGCTACGCTTCAAGCCGGCCGTGGCCATCTTCAGCGATGTCGAGTTCCACTACGAGATCCTGGCGCGCCGCCTGCGCGAGCTGTCTTTCCTCAATTCGGGCGTCAAGATCGCGCTGATCGACGAGCGCGGCGAAGGCCGTCGCGATGATTTCCACTACGAAGGCGGCATCCGTAGTTTCGTCGAGCATCTGGCGCAACTGAAGTCGCCGCTGCATCCGAATGTGATCTCGGTGACCGGTGAGCACAATGGCATCGTGGTGGATGTCGCCCTGCAATGGACCGACGCCTACCAGGAAACTATGTACTGCTTCACCAACAACATCCCGCAGAAGGACGGCGGCACCCACTTGGCCGGCTTCCGCGCGGCGCTGACGCGCGTGCTCAGCAACTACATCGAACAGAACGGCATCGCCAAGCAGGCCAAGGTCGCCCTCACCGGCGACGACATGCGCGAGGGCATGATTGCGGTGCTTTCGGTGAAGGTGCCCGACCCCAGCTTTTCCTCTCAGACCAAGGAAAAGCTTGTCAGCTCGGACGTGCGTCCGGCGGTGGAAAACGCCTTCGGTGCGCGCCTGCAGGAGTTCCTGCAGGAGAACCCGAACGAAGCCAAAGCCATCACTGGCAAGATCGTCGATGCCGCGCGTGCGCGCGAAGCCGCCCGCAAGGCGCGCGATCTGACCCGCCGCAAGGGCGCGCTTGATATCGCCGGCCTGCCTGGCAAACTGGCCGACTGCCAAGAAAAAGACCCGGCGTTGTCGGAACTGTTTATCGTCGAGGGTGACTCGGCAGGTGGCTCGGCCAAGCAGGGCCGTAACCGCAAAAATCAGGCGGTGCTGCCACTGCGTGGCAAGATCCTTAACGTCGAACGCGCGCGTTTCGACCGCATGCTCGCCTCCGACCAGGTCGGTACGCTGATCACCGCGCTCGGCACAGGCATCGGCCGCGACGAGTACAACCCTGACAAGCTGCGCTACCACCGCATCATCCTGATGACCGACGCAGACGTCGACGGCTCGCACATCCGCACCCTGCTGCTGACGTTCTTCTATCGTCAGATGCCAGAGCTGATCGAGCGCGGCTACATCTACATCGGCCTGCCGCCGCTGTACAAGCTCAAGCAGGGCAAGAGCGAGCTGTATCTGAAGGATGACGCGGCACTCAATGCCTATCTGGCCAGCAACGCAGTCGAAGGTGCGGCGCTCATCCCCGCCACTGGCGAGCCGCCGATCACCGGCGAAGCACTGGAAAAGCTGCTAATGCTTTTCACCAGCGCCAACGAGGCGATCGCACGCAACGCGCACCGCTACGACCCCGCCCTGTTGACCGCCTTGATCGACCTGCCGCCGCTGGATGTGGAGAAGCTGCAGGCCGAAGGCGACCAGCATCCGACCCTGGATGCGCTGCAGGCGGTACTCAACCGCGGCACCCTTGGCACCGCGCGCTACCAGCTGCGCTTCGACCCGGCCACGGAGAATACCGCAGCGACGCTGATCGCCATCCGCAGGCACATGGGCGAAGAATTCACTCAAGTGTTGCCAATGGGCGTGTTCGAAAGCGGCGAGCTACGTCCGTTGCGCGACGTCTCGCTGGCCTTGCATGACCTGGTCCGTGAAGGTGCGCAGATCGTGCGTGGCAACAAGACCCACCCGATCACCAGTTTTGCGCAGGCACATGCCTGGCTGCTGGAAGAAGCCAAGAAGGGGCGCCAGGTGCAGCGCTTCAAGGGCCTGGGCGAAATGAACGCCGAGCAGCTGTGGGAAACTACGGTCAACCCGGACACGCGTCGCCTGTTGCAGGTGCGCATCGAGGACGCCGTAGCCGCCGACCAGATCTTCAGCACGTTGATGGGCGATGTGGTCGAACCACGCCGCGAATTCATCGAGGACAACGCGCTGAAGGTGTCCAACCTGGATATCTGAGCCGCTCTCGCCCGTCGGTGCGTCGCTAAGGCGATGCGCTGGCGGGCGAAGTGTACGCAGGACGATGATGAGCACAGATTTCCCACCGCTTCCGGCACCGCATACCGCTTCCGGCAAGCTCCCGCTGCTGCCCGTGCTTGTCGGCTTCAGCATCGACGTACTAATCGCCACCGGCCTGCTGCTGACGCTCAGCGTGGCCGGTTTTGCGCTGTGGGGCGGGGTGCGCGGCTTCAGCCACGTGCAAGCGGCCAAAGCGCAGGGTTTGACGCTCTCCTCGCCCGAGATCATGGCCGCCATCGGCCAGCCCGGCGTGGCGGTGCAATTGCTCAGCGCGTTGGTTAGCACGGCCACACCGGCGGTGCTGCTGTACTACTGGCGTCGCCGCGCGACACCCGTCGAACATGCCGCCTCGCGGGCCGCCATAAGGCGCGCATCCACCTGGGGCTGCACCGGCCTGATCGCTGCGGCTGTGTTTCTGCTCAGCAATCTGGTCGGCGCCACCGCTTCGGCGCTGGGCATCAAGCCGGCGCCGACCAATCTGCCATTGATGGAAGAAGCCATCAAACAATGGCCGGTGGCATTGGTGTTGTTTGCGGTGGTGATCGCCCCAGCTTACGAAGAACTGCTGTTCCGACGCGTGTTGTTCGGACGCCTACTCAGCGCCGGTCGCCCATGGCTGGGCATTGCGCTGAGCAGCGCGATCTTTGCCCTGGTGCACGAAGTACCTGGCATCAGCGGAAACGGCCCGGCCGCCATCGCGCAACTATGGTTGGTCTACGGCAGCATGGGCGCGGCGTTTGCGTGGCTGTATTGGCGCACCGGCACACTGTGGGCACCCATCGCCGCACACGGCATCAACAACGCCACCGCCTTGGCGGCGCTTTACTTTTTTGGGCTCGGCTGAGCCGCTTGACGAAAAGTTAAGCCGAGCCTGCCAGAATGCCCCTAGGGTTCTAGGGGGATCGAATGAAAGCTAGGCTGTTGATCGTTGTTGCTGTCCTTGCGTTGACGGCATGTGCCACCACCACTTCGCCAACCGGCCGCCGACAGGTGGCGGGAGGCGTGTCGCAACAACAGCTCGACCAGCTCGGCGCGCAGTCGTTTGCGCAGACCAAGGCCAAGGAAAAAGTCAGTACCGACGGCAGGCAAAATGCCTATGTGCAGTGCGTGGTCAACGCGCTGGTTGCTCAGTTGCAGCCGCAATGGCGCCAAACCCGCTGGGAAACGGCGCTGTTCGTGGATGACGAAGCCAATGCATTCGCTCTGCCCGGCGGCAAGATGGGCGTGAACACCGGCATTTTCACCGTTGCCAAGACCCAGGATCAGTTGGCCGCCGTGCTTGGGCACGAGATCGGGCATGTGATCTCGCGACACCATGAAGAACGCATCACCCGTCAGCTCGGCGCACAGACCGGCCTGGACATCATCGGCGCGCTTGCCGGTACGGCCTATGGAGATGGCGCCGCTAGCGCGGTCAATCAGGTCGGCGGTATGACCGCGCAGACAGTGTTTTTGCTACCCGGCTCGCGCACGCAAGAGAGCGAGGCCGATGTGGTCGGTCAGCGTCTGATCGCCCAGGCAGGCTTCGATCCTGCCCAGGCAGTGACGTTCTGGCAGAACATGATGTCTGCCAGCGGCAACCGTCAGCCGCAGTGGCTGTCCACCCACCCCGCCCCCGCTAACCGGATTCGCGAACTGCAGGCCGACGTCAATCAGCTCGAACCGGTCTACCAGCAGGCGCTACAAGACGGCCGTGAGCCGCGTTGTGGCTAGAGCGGCTAACAAAACGTTATGCCTGCCATCACCCAGGCGCTGGTGATGCCCTGAATCGACCCGTAGCCAAGTACACTTCGGTCCCGAGCGCATCAACCACCCCATCTGTTGTTAGCTGCTCTAAGACTTCCTCTCACGTACCAATCGTCGCAATACCGCATGGAAACCGTTTTCGGGAAGTGAGACTTTCTGCTAAGTTTGCCGGCTAAGATTTTCGTACAGCGTCTATTCCGCTTTTCGTACCGCCCGACGGCGGCTCGTCCGAGGTAAAACATGAAACTGCTCAACCGCAAGCAAGCCCTGTTGTCCCTGTTCATCGCTGCGTCCCTGGGCGGGGCTGTGGTTGCTGACGCGGTCGCGCAGTCGGACCATTCGTCCGAGCGTGCCAGCCGCAAGTCCAAGAGCAGCGGTAAGGCCGCAGACCTATACCCGCAGTCCACGCGCGCGGCACCGACCATCAAGCCCTCGTCCAAGCTGAGCAGTAAGCTGCAGAAGCTGATCGAAATCTTCAACAAGGGCGAAGACTATCCAGGCGTGCGCACCCAGGCCGATGAGATCCTGGCCAACAGTGCTGCCAACGAGGCCGACAAGGCGCTCGCCGCCCAGCTCGCTGCGCAAGCGGCCTACAATCTGGACGACGTCGCCGCTGCCAAGAAGTACTTGCAGCAGGCGATCGGCCTGAATGCGCTGGATAACAACGGCCAGTTCCAGTCGATGCTGATGCTGGCCCAGTTGCAGTTGCAGGATAACCAGCATGCTGAGGGTTTGGTCATGTTGGACAAATATCTGGATGAGAGCAAGTCGCAGCGTCCGGAAGATCTGATTCTCAAGGGCCAAGCGCTGTATCAGGCCGAGCGCTACAAGGAAGCGATTCCGGTGTTGAAGCAGGCCATCGCCGCTTCGCCCGAGCCGAAGGACACCTGGAACCAGTTGCTGATGTCGTCCTACGCCGAAGCCGGTCAGACCGGTGAAGCCGTCGCCGCTGCCGAGGCGCTCGCCGTCAAAAGCCCGGGCGACAAGAAGGCACAGCTCAACCTCGCCAGTATGTATATGCAGGCCGATCAGATGGACAAGGCCGCCGCGGTGATGGACAAGCTGCGTGCCGCCGGGCAGTTGACCGAAGAAAAGGAATACAAGCAGCTGTATTCCATCTACGCCAACACCGAGAAAAAAGAAAAGGACGTCATCGCTGTTATCAATGAAGGTATGCAAAAAGGCATCCTCAAGCCTGATTATCAGACATACCTCGCTTTGGCGCAGTCCTACTACTACAGCGAGGATGTGCCGAAGGCGATCGAGAACTGGCAAAAAGCCGCACCGCTTTCCAAGGACGGTGAGACCTATTTGAATCTGGCCAAGGTGCTGCATTCGGAAGGTCGCATCCCGGAGGCCAGGCAGGCCGCACAGCAGGCGATCGCCAAGGGAGTCAAAAAACCTGATGACGCAAAGAAGATCATTAACTTGAAGTAAAAAAGAAAATAAACCCCCGAAGTCCCTGTGTTTTTTAGTGGTGACAGGACTCGGGATTGGTATAAGCTTGGGAGTTCCTGCGGCGTCAAAGCCGTCCGAAAACCTGGGGATCATTACAGTGATCCGGGCCCCTACTGAAAGAGCCATTGGCGCATGACGGAACAACTCGTTATCCACAGGCATGACTATGATGCCGGGAACCAGGGTCTGAGCTGGGCCCGCATTATCGGCATTGCTTTCGTAATTGCCTTGCACCTCACTGCATTGATGATGTTGCTGATCCCTGCAGTGGCGCCAAAGGCTCCGGCAGAGAAGGAGCGCACCACCACAGTTACTTTGGTGGATGCACCGCCTCCTCCTCCTCCCCCCCCGCCGCCGCCGCCGCCGGAAGACAAGCCTCCGCCGCCGGTCAGGAATCTGTCGCCGCCGAAGCCCTCACCGGTTCCGCCGCCGCCAGAAGCTCCGGTGGTTGACGTTCCCGAACCGCGTCCTAGCGATATCGTCACGCCGCCGAGCCCGCCGTCTCAGCCGCAGCCGCCAAGTGACATCGGCGCCAGTGTCGATATCTCGTCCAAGAACATGAACCCGCCGAAGTACCCACCGGCTGCATTCCGTGCCGGTATACAAGGTGAGGTCGTCTTGATCGTGGATGTGGATGCCAGCGGCAACGTGACCAATGTGTCGGTCGAAAAGTCCAGCCGCAACCGCGACCTTGACCGTGCCGCGATGGATGCAGCACGCAAGTGGAAATTCAACGCCTCGACTGTTAACGGGCAGAAATCCGCCGGACGTGTTCGTGTCCCGGTCAACTTTGCCCTGAACTGATCCCACGGGCCGGCTACGGCCGGCCCAGGATCCTGTCTTCCTTTCGCTCCACCCTTCATCACCACACACAACTAAAGGTAAGCGTCATGCTGCAGGAATTCTTTATCGCCGCCGCTGCAGGGGGCTCCAATCCGTCGGCCGCTCTGTCGCAGATGGGCTTTGAGCACTTGATCACCGAGATGACCTCCAACCCAGGCGATTTCGCCGTGTCCTGGGTCGTTCTGATCACACTGATCGCCATGTCTGCTTCTTCCTGGTACTGGACGGTCATCAACATTTTCCGCGCCACCCGTCTGAAGAGTGCGGCTGACCGCGTCACCACCGCGTTCTGGGATGCCCCGAATGCACAGGACGCCATCCGCGCTATGGAAGCGCAGTCGGCTTCCGAGCCGTTCTCGAAGATCGCGCTGGACGCAGCCCAGGCTGCTGCTCACCACCAGCGCGCCGAAGGCAGCACCGGCGGTCTGGGCGAGAGCCTGAGCCGCTCGGAGTTTGTCGATCGCGCCCTGCGTCAGGCCGTGACCCGCGAAAGCACCAAGCTGCAGTCCGGCATGACCCTGCTCGCCACCGTCGGTGCGACCGCACCGTTCGTCGGTCTGCTGGGTACTGTCTGGGGCATCTATGGCGCGCTGATCAAGATCGGTGCAACTGGTTCGGCCTCCATCGACGCCGTTGCCGGCCCGGTGGGCGAAGCGCTGATCATGACCGCGATCGGCCTGTTCGTCGCTATCCCGGCGGTGTTCGCGTTCAACTTCTTCTCCAAGGTCAACAGCTCGGTGATCGCCAAGTTCGACACCTTTGCCCATGACCTACACGACTTCTTCGCCACCGGTTCGCGCGTCCGCTAATCCGGTCTTAAAGAACGCCTTCGCAACGATTTAGACGGAGCCCGTTATGGCCTTCAGTAGTGGAAACAGCGGCGGCCCGATGGCCGACATCAATGTGACGCCCCTCGTGGACGTTATGTTGGTGCTGCTGATCATATTCATCATTACGGCGCCGCTGATGTCCCATAAGGTCAAGGTGGAGCTGCCACAGGCCAACTTGATCCAGAAGGAAGATGCGGAAAAACGCGCCGCACCGATCACTCTGGCCGTCAAGGAAGACGGGTCGCTGTACTGGAACGACGAGCCGATTTCCAAGGAAGCCTTGGAATCGCGCCTGTCCACCGCAGCACAGCAGACTCCGCAACCGCCGCTCAATTTGCGCGGCGACCGCACGACCAAGATGCGTACGATCAACGAGATCACCAAGATCGCGCAGGGTCAGGGCATGCTGGACGTCGGCTTCGTTGCAACCAAAGAGAAGGGGCAGTAAGCCATGGCATTCAGTACCAGTGGAAACCGAGGCCCAATGGCCGACATTAACGTCACGCCCCTCGTGGACGTGATGTTGGTGCTGCTGATCATCTTCATCGTGACCGCGCCGATCATGACGTACCCGATTGCCGTGGATCTGCCGCAGCGGGTGCTCAATCCGCCACCGCAGACGACCGAACCGCCGCCGCCGATCGAGTTGCGTATAGACGCCAGCAACCAGGTGTTCTGGAACAATAGCCCCACTCCGGTTGCGCAGTTGCAACAGAAGATGGAAGAAGTGGTTCAGGCCGATCCGACCAATCAGCCGGAACTGCGCATCGACGCCAATGAAGATGCGGAGTATGAGGTGATGGCCAAGGTCCTCGCCGCGGCGAAAAACTCACAGATGAAAAAAATCGGCTTCATGCAGTAAGACATCGCAAGATCGTAGTACACAGTCATGAAACGACTGCAACGCCACCGGAAACGGTGGCGTTTTTTATGCTCGATCGAACATGGCCGTTGTCAGACACTGGTATTAGGTGGGCAGAATCAGCACTTGCTACATCGCCTGCGTTGAGTTTTTTTGGTGGCGATACGTCGAGATACCTGCGCGCCGATTCGCACGCAGGTTGTCAGCAGGTTTGGAGCGGTGTGACATTGGACGTCAAGCACAATGGTTTAGTTTGTCGTCCCTGAAACATTGCTCTCAAGTACAAATCGCCAGCAGTCACAGCCGCGCGATGCGCGATGGATGGAGCACGCCCATCTGGTTTCCTAGCCGCGAAGAAAACAAGGGCACCTCTAAAAACTTCGACTCCCATAAATCGCGCGCTATGCGCATCAAAGACTTGCGAGCGCCTTGGTCGAGTATTAAAGGTGCCTTAGAGCGAGAACCCGTACTCCTCTCGCCGCGTTTAAACAGACCCCTGTTCTTGAGATGTCGACACTCTTCTCCACCAAACAGTCTTAACGAAAAGCCAGCTGCGTACGGGCGTCTTGATCACTAGCAAAAGAAATCCGATCGAAAGCAAGCACCAAACGGCCGGGAATTCATTCGGATTGTTCGTGGTCAGTCTGGCCAGAATTGGCCCCAACAAAAGATGGAAAATCGTAAACCTCCACGAACCATAGGCTAGCGGAACGATGAAGGCGGCAAAGATATAGGGTGCCCAGACGACCTTGAAGCCAAAGATGGTGACGCTGAGAATGTCGTTGACGGGTAGCTCCCAGGCTATATGCCAGTTTCCACTGACCGAACAAAGGCGATCAGAGCAGAGAGCCGTTCCTTTGGGTACGTGACTTGCCCATTCGAAGGGGTAGATTTTGAGGATCATCAGGATGAGACAGATGAAGCAAGCGAAATACGCATAATTCTTCACCTTATTTTTCGCCGCTTCTGGGATGAAATAAAGTGATATCGCATTTATGAAGAAAGGCTGTATTGCGATATGAAGGAAACCGAGTAACGTGGCAACTTGGTTCATCGGGTTGCTGCAGGAGTTGATTACGGTGTAGGTGAAAGCCTGTAGGATTTCCATAAGCGAAAAGAATGCAAGGCATCCCCACAATTCGAACGGTTCTTTTTTGTAGGCCGAGTATGCGCATCCTAAGAAGCCGCAAGCAGCTACCGCCGTGGAAGCTTGTCCATTCCAGCACATAATGAATGTAGGTAGTTAGAAGGTAACCTTCAGAGTATGTGAAGTGGGAAGGATTTAAGTTTCATTTTCGGAAGCTATCACGCCAAAAGCGAGCCTTCTAAAGTTATCGTTGCTGATTCGCGGCAGTGGTCGAGCCGTACACATTGCTTAGAGCCGCTAACATAGCGTGGCGGGCAGTGGCGAGGTAAGTACGGCCGGCGCACATTAACCGAAATTTAAGGGTGGTTAATGCCGATTTCGAGAACTGGCCGCTCCCGCCTGGCGGCAACGCAGTAGCTTTGTTAGCCGCTCTAAGTCGGCCCTGAAAATCCCTCCTTGGGCAGCAGGCGCCTCGGCTGACAGCCGCAATTGGCTCAGGGATGGCCTTGTCATTGCCCGGATCCATTTGTGCAAAAATGCGATCCAGGTAATCTCAAACGCGTTTTCAGCCCGCCGCACAGCTGAGTATGTGCAGCACATTGCCGTGACGCCTTTCAGC
Source organism: Xanthomonas fragariae (assembly GCF_900183975.1). Lineage (NCBI taxonomy): Bacteria > Pseudomonadati > Pseudomonadota > Gammaproteobacteria > Lysobacterales > Lysobacteraceae > Xanthomonas > Xanthomonas fragariae. Next base: position 15,627 of record NZ_LT853882.1, read on the forward strand.
CTGCAGTCTTCTTCAGATGTTCGATCACCGGTTCGACCTATTGTCGTCTTTTGATCCAGCTCCACTGCCGTCGCGTTAAAGTTTTGGCTTGCCGCGATGCAGGACCTGCACCATCGATCTCGCACCTACGATAGCCCAGGTCGTTGTTCAACGCTCACATCTTGTAGCCCATGCATTTACTCCAGTTGCATCGGGTACGGGTTGTCTGGAAAACTGCGCGCACCCACAATAAATAGTCGCACCTGAAAAACCCCAACCACCCAACGACCGCAAGGCCTTGATGTCTGCACCGGCGTGCCAGAACTACCGGTGTTCGCTACGCTGAAGGCTGGTTTCTGGCAATTTCCGCCCATGCGTACACGCCGTCCTGCTGCCGAAGACAGACCCGCCGACGAGTTGTTTCGTTCGCGGCTGGAGAACCAGATCGATCTGCGTCATCCGCTGGCGCGGCTGAGCCAACAGATGCCGTGGACGGCGTTGGAGCAAGCACTTTCATCGCGCTTGCCGGCCACCCAGGCCGGTGGCGGTCGGCCGGCATTGCCGGTGCGGCTGATTGCCGGTTTGCTCTACCTCAAACACGCCTACGACCTGTCCGATGAAGCGGTGTGCGAGCGCTGGCTGGAGAATCCGTACTGGCAGTTCTTCACCGGTGAGGTCGTGTTCCAGACGCGCTTGCCGAGCGATGCCAGCTCGCTGACGCGCTGGCGGCAGCGCCTGGGTGAGGCCGGGATGGAAGAGCTGCTGGCGCACACCATCAACGCCGCGCATGCGATGCAGGCGGTGGACGCACGCGAGTTGTCGCGGGTGATCGTGGACACCACGGTGCAGGAAAAGGCGATCGCCTATCCGACCGACAGCCGTTTGCTGGAGGTGGCACGCAAGAAGCTGGTGTTACTGGCCAAGCGGCACGGCATCGGATTGCGGCAGAGCTACGCGCGGCAAGGCCCGGCCCTGAGCCGCAAGGCAGGTCGGTATGCGCATGCGCGCCAGTTCAAGCGGATGCGGCGCATCTTGCGACGTCAACGCACAGTGCTGGAACGGCTCGTGCGCGACATCCAACGCAAACTCGATCAGGTAAACACCGGCGTGCGCGAGCGCATCGCTGTCTGGCTGGAACGTGCGCAACGGCTGTACACGCAGCGTCCGAAGGACAAACAAAAACTGTACGCATTGCATGCCCCGGAAGTGGAATGCATCGGCAAGGGCAAGGCGCGTCAAGCGTACGAATTCGGCGTCAAGGTCGGCATTGCGGTCACCGCCTGCAAGGGATTGGTCGTGGGTGCGCGCAGCTTCCCGGGCAACCCGTACGACGGCGATACCTTGGCCGAGCAGCTGGAGCAGACACGCGGGTTGCTGCAGGATGTGAGCGTAGAACCGACGGTGGCGATCGCGGGCGCGAAGTCGATGGCGTGCAGGTCCTGCATCGCGGCAAGGCCAAGACGCTGACGCGACGGCAATGGCGCTGGATCAAGCGACGGCAGGCGGTGGAGCCGGTGATCGGACATCTGAAAGACGACTGCCGGTTGCGTCGCTGCAGGCTGAAAGGTGCCCAAGGCGATGCGCTGCACGTGCTCGGCTGCGCGGCCGGCTACAACCTGCGCTGGCTGCTGCGCTGGATCGCGTTTTTGCGTGCCTGGATGCGGGCGATGGGATGGTCATCCTTGAGCGCCGTGCCGCTGTCACCGACGGCACCTGGCGCTTGAAGGGGATTTTTCAGGGACGACTAATAAGGCAGTAAATAGTGCATCGGGGCAGAAAAACTCTGACGGCCATGTCGACGGTGATACTCGAGGCATCTCCTTGCCTTATGCGACTAAATGTCTCAAACCTTAATTGACGCGCTTCGCAGTATCTGCAGATACGCACGCACCGTCGCATCAAGTCCTTGATACAACGCCTCGCTGGTCAACGCATGGCCGATCGACACTTCCAATACGCCTGGGACAGCGGCCAGAAAATCGCCCAGGTTGGTCTGCGACAAATCATGCCCTGCATTGATGCCCAGGCTTGCATCACTGGCGCCTCGGGCAGCATCGGCAAACAACCGGAATGCGGCATCCGGCTTTCCGCTCGCATGTGCCTGCGCATACGGGCCGGTGTATAACTCGACGCGGTCTGCACCAAGTGCAGCTGCCCGAGCGACGTCGGGATTGCCGGCGTCGACGAACAGGCTGACGCGGCTGCCAAGTGTCTTGAACGCACCGATCAACTCGCCGAGCGGCGCGGTGTTCTGCGCAAAATCGAAGCCGTGATCCGAGGTGAGTTGCCCATCCTCATCGGGCACCAGCGTGACCTGTTCCGGACGTGTGGCGCGACACAGTTCCAACAGTCCCGGATAGCCATCGCGCGGCGGGGCGAACGGGTTGCCCTCGATATTGAATTCGACTGAGTGCGCGCGCGTCAGCACACTCAGCGCCAGCACGTCGTCGGCGCGAATATGCCGCTGGTCCGGGCGTGGATGCACGGTGATGCCGTGCGCGCCAGCGGCGATGCAGGTGCGCGCGGCGTGCACCACATCCGGAACGTGTCCGCCGCGCGAATTACGCAGCGCAGCGATCTTGTTGACGTTGACGCTGAGCCGGGTCGTCACGATGTCGTTTCTCAGGCCTGCGGCTCGCCGCTGTGCGTGGGGGCAACGGTAGCAGACTTGCGTGCCTCCGCCAGTTCGCGCAGGTGGCGCAGTTCTGCCGGGTCGATCATGCTGCTGGCGTCGCGCTGGGTGTCGCCCATGCGCGAGGCGAACCAACCGCGCGTCCACAGCAGCAGGAGTAGCAATGCCACCAGCAGCGAGACCACCAGCAACCACACGTGCGGTGTGCTGAAGGCCAGCACCAGCGCACCAAGTGCCATAAGCAGAAACAGCCAGTGCATGACGAACTCCCCGTTGAGTGGCGGCAGTGTAGCGCCGTGCTAGGCACGGTTCCACGTGGTAAGAGAGGCCCGCGTCAGAGCAGCGGCGACAGCAGCCGTGCGAAGGCTTCGGGAAGCCGCGAGCGCCACAGTGGCCGATGGCGCGCAAAGCGCACTTCCTGCGCGCGCTGCAGGTCGGTGCCGATCAGCCCGGCCAGTTCGGCGGCCACCGCCTGGTTGCGGAACAGCATCGATAACTCGAAGTTGAGACGGAAGCTGCGGCTGTCGAAATTGGCGCTGCCGACGATGCAGACCTCGTCGTCGGCGAGCAGCGCCTTCGTGTGCAACATGCGCGGGCCGTACTCGTAGATGCGCACGCCGGCTTCGAGCAATTCGTCGAAATACGAGCGCGCCGCGTACGTCACCAGGCGCGAGTCGCTGACGCGCGGTACCAGCAGGCGCACGTCCAGGCCGCCCAGCGCGGCGGAGGTCAGCGCCATGCGGGCAGCCTCGCCGGGGACGAAGTACGGCGTGACCAGCCAGATGCGATGCTTGGCCTCGTGGATGGCGGCGACCATCAGGCGGTGGATCGCTTCCCAAGACGAATCCGGCCCGGATACCAGCACCTGCGCATCGACCGTGCCTTGCGCGCGCGTCGGTACGTCTTCCGGCCACAGCTTCTGGCCGTGGAACGCGTCGCGGCTCTGTCGGGTGGCGTAGAGCCAGTCTTCCAGAAACACCAGCTGCAGGCTGTGCACCACGTGACCTTGCAGACGCACGTGCAGATCGCGGTACGCATCGGCGCGCACGTGTTCGTTTTCGTCGTCGGTCACGTTGATGCCGCCGGTGAAGGCGATCCGGCCATCGATGACGATCACCTTGCGGTGGGTGCGCAGGTTCAACCAGGGCCGCTTGAACGGCTTGAGTAACTGGGACGGATGGAACCAGGCGGTTTCCACGCCGGCCTCGCCCAGCATGCGCAACGCGCGCCGGGTCATCGCCGACGAGCCCACCGCATCCATCAGCAAGCGCACCTTGACCCCGGCGCGGGCGCGCTCCATCAGCGCGTCGCAGATCGCAGTGCCGCTGCGGTCCGGCTGGAAAATGTAGTACTCCAGATGGATGTGGTCGCGTGCGCTGCGGATCGCTTCGATGATGGCGGCATAGGTCGTTGCGCCGTCGACCAGCCAGTGCACTTCGGTGGCGCTGCTCGGCGCCAGGCCGGTGGTGGACTGGGCGACCTTGGCCAACTCTGTGCAGTTGGCGTCCGGCGGGCAGACGCTGCTATAGCTCTCCATGCCCGAGCGCGAACGGCCGCGCCGCAAGCGCTGGCGTTTCACCTTCTGCGGGCCTAGCCAGTAATAGATCAGCAGCCCCAGATACGGCAGCGCAGCCAGCGACAGCACCCAGCTCAGCGTGGCCACCGGCTCGCGCTTTTGCAGCACTATCCAGCCGACGATCCACAGCAGGTACAGCACGTAGGCGGCCAGGAGAAGCGCTTCGAGGTGGGGAATGGTGGCCAGCCAGTCCCACGCGCTTTGTATACGTGCGAGCATGCGCCGATTCTACGGGCCGCGCTCGCTGCTACGATGACTGTGTGGCCAACGCGGCTGCGCCGCATCGGTCTGAAAGCTTCATCGTGTTGAACGTGCAGTCGCGGCGCATGAGACCTGCCAGTCGTACGATGACGAGATGGCAAATGCGATCAAGGGCCGTGGTGCGACCGGCCATCTGCCCGGACGGTTCGAGGTCACCACCCAAGAGGCGGTGGACGATGGCTAGTATGCCGACGACAGCGAGGCGTTCGCCTCGCCCGCATTGCGCACCCAGGTCACCGAGGAAACCGCGCGCAGCATTATCAGCCGCAATCAATCGCCGGACATCGGGTTCTCGCAGTCGGTCAATCCGTATCGCGGCTGCGAGCATGGCTGTAGCTACTGTTTTGCACGGCCCTCGCACGCGTATCTCAATCTGTCGCCGGGCTTGGATTTCGAAACCAGGTTGTTCGCCAAAACAAATGCGCCGGAACTGCTGCGGCGGGAGTTGTCGCGGCCGGGGTATGTGCCCAGCCCGATTGCGTTGGGCATCAATACTGATGCGTATCAGCCAATCGAGCGCAAACACGCGCTGACGCGGCAGTTGATCGAGGTGCTGTGAGAGACGCGGCATCCGTTCACGCTGATCACCAAGAACGCGCTGGTGACGCGCCATCTAGATCTGCTCACCCCGTTGGCACGCGAAGGACTGGTCAATGTGCATTTTTGGGTGACCACCTTGGACCCGCACGTATCGGCCAAACTCGAGCCGCGCGCGTCCGCACCGCATGCACGCCTGAGTGCGATGCGTGCGCTGCACGAGGCCGGCGTGCCGGTCGGGGTGATGGCCGCGCCGGTGATTCCGTGGATCAACGACCACGAACTGGAAGCGATCCTGCAGGCCGCCGCTGGTGCCGGTGCGCACAGTGCCGGCTACGTGCTGCTGCGGCTACCGCACGAGGTGGCGCCGTTGTTTCGCGATGGTTGCAAACCCATCACCCGCAGCGCGCCGAGCATGTGATGAGCACGATCCAGCAGCTCCGCGGCGGCAAGGATTACGACAGCGCCTTCGGCGCCCGCATGCGCGGACAAGGCGTGTATGCGGACCTAATGGCGAGACGCTTTGCTCTCGCCCACCGCCGCGCCGGCTTCGACGCGCGCGCGATGCCGGCGTTGGACACCGGGAAATTCAGGCGTCCAGCTCCGCCTGTCAAGCCGGTGCCGGAATCGCCGCAGGGGCAGTTGTTTTAGCGGACGAGAATCGGGAGTGCGCATTCGCAAGAGCGGGCTTGCTGTTGCTGTTACTAATCCCTGTCTTATTCGTCGTCCCTGAAAAATCCCCTTCAAGCGCCAAGTGCCGTCGGTGACAGCGGCACGGCGCTCAAGGATGACCATCCCATCGCCCGCCCAGGCACGCAAAAACGCGATCCAGCGCAGCAGCCAGCGCAGGTTGTAGCCGGCGGCGCAGCCGAGCACGTGCAGCGCATCGCCTTGGGCACCTTTCAGCCTGCAGCGACGCAACCTGCAGTCGTCTTTCAGATGTCCGATCACCGGCTCCACCGCCTGCCGTCGCTTGATCCAGCGCCATTGCCGTCGCGTCAGCGTCTTGGCCTTGCCGCGATGCAGGACCTGCACGCCATCGACCTCGCGCCCGCGATCGCCCAGGTCCACGATCGCCACCGTCGGTTCTACGCTCACATCCTGCAGCAACCCGCGTGTCTGCTCCAGCTGCTCGGCCAAGGTATCGCCGTCGTACGGGTTGCCCGGGAAGCTGCGCGCACCCACGACCAATCCCTTGCAGGCGGTGACCGCAATGCCGACCTTGACGCCGAATTCGTACGCTTGACGCGCCTTGCCCTTGCCGATGCATTCCACTTCCGGGGCATGCAATGCGTACAGTTTTTGTTTGTCCTTCGGACGCTGCGTGTACAGCCGTTGCGCACGTTCCAGCCAGACAACGATGCGCTCGCGCACGCCGGTGTTTACCTGATCGAGTTTGCGTTGGATGTCGCGCATGAGCCGTTCCAGCACTGTGCGTTGACGTCGCAGGACGCGCCGCATGCGCTTGAACTGGCGCGCATGCGCATACCGACCTGCCTTGCGGCTCAGGGCCGGGCCTTGCCGCGCGTAGCTCTGCCGCAATCCGATGCTGTGCCGCTTGGCCAGTAACACCAGCTTCTTGCGTGCCACCTCCAGCAAACGGCTGTCGGTCGGATAGGCGATCGCCTTTTCCTGCACCGTGGTGTCCACGATCACCCGCGACAACTCGCGTGCGTCCACCGCCTGCATCGCATGCGCGGCGTTGATGGTGTGCGCCAACAGCTCTTCCATCCCGGCCTCACCCAGGCGCTGCCGCCAGCGCGTCAGCGAGCTGGCATCTGAAGAACTGCCAGTACGGATTCTCCAGCCAGCGCTCGCACACCGCTTCATCGGACAGGTCGTAGGCGTGTTTGAGGTAGAGCAAACCGGCAATCAGCCGCACCGGCAATGCCGGCCGACCGCCACCGGCCTGGGTGGCCGGCAAGCGCGATGAAAGTGCTTGCTCCAACGCCGTCCACGGCATCCGTTGGCGCAGCCGCGCCAGCGGATGACGCAGATCGATCTGGTTCTCCAGCCGCGAACGAAACAACTCATCGGCGGGTCTGTCTCGGCAGCAGGACGGCGTGTACGCATGGGCGGAAATTGCAAGAAACCAGCCTTCAGCGTAGCGAACACTGGTAGTTTTGGCACGCCGGTGCAGACATCAAGGCCTTGCGGTCGTTGGGTGGTTGGGGTTTTTCAGGGGCGACTCATTACCAATCCCCGCCATAAAGTGCCTGGGCCGATTGGAACAAAATCCAGTTCGTGGCTGCGGCGCGTGACCATAGCAACCTGGGCTGGGGCCTGCACGATTGGTGTCGCACTGCATATGGACGTAGATCGCTACGCTGGCACATCGCGCTTGCAATTGCAGTGGTGATGCGCTGCAAGCCGATGGCCTTGCTTGTTTCGAGCATAGCAGGCCGAGTGGATGCCGGGGCCGAACGGAAAAACACCGCCTGGCGCGATGTCTGTCGATGACAATGATGTGCGCCGGCAAAGCGCCGTGTGTGGCTGTTGCGTGTGTACGAGTGCAAAGAAAAAACCCCGCCGAGGCGAGGTTTTTCATCACATAACGCGCGCTGTGACGTTCAGAACTTGTAGTTGATCGAAGCGGCCAGCACGTCGCCCTTCACCGTATAACTGCCAGCCAGACGGTCGCCGGTGGCGCTGCGGGTGTCGCTGGTCGGGTCGCTGGTGAACAGGTGGGTGTAACCGAAGTTGTATTCGGCCTGATGCGACGGGTGCCAGCTCAGACCCAGTGACACCCACTTGCGGCTGGCATCCGGCACGCGCACGTCGCGATGGTCTGCAGTGGTGGGGGTCTGGTCGTACGCCACACCGCCACGCAATGTCAGCGTATCGCTCATGCGGTAGTCGGCACCGATCGAGGCGAAGGTCGTGTCGCGGTAGGAAAAGTCCAGCACGCTGTCGGGCTGATTGGAGGCAAAGTCCACGGTCACCTGGTCGAACTTACTCCAGGCGGTGCGGGTGACGTCGGCCATGATCGACCATTGCTCGTTCACGTTGTGCGTGAAGCTGGCGGTGGCGGTGGCCGGCAGCTTGACGGTAGCGCGGCCCTTGGTATCGACAAAGGTACCCGGTGCGGCGATACCCAACACGGTGGCGGCGCTGCCCGGCACGGTGAAGTCGGCGTCGCCGTCGGTGATCTTTGCTCCACTTCCGAGCGGTAGCTGAAGCCGATATGGGTGTTCTCATCAATGCTGAACAATCCACCGAGGGTGAAGCCCACTTCGGTGCTGTCGCCCTTGATGCGCGAGTAACCGTCGGCGCTGCCTGGGGCGAAACCCGGCGCGCGACGCGCGGCCAGAATGCTGCCGAAATCCACCGCGCTGGCCAGATCGATATCCAGCCGCTCGGCAAACACCGAGGCACCGAACGACACATACGGGTTCACGTCGTAGGAGAACGCGACGTTGAAGTCGATCGCCTGCAGCTCAGTCTTGGTGCCGTGGTAGCGGCCGGCCCAATCACGGTCGTATTCGGTCTTGAAGCCGAACGGCACAGTCAGCGAGGTGCCAAGGTGCATGTTGTTGTTCTCACCGAACGGCACATGGAAGTACATCGCCGGGACCGGCGCGATCATGCCGGCGTCGCCGCCATTGCCGCCGGAGACCGGGGCACCGTTGGCGTAGGTGGCGTAGGTGGCGTTGTCAGGCTGGAACTTGGCCGAGAAGCTGATGACGCTGACGTCGGCCTGAAACAGGCGACCGTCCAGCTGGCGCATGCCGGCCGGGTTGTTGGCAATGATCGAGGCATCGTCCGGGGCGCTACCGGAACCTGAGAAGGCGCGGCCAAGACCCTTGGCGCTGTTTTCTTTCAGCTGGAATGCGGCGCCATGTGCCTGGCCAACGGCCATTACGCCAGCGATACCGACGGCCAACAGGGTGGCGCGGCTGAGAGTGGAAGCGGTAGACATAAGCGTGGTGCTCTCCGGATAAAAACTGCAGTGGTCGGTACAGCGTCCGCGCCCAGCGCCAAGTGGCTGCTGGAGCGCGCCGGAGCCCCTCCCCCGACCCACGACGCCGTACGCAGTATAACCAGGACGATTAACCGAACAATAACGAAGTGCGTTTTGGCCGGCTGGACAGGATAGGGATGGGTTCAGGACCGTTAACCCGCTAGAGTACCACTCCGATGTTCGTCTCGATCCCCTCCCGCAAGAAATCCGCGCCGCGCTGGGCGGTGCCGCTGCTGTTCGCAACTGTCTGGCTGGCCTATGTGTGGTCGATCAGCCGGCCGGGCGAAGCGCGCAGCACGCTGTGGCTTGACTGGGGGGCACTTTCCAGCGGCGTGTCCAACCTGGGCGACTGGTGGGCCACATTACGCGACGGCAGCGTGCTGCGGCTGTTCACCGCCTTGTTTCTGCACGCGGACTGGTCGCACTTGCTCGGCAACTTGGTGTTCCTGTTGATCTTCGGGTTGCCGGCCGAGCGCATCCTGGGTCCATGGCGGCTGCTGCTGCTGTTCCTGGTCGGTGGCGCGGCGTCCAACTTGGCGGCGATCTTCGCGATCGGCACGCCGGACCGGGTGATCATTGGCGCCTCGGGCGCGGTGTCGGCGTTGATCGGTACTTATTTGGCGCTGTTTCCCGGCGCCAAGCTGGGCGTGGTGTTGCCGCTGGGGGTGTTTCTGGAATTCATCCGCGTGCCTGCACCGTTGCTGATCGGTGTCTGGGCGCTGCTGCAGGTGGTGTTCGCCTACATCGGCCCGGCGTTCGGCATGGTGGCGTGGTCGGCGCATATCGCCGGTTTCGTATTCGGCATCGTCTATGGGCTGTACGTGCGCGCGGCGATCGCGCGGCGGCTGCGCAAGCGCCACGGATTTTAGCGCGGCGCGCAAACCGTCGCGAACGCTCGTTGACGGCAGCGCGATCGTGCGTTGGCCGCTCTCTTGCACTGCCTTGGGCGTGTCGGCGCGCCTATAATTGCGGCATGTCCAAGCCTCTGTACAAAGTCACCTTCCTCAATCACGGCAAGGTGTACGAGCTCTACGCGCGCCAGGTCACCGGCAGTCATCTGTGGGGCTTCAACCAGATTGGTGAGCTGGTATTCGACGTGCACGACGGTGTGGTGGTCGATCCCACCGAAGAGCGCCTACGCGAAGAGTTCGGCAACACCAAGACCTTGCACCTGCCGATGCAGAGCATCGTGCGTATCGAGGAAGTGGAGAAGAAAGGCCAGTCGGTGATTCGCGATGCCACCACCGGCGACAAGGTGGTCACGCCGTTTCCGTCGCCGACCAAGCCACGCTGATGCGCATCCTGGTGCCCGACGACTATCAGGGCGCGGTGCGTCAGCTGCCGTGTTTGCAGCGGCTGCAAGGGCACGATGTACAGGTGTTGGGCGCGTTGGCGACCGATCCCAACGAATGGGCGGAGCGCCTGGTGGAAGCCGATGCGCTGGTGCTGATCCGCGAGCGCACACGCGTGGACGCCACGCTGCTGCGGCGCTTGCCGCGGCTCAAGCTCATCAGTCAGACCGGACGGGTGGGCGCGCATGTGGATGTGGCCGCATGCACTGAGTTCGGAGTGGCGGTGGCCGAAGGCGTCGGCTCGTCGGTGGCGCCAGCCGAACTGACATGGGCCTTGATCTTGTCAGCCAGCCGCCGTTTGAGCGAGTACCAGCGCGCGTTGCATCAAGGCCGCTGGCAAGCACTCGGCGATCCGGGTGTGGGACGCGTGCTGCACGAGCGCACGCTGGGCATCTGGAGTTATGGGCGGATCGGCCAGCGCGTGGCCAACTTTGGATGCGCGTTCGGCATGCAGGTGCTGGTGTGGGGCGGCGAAGACTCCTGTGCCAAAGCCGCGCGCGATGGGTTCGAAATCGCTGAAAGCCGTGAGGACTTGTTCGAACGTAGCGACGTGCTGTCGCTGCATCGGCGCCTCACTGCGCAGACCCGCCATGACGTGAGCGCGCAGGATCTGGCGCGCATGCGTGGCGATGCCTTGCTGGTCAACACCAGCCGCGCCGAATTGATCGCACCCGGTGCGTTGTTGGCCGCACTCGACGCCGGTCGGCCAGCACAGGCAGCAGTGGATGTGTTCGAACGCGAACCGGTGCTGGATCCGCGCGATCCGCTGCTGCAGCATCCGCGGGTGTTGGCGACGCCGCATCTGGGCTACGTAGAACGTGACAGCTACGCTCTGTATTTCGAAGCCGCGTTCGACAATGTGCTGGCGTTTGCAGCGGGCACGCCGCGCAATTTGGTCAATCCCGAAGCGTTGGTGACTGCGCGATAGCGATCGGGTGCGCAGTAGATCGCGTGCCCCTTGAAGCAAGGCGGCCATCGTGCGACTGGCATCTCCAGCAAAGCGCTCCGCCATAACGGCGCGCTGCAACGAGGCCTTGCAGCGCGACCCGCGACGCCGCGCGTGCGGCTGCAGCAGTCACTGATCGGGCATCGCATCGCGTCTAGCGTTGGGTGCGCAGTGGAAACTCCGGGAAAGCTGCTCGCAACCAGTCACTACGGGAAGCATGTGATTCTCGGCGACCGATGGCATGGTTGCCAATCGCTCGGCCACGATCCCCGCACTTCTGCTTCGCCAAACACCGCAGGTGTGAAGCAGCTGCAGTACCTCTGTGTCTTGCGCCTTACTTGACCGGCTCGGCCGGCTTGGCTTTCTCGACGAGTTCGGCAGCCTTGGGCTTGTCTGCAGTTGCCGGACGTGCTGCCGCCGGCTTCGGCTCGGCTGCTGTCTTGGTCGCCCTCGCCTTCTGTGCCGCCTGTGCCTTGGCCTTGAGCGCGGCTTGCGCCTTGGCGGCCGAGCCGGGCTGCTTGAGTTCGGCCAATGCGGTGGCGATCGGGCCATCGCCCGGCAGCACGTCGCCTGTCCTGTAGCCCTCCTCGCCCTCTTCGTCGCCACGCAGATGACCGGGCAAGGTGGCCTCGCTATAGTCGGTCAGGCTGGCCGGCACGTCGGCATCGCCCGGTTGCGGTTCGGGGGTGAGCAGCACTTCCGGCAGGATGCCGCTGGCCTGGATCGACTTGCCGCTTGGCGTGTAATAGCGCGCGGTGGTGAGCTTGACAGAGTCGCCGTTGTCCAGCGGCAGCACCGTCTGCACGGAGCCCTTGCCGAAAGTGCGGCTGCCGATAACGCGCGCGCGCTGGTTGTCGCGCAGTGCGCCGGCCAGCACTTCCGAGGCGCTGGCTGAGCCGGCGTCCACGAGGACGACGACCGGTGCGCCGCCGAGCAGATCGCCCGGGCTGGCGTCGAACTTGGCATCGCTGATCGAGATGCGCCCGCGCGTGCTGACGATGTTGCCCTTGTCGAGTAGATCGTCGGCCACCTGCACTGCCGAGGTCAGCAGACCACCGGGGTTGCTGCGCAGATCCAGCACCAGGCCGCGTAGCTTGCCGCCGGCCTGCAGCTGCTTGAGGTTCTTCTGAAAGTTAGCGCCGGTGTCGGCCTGGAAGGTGCTGATGCGGATGTAGCCATAGCCGGGTTCGAGCAGCTTGCTGCGCACGCTGGCCACGCGAATGGTCTCGCGCTGCAAAGTTACGTCGAACGGTTTGGGCGCCTTGTCGCGCACGATCGTCAGCACGACCTTGCTGCCGGATTCGCCACGCAGCGGTTCCATCGCCTTGCTGGCATCGATCGGCTTGCCATCGATGGCCACGATCACATCGCCGGCGCGAATGCCGGCGCGCGCAGCCGGGGTGTCGTCAATCGGCGCAATCACCTTGAGCGTGTTGTCCTGTTGCTGCAGCAATTCCACGCCGATGCCGTCGTAGGCGCCAGTTGCCTGTTCGTCAAAGGCTTTGGCGTCTTCCTTGTCGAAATAGGTGCTGTGCGGGTCCAGATCCGAGAGCAGGCCGCGCACCGCTGCGTGCATCAGCTTTTTGTCTTCGACCGGATCGACGTAGGCCTGCTTGACTGCGTTGTACACCGCCACAAAGCGGCGGATCTCGTTCAGCGGCACCTTTGAGATGGCGGCTTCATTGGCTTCCGGATCGTCGGCAGTGGCCTGGGCGGCGGCGGGACGGGCGGTCTGCGTCCAACCAGGCGACGCGAACAAGGCCAACAACAGGGCAACGGACAGGACGGCTACGCGCATGAAGCACTCCGACAAAGAGACAAGACGCCCCGCACGACGGAGCTGGCTGGATTATGCGCGAAGCTGCGGTAAATCCGCGTTGAATTGCTGGCGGCGCGCCGCACTCAGCGACGCTGCAACCAGCTCGATGGATCCACCGGCTGACCATTGCGACGTAGCTCGAAGTACAAGGCCGGCACGCCCTGCCCGCCCGAGCTGCCGACCTTGGCCACTGCTTCGCCGCGTTTGATGGACGCGCCGGCATCGCGTAACAGCGTGTCGTTATGCGCGTACAGGCTCATGTAGCCGTTGCCGTGGTCCACGATCAGGATCATGCCGTAGCCGGTCATCCAGTCGGAGAACACCACGGTGCCGTCAGCCACTGCGGTGACGGTGCTGCCCTTGGGCGCGCCGATCAGCACGCCCTTGCTGGTGTGGCCGTCCGGCAAGGTGGCATCGAAGCGGGCCAGCAAGTTGCCCGACACCGGCCAGCTGAGCCCACCCACCTTGGGCGCCGGTGCGCTGGCGATCACCTTGGGCGGGGTCTTGCCGGGACGATCAGGGCGATCGGATTTGCTGCGCTTGGCCTGCGCTGCGGCCTCGGCAGCGGCACGTTTGGCGGCGGCACGTCGTTCGGCTTCGGCCTTGGCAGCAGCTGCGCGCAGATTGGCGAGCAGTTGTTCCAGCGACTGGGCGTCCTGGCCAAGGGCTTTTTCGCGTTCGGCGTGTTGTTTGTAGCGGTCGTCCAGTTGTGCAACGGTGGCCGCCTGCTGCGAGCGATCTTTCTGCAGCGAGGACGCCTGGGCCTTTTGGCGCGCACGCGCCGCATCCAGTGCCTGGCGACGGCTGGCGATGTCCTGTTCCACTTTCGCCAAGGCATCCAACTGCGTGGTCAGCGCCTGGATACGCTGCGCACGTGCGTTCTGCACATAGCGGTGATCTGCCAGCATGCGTGTGGCATCGCCAACGGTATCTTGCGACAGCAACACCTTCAACGGTGCATTGCGGCCGACCTGATCGGCGCCGCGCAACAACCCAGCCAGTTGCACGCGCTGCCTTTGCAGGCCGCGCTGCAATTGCGCGCGGTCCTGTTGCAGGTTGGACAGGTGTTGTTCCTGTTCGTACATGGCCGTTTCGGTCTCGCTCAACGCGCGTGCGGTCTTGGCCACCTTCTCGTCGGCCTGGCGCAGCTGCTGGGCAGCGGTACTGCGCTTGCCTTCCAGTTCGCGCCGATCGGCGCTGATGGTCTTCAACTCATCGCGCAGCTGCTGCAGTTTGCGCTCGGTTTCGCGCTGGCTCTGCGCATCCGCTCCCGCGCTGGCCAGCAGTGCGCAAGCCAGCACGGTCGCTGCCAGCCACACGCGTCCACGGCCGGTGGCGGGAGCAAACGGCAGGCGCGGCAGCTGTGCGGGCGAAGGGGGCAACGAAAGGTCCATTAACTTCATGCAGGTGCGCGATTGTAGCCAAGCATGGTGTGATCGCCGCCACGCACCAGACAACCGCCGCCGCACGAGGTTCAGCATGAAGCCCCAGCATCTTCTGTTGGTGTTGTCCGCAGTCTGCACAAGCGCCTGTGCCGACGAGGACATCAGCGAGGTCGACGGCCGCATCAGCGCCAAGATCGCCGTGGTCCGTGGCGCCACCCCGCGCAGCTTCAATAGCGACGTTGCTCCGAAGGAATGACGCGCTACCACGCGGAGTTCTTGTGTCGACGCACCGCAGAGCGCATCGCACTCACCGCAACGTCCAAAACACGCTCTAAGATCGGGATTCTGCAGCACGAGGAGTTCCGATGCCCCGCAAGATCCTGTTGTGCCTGGCCGCCATACTGGCCCTGGCCGGCTGCAAACGCGAACCCGCCGACGCGCCCACCGCGCCCACCGCGCAGGCGCCGGTCGATCGCGCGCCCAGCGCGCCGGTCAGCCGACACGCGTTTTCGCCCGAGCTGACCAGCGGCGATTTCGCCGAGTTGGTCAAAACGCTGGCATCGGATGACTTTGAAGGTCGCGGCCCGGGCACGCCCGGCGAAGAAATGACCGTCACCTACATTCGCGACCAGATGCAGCGCATCGGGTTGCAGCCGGGCAATGGCGACAGCTGGTTCCAGGAGGTGCCGATGGTGGAAACCACGGCCGCCCCATCCACCGCACCGAGCCTGCGCAGTGGCGATCGGACCCGTACCCTCGCCTTCGGCAGCGACATCTTGGTGGGCACGCGCACCGGTCAACCCGAGGTCAAGCTGGACAATAGCGAGCTGGTGTTTGTCGGCTACGGCGTGGATGCGCCCGAGCAGCAGTGGAACGATTACGCCGGCCAGGATTGGAAAGGCAAGACGGTGGTGATGTTCGTCAACGACCCCGGCTTCCAAACCGGCGATGCCAAGCTCTTCGATGGCAAGCGCATGAGCTACTACGGCCGCTGGACCTACAAGTTCGAAGAGGCCGCACGCAAGGGCGCGGCCGCCGCTTTGATCGTGCACGACACGCCTGGAGCCAGCTATGGTTGGGACGTGGTGAAGAATTCCTGGTCCGGCCCGCAATACGACTTGCCGGCCAAGGACGACCCCGACGCGCGCCTGCCGGTGCAGGGCTGGATCAGCGCCGAGACCGCCAAACAGCTGTTCGCCAACGCCGGGCTGGACCTGGCACAAGCCTACAGCGACGCCAGCAAGCGCGGTTTCAAGCCGGTGCCGTTGAAGGCCAGCTGGTCGGTCGACCTGAAAAGCACCATCGCCGAAAAGATCTCGCGCAACGTGGTCGGCGTGCTGCCGGGCAGCACGCACGCAGACGAAGCAGTGCTGTACGTGGCGCACTGGGATCACCTGGGCAAGCATCCGGGCGAGAGCGGCGACAACATCTACAACGGCGCGGTGGACAACGCGACCGGCGTGGCCGGCATTCTGGAAATCGCCGATGGCTTCGCGCATCAGGATCCCAAACCGGCGCGCTCGGTGGTGTTCGTGGCAGTGACGCTGGAAGAATCCGGCCTGCTCGGTTCCAAGTATTACGTGGCCAATCCCAGCTTCCCGCTGGACAAGATCGCCGCGGTGATCAACCTGGATGCGATGTCGGTGGCCGGGCGCGCGCGGGATGTCACCGTGGTCGGCATGGGCAGTTCGGAGCTGGAAGACATCCTCAAGCCGATCGCCGCGATGCAGGGCCGCACCCTGCATGCCGAAGCCACGCCGGAAAGCGGCTCGTATTTCCGTTCGGATCATTTCAACTTCGCCAAGGCCGGCGTGCCGGCGCTGTATGCCGATGGCGGCGAAGACCTGCGCGAAGGCGGCACTAGGGCCGGACGTGCAGCCGCCAAGGACTACGGGCGCAATCGCTATCACGCACCGGGCGATGAATACGATGCAGCGAGCTGGAAACTCGATGGCACCATCGAAGACTTGCAGGCGGTGTATGGCGTAGGCAAGGAGGTGGCCGCTGGCGAGCGCTGGCCCAACTGGTATGCAGGCAACCCGTTCAAGGCCGCGCGCGACCGTATGATGGCCGGCAGGCCGGGCATACTTGCGGCGGCGGATGCGCAGACGCCGCAGGCCGAAGACAGTGGCAATCAGGATGGCAAGAACGATGCAAGTACCAAGAAGGCGGCGCCCGCGCGTTGAGAAATGAGGACGTGTCGCCGGCTTGACGCCGGCGGCGCGTTAGCGCGGATCGCGGCTGCAGCGTCTTGACGACGACTCTCGCCTAAAACTAAAAAAGGGCCTCCTGTCGAAGGCCCTTTGCATTTGTGGCTTGTGCCAAGCGCATATCGGCAACGGAGCTAATGGATCACGGGTCGGGAGCGAGATGCGCTAACGCGCCGTTCTCACCCAGTCGTGGACGAGGTGCAGGCCCATCGGCACGTAGAGCCATCGTGGTCAGCAGTACCACCACCGATCTCTGGTACCGCCCTACCCGTTCTGACAACTGAGCAACCCCGTCAGTTATTGTCGACGCTGACCACGTGTCCATCTTCCGGATCGAGTTGCAGATCAACCTTTTGTCCACCGCGCTTTGCTTCGGCTTTCCATAACCCGTTTTCGAATGCGAGGTCGTGCACATTCAAGTAGCCGTTGGTCGACAGCGCTGCGCGAATATCGGCTTCGTTGAGCTTTGAAGTGGTGTGGTCGCCATAGACACGGCCGGTGACCGGGTCTATGCGCACATCCACATTCTTCCCATCGCCACTGCGCGCGTCGGCAGTCCACACGCCGTGCTTGAATTTGACGTCATGCACCTTGGTGTAACCCTTGGCGGTGAGCATGCTGGCGACTTCGGCGGATGTGAGCGCCTTGGCCGGCTTGTCTGCGGCCGCTTGCGCAAAAGCGCCGTGCGAGGCCAAGGCGAGTGCGCCGATCAGGGCGGTTTTCAACAATCGCTGTGTCATGGGATGCTCTTGCAGTGAGGTGCGCTCATGCTGGACGTGCTCCAATCGCCATCAGGTGAAAACCCAAAGACGTTTACAACAGACGTTCAGCTAAGGAACGTCTGAACAACCAGCCAGCATCTTCGAAGTTCAACCAGCAACGTCCAGATGAGGCGTGCGATTGGCTTGAGTGGCGGCATTCATGCGGCGTCTGGCGTCTTATCCCACGGTCCGGCAGCATGATCCTCTGGCCGGCAGCAACTGCCCGCGCACCATCCGCAGTTTGGACAGCGCAAACAACGTCAGCACCTGCGCCACGTTTTTGGCCAGGCCGCGATAGCGGACCTTGGTGTAGCCGACTGCCGTTCGATCGCCCGCAACCGCATCCACCCCGATACGCGTCTGCATGCGTTGTACGAAACCGGCATGTCGATGCGTGCCATTGCCAGTGCATTGGAGCGTTCGCCCAGCACGATCAGCCGCGAACTACGCCGCACCAGCACGCTCGGCAGTATCTGCAAGATCACGCGCAGCGCATCAGTGAGCGACGGCGCACGCAGGCCAGCCGACGTCCACGCATCGACGCTGAGCGCATCGCCCAGATCGAGGTCTTGCTGGTTGAGGACTTCAGGGCACCTCGAATAACCAAATCCTGACCGCGGCCCGGCGCGCATGATGCTTACCCGGCCTTCAGAAAGATCAGCGATCCGAGGTATTCGTCCTCGTTCGTAGTTTGCTTATGCAACGGATGCAGCACTTTGCCCGCTTGCGGTATTCATACCGGTCGCATTCCAGCCTGCTGTAATCGCGCCAGACACAGCAGGTGACGACCGGCTACCTTCAAGCTGATCATTTGTGTGGTTTCCCGCTGGCGTGACGTCATGCCAATGATGGCAGAATGCTGAGGTTTTTAGAGGTGCCCAATAGTGAGGTCGATAAGGGTGCACGACAGGCAGACGTAATATCTAAATCGTCACCATAAACAGGCTGCGATACTTGCTATCATTATGTGGGCGCTTACAGCAAAGCATTGATTGGGTGCTGGATGACCCGCGTGACTCACAATGGCGGCAGCACCTTACCCGGATTCAAAATCCCATCCGGATCCAGCGCCGCCTTGATCGCGCGCATCGCCGCCAGCGTCGGCGCGCTGAAGGCTTGCGTCATGAAGTCGCGCTTGGCCACGCCGATACCGTGTTCGCCCGATAACGTGCCTTCCAGCGAAAGCACCAGTGCGAATAGGCGCGGCAATGCGGCATGCGCGCGTGCATCTTCGTCGGCATCGGCGGGGTCGTACATGATGTTGATGTGCAAGTTGCCGTTGCCTGCGTGCCCGAACGCGACGATGGGCAACGCGAATTCGGCGGCTAGCGCTTCCACACCGGCCACCAACGCGGGGATGCGCGACACCGGCACCACCACATCTTCGTTGACCTTGCCCGGCTTGATCGTGCGCAATGCCGGCGACAGCGCACGGCGCGCGGCCCATAACCTGTCGCGAGCGCTGCCATCGGCGGCCACATCCAGGCTCAATACGCCCTCGCCATCGGCGGCGTCGTGCAGGGCCTGCAATGCGTACGGAAGTGTGTCGTGATCGCCATCGGCTTCGATCAGCAACATCGCACCTGCTTCGGGCACATCGCTGCCTTTGCGCCGCAATAGCGCGATCGCGCTGGCATCCATGAATTCCAGCATTGTCGGCGTGGTCGGTTGTGCCATCAAGCGCGATACCGCAGCTGCGGCGCTGGACGCATCGCGGTACAGCGCACGTAGGCCGGCGTGTGCGATTGCGCGTGGAGTCAACTTCAACGTCGCTTCGACGATGATCGCCAGCGTACCTTCGCTTCCGACCAGCAGGTGCGTGAGGTCGTAGCCGGTGGAATTCTTGGTGTACGCACCGCCGCAGCGGATCACCTCGCCGGTGCCGGTGACTGCGACCAGACCGAGCACGTTATCGCGGGTCGCGCCGTACTTCACCGCGCGCGGGCCGCCGGCATTGGTCGATAGATTCCCGCCGATGCTGCAGATCTCCGCGCTGGACGGATCCGGCGGCCAAAACAACGCGTGTGGCTGCAGCGCTTGCTGCAGCTCGCCATTGAGCAGACCGGGTTGCACGATGGCGCAGCGGTCTTCCGGGCGCAGCGCAAGGATGCGATTCATGCGCGCCATCGACACCACCACGCCACCGGAAAACGGCACCGCCGCGCCGGTGGTGCCGGTGCCCGCGCCACGTGCCACGATCGGCACGCCATGTGTGCGACACGCCTGCACGATCGCCACCACATCATCGGTATCGCGCGGCAGGGCGACTGCGGCTGGTAATGCCCAGCGACGCGAATCGTCTTCGCCATAACGGCGGCGCGCGTCGGCGCCGGTCAACCAGCCATCGGGTCCAAGCCGCGCGGCCAGCAGCTCGGCCAGCGCGGCGGGAAGTACATCTGTCATGACGCATGATCCTGTGGTGCCGCGCGCTGGATGCATTTCCACCCTAGCACTGCGACCGTAAGCTGCAGCCCAGACCCAACGCAGCTCGGAGAGCATTGAGCCGAGCCTCGGAGCGAGTTCTGTTCGTATGATCTGTCTGTCATCACGGCCTTCACCCTAACGGCAGGATGTTTGAGCAAAGCCTGCGTCGTCTGGAAGAAGTGGCGGTAACTTGTTTGAAAAGCGTCGACCGGCAAGATCTCTGTACTTAGAGTGGCTAACAAAACGTATCGAGCAGTCGCCACGTGGGTGCGGAGGGCGCGGAGGAACCGCAGTGTACGCGTGGTACATGCCGATTCCGAGCACCGGCCGTGCCCGCCTGGCGGTGAGCGCAGTAGTTGAGTGGTTGAACGCGATCATGCTGTATGGCGGCTATTGTTGAGTCCTGGGCTTTGCCTGACGATACTGTCTTTTGTCGCCTGCACGCTGCCCATTGGGATCGACATTGGCGCATACGCGATCGCCGCAGATGACAGCATCCGAGGCGTAGTAGGCTCGCAAAACCGGGGTTGCAGTGTCGTAGCGCTATAACTCCTCCTTGACGCTGGCGAGTTCGCGGCGGTAATAACCCAGCACCGCCCAGCCTACCAAGAGCACCAGCAACAATATCGCGCCGGCGGCGCCGTACCAGAGCCGCATAGCCTTGCTTGCCACCTGCACAGGTGCGTGGAAGTGGCTGAGACAGCGCGATCGTATTCGGCAGCGACGGGCAATACCGCATCCTTGGCCGGCGGCGTCAACTCAGGACGCACCACCAACGGTTGTGAAGTGGTCCAGGCGGCCTGACCTGATCGACTTCATCGCCGTCTAGCGGCTGGGCGGCTTACGCCAGGCAGTGCACACCCTCACCGCCGACAACGGTAAGGAGCTCGCCGATCATCGGCTCATTGTTGCTTGCTTGCAAAGCGATTTCTATTTTGCAGATCCGTACTGTGCACGGCAGCGTGGCAGCAACGAAACTGCCAACGGATTGACCCGCCAGTACCTGCCACGACAGACCGAGTTCAGCCCCATCACCGACGCGGACCTGCGATGGATCGAACAGCGACTCTACAATCGTCCCCGCAAGATACTCGGATTTAAAACGCCCCTCGACGTCTTCTCCGAGGAAATCCTCAACAGCGTTGCGCTGATTGGGTGTTGAGGGTTTTTCAGGAGCGACTATGCAGTGCAAAAAACCCGCGTGTGCCGCGCAGCCGTTCGATAGCCGCTAAAACCCGTAACGCAAAAATCCGCCATCCACCGCAATGCATTCGCCGGTGATGTAACTGGCCGCCGGCAGACACAGGAAACTGACAGCGGCAGCGACTTCTTCCGGTTCGCCGATGCGGCGCATCGGCGTGCGCTCGATCACCTGCTCGTAGTAATCCGGATCTGACAACGGTCCTGAGGTACGCCGCGTGCGGATATACCAAGGCGCCACCGCGTTGACGCGGATGCCGTCCTCGGCCCATTCCACCGCCAGATTACGCGTCATTTGCTGCAGCGCGGCCTTGGTCATGCCGTACGGCGCGCCGCTGCGCACATGCGTGATGCCCGAGACGCTGCCGACGTTGACGATCACCGAGGCGGCGTGTTTCGCCAGCAACGGGTGTGCATAGCGCGACAATTCGAACGCAGAAAACAGGTTGGTTTCGAAAATGCCGCGCCACTCGTCTTCGGTGTAATCGATCGCCGCGCGCGCGATGTTGCCGCCTGCATTGTTGATCAGTAGATGCAACCCATCTGTATGGTCTTCCACCCAATCCAGGATGGCGCGGCGTTCCTCATCGTCGGAGACATCGGCGGCCAAGCCGTGCAGTTCGCGCTCGGGAAACTCTTCGGCGAGCTCATCGCGCGCCTGCGCCAATGCATCGGCATCGCGCGCCACCATCAGCAGATCCGCACCGAAGCCGAGCAGCTCGCGCGCGATAGCCAGGCCAATGCCAACACTGGCGCCGGTGATGAGGGCGGTCTGTCCATCCAGCCGCCAGCGATGCGTTGTCACGTGGGTGATCCTCTTCAAGACGCAGGAAACGGCCGCTGCAGCGCAGTTGACGCGCGCATACGGCCCGAGCGTAGGATACCGCCACCCCGAGCGAGGTCACGACGATGAAACTGCATTGGATTCTTGCGGCCAGCCTGACGTTGCTGATTGGCGGCTGCCAGCAGCCGCAACCTGTGCCCACCGAGCAGAAGCCTGAGCCGCAGGCCACCGCCTTGCGCGACCACATCCACGAACCGCTCAACAGGGCGCACGCGGTGCAGGCGGTGACCGATCAGTCCGCAGACGATCAGCGCAAGGCAATCGATGCGGCGACACAGTAAGCGCACCGCATCACGCGCGCGTCGAGGTCCAAAAGGCTGCAAGCGCTCGCTCTGCCGCGCGCAATTCTGGAATTAGCGCTTGGTGCAATTTCTGCGAGAAATGTTGCGGACGCTGCACTAAGAATGCACAGCGACCGCAGAAACAACAACGCCGGCGCAAGGCCGGCGTTGTCGACAATTCTAGCGCACACGTGTCGCGTCAGAACCCACAGAAGCAGTAAGCCAGCGCCTTGACCGGTGTACCACCAGCCTTGCTGTCGTGCACGGCGTCTTCGACAAAGCGTAATTGCGTGTCCACTTCCGGCAGCGAGCGCGCCAACATGGCGCGCGCCATGCCGGAATTGCCCAGCATCCAGGCGCCCATGCGGCTGCCGGCGAATCCGCTCATGAACTGCGAGAACGGCGTGGCCGGCTTTTCCACATAGCTGACGCGGAACTTGCCCTTGCTCAGCTTTGCGCGGTTGGCTGCATCGGCCACCGCTTCCTGCATGCCACCGAACGCATCCACCAGGCCGTGCTGCCTGGCCTGCGCACCACTCCACACCCTGCCGCGCGCAACCTTGTCGATGGCCTCCACCGACTGGTGACGCGCCTGCGCCACCTTGCCGGTGAAGTCTGCGTAGCCCTTGTTGATGACAGCCTGGATGACCTGGCCGGCAGCAGGATCCAGCGGGCGGGTGATGTCGAAGGCACCGGCAAAGCGCGTGGTGCCAACGCCATCGGTATGCACGCCGATCTTGTTCAGCGCGCGGGTCAGATTCGGCACCATGCCGAAGATGCCGATCGAACCACTGATGGTCGACGGGTCGGCATAGATGCGATCGGCATTCATGCTGATCCAGTAACCGCCCGAGGCGGCCAGATCGCCCATCGACACCACCACCGGCTTGCCGGCCTGTTTGAGCGCGACCACTTGGCGACGGATCTGCTCGGAAGCGAACACTTCGCCGCCGGGCGAATCCACGCGCAGCACCACCGCTTTGACCTCGTCGTCGTCGCGCGCCTGACGCAGCAGCGCTGCAGTGGACTCGCCACCGATACGGCCGGCCGGCTGCTCGCCACCGCTGATCTCGCCAGCTGCCACCACCACGGCCACCTGCGGACGGCTGTCCATGGGCGAACCCTGCGCCTGCAGCTGGGTGAGATAGCTGGAAAAATCGATGTTGCGGAAGCCACTGTCGGCATCGCTGTCGGCCACGCCACGTTTGGTCAGCAGCGCATCGACCTCTTCGCGGGTCTTGAGCCCGTCGACCAGCTTCTGCTGCAGCGCGAACTTGGCCAGGTCGCCACCTGCCGCCGCGACGCCTTCGGGCAGCGTGTCGATACCGGCGGTCAGTTGTGCCGGGCTCAGCTTGCGCGCGGTGCCTACGTCGGCCAGATAGCGCTGCCATACGTCGTTCATCCAGAACAAATCCGCTTCCTTGGCGTCGGCCGAGGCCGCATCGAGGATGTATGGCTCGGCGGCGGATTTGTACTCGCCCACGCGGAACAGGTGTACGTCCACACCGAGCTTGTCCTGCAACCCCTCGCGAAAATACTGGCGGTAACGGCCGAGACCTTCCAGCAGCACACTGCCCATCGGGTCCAAATAGACCTCGTTGGCTTGCGCTGCGAGCAGGTACTGGCCCTGGCTCATACTCTCGCTGAAAGCCACCATCTGCTTGCCGGAGGCACGCAGCTTCTGCAATGCGGCTGCAACTTCGCGCTGCGAAGCGAAACCGGGCGGCTGCAGCTTGTCCAGGTTCAACAGCACCCGCTCGATCTTGCGGTCCTTGCCGGCCGCCTCGATCACCCGCACCAGGTCACGCAGCTGCACTTCTTCGGCACCCTTGTTGCCGACTGCCTTGGCCAGCGAACGGCTCACCGGGTCGGCGCTGAACTGCTCGACAAGCGTGCCTTCAGGATTGATCACCAGCGTGGTGCGCTCGGCCAGCGGTTTGGTGCCGTCGCCTCTGGCGATCGCCACCACGAACAGCAGCAGCATCAAAAACAGAAAGCCGAAAAACACCAGGTTGAAGATCAGGCGCCGGGTGAAATTCATCACATCCCATAGGCCGACGAAGAAACTGGCGATGGGAGTGCGACGCACGGGGTGGTTCATAGAAAACTCCGTCGAAAGACGCTGCATACAAGTCAATGGTGTCCAGCATACCGGCTGCGCAGCGTGAGCGGCATGCGCTGGAAGTCAGGGTGTCGCGGTGGCAGTCAGCCGCTGGCTGGTCTGCCGGAAGCGCAGCCCCATCAGGATCGACGCAACGGTCAGGCCCAAAATCAGGCCGATCCACATACCTTGCGGTCCCCAGCCCAGTCCCAGGCCAAGCCCGGCGCCGATCGGCATGCCCACACCCCAGTACGAGAACATCGCCAAAAACATCGGCACGCGGGTGTCCTTGAGCCCACGCAACGCACCGCTCGAGAGCACCTGGATGCCATCGGGAAACTGGAACGTGGCGGCGAACAACAGCAGCACCGAGGCCAACGCGGCCACCGTCACATCATTGGTATAGACACTCACGATGGCGTCGTGACCCAGCAACAGCACGCTGGCCGACAGCGCCTGCGTGCCAAGCACGATAGCGTAACCGGCCCAGGCCGCACGCCGCATGCCGAGCGGATCGCCGCGCCCTACCGCATGCCCGACGCGCACCGTGGTGGCTTCGGCCACGCCCATCGGGATCATGAAACACAGCTGCGCGACGTTGATCGCAATCTGATGCGCGGCCGCTTCGGCGGAGCCGAGCCGGCCGATCAACAAGGCGGTGACGATGAACAGGCCGCCTTCCATCAGCACAGTGATGCCGATCGGCAAGCCGGTGCGCAACAGATCGTCGATGGCGCGCCATCGCGGCCCTTCCAGGTGATTGAACAACTCCAGATGGGCAAAGCGCCGCGAGCGCCACAGGTACAGTGCAAACACGCTTGCCTGCACCCACATCGTGATGGCCGAGGCCATGCCCAGCCCTTGCGCACCATGCTCGGCAAACCCGAACGTGCCATAGGTAAGCGCATAGCCCAGCGGCGCCAGCACCAGCAACCCGGCAACGCCCAACACCATGGTGGGCAATGTCCAATGCATGCCTTCGCAGAGATAGCGCATGCAGAAGTAGAACGTCATCGCCGGCCCGCCCCAGCGCACTGCGTGCAGAAAATCGGTTGCACCCGGCACGATGTCCGGCGCAATTCCGAAGGTGGGCAACAGCGGCGGCACTGCGCCCAGAAAGGTGAACATCACCGCGCCCAACGCCAGCGACAGCCACAGCGCCTGGCGGAACAATGGCCCGATCTCGCGCTCGCGACCTGCGCCAACCAGTTGCGAGACAGAGGCGGTCAACGAGATCAACGTGCCGATCGGCACCAGCATCGGCAGCCACAACAGCGAGGTGCCGATGGTGACCGCAGCCAACGTGGCAGTGCCGTGGTGGCCAGCGATGACGTTGTCGACGAACCCGATCAGTCCGCTGGAGACGTGGCCGATCACCAGCGGCAACGCAAGCAGGCCGGTGGTGCGCACTTCCGAGGCGACGCTTGGCGTCGCGGCCGAGGGTGCAGAAGAAACAGACATGAAAAACCGATCGCTGCGCGGACTACGGCCGTGCCGGGAGGCGCTGGCACCGGGTCGCGTGGGCCCGCCATCTTACGCGTACTTTCCGACTGCGGCTTTGTCGTGCGCTTGGGTAGAGCCTGTTGCGCCTGCACGCGTGCGGGCAAACGCGCACTCCGACGCGGTGGCGCATGGACGCGCAATCCTGGCTGGCCACCGGCCTCACATACATTGGCTTGAGCGGGGGGGGGAGTTGTTTGTCGTGACGGTTGCCGCCGCATTCCTGATGGTGGCGCGTCTTCAAGCGTTGCGTGCGTCTGAGCATCGTGCCGAAGACAGCCACGTTGAAGATCAGCAGGTCACTGCGTGACGTCGATGCGTGGATCGATGTCGAACGCGATCCGCTGCGGTAGCACGTTCTTGCAGCGGCGGCGTCCTCCGCTGGCGACTATCGCGCCAGCTGGCGCTTCAACCAGATGCTGCGCGTGGCCGGCGCTTCTGCCAGGAAGGCATCGCGCAAGGCGTCGCGATCCTGTGGCGGTGTGCGTTGTGCCAGTACCGCCAGCTGCTCCAGCTGCCCGGCATCCAGACTGCGCAGCACCGCCAGCACGCTGTCGCGCTGCGCAGCGGGCACGTAGCCGATCAACGGCTGCAACTGCGGATAGAACGCGCCCAGCTGTGAGCCCAGGCGCCAGCCATCGCGATGTAATCTGTCCATCGCGGTGAACTGCGTGCGCAACGCGCGCTGCTGATCCTCGGGTAAGGCATGCAGACGCTCGCGCGCCTGGCGCAACACCACTCGATCGGTGGCGGTGAGCCCGTTCCAGGCCGCATAGCGGGCGCGCAGCTCGGCCTGCTGTGCAGGCGTCAATGCGTCCCAACGCGCGTGCTGCTGGGCGGCGCTCGGCGTTGCCGGAGTGGGCACATGAGAAGACGCAACGGCACCGCCTTCTTCCAATGGGGTCGGCAAGGTTTGTGCGGCAGCACTGCCGGCCAACGCGAACAGCAGCAGCCCGCACCAATTAATTAGTTTCGTCATCGACCGTCTCCAATGCGGCGGAAGGCTGCTCGGCCGCGGTGGCGTGCGCGCCAGATTCGTCGGCCGGCACCGGATGGCCGGCCGCGTACCAGGCGTAGAAGTCCGCCGCGCGCGCCAGCTCCAGATCCGGGTCGGCCAGCATCGCTTGGTCGCGCGAATCCATGCCGGGCGCTGCCAGCGCATCCGGCCGGTCTGCCGCGGGTAGCTCTTCCACCAGCACCGGCGCAGCGTCGGTCACATGCAAGACGCCTGCAGGCGCCTGCGAGACCGGCTCAGGCGGCAGTGCCGGCCGGCGATGGATCCACCACCAGCCGATTGCCGCAAGCAGCAGCGTCAGCGCCAACACGCCTAGCACGTTGCCTGCGTGGCGGCGGTTGACGCGTGACCAATGCTCTCGGCGCGCAGCTCGCACGCGTGGGGCGGCCGGCTGCCTCGGCTCGGTGGGCGCAACCACAACCGCGGCTGGCTGCAACGGCAGGCCGGCCAGCGCTGAGTCGCGCAGTTGCCTCAGCCGGGTCAGCTGGACCGGGGTAAGGTCGCGCAATTCCAACTGCACCGCTTCGGCCAACACCCGCCAGGCATGCGCATCCGGATTGCCGGCTGCATCGCGCGGGCAGGCACGGGCGAGCGATTGGCGATAAACCGCCACGTCAATGCCATGCACCTCGCTTGCCGCGTTCTCTTCCAACCCGGCCACGATCCGCAACAGCAGTGCCAGCCGGTCGGCGGTCTGCATCCGGCCCAACGCGGTGAACGGAGGCAGCCAAGTGCCCGGCATCGGCTCGCGGCGCAGCGGCGGTGCGGTAGCCAGCAGGCTCCAGAAGCGCATCGGCCAGAAGGCCATCGGCCGACCAGCGGCTTGGCTGTTGAAGGCGCGCAGGGCAGCCGCCAGGGCCTGCTCGGCGGCTGCCCCATCGCCGCATTGCAATCGTGCGAGCACCAGACCCCGGCGTTCGACACCGCGCAGGAAGGCCGACAGCGCGGCAGGGGTCACAGGGGCATCGGGGACTACGGTCATGAGAACTCCAGCATCGGCCGGCATGATACCGACGCGATTGCCCCCCGCCGATGGCTTGACAGATCGACCTCGCCCGGCTCCGCCCTCAAGCCAGCGGCGCCTGCCACCGGCGCAGGTTGTGCACAGCGGCAGACATACCGATAAGTAGGCGTCTGTCAACTGCTGATTTTTCTTTGTTGCAATCGTGTTTCACGCCTAAGCTATTGATATTTATATACTTATGCGTGCTGGCTAAAAAATGTCCAAGAGGTTGCAGAGGCTGGGGAATCCATCGTCACAGCGTGGAGCACCAGACTAATTCACAGGTTTATCCACAGGCAATGTGGATAAACCGGTTTCCTTAGCCCTCACATAGGTTTAGGTCGTATTTATCCCACCGGTCACAAAAACGCGCCGTAGGCCCGCGCGCGGATTTGGGGCGATCTGAGGTCCGCTGCCTGGCGCTGGACCGGGTCGGTAGACTGGTTGGATGACTTCGACCGTCGCCACTCTGCGCGTCGCCTTGCCGGTGCCGTTGCCCCAATTGTTTGACTACCTGCCGCCGGCCGATGCCCCGCTTGCCAATCTGGCGCGGGTCGGCTGCCGGGTGCGAGTGCCGCTCGGGCCGCGCGAGCTGGTCGGGGTGGTGGTGGAGATTGGGCAACTGGCCTCAGCCGAGGGCCTGCGGCCGGCGCTGGCGTGGTGCGATGCCGCGCCGCTGCTGGTCGACGAGCTGGCCCGCTCGCTGCAGTGGCTTGCCCGTTACACCCACGCCCCGCTCGGCGAAGCCCAGGCTAGCGCACTGCCCGGCCCGCTGCGTCGTGGTGAGCCGTTGGCCGACACTCACGCCTGGGCCTGGCAGCTCACCGAGGCTGGCCGCACCGGTGCGGCCAGCCTACGTGCGGGGAGCCGGCCCGCCTTGCTGGCGGCGCTGCTACTGACCGCTGCGGTGGGCGAAGACCAGCTGGACCCGCTGCTGCCGCAGTGGCGCGAGGCAGCGCGCAGCCTGGTCAAGCGCGGCTATGCCGAACGCGTGGCAGTGGCCGCCGATACGATTGCCCCGCGACCCCGCAGCGGCCCTCAGCTCAACGACGAACAACAGGCCGCCGCCGACACCATCCGCGCGCGCAGCGGTTTTGCCACTTATCTGCTCGATGGCGTCACCGGCAGCGGCAAGACCGAAGTCTATCTGCAAGCAATCGCCGACTGCCTGGCCGCCGGACGCCAGGCGTTGGTGCTGGTGCCGGAAATCGGCCTGACCCCGCAGACGCTGGGTCGCTTCCGCGCCCGGCTTGGGGTGCCGGTGCACGCGCTGCACTCGGGCCTGTCCGATGGCGAACGCGCCCGTGTCTGGGCCGCAGCCTGGCGCGGCGAGGCCAAGCTGATCGTCGGCACGCGCTCGGCGGTGTTCACCCCACTTCCCAACGCCGGGCTGATCGTTATCGACGAGGAGCACGACGGCAGCTACAAGCAACAGGACGGCATCCGTTATCACGCGCGCGACTTCGCGCTGGTGCGCGGCAAGGCGCTGGACGTGCCGGTCATCCTGGGCAGCGCCACGCCATCGCTGGAAAGCCTGCACAATGCGTATTCCGGCCGCTTCCAGCATCTGCGCCTGTCGCGCCGCGCCGGCGAAGCGCGTCCGCCGCGCGTGCGCGTGCTCGACGTGCGCAAGCGCCCGCTCAAGGACGGCCTGTCGCCAGAGGTACTGGCCGGCATCGGCGCCACCCTGGCGCGCGGCGAGCAGGTGCTGGTGTTCAAGAATCGCCGTGGCTATGCGCCGGTGCTGCTCTGCCACGACTGCGGCTGGACCGCCGCCTGCCAGCGCTGCAGCACGCCGCTGCACCAGACTCCGATGACGGTGCATGCCGGTGGTCGGCGCCTGCAATGCCACCACTGCGGCGCACGCCAATCCGCACCACTGGCCTGTCCGGCTTGCGCCAGCCTGGCGCTGCAGCCGCAGGGCATCGGCACCGAGCGGCTGGAAGAACGCCTGACCGAGCAATTCCCGGATTTTCCGGTAGTGCGCATCGACCGCAGCACCACCCGGCGCCGCGATGCGCTGGAAACCCAACTGGCGCGCCTCGGCACCGAAGCCGGCATCCTGGTCGGCACGCAGATCCTGGCCAAGGGCCACGACCTTCCGCGGCTGACCATGGTGGTGGTGGTCGGCATCGACGAAGGTCTGTTCTCGGCAGACTTCCGTGCCGCGGAGAAGCTTTCCCAACAATTGATCCAGGTGGCAGGACGCGCCGGACGTGCCGATCGTCCGGGCGAGGTCTGGCTGCAGACCCATCACCCCGAGCACCCCTTGCTGCAGACCCTGGTCAACGGCGGCTATCACGCCTTTGCCGATGCCGAACTGCAACAGCGCGAGGCGGCCGGCTTTCCGCCGTCCGCGCATCTGGCGCTGTTCCGCGCCGAAGCCAAGGATGTGGCGGCGGCCAATCAGTTCCTGATGGCGGTGCGTGTCTTGACCAACGCGGACACCAGCGCGGAATCGCCCGCGTCTGCAGCAGTGGAATGCTATGGCCCGATGCCGGCACCAATGCCGCGTCGCGCCGGTTTTCAACGAACGCAATTGTTGTTGTCCGCGCAACAACGCTCTGCCTTGCACCGATTGCTCGATGCGCAGCTGCCGGCAATCTATGCGCTGCCGCAAGCGCGGCGGGTGCGCTGGTCGCTGGATGTGGATCCGATCGATTTGTATTGAGAGCGGCTAACAAAACTACTGCGCAGCCGCCGGGTGGGCGCGACCCGTCCGCTCGACGATCCCGGCATCCGCATCACCCTGATCGACCGCCAGAAACGCCATTGTTCTGGCCACTGCCATATCAAGTCGCCGCCGCCGGTCTCCGCCGGTCTGTCCGCGCCGGATATTGCCGCGCCGCTGCGGCACATCCTGCGCGAGCAGCGCTGCTCTGCTCGGCGACGTCGCCGAAATCGCACCAACGCGCCGCGAGGTCGTCCTGGCCGATGGCAACACGCTCGGCGACGACATGCTGCTGGCCACCGGCGCCACTCATGCCTATTTCGGCAACGACAGAACACATGCCGGGCCTGAATACGCCGTATAACGCGCTGGTACTGCGGCGCAAACTGTTGCTCGCCTTCGAACGTGCCGAGGCCGAATCCGACCCCGCAGCATGTGCCGCAACCGGTGTCACAGGTTTCTACTGGCATGCAGCGGTGGTACGGCTGCGCGCAGTCGCGATCGGACATGTGCTCGACGTGCCCCAGCATGGTCGTTGGCGACTGGCGCAAGCGTATGTTCCGGCCTGCGCCTTACGGCGATCAGCTACGGCCGGCATCTGCCGTTAGCGCGCTTGCCGCCGAAGTAGTGAAGCTGCAGCGTTGCCTAGTCGGGTAAGTGCCCGATGCCATGCCTGCTGCGCGATGCGCGGGGTTTGGTAGTGCACTTCAACCAGTGAAATGCCCGCGTATGGCGCAAATGCATATGCTCATTCGCAGCAAAAAGATCGGCAGGGGAGCAGACGTTTATAGACTCCGCGCCCACCGGCACAAACGCAAACGGCCCGGATATCCGGGCCGTTTGTACACCATCTGGTGCATGGTCGAAGGGATCAGGCAACAAACAATGCCTTCATCTTCTTCAGCGCGTTCGCCTCGATCTGGCGGATGCGCTCGGCCGATACACCGTATTCATCAGCCAGCTCCTGCAGCGTCACCTTGGAATCGGAATCCAACCAGCGACGCTTGACGATGTCGCGCGAGCGCGTATCCAGACCGGCCATGCCTTCGCGCAGCAGCTGCAACTGGTTGTCTTCGCTGTCGTGACGCTCGTAAGCCTGCGACGGATCTTCATCGTTGGCTACCAGATAGCTGACCGGTGACGGCGGACCGTGATCATCATCTTCGTCGGACGAAGCATCGAAACCGATATCGCGACCGGACAGGCGCGATTCCATCTCCATCACTTCACGTTCGGAGACGTTCAGATCCTTGGCGACCGCGGTCACTTCCGACGCATTGAGCCAGCCCAGACGCGTCTTGGACTTGCGTAGGTTGAAGAACAGCTTGCGCTGCGCCTTGGTCGTGGCGACTTTGACGATGCGCCAGTTCTTCAGGATGAACTCATGCATTTCGGCACGAATCCAATGCACTGCGAAGCTGACCAGACGCACGCCCATTTCCGGATCGAAGCGCTTGACCGCCTTCATCAGGCCGATATTACCTTCCTGGATCAAATCGCCCAGCGGCAGGCCGTAGCCGTTGTAGCCGCGGGCCACGTGCACCACGAAGCGCAGGTGGGAATGGACCAGTTCGCGCGCGGCGTCCAGATCCAGCTCATCGCGGAAGCGACGGGCAAGATTCTGTTCCTCATCGACCGACAGCACCGGGATCTGGTGCACGGCACCGATGTAGGCGTCTAGCGAACCGAGCGCACTGGGAATCGGGAGATTGTTCGCCACAAGGGCAGTCGAGGTAGTCTGGTTCATAGGCACCATCTTAGCAGTCGAACTATTGGACTGCCGGGTACAGAAAGAGTTCCCAGCGTTCCACTTATAGGACGTTCGGACTTCTTGCATTGCCGACATTCTACGGCATCGCTCCCGAATTCAACACCTGAACTACCACCGCAGCCCTGCGCAGACCGTGACAACTCGTTGCGAAACAGGCTAGCGCCTGTTCCGTTCAGCCACCGGCCGACGTGGTGTCCAGGGCGTTGCGCGGCGGCAGCGACCAGTCGATCGGGCTGACCCCACGTCGCTGTAGATGTTCATTGGTCTTGGAGAAATGCTGGCAGCCCAAAAAGCCGCGATGCGCCGACAACGGCGACGGGTGCGGCGCCTTTAACACACGGTGGCGCGCCTGGTCGATGACCTTACCCTTGGACTGCGCGTAACTGCCCCAGAGCAGGAACACCACTCCTTCGCGCTCACGGTTGAGGGTTTCCACGACATGATCAGTGAAACCTTCCCAGCCCTTGTTCTGGTGGGCTCCGGCACGCCCCCGCTCCACCGTCAGCACGGCATTGAGCAGCAGTACGCCCTGGCGCGCCCACGGCATCAGATAGCCGTGATCCGGCCGCGCGATGCCCAGGTCGTCCTGAATCTCTTTATAGATGTTGAGCAGCGACGGCGGAACTGGCACGCCGGGCAACACCGAGAAGCACAGCCCATGCGCCTGGCCTTCGCCGTGATACGGGTCCTGGCCCAGGATCACCACTTTGACCTGCTCGAACGGGGTGGCATCGAAGGCGGCAAAGATCTGCGGACCGGGCGGAAACACCCGCGCGCCAGCCGCCTTGCGCTGGCGCAAAAATCCCGATAACTCCTGCATCTCCGGGCGCAGCAACCAATCGCCCACGCGCGCCTTCCACGACGGTTCCAACTGGATACGCCCCTCCGCTTCGGTCATAACGTGACAGCCTGATCCTCAAGACGCGCCAAGCGCAGCTGGAACAACACCTTGGTCACCAATAGACGCTCTTCGATCGGTTTCTGCACCAGGTCGTTGGCGCCAGCGCGCAGCAGTTCGGACTGGTTGCGTGGATTGGTGTCGCCGGTCATTACCAATACGGGCAGGCGGCGCTTGCCGTAGGCGAAATCGATACGGATACGCTCGACCACGTCGCGGCCGTTGAGCTCGCCTTTCAGGGTCACGTCGGTCAGTACCACGTCGATGCGGCGCTCGGTGCGGCCCAGTGATTCGGCGGTGAGCAGCGCGAAGGCGTCTTCGGCGGTGAGTACGTGCACCACTTTCAGGCGTTGACGCTCGAGCATGCGCTTGGTCGCTTCGGCCACCACGCGGCTGTCTTCGATGTAGAGCACGGTCGCGCCGACGACCGGCTCAGGCTGCACGTAGCCGCGGATAAAAGTCGCCAGGGCCTCATGACCCAGCGCCTTGTCGAAATAATCGGTGACGTACTCGGTGAAGCGGCGCTCCATCAGGTGCTGTTGCGCATCGCCGGAAACAACGATCACCGGAACATACGCCTGGCTCGCCGCTTCGCGCACGCTGCGCGCCAGCGTCAAACCATCGCCATCGGGTAGCGACAGCGAGGTCGTCACCAGATCCACCGCACCGGCTTCCAGCGCCTGGCGTGCTTCGGCGATGCTGGAGCACCCTATCACCTGCACGTTCGGCAGATCACGCTTCAACACATCGGCAATCAGCTTGCGCACCAGCTTGGAGCCATCTACCACCATCACGCGCGGCGCGGCGCTGATCAGGTGCTTGAGATCTGATGGGTGCATGGCAGGCATCAGGTCTCGGTGGGACGGGTCTGACGAAGGAAATGGCCGGTCACCAGCCAAGCACCCAGCCAACCCAGGACCAGGGTGCCGACCAGCACCATCGCAGAATGCAGCAGATCCAGACCGTGGAGGGTAAAGGAGCTGCCGTAGCTATCGGCCAATATCGCCAACGGCGCGCGCAGCGCCAGCCCGGAGGCAGCAATCAGAGCGAGCGCAACAGCGCCGGCACCGAGCCCGTACCACGCACCCAGATACAGAAACGGGCGACGAATGAAGCCATCGCTGGCCCCCAGCAATTGCAGCACGCCGATTTCTTCGCGCCGCGATTGAATATCCAGCCGCACCGTATTGCCGACCACCAGCACCGCGCCGATGCCCAGTAGTGCAGACAGCACCTGCACCAGCCGCTCGCCAAAACGCAGCCAGCCGTCCAGGCGCTTGCGCCACAACACGTCATGCTGCACTTGGTCGGTCTGCGGCAAGGCCTGCAGCGCGCCGGCCAGTTGCGCATCGTCGGCGGCATCGGTCGGAGTGACGATCAACAACGTCGGCAACGGATTGTCGCCGAGCGCATCGATCGCTTCGTCGAGCTTGGCGCTTTCACGCAATTCGGCCAGCCTCTGCGTGGGCGTGCGCAACGTAACCTGGGCAACGTCCGGGCGCGCACGCAGCTCAACGGCCAGCGCCTGCGCCGCATCGGCGCCGACATCGACCTTCAAGAACAGATTGATCTCTCGCGACTGCTGCACACTGCCTGCCAGCAACTTGACGTTGTCCAGCGCGATCGACAGCCCCAGCGGCAGGGCTAGCGCCAGGGCCATCACCACGATGGTCAGCAAGGTTGCCCATGGCTTGCGCATCGCGCGGCCCAGGCTGAAGGCGATGCTATGCAGGTGGTGGTCGATCCACACGCCGAACCGCGACGGTGCAACGGCTTCGGTGTTGGCGGGCTTGTTCATTCGGCCAGATCCTGCGGCGAGATGTCGTCGACCAGCCGGCCGTGATCCAGAATCAGCACGCGCTTGCGCATTTGCTTGAGCAGCGCCAGATCGTGGCTGACCACCAGCACGCTGGTGCCGCGTGCCGGCAGTTCGGCAAATAACTGCATGATTTCCGCTGCCAGTGCCGGGTCCAGGTTACCGGTGGGCTCATCGGCCACCAGCAAGCGCGGTTCGCCGACGATGGCGCGGGCGATGCCCACGCGCTGCTGCTCGCCAGCCGACAACTGCGATGGCAAGGCTTTCTCGCGATGGGCCAGCCCGATCCGCTCCAATGCCGAACGCACACGCTTACCGATCTCGGCGCGGCGGGTGCCGCGCAGGATCAACGGCAAGGCCACGTTCTCGGCGATGCTGCGGTCGTTGAGCAAACGGTGGTCCTGATAGACCGCACCCACCTGACGACGATGCAGCGAAATCTGCCGGCCACGCACCTTTAGCAGGTTGCGTTCGCCCAGCAGCACCGCGCCCTGGCTGGGCCGCTCGCTGAGGTGGATCAATTTGAGCAAGGTACTTTTACCGGCGCCTGAGTGGCCGGTCACGAACAGCATCTCACCGTCGGCCACTTCGAAGCTGACATCGGTCAGCGCCTGGTGGCCACCGGCGTAGTGCTTGCTGACGTTGTCAAAACGCAGAACGGTCATCCAGTGATTATGCCGGAGCGCCAACGCTTGTGTCGCATCGCCGAAGACCGGTGATGCGATTGATGTCACGCGCAGTCAGTTACCGGAAACCAGCGACCGCAGGCGCCGGCCGATGCGACTCAGCAGCGATGGGCTGCCGGACGGCTTGGCGGCGGCGCGCACCGGCTTGGCGACCACCTGGGTCGGCTTGCGCGGTGCGGCAGGTTCTGCAACCGGCGTGGCGGCAACCGGCTCGACACCTTCGATCGGGCGGCCGTTGCGGCGACGCCGACGCTTGCGCGGTGTGCGTTCGACATCGGCCACGATGCTGGTGGAAGGTGCCTCTGCCGACGCTGCAGCAACCATCGGTGTTTCGGTCGGCGCGGCAGTTGCCGGAGCTTGGCCTTCGACACGCGGCTTGCGACGCGGACGCGGCTTGCCATCGGCGCCATCACGGCGACCGCCGCCACTGCCACTGAGCGAGGCGCTTCCCGGACCACCGCGACCACCGCCACGACGCTGCTCTTCGGCGGCTCGCTGCTCGCGCGCTTCGCGGAAGATCGTGCCCACGCTCTCGCCTTCATTTTCGTCGACCTCTTCGCCTTCCACCGGCACGCGTGCCGCACGCGGCAACGGCGTCAGCAACTCGGAAGTCACCGGCTCGACCGGAATCTTCTGTTCGATATAAGCCTCGATGTCCGGCAGACTCATCGCGTAACGCTCGCAGGCGAAGCTGATCGCGTCGCCCTCTTCGCCCAGGCGTGCGGTACGGCCGATGCGGTGCACGTAGTCTTCTGCGTCGAACGGCAGATCGTAGTTGTAGACGTACTTGACCCCGTCGATGTGCAGACCGCGCGCCGCCACGTCGGTGGCGACCAGGATCTCCAACTGGCCCTTCTGGAAGCGGTTGAGCAACGATTCGCGCTTCTTCTGCGGCACATCGCCCGACAGCACGCCGACTCGGTATCCATGACGCTCCAGGGTGCGCGCCACGCGCTCGACGAACGCCTTGGTGTTGACGAACACCATGGTGCGCGCGCCTTCACTACGCGACAGCAGGCCTAGCAGCAGCGTCTGCTTTTCTTCGTCGGATGGAAAATAGATGCGCTGGCGCACGCGGGCAGCGGTGATGGTCTCGGTTTCGACTACGAGCTTTTCCGGCTCGTTCATGTACTCGTAGGCCAGCTCCAGCACGCGATGGCTGAGCGTGGCCGAGAACAGCAGCGTCTGCCGGGTGCCGCGCTCGGGCATGCGCCGCAGCAGAAAGCGGATGTCCTTGATGAAGCCCAGATCGAACATACGATCGGCTTCGTCCAGCACGCAGATCTCGCAGGCGTGCAGCGAGACTACTTTGTGCTGCTTGACGTAGTCGATCAGCCGGCCCGGGGTGGCGATGATCACGTCCACGCCTTGCTGCAGCAGTTCGCGCTGCTTGTCGTAGTCCACACCGCCGTAGACCAGCGCAAAGCGCAGGCCCAGATCGGCGCCAAACTTGACGGCATCCTTGTGGATCTGGATCGCCAGTTCGCGGGTCGGTGCCAGGATCAGCGCGCGCGGGTCTTCCGGCTTGCGATCGGCCAGCGCCGAGCGAATCAGCAGGCGGTTCATCACCGCCACCAGGAACGCCAGGGTCTTGCCGGTACCCGTCTGGGCCTGGCCGGCCACATCGCCGCCCGGCAGCGCGACCGGCAAGGTCAGCGCCTGGATCGGGGTACACCGGGTAAACCCGGCGCTCTCCAGCCCGGCGATCAGCGAGGGATGCAGGTCGAACGTGGAGAAGGTCAAATCGGTCAGCGGTTTGTCGCTCATTATTCCGTCTTCGTAAGGCGCCCTGAGCAGCCCGGGCGCGGCTTGCATCGATGCCGACAGCGCCGCAAACTGCGGCTGTTGTGGCGGACAGCGCGGCTTCAGGACTGACACTTGATTCAGTCGCGCAATGCGCCAGTTTAACGCAATGTGGCGGCCTGCCTGTTCGGGTGGGCCGTTTTGGTTTCCAGGAGACCCAACGTGAGCGACAAGGTTCAACATGTCGGCGATGCCGACTTCGATACAGCTGTACTGCAATCCGGCGAACCGGTTCTGGTGGATTTCTGGGCCGAGTGGTGTGGCCCGTGCAAGATGATCGCCCCGGTGCTGGACAGCTTGGCTGATACATATCAGGGCCGACTCAAGGTTGCCAAGGTCAATGTGGACCAGAACCGTGCTTTGGCTATCAAGTACCACGTGCGCTCGATCCCGATGCTGCTGCTGTTCAAGAATGGGCAGGTGCAGGCAACCCAGATCGGAGCGGTTGGCAAGGGCCAGCTGACCCAGATGATCGACAAGACCCTCGGCGGCGCAGCTGCCTGAGTGAGTGGGCGTCCAGCAATGGACGCCCTGTGATTCGCCGGCAGTTACATCTTGCTCTGACAGAGGCTTGCGCGGTTGCGCACAGCAGTGATAGTGTCAATGAATCCGGCACACGTTCGTGCGCCGCCGTACCCCTCTAGAAAGCTCTTCTAGACTCCCATCACCATAGTTCGCCCCCCAGCCGGGCGCTCGCACTCTTAGCGAGGGATCACACACTTGTCCGATCATCCTTCTTCTGATATCGGGAGCGTCGACGCTCCCGTCGAGAAACGCGTGCGCAAGCCGCGCGTGAGCAAGACCGCAGTCACCAATGAAGATGGTGGCGCACAGCAGCCCAACCTGCCCTTGCCCGCCAGCCCCGCACCCGATGCCCCGCAGCTACCGTCGCGCGCACCGGCGCAGACGTCCAGCGATGGCGTACACGTCGGCAGCGCGCACAGCGCCAGTCAGGGCGGCGACAACTACGGCGAGTCCCGCGAGGGTGGCCAGTCGCAGCAGCAGCGCTTCAACCAGGCGCAACAACAGCAGCACCAAAATCAGGCGCAAAGTCAGGGGCAAGGCTACAACCAGGGGCAAGCCCCGTCGCAGGGTCAGAGCGCCGTCCAAAATCAACAGGGCCAGGGGCAGGGGCAGAACCAGCAGGGCAATCGCCGCGACCGGTTCCGTAACCGCCGCGACCGTGGGCCGCGCGATCGCTTCGGCAACGAAATAGGTGGCAGCGGCATGCCATCGACCGATGGCAGCAACGAGCCGTTCATCGCACGTCCGCACCCGGCCGTGCCGGAAGGCTTCCCGGTCTATTCGCTGAGCGATCTCAAGCGCATGCCGGCACAGAAACTGCTGGATATCGCCGATCAGCTCAATATCCAGGAAGGCGTGGCGCGCGCCCGCAAGCAGGACGTGATCTTCGCCCTGCTCAAGGTGCTGACCCGTCACGGCGAAGGCGTTGCTGCCGACGGCGTGCTGGAAATCCTGCCCGACGGCTTCGGTTTCCTGCGTGCCGCAGAAGCCAGCTACCTGGCCGGCCCGGACGATACCTACATCTCGCCGAGCCAGATCCGCCGCTTAGTTCTGCGCACCGGCGATCACCTGTCGGGCCGTATCCGCTTCCCGAAAGACGGCGAACGTTATTTCGCGCTGTCGATCATCGACACCATCAACGGCGAGCCGCTGGAAGCGAGCAAGAACAAGGTTCTGTTCGAGAACCTGACCCCGCTGTTCCCGCGTCGCCGCTTCCGTCTGGAGCGTGGCGATGGATCGACCGAGGACATCACCGGGCGCATCCTGGATCTGATGGCCCCGCAGGGTAAGGGTCAGCGCGCGCTGATCGTCTCCCCGCCCAAGGCCGGTAAGACGATGATGATGCAGCAGGTGGCCACGGCCATCACCAACAATCATCCTGAAGTTCACATGATCGTGTTGCTGATCGATGAGCGCCCGGAAGAAGTAACCGAAATGCAGCGCACCGTGCGCGGCGAGGTCATCTCCTCCACGTTCGATGAGCCTGCTGCACGCCACGTGCAGGTCGCCGAGATGGTGATCGAACGGGCCAAGCGCCTGGTCGAACACAAGAGGGACGTGGTGATCCTGCTCGACTCGATCACCCGCCTGGCGCGTGCCTACAACAACGTGGTACCTAGTTCCGGCAAGGTGCTGACCGGTGGTGTGGACGCCAATGCGTTGCACCGTCCGAAGCGTTTCTTCGGTGCGGCCCGTAACGTCGAAGAAGGCGGCTCGCTGACCATCATTGCCACTGCGCTGGTGGAAACCGGCAGCAAGATGGACGAGGTGATCTACGAAGAATTCAAGGGCACCGGCAACAGCGAAGTGCATTTGAATCGCCGCATCACCGAAAAGCGCGTTTACCCGGCGATCGATATCAACCGCTCGGGCACGCGTCGCGAAGATCTGCTGATCGAGCCGGAGTTGCTGCAGAAGATCTGGATCCTGCGCAAGTTACTGCATCCGATGGACGAGATCGCGGCAATGGAATTCCTGTTGGACAAGATGAAGACCACCAAGTCCAACGACGAGTTCTTCAGTTCGATGAAGCGCTGATTTCGATCAGTGTTATCGATAAAAAACCCCCGCATTGTGGTAGTGCTGCTCACTTAAGCAATTGAGTCACCGAAAATCCGATACCAGACCTCTGGTATCGGATTTTTTTGTGTCCCTTCAACAGCAGCTGTTCAACCTTGGCGACCTGTTCAACTTCTGTGACCTGAGCACCTTTACGCAGAATATTCCGGTGGAGTGGGTAGCCAGCGCGCTGGAACTGTCTTCTCAGGCCAGTATCCGACGTCGGCGCCTTCCCAGTGATCAGGTGTTGCGGCTTGTCCTGGGCATGGCGTTGTTCCGTGACGAACCGGTGCACGAGGTTCCGGTGCACGAGGTCGCACGTCGTTTGAACATCTGCGCACAATCGCTGGCCTCAGAAGATCTGTTGGCGCGCAGCGGCGTCAGTCAGGCGCGCGCACGACTGGGAGCCGATCCGGTCCAACATCTATTCGCAACGACTGGGGCGCAATGGGGCTGCGAACGCTACCAAGGCGATGGATGGCAGGGATTGCAGGTCTTTGCCGTGGATGGCGCGCTGCTGCCTACGCCAGACACCGAAGAACTGCGCGAACATTTTGGTTCCGGCAATACCAGCACGGACCGTCAGACGCCATTTCCCATGCTGCGATTGGTTGCACTGATGAACGTACGCTCGCATGTCTTGCTCAATGCTCAGCTCAGTCCCTACCGTCGCAGCGAAATTCGCTTGAGCGAGCCGTTTTTACAATCCATTCCCGACCATTCCGTCACCTTGTTCGACAAAGGGTTCTGGAGCGCTGATCTGTTGCTGTCGCTCGCCAACACTGGCACTGCACGCCACTGGCTGACGCCAGCACCAAGGGCTTGGTGGCTGAGCAAATCATGCGTTATGGCACTGATGATCGATTACTGCGCATGCGTGTCTCGCCACAGGCCAGAAAACCCAATCCAGCGGATTTTGAGCAGCAGATAGGCAAAGCCTGTCGCATCTTCTCGAAACGTATTATTCGGATAGGCGGGCAGCGGCCTCGATCTGCGTCTGTGCTGGGACGTGCTTGCATCGCGCCAATATCGGTCAACGCCAGCAAAATGCCACCGCCTCTGAACGAGGCGGGCCTTGGATGTCGCACTGGCTGGATGCAGCGACAGGTGGTGCGGTGGATCAGGCTTTCAGCGTAGCCAGCACGTCGTTGAAGGTTTTGCTCGGGCGCATTGCCTCGCTGACCTTGGCCAGATCCGGGTGGTAGTAGCCGCCGATCTCCACCGGCTTGCCCTGCGCGCCGTTGAACTCAGCGACAATCGTGGCTTCGTTCTCGGTCAGGGCCTTGGCCAGCGGTGCGAACTTGGCCTGCAGCGCGGTGTCTTCGGTCTGCGCGGCCAAGGCCTGCGCCCAGTACATTGCCAAATAGAAGTGGCTACCGCGATTGTCGAGCTCGCCGACCTTGCGCGCCGGCGACTTGTTGTTCTCCAGGAACTGGCCGTTGGCCACGTCCAGCGCCTTGGCCAGCACCGTGGCCGCGGGATTGTCGTAGCGGTTGCCCAGATGCTCCAACGAAGCCGCCAAGGCCAGGAATTCGCCGAGCGAATCCCAGCGCAGACAGTTCTCTTCGACAAACTGCTGCACGTGCTTGGGCGCCGAGCCGCCGGCACCGGTTTCGAACAGGCCGCCACCGGCCATCAGCGGCACGATCGAGAGCATCTTGGCGCTGGTGCCAAGTTCCATGATCGGGAACAGGTCGGTGAGGTAATCGCGCAGCACGTTGCCGGTGACCGAGATGGTGTCCTGGCCCTTGCGGATGCGTTCAAGCGACAAGGTAGTTGCTTCCACCGGCGGCAAGATGCGGATATCCAGGCCGTTGGTGTCGTGATCCTTCAGGTATTGCTCGACCTTGGCGATTACCTGCGCATCGTGTGCGCGGGCGGTGTCCAGCCAGAATACGGCTGGCGTGTCGCTCAGACGTGCACGCTCGACCGCCAGCTTCACCCAATCCTGGATCGGCGCGTCCTTGACCTGGCACATGCGCCACACATCGCCGGCTTCCACCGCATGCTCGAACACCACTGAGCCGCTGCCATCGGTAACCTTGACGGTGCCGGCGGCAGAAATCTGGAAGGTTTTGTCGTGCGAGCCGTATTCCTCGGCCTTCTGTGCCATCAGGCCGACGTTGGGCACCGATCCCATGGTGGACGGATCGAACGCGCCGTGCGCCTTGCAGTCATCGATCACCGCCTGATACACGTCGGCGTAGCAGCGATCCGGAATCACCGCCTTGGTGACCTGCAGTTTGCCCTCGGCATTCCACATCTGGCCGGAGTCGCGAATCATCGCCGGCATCGATGCATCGACGATCACATCGCTGGGCACATGCAGATTGGTGATGCCCTTGTCCGAGTTGACCATCGCCAGACCCGGACGCTGCGCATATTCGGCCTGGATGTCGGCCTTGATCTGCGCCTGCTGGTCTTCCGGCAGTGCGCCGATGCGTGCGTACAGATCGCCGATGCCGTTATTGGGGTCAAAGCCAACTGACCTGAGCGCATCGGCATGCTTGCTCAGCGTGTCCTTGTAGAACTCGCCGACCACCACGCCGAACAGCACCGGGTCGGAGACCTTCATCATGGTGGCTTTCAGATGCACCGAGAACAGCACGTTCCTGGCCTTGGCATCTTCGATCTGCGCATCGATGAAGCTGGCAAGCGCGCGCTTGCTCAGCACGGCGGCATCGACGATTTCTCCGGCCTTGACCGCAACCTTGTCTTTCAGCACGGTGCTGCTGCCGTCGTTGCCGACGAACTCGATCTTCAGCGTGCCGGCGTCCACTACCGTGATGGATTGCTCGCTGCCGAAGAAATCGCCTTCGTCCATATGCGAAACGTGCGACTTGGAGTCACTGCTCCACGTACCCATGCGATGCGGATGCTTGCGTGCGTAATT
Source organism: Xanthomonas fragariae (assembly GCF_900183975.1). NCBI lineage: Bacteria > Pseudomonadati > Pseudomonadota > Gammaproteobacteria > Lysobacterales > Lysobacteraceae > Xanthomonas > Xanthomonas fragariae. The sequence continues at coordinate 58,535 of NZ_LT853882.1, forward strand.
CTTCACCGACAGCGGTGCGCGACGATCGGAATTGCCTTCGCGCAGCACCGGGTTGACCGCGCTGCCCTTGACCGTGTCATAGCGCGCCTTGACGTCTTTTTCGGCAGCGTCCTGGGGCGCATCCGGATACTCCGGCAGCGCGTAGCCTTGGCTCTGCAATTCCTTGATCGCGGCCTTGAGCTGCGGTACCGAGGCGCTGATGTTGGGCAGCTTGATGATGTTGGCTTCCGGCGTTGTGGCTAGTTGGCCCAACTCGCCGAGGTCGTCGGCAATCTTCTGCGCGTCGGTCAGCTGTTCCGGAAACAACGCAAGAATGCGGCCGGCCAGCGAGATGTCGCGTGTTTCGACCACAATGCCGGCGGTGTCGGTGTAAGCATCGATGATCGGCAGCAGCGACTGCGTGGCCAGGAAGGGAGCTTCGTCGGTGAGCGTGTAGATGATCTTCGGTGTGTTGGACATGGAGTTTGCGTTGCCTGAAGGAATGAGGAAAGAGCACTGGGCGCGAACCCGTCAGCGGGCACCGGGGGCCTCCATTGTCGCGTGTCGGCCGGCCATGGGCAAAAGCCGGTTCCCGTTGCAACCGCCCAATCATGAGCAAGGTCGGGCGATGCATTTTACACTTGACACGATGACGCCCCCATCTACGAGTTCCATCGATTCACGGCTGCTGCAACGCTTGGCCGACTCACGCAGCTATGCGCGTGGTTTGGCTTATTTCGAGCAAGGCAGGGCAGTGCTTGTTCAAGCCACCGAAGGCCGCGTAGCGGCCAATGTCAGAGGTAGCGAGAACTACCGCGTCACCCTGGAGTGGGACGGCACTCTTCTGCAGGGCGAGTGCGACTGCCCGATAGGCCGCGGTGGGGACTTCTGCAAGCACCAGGTCGCTGTCGCTTTTGCCTGGGCCCGCGGCCAGGCGGTTGCACCTGAAAATACGAGCGCCGGGCGCAAGCGCAGTGCCGGGACGCAGCAGCCCCTCACGGAAGTACAAGAGTGGCTGGCCGACATGCCTGCACACGCAATGCGCTCGCTGCTGCTGGAACTTGCAGCCGCCGACGCCAGCATTGGCAAGCGCCTGCTGGCGCAGGCACACATGGCGCGCAGCACGCCGCAGGAGTGGCGCAAGGCAATCACGACCCTGCTCGGGCGCAAGCGCTTCATGGATTATCGCGCCAGTGTCGCCTATGCCAGGCATATCGCTCCCTTGCCGGACCTGCTCGACCAGGCACTGCAGCGCGACCCAATGGCAGCGCTGGATCTGCACGAATATGCGCTAAGACGCCTGATGACGATCTACCACGAGTGCGACGATTCCAGCGGCCATGTCGGCGACGCATTGGCATCGCTGGCGCGTTCCCACGTGAGGTTTGCGGCAGCCGCCCATCCACAGAATCTGCCGCGCCGCCTGCTCGACCTGCGCCTGCAAGATGCCTGGGGACTGATGCCGCCACTGCGAGATTATTGCCCGCCGCTGGATGAGCGCGACGTGGCAATGTTGCAGCACGCCACGCTGGAAACACTCCAGCAACCCTTGTCGGCAGCGCAGCAGTTAGCAGCCGAGACGCTGCTTGAGGACGCCGCGCGCAATGGCGGAGAGGTCGATGCGATGCTGCAATGGTTCGCTCCCCGGTGCAGCAGCGGATGGGACTATTTCCAGATGGCGCGCCGGTGCCGTGAGCATAGGCGCGAACGTGAGGAGACCAGTTGGCTTGAGCGAGGCATCAGGGCTTGCCCGGACGATGGCCGTCTCAAGGCAACACTTGCCGCGGCCTATACGCGCGACGGCATGACCGAGGAGGCGCTGCAACTGCGCTGGGAGGTATTCACGCAGACACCGTCCGAAGACGCCTATCTGGCGCTGCGCCACGCCACACGTGCGGCACACGTGCCGTGGGAATCCTGGCGTGCGCGTGCACTGGCAGCAGTCGCCGCGAATCGATCGCTGCAACGTCATGCGCAGGATCTGCAGGTGCGGCTGTTCTTGGCCGAGGGTGAGCATACCGCTGCGCTACAAGCGGGTGCGGCACATCAGGCAGACATCGCGATGACCACGTGGGAGCGCCTGCTGCAGGTCGCCGAATCACACGATGCCAGCTTCGCCGTCCGCATCTATAAGTTGCTGATAGAAAACAAGGCCGAACGCACCAATCAACAGGGCTACAGCGCGGCGCTGATCTTGCTGAGATCGCTTCGGCGTTTGTGTGAGATGCACAAGGCAATGAGCGAGTTCGATGATTATCTCGTCCAGATCCGCCAACACTATCGGGCCAAACGCACCTTCATCGAGATGCTGAGCCAGGCATTCGGACTCGGCTCCGGTTCATGAGCCTGCAACCGAACAGCTGGTCTTGATACTTGATAGACGAAAGCGCTGTCGCAATGGATTGTACGGTCTGCGAACCCATTCGCGCCATTTCGGGCGCGAATGGTACGCCGTAAATCGTTCTTGCCTGACGGTGCTTACTTGACCGTAATGGTCTGCGCCGTTCCCGCCGGCTTGCCATCCACCATCACCTGCGCGGTGTAGGTGCCGGCCGGCCAGCCATCGGGCTTGCTGAAGCTGAGGTTGGTGGTTTCGGCGCCCGTGGTGGTCAGTGTGGCGTTCTGTTCGCCGGCAACCTGGCCATCTTGATAGGTGAGCTTGGCTGCGACCGGCACATTGCTCGCACTGCCATCGGTCTTGACCGAGACAATGATGGTGTCCTTGGTGCCGATATTGGCGGAAGGGGTCACCGTCTTGTCGGCAGCAGCCTTGGTGCCGACCGCAACGCTGGAGACGGTCACTGTGGAGCCCGCTGCAGCGTCACCACCAGTGCTGTCCGCGCCGGTTGCGGTGCTCTGCCCTGCCTGATCGCTCGCTGGCGGCGTGCCCGCCGGGCCTGGCATTGCATCAGTGGCAGCGCCGGAGGTCGGATCCTTGGCGACATTGGAATCGTCGTTGGCTTCCTTGCGGCAACCCGATAATGCCAGAACGCCAGCAAGCGCAATCACGAGGGTGCTTGAAACGGATTTAGTACGCATAGATCAATCTCCGGATATCGAATGAATCGTTGTTTCTGGGATGAATGAATCGTTGTTTCTGGGATGTTTGTGAAATGAGTTACTAAGAGTGGCTAACAAAACATAGCGAGCAGTGGACAAGTGGGTGCGGACGGCGCGGAGGAACCGCAGTATACGAGGGGTACATGCCTATTCCGAGCGCGGCCCGCGCCCGCCTGGCGGCTGCGCAGCCGTTTTTTTAGCCACTCTAAGCCGATGCACCAGTTGGTGCTTGGGCGGGGCATTACGCTTTTGGCGGTAAACGCAGCATCTGCCCCGGGAAAATCTTGTCCGGGTCCTTGAGCGTTTCGCGATTGGCTTCGAAAATGCGCGGCCACAAATTGCCGTCGCCCAGATGCCGTTTGGCAATGCTGGACAGGCTATCGCCGGCTTGCACGGTGACCGACTCTTCGATGAGCTGCGCGGTGCTTTGCACGCTGGTGCGGACGTTGGAAAAGTCTGCAGCCGGTGCGACATCTGCGGTACTGTCGGCCGAGGACGCCACGTTGGAAAAATCTGCTTTTTTATCGACACTCATTTACTGCAATCCCTATGCATTACGATGCTTGTAGGGTACACGGAGCACCGTTAAGCGTGGATCGCGCCGCCGTGAAGCCGGCGCGATCCTTGGCAGCAACCGATTACTGACGCAGGTCGCGAAAGATCGACAGCGGTGCAGGCACGCTCGGTGAGCTGCGCAACGGATTGATGTCCAGTCCGCCACGACGGGTATAGCGCGCTTCCACCACCAACCACTCGGGTGCGCAGCGAGTCAGTACGTCATTGAAAATGCGCTCCACGCATTGCTCATGAAACTCGGCGTGGTTGCGGAAACTCACCAGATAGCGCAGCAAGCCATCGCGATGGATCGGTGCACCGCGATAGCGCAACGTGACGCTGGCCCAATCCGGTTGACCGGTAACCGGGCAATTGGATTTCAGCAAGGCCGAGGTCAGTACTTCTTCCACCGTGGCCTGCGCATGCGCGAGCAGATACGCGGCATTCGGCGGGCCGTAATCATCGATGCTGACATCCAGTGTGTCGATCGATTCGCCCTCGCCCACCGCATCGACCGGTGGCAGGCCGAAGTCCACCGACACATCCGCACCGGCACGCGTGGATAGATCGTTGGCGATGCGCGTGCGCACCGCTTCGGCGCTGGTGAAGCGTGTGGCATTGAGCGAGTTGAGATACAGCTTGAGTGACTTGGACTCGATCAACGACGGCGAATCGCTGGGCACATGCAAGGTCGCAGTCGCCACGCACGGCTTGCCGTGCGCGTTGAGCCAGCTGAGTTCGTAGGCATGCCAGCGATCGCATCCGATGAAAGGCAAGGCGCCGGTCAGGCCGATGGCCTCACGCCCGGCCGCACGCGGAATCGGAAACAGCAAGGACGGGTCGTAGCCGCTGGGATAAGCGGTTTCACGACCGAGCGTGGAATCTTCTGGGGTATTCATTGCGCCATTTTAGGCCGCACGGGCTGGCCTTGAGGTGTATGGCGAGCGCCGAACAGCGTAGCTAGGCGAACGGGAAAGTCGGACGTCACAGGGCAGGCCCCTACCTACCTGTCGACCGAAAGCAGGATTTGCCCAGCCGCAGACCAATCTCCAATCCCGACTCCCCAATACCAACTCACCCCTGCTGCAAATAATCCAACGACATCGCGCCAAAGCTGAGCACCGCCTGTTGCTTGGACAGGTTGGAAGATCAGCATCACTTCGCCGGGCAGCTGCTCGCCCATGCCGACCAGTTCGGAGTGCTGATGGAAGTCGCGCCGCCACTGCACCAGCTTGACCTTCAACGGGGCGGCAGCGGCCTGGACTGCAGGCCGCTGCACGGTGTGCGCGGCGGCGAGCGTTGGCAGGGCGAGCAACAGCGTGCTGATCTGCAGGCGGGGGGTGGCGCATCGAGAATCCTCTAATAATGCAACTTCACTATTGCGCGCCCACGCGCTCCCTGTGCTGCAGTGAGGCCCGATTCTGCACGGCCATCAACCGGCGCCAACCGTGGCGCGTTGCCGCATGCATTGCATCTGTGAACGTTGTGGTCGTTTCGCTAGGCGAGCCATTACTTCAGTAGCGCTCAATCGCTATGCTCTGCAAAGCTGTCACCCGGTCGCACCCACGCGCCCGGCCCGCCCTCAGGAGTTGTCGCATGTCGCGTTTTTGGAAGATCACACTGCTGGTCGTAGCGGTGCTCGTCGTGGTGTTCGTCGCAATGCGGATGATGGGTGGGAGCAATCACGGCAAGCGGTCCGGCACGCAGGACGGCAATGGCGCCGAAAACAGCGGCCCGGTGCCGGTGACGGTGGTGGCCGCCACGACCCAGGATGTGCCGGTCTACGCCAGCGCGCTGGGGACGGTCACCGCGCTCAATACGGTCACGGTCAGCCCGCAGGTCGGCGGCCAGCTGATGAGCCTGAACTTCAAGGAAGGCCAGGAAGTGAAGAAGGGCGACCTGCTGGCGCAGATCGACCCGCGCACGCTGCAGGCCAGCTACGACCAAGCGCTGGCGGCCAAGCGGCAGAATCAGGCGCTGCTGGCGACCTCGCGAGTGAACTACCAGCGCTCCAACGATCCGGCCTACAAGCAGTACGTCTCGCGAACGGACCTGGATACCCAGCGCAATCAGGTGTCGCAGTATGAGGCGGCGGTATCGGCCAACGATGCGCAGATGCGCTCGGCGCAGGTGCAGTTGCAGTTCACCCGCGTCACCGCGCCCATCGACGGCATCGCCGGTATCCGTGGCGTGGACGCGGGCAATATCGTCAGCAGCACCTCCACCATCGTCACCTTGACCCAGATCCGCCCGATCTACGTATCCTTCAACCTGCCCGAGCGCGAATTGCAGGCAGTGCGCAGCGGTCAGGCCGCCGCACCGCTGGGCGTGGCGGCGCTGGATCGCGGCGATGCGCATGTCATCAGCGGTGACGGCAAGCTGGACGTGATCGACAACCGCATCGCTGCCGACAGCGGCACCTTCGGCGCGCGCGCGATCTTCGACAATGCCGACAACACGCTGTGGCCAGGCCAGTTCGTCAACGTGCGCCTGCAACTGCGCACCATCTCCGACGGCACCGTGGTGCCGACCCAGGCCGTGCAGCGCGGCCCGGATGGCGATTACGTCTATGTGGTCGGCACCGACAACACCGCGCAGATGCGCACCGTGGTGCAGGGCGTGGAAGTGGACGACAGCCGTGTGCAGATCACCAAGGGGCTCAAGCCCGGCGAGCGCGTGGTGACCGAAGGCCAGTTCCGCTTGAAGCCGGGCAGCAAGGTCAGCGCGCTCAAGCCAGGGGAGACCCCGCCGGAGCCGACCGAGGCCGAACTCAAGGCCGCGCAGAACAAGCAGGAACGTGGCGGTGGTGGCCGACGCGACGGCGGCCCGCGCTAAGTTTCGACCACCGGCGATGGGACTTCCGTTGCCCGTGTGCGTCGGCGCTACGTGCGCCGGCTTCGATTGACGTCTTCAGCAAGGACACCCCGTGGGCTTTTCGACCATCTTCATCCGCCGCCCGATCGCCACCTCGTTGTTGATGGCCGGCGTCCTGCTGCTGGGCATCCTGGGCTACCGGCAGCTGCCGGTCTCGGCGTTGCCGGAAATCGACGCCCCCAGCCTGGTCGTCACCACGCAATATCCCGGTGCCAACGCGACCACCATGGCCTCGCTGGTGACCACGCCGCTGGAGCGCCAGTTCGGGCAGATCTCCGGGCTGCAGATGATGACCTCCGACTCGTCGGCGGGCCTGTCCACGATCATTCTGCAGTTCTCGATGAAGCGCGATATCGACATCGCCTCGCAGGATGTGCAGGCGGCGATCCGCCAAGCCACACTGCCCTCGTCGCTGCCGTATCAACCGGTCTATAACCGGGTCAATCCGGCCGATGCGGCGATCCTCACGCTCAAGCTCACCTCCGATTCGCTGCCGCTGCGCGAGGTCAACCGCTACGCGGATGCGATCCTGGCCCAGCGCCTGTCACAGGTGCCGGGCGTGGGCCTGGTATCGATCGCCGGCAATGTGCGCCCGGCCGTGCGCATCCAGGTCAATCCGGCGCAGCTGTCGAACATGGGCCTGACCATGGAGTCGCTGCGCAGCGCGCTGACCCAGACCAATGTCTCGGCGCCCAAGGGCTCGCTCAACGGCAAGACCCAGTCCTACAGCATCGGCACCAACGACCAGCTCACCGACGCGGCGCAGTACCGCGAGACCATCATCAGCTACAGCAATGACCGCCCGGTGCGCCTGGCCGATGTGGCCAACGTGGTCGATGGAGTGGAAAACGACCAGCTCGCCGCGTGGGCCGACGGCAAGCCGGCGGTGCTGCTGGAAATCCGTCGCCAGCCCGGCGCCAATATCGTGCAGACGGTGGAGCAGATCCGCAGCATCCTGCCGCAGCTGCAGTCGGTGTTGCCGGCCGACGTGCATCTGGAAGTGTTCTCCGACCGCACTGAAACCATTCGCGCTTCGGTGCGTGAAGTGAAGTTAACCTTGGTGCTGACCATCGCGCTGGTGGTGGCGGTGATCTTCGTGTTCCTGCGCCGGCTTTGGGCCACCATCATTCCGTCGGTGGCGGTGCCGCTATCGCTGGCCGGTACTTTCGGGGTGATGGCGTTTGCGGGCATGTCTCTCGACAACCTGTCGTTGATGGCGCTGGTGGTGGCGACCGGATTCGTGGTCGACGATGCAATCGTGATGATCGAAAACATTGTGCGTTACATCGAACAGGGCAAGAGCGGTCCGGAAGCGGCCGAAATAGGCGCCAAGCAGATCGGCTTCACCGTGTTGTCGCTGACCGTGTCGCTGGTGGCGGTGTTTCTGCCTCTGTTGCTGATGCCGGGCGTCACCGGGCGGCTGTTCCATGAGTTTGCGTGGGTGCTGTCGATTGCGGTGGTGATCTCGATGCTGGTGTCGCTGACGCTGACGCCGATGATGTGTGCGTACCTGCTCAAGCCCGATGCACTGCCCGACGGCGAAGACGCGCACGAGCGCGCGGCGGCCGCCGGCAAGACCAATCTGTGGACGCGCACTGTCGGCGCCTACGAGCGCAGCCTGGACTGGGTGCTTGCACACCAACCGTTGACCCTGGCGGTAGCGATAGGCGCAGTGGCGTTGACCGTGGTGCTGTATGTGGCGATCCCTAAGGGCTTGCTGCCCGAGCAGGACACCGGCCTGATCACCGGCGTGGTTCAGGCCGATCAGAACGTAGCGTTTCCGCAGATGGAGCAGCGCACCCAGGCGGTGGCCGCTGCATTAGGTAAGGATCCGGCGGTGACCGGCGTGGCGGCCTTCATCGGTGCCGGCACGATGAACCCGACCATCAACCAAGGGCAGTTGTCGATCGTGTTGAAGACGCGCGGCGACCGCGATGGCCTGGATGAGGTGCTGCCGCGCCTGCAAAAAGCCGTTGCCGGGATCCCGGGCGTGGCGTTGTTCCTCAAGCCGGTGCAGGACGTCACCCTGGACACGCGCGTGGCCGCCACCGAATACCAGTATTCGATCTCGGATGTGGACAGCACCGAGCTGGCTGCCTGGGCCGGACGCATGACCGAAGCGATGCGCAAGCTGCCGGAACTGGCCGATGTGGACAACAACCTGGCCAACCAGGGCCGTGCGCTGGAGCTGACCATCGATCGCGACAAGGCCGGCACGCTCGGCGTGCCGATGCAGACCATCGACGACACCTTGTACGACGCCTTCGGTCAACGCCAGATCTCCACCATCTTCACCGAGCTCAATCAATATCGCGTCGTGCTGGAAGTGGCGCCGGAATTCCGCAGCAGTACCTCGCTGATGAACCAACTCGCCGTGGCCAGCAACGGCAGCGGCGCGTTGACCGGCACCAATGCGACCAGCTTCGGCCAGGTGACTTCGTCCAACTCGTCCACCGCCACCGGCGTGGGCGCCCAGAACACCGGCATCGTGGTCGGCGCCGGCAGTATCATTCCGCTGGCCGCATTGGCAGAAGCCAAGGTCACCAATACCCCGTTGGTGGTAAGCCATCAGCAGCAGCTGCCGGCGGTCACCATCTCGTTCAATCTGGCGCCGGGACACTCGTTGTCGCAGGCGGTGGCGGCGATCGAAAAGGCGCGCGAAGACCTCAAGATCCCGACCCAGGTGCATGCGCAGTTCGTCGGCAAGGCCGCTGAATTTACCGGCAGCCAGACCGATATCGTGTGGCTGTTGCTGGCCTCGATCGTGGTGATCTACATCGTGCTGGGCGTGCTCTACGAGAGCTACATCCACCCGCTGACGATCATCTCCACGCTGCCGCCGGCCGGCGTCGGTGCATTGCTCGCGCTGATGATGTGCGGGCTGAGTCTGTCGGTGGACGGTATCGTCGGCATCGTGCTGCTGATCGGCATCGTCAAGAAGAACGCGATCATGATGATCGACTTCGCCATCGACGCACGCCGCGAAGGCGCCAACGCGCACGACGCGATCCGTCGCGCCTGCCTGCTGCGCTTCCGCCCGATCATGATGACCACCGCTGCGGCCATGCTGGGCGCGTTGCCGCTGGCTCTGGGCACCGGTATCGGCTCGGAATTGCGGCGTCCCTTGGGTATCGCGATTGTCGGCGGCCTGCTGCTGTCGCAGCTGGTGACGTTGTACACCACGCCGGTGATCTATCTATACATGGAACGCGCCGGTGAGCGGCTGCGGGCATGGCGGGAACGGCATGCGGTAGCAGCGGCGCATGGGCGTGCTGAGGGACGGGCATGAGCAGCGGCGTTGGGACCGGGGACCGCAGACCCGGGACCCGGAATGCGTTGACCGGTCGTGCCGTGGAGCCGCTCTTGCATCTGCTTTCCCGGATCCCCGGTCTCCGGTCCCCGATCCCGACGCTTGAAGGCATCACGGCCCCGGAATCTTCCCGATGAACATCTCCGCGCCCTTCATCAAGCGCCCGATCGGCATCTCGCTGCTGGCGATCGGTTTGTTCGTGATCGGGTTGATGTGTTATCTGCGGCTGGGCGTGGCGGCGTTGCCGAACATCCAGATCCCGGTGATTTTCGTGCACGCTACGCAGTCCGGTGCCGATGCCAGCACCATGGCCTCCACCGTCACCGCGCCGCTGGAACGCCATCTGGGCCAGTTGCCCGGTATCGACCATATGCGCTCCTCTAGTTCGGAGAGCAGCAGCATCGTGTTCATGGTGTTTCAGAGTAATCGCAACATCGATTCGGCCGCACAGGATGTGCAGACCGCAGTCAATTCGGCGCAATCGGATCTGCCCTCCGGGCTCGGCACGCCAATGTACCAGAAAGCCAATCCGAACGACGACCCGGTCATCGCCATCGCGCTCACTTCGGACACGCAATCGGCCGATGAGCTCTACAACGTCGCCGATTCGCTACTGGCACAACGGCTACGCCGGATCACCGGGATCAGCTCGGTGGATATCGCAGGCGCCTCCACACCAGCGGTGCGCGTGGATGTGGATCTGCGCGCGCTCAACGCGCTGGGTCTGACCCCGGACGATCTGCGCAATGCGGTGCGCGCAGCCAACGTCACCTCGCCGACCGGATTCCTGTCCGACGGCAACACCACCATGGCCATCGTGGCAAACGACGCGGTGGCCAAGGCCGCGGATTTTGCGCAGCTGGCGATCGCCACTCAGTCCAACGGGCGAATCGTGCGGCTGGGCGATGTGGCCACCGTCTATGACGGCCAGCAGGATGCGTATCAAGCGGCCTGGTTCGACGGCAAACCCGCGGTAGTCATGTATGCCTTTACCCGCGCCGGCGCCAACATCGTCGAAACCGTGGATCAGGTAAAGGCGCAGATTCCCGAATTGCGCGCCTATCTCCATCCCGGCACCAAGCTCACCCCTTACTTAGACCGCACCCCCACCATTCGCGCCTCGCTGCACGAGGTGCAGGCCGCGCTGATGATCAGCCTGGCGATGGTGGTGCTGACCATGGCGTTGTTCCTGCGCCGGTTGGCACCGACGTTGATCGCCGCAGTCACCGTGCCGTTGTCGCTGGCCGGCTCGGCGCTGGTGATGTACATGCTCGGCTTTACCTTGAACAACCTCAGCCTGTTGGCGTTGGTGATCGCCATTGGCTTTGTGGTCGACGATGCGATCGTGGTGATCGAAAACATCATGCGCCATCTCGACGAAGGCATGCCGCGTTTGGACGCTGCACTGGCCGGTGCACGCGAGATCGGCTTCACCATCGTCTCGATCACTGCCTCGCTGGTGGCGGTGTTCATTCCGATGCTGTTTGCCAGCGGCATGATCGGTGCGTTCTTCCGCGAGTTCACCGTGACTCTGGTGGCGGCGATCGTGGTGTCGATGCTGGTGTCGCTGACGTTGACGCCAGCACTGTGCAGTCGCTTTTTGTCGGCGCATACCGAGCCGGAAAAGCCCAGCCGTTTTAGCGCTTTGTTGGACCGCATGCACGCGCGTATGTTGGCGGTCTACACGGTGGCGCTGGATTTCTCGCTGCGGCATGCCTTGCTGCTGGCGCTGACGCCATTATTGTTGATCGCTGCCACCATCTTTCTCGGCGGTGCGGTTAAGAAAGGCGCGTTCCCCGCGCAGGACACCGGCCTGATCTGGGGCCGCGCCAATTCCAGCGCCACGGTGTCGTTCGCCGACATGGTCAGCCGCCAGCGCCGCATCACCGACATGCTGATGGCCGACCCGGCGGTCAAGACGGTGGGCGCGCGGCTGGGCTCCGGTCGCCAGGGCTCCAGCGCCTCGTTCAATATCGAGTTGAAACAACGCGATGAAGGCCGTCGCGACACCACCGCGCAAGTGGTCGCGCGTCTGAGCGCCAAGGCCGACCGTTACCCGGATCTGGATCTGCGCCTGCGCGCAATCCAGGACTTGCCCAGCGATGGCGGTGGCGGCACCAGTCAAGGCGCGCAATACCGCGTGTCGCTGCAGGGCAATGATCTTGCGCAGCTGCAGGAATGGCTGCCCAAGCTGCAAACCGCGCTGAAAAAGAATCCGCGCCTGCGGAATGTCGGTACCGATGTGGATACCTCCGGTTTACGTCAGAACATTGTGATCGACCGTGCCAAGGCCGCGCGCCTGGGAATTTCGGTTGGTGCGATCGATGGCGCGCTATATGGCGCGTTCGGCCAACGCTCGATTTCCACCATCTATTCGGATCTCAATCAGTACAGCGTGGTGGTCAATGCGCTGCCTTCGCAGACTGCCACGCCCAGGGCGCTGGATCAGATCTTCGTGCCCAACCGTGCCGGCCAGATGGTGCCGATCACCGCCGTCGCCAACCAGATGCCGGGTTTGGCGCCGCCCCAGATCATCCACGAAAACCAGTACACCACGATGGATCTGAGCTACAACCTGGCACCGGGCGTGAGCACCGGCGAGGCGGATCTGATCATCAAGTCCACCGTGGATGGACTACGCATGCCCGACGGCATCCGTCTCAGCGGCGACGACAGCTTCAACGTACAACTCAGCCCCAGCGCGATGGGCGTGTTGCTGCTGGCGGCGGTGCTCACCGTCTACATCGTGCTGGGCATGCTCTACGAGAGCCTGATCCACCCGGTGACCATCCTGTCCACCCTGCCCGCTGCAGGCGTCGGCGCACTGCTGGCGTTGTTCATCACCAACACCGAGTTGTCGGTGATCTCGATGATTGCATTGGTGTTGTTGATCGGCATCGTCAAGAAAAACGCGATCATGATGATCGACTTCGCACTGGTGGCGCAGCGCACGCACGGCATGGACGCGCGCGCGGCGGCACGCGAAGCGTCGATCGTGCGCTTCCGACCGATCATGATGACCACGATGGTGGCGATCCTGGCCGCCGTGCCGCTGGCGGTGGGCCTGGGCGAAGGCTCGGAACTGCGCCGCCCGCTCGGTATCGCGATGATCGGCGGACTGGTGTTCTCGCAGGGGCTGACCCTGCTCAGCACCCCGGCGCTGTACGTGATCTTCTCGTGCCTGAGCGAGCGCTGGAAGGCGCGTCGCACACGTGCGCGGGCACGTCGTGCAGCGCGCGCGGCGGCGCGTCGCCCGGCTGCGGCGCACTGAATCGGCATACCCGCGTGGCGCGATTCAAACCCGCCGACTGACACCCCGACCCGCCAGGCGGCACGCGGCCGGGGCTGTCATCGCATTGGCTCAGCCGTCTTGGCCTTCGTTTCGCACAACGGATCCACTCTGCCTTGTGGCGGTTCGTCAACGGCCGTCAGAAAATGCGCGCGCAGCCATCGATGCGCCGGGTCGTGCTGCGCGCGCGGGTGCCATGCAATCGACAAAACGAAAAGGGGGTGAGTTCATCGCTCCGAACAGCACCAATCGTTCTAAACCACCGCCCTGGCGGCGGCGCTTGGGCATCGCGTGCATGTGGATGCATTGGCCGGCATCGCGATGCGCGAAGACCGCACCGGCGCCGAGCTGGGTGATGCGGCGCTGCGCGCGCATTATCCGCTGCGCCCGGTGCAGGTGTCGGCCGAACAGACCGACCCCACGCTGCCAGCGTTCTTCCGGCACGCGCCTCATGCGCCTCATGTCGTGGTGGCACCGCCGCTGCCGGCGGCACCGTCCACCCACACCGGATCGACACACGCCGACACGTCTTCGTTGTCCTCTTCCTCCGCTGCCGCGTCCACCCCGCCCCCGGCCGTGGATGCGCACACGCGCATGCAGCAAGACCACGCCGCCCAACAGCACCAGCAGCGCATCCAACAGGCGCCCTCTCACCGGCAGACAATGGCGCAGCCCTCCCATACCGCCCCGGCCCCGGAAAAACCGGCCAGCGTGGACATGCAGGAACAGGCGCGGATGGCGCAACCGCAGCAGCAGGAACCGCACACGCAGGCCGCGCGTGAGCAGCAACACCACCTCGCGCAGCATCATGCGCAGGTGCACCGCCAGGCCATGGAGGCGCAGCAACGCGACTACGCGCAGCGCCACACCCAGGACACCCGGCCGCACCCACACACACAACCTCAAGCCGCCGAGCCGATGCTCTACACCCCGCCGACGCGTCCGCCGGGTTCGGACGAGCACCTCACCGACTTCCGTCACCCGGACCACCCGCTGCACAAGCGCTATATCCTGTTCAAGAATGCGCTGGAACAGTCCCATACCCTGCCCAGGAATGGCGACACATTGCCCTACGGCCCGGCGCAGCAGGAACGGCTGGCGGCCGGGTTCACCGACGCGCTTGGCGCCGAGATGAGATTCAACCACGACATCAGGGGGTTCAAGCAGCACCAAGGCCAACTGCTGGCCTATGAGCAGCCGCCCTCGTTCGACCAAAAGGGCAAGGTGCTGAGGATCGATCCCCAGCACGCGTTGGCGCAATCGCCCGAGCAGCATGCCGCCACATGGCGAGCGCGCGAAGCGACCCATGTACCGGCGCCGCCAAGCCGCGCCATCGCCCCGGTCGTGATCACGGCCGAGGACATGCGCCATCCCGCGCATCCGCGCCATGCGCTGTTCGCACAGGCCCGCGATGCCATCGCCGATGTCCATGAACGCTGGGGCCGGCTCGTGCCCGATGCGGCGCAGTTGGACCGTCATGCCGCACAAGTTGTTGTGGAGACACGCAAGTTGGGCCAGACCGAAGTGGAAAAGATCTACCTGGGGATGCCGCAGGGCCACGCGACCCAGATGCCGCACTACGGGGTGCAATCCAACGGGGAGCTATGGGCGAGAGTCTCTGCGCCGCAACTGACGCAAGCGCCGGACGTCGCCCAGGCCAGCCAGCAATTGCAAACGGTGGAGCAGCAGAACCTCGCCGAACAGGCCATGCAGGCCCAACGCGCCGCGCAAATGCAAGGGCAGATGCAGGGGCAGGCCATGGCGTAGTCACCGGTTACCCACGATCATCCAGGCAACACCGCATGGACAGCCATGCGCCGAACCGCATCACGCCCGACGATTTCACCACCGCGAGGCGTTGCAGCATTCCGCACACCCTCTTTCCCAAGGAAGACCCTCCCTATGCGTTCGCGCACCAAATTCGTTGTTGCCGTCGTCGCGTTGCTGCCCGTTGCCGTGGCCGGCTGTCTCTGTCCGGCTGTCTGGTGCTGGCCCTGGTGAATTCACTCGCGAAGTGCAAGGCTGTTGTAGTTGAAAAAGCCTTCGGCTGGGCAGAGTGGCCACACAGTCGGCATGGGGCATGCAGCAGGGCGGCCTGGTGGTAGCCGGGCACAGTGAGAACCACACGGCGCTCGACGCCGAGTTCGCTCAGGCGCGCATCGACAGGACTTGTGAACTCGCCGCCTGGCGACACCAGCACGTGTTACACCCCGCAATACGTTTCCAGGTCCAGCTACGCAGTTCCGCGGGGATGCCCTTTGCGCTCAGCCATGCGAAACGTATCGTTGAGCAACGGTCGCTGCTTTAGAGTCTCCGGAAGCGCCGTTGCCGCACCTACATACAGCTCCACCTCGCCTTTTCCATGCGCGCTGTGAGCGTGCCCATGTCAGGTACCACAAAGCTCGTCCCCAGTTCACGGCCGTGCTGGCCGAGGATGGCCTGGGCCACTGGTCGACACCGGTATCGGCAATGCGAAAGAGCGGCCGTTCAAACTCGCCTTCCATCGCCTCAATACCAATTATCTTGGTCGGCTTGCCCACGCCGGCATTGCGGTCGAGGATGTAGACGCTGTTTTACTGACTTATCTGCATGTCGACCACACCGGTTGGAACACCGTCAGAACAGATAACGATTGGGCGCCGACCTTTCCAAACGCACGCTACGTCTACGCACGCGCCAAAGAAGACTTCTACGCGACAGCACAAGGTCAAGCGCGTCGCAGCGTGTTTGAAGACAGCGTGCGTCCGTTGATCGACGCCGGCCAGGTAGATCGGATCGAGCAACCGGGCGGTCGCTACGACGAGCACTTCATAGCGTTGGGCACATGGCGATCGGGCTGCTTCCGCAGGCGAGCGCGCGTTGTTTGGCGGTGATGTCATGCACCGTCCGATTCAGCTCACCTATCCGCACCGGAACTTATGCTTCTGCGCCGATGCTGTCCTAGCGCGCCGCTCGTGCGCGTTGGTGCATGACCACGTTGTAGAAAAGCGGGCCATGTATTTCAGTTGGCATTTCGCCGGGACCTCGGTGGTGCAGGCGACCCGTACCCCCATGGCAGTGGCGTGGCAAATCGAGGGCGACAACTGTTGCCACCGGGCTGCGGTTTGCAGCCGCTGTCTGCCTACCCCAACAACGCCTGCAGCGACGCGCGCTCCAGCTGCGCATACAAGGCAAACGCGTCGTGTACCTGCGAACCCAACGCCTGCTCGAAGCTGTCCTTGCTTGAGTGTGCGGCGTAGGCACGTTGCTCTGCGCCGCCGAGGTTGGACTGGAAGATGCCCGCCGCACTCACCGGCAAAAAATCTTCATAGATGATCGGATCGGCGCTGACCAGACCAAGTGCAATCGCGGTTTCCGCCGGCATCGCGGCCACCTGCGCCGGATCGGCGCGGCCCGCATCGGTCAACGCGTAGCGAAAATAGCCCAGGCCTTCCTGACGCAGCACCGCCTCATCGTCGGGGAACGCTACAAACGCGGTTTGTAGCCGCGTGGCGTAATCGGTACCGGTGCTGCCCGCACCATCGCTGTCGCGGGCCTGTGCTAACAACGCGTCGTAAAGCGCGCGACCTTTGGGCGTCAGTGCAAGCCCGCGCTGCTCGATTTCGCCGAAGCGCGCGGTATGTGTGCCATGTTCGGCCTGTCCACTGTCGCCTAAAAAACGTACTGGTTCTTCCAGCGCCTTGAAGCTGGTCTGGCGCAGCAGGATCGGGATGCGACGGCGCGGCGGCCCTTCGATCACCGTTTTCGCAGCGATGCCGGCGCGCTGCATCTGCGCCTGCGCCGCATCGATATCCAATGTGCGCGGGGTCAGGTGATTGATGTGCGGGCCGTGGAAGCTCACGACATCGGCGATCAGCTTGTGGGCTTGGCTCAGCGCGCGATAGGTCTGCAGCGACACGCAGGCATCGCCGTGCCAGCGGAAAGTTTCCAGCGCTTCGGCAACGAACTGCTGCGCCTGCGTCGCATCCAGCCCGCCGACACGCTCGCGCTGTTCGATCAACTCCAGGACCCCGGCAGTGAAGATCTGCCGCTGCTCGAGAATCTGCGCCGCCTGCTCGCGCAACGCGGCATCCTCGATCAGTTCCAGCCGCAGCAGCGAAGTGAACACGCGGAACGGATTGGCCGACAGCGCCACATCGTCGATCGGGCGGAACGCGGTTGAATGCACCGGCACGCCGGCCACCGACAAGTCGTAATAGCCCACCGCGTGCATGCCCATCACCGCAAATAGCCGGCGCAAAGTGGCCAGTTCCTGCGCCGTGCCGACCCGGATGGCGCCATGCCTTTCCAGATCCAGCCGCGCGCGCTCATCGTTGCGCTGCAGCCGTACAGCCAGCGCAGCATCAGCTCTCAGAGTGTCGGCATTGACCTGCGCCACCAGCGTCATCAAGTCGCCGTACAACGGCACCTCAGCGCGATACATGTCGGACATCGCCTGGGCGAACAGGCTGCGGATCTGATCGGGAGAGACAAACACGGTATCGCGCATGAGGTGGTCTTGGCAGAGCCGGCCAACGCCAGCGTTATTGCATTCTCGCCGACGGCGCCATGCGCCGGCCAGCTGCACGGCAGCATCGCGGTGAGCACGTTGGTGTGCAGACAGCCGCACAAGCGGTCGACTGCGCTACAGCTCGCCGCTGCGCCAAGCTGCGCTAAAGCCCGGCCTGCGCCGCCGCTTCTGCCGCTTTGCCGGCCTGACGCGCCGCGTCCAGCCGCTGCGCATGATCGCCGAGTTGACGACGCAGCAACGGGTCTAAGCTGATCGGCCGTTCCCAGTGGTCGTAGCTGGCGACGATGGCATGCCGTAATGCGCGCATGTGCACGGGGTCCGGAGCGACCGACAGGCGCGCGATTACGCCCTCCCAGCTATCGTGATGGTCACGGCTGTAGGCACGCACGCTGTCGCGGCACGACAGCTGCACCGTCTGTGCCCAGAAACAGGCGAAATAAATGTCCCCTGCATGCCAGCCATGCACCTGCAGCAGCGCCTGCACGTACCCGCGCGGCGTTCCGGTGTAGCGCGCCACCTCGTCGATGAAACTATCCGGATAGCGCTGCGCGTAGCTGTCCATGTCGGCCAGATGTTGATTCACCCACGCATCGCCGGTGCCGGGCATCATCACTGCCGGCGCCGGGTCTTCTGGTGCAGGTGCGGCTGCAGGCGCGGCCTGCGCAGCAGCCAGCGCAGGCAACAGCAGCGCCATTCGTAATGGCAGAGATCGCAACAAGGAAGGGCTTGGCGCAGGCATACGCCGATGATGCCGCATGCCCGCCCCAGTGTCAGGCCGACCGCCGATTTAGGGGCGCTTCCCCAACGCGCCAGCTGACGACCTTGCCGTCTGCATCGGTCTCAAGTGCCAGTGCCGTGTGTGGTTGCGTCGGCAAAGTGCAGCCTGGGGCCGTTGGGCACGTATATCACGCCTATCTTCCGCGCCGTATGCACCCACCTGGCGACTGCTCGCTACGTTTTGTTAGCCACTTTTGGTCGCCCCTGAAAAACCAGCAACACCCAATCACCGCTACGCTTTATAGGCCGCACAGGCGTGCCAGATCTGCCGGTTTTCGCTACGCTGAGGTCTGGTTTCTGGCAGTGTCCGCCCATGCGTACACGCCGTCCTGCTGCTGATTGTTCCGTTCGCGGCTGGAGAACCAGATCGATCTGCGTCACCCGTTGGCGCAATTGAGCCAACGGATGCCGTGGGCTGCATTGGAACAGGCGCTTTTGCCGCGCTTGCCTGCCGCTGGCGGCCGTCCCGCACTGCCGGTGCGCTTGATCGCCGGCTTGCTGTATTTCAAGCATGCCTACGTCTTGTCAGATGAAGCGGTCTGCGAACGGTGGTTGGAAAATCCGTGCTGGCAGTTCTTCACCGGTGAGGTGGGGTTTCAGACGCGCTTGCCGTGCGATTCGAGCTCGCTGAAACGCTGCACAGTGCTGGGACGGGTCGTGCGCAACCTCCAACGCAAGCGCGATCAGGTAAACAGCGGCGAGCGCGAGCGCATCGCTGGGTGGTTGCAACGCGCACAACAGGTGCAAGCGCAACGCCCCAAAGACAAGCGAAAACTCGACGCATGCGCTGGATCGCGTTTTTGCGTACCTGGATCCGGGCGATGGGATGGGCATCCTTGAGCACCGTGTACCGTGCACCGTGCACCGCTGGCGATTGGTGCTTGAAAGGGGTTTTTCAGGGATGACTTAGAGCGTGTTATGAACTTTGCCCTTGTCACGCTAACGTATACGGATGAAGCCTCGTAAGCCTTATTCCACCGATATTTCCGACGAAGAATGGGCCTTTGCGGCTCCCTATTTGACGCTGATGGACGTGCAGGCACCGCAGCGCAAGTATGAGCTACGCGCGATGTTCAACGCACTGCGGTGGATCGCGCGCGCCGGCGCACCATGGCGATTGCTTCCCAACGATTTTCCGCCCTGGGAAGCGGTGTATCAGCAAACACAGCGCTGGCTGCAAGCGGGCTGCTTTGAGGCCATGGTCAGTGATCTGCGCTCACTCTTGCGTGTGGCGCAAGGGAAAAAAGGCCAGCCGAGCGCGGTCATTTTCGATGCTCGCACGCTGCAGTCCACCTGCGAAAGCGGGCCGCGTGCTGGATACGATGGCTATAAACGCAAGAAAGGCAGCAAGGTACACATGGCCGTCGATACGCTTGGACATCTGCTCGCTGTCCAGGTGACGCCGGCTAATGAGCAGGAGCGCGCGCAAGTCCGATCGTTGGCACAAGAGGTACAACACGTGACCGGTGAAACGGTCAAGATCGCCTTTGTTGATCAGGGCTACACCGGTCAAGAACCGGCGCAGGCGGCCACGGAAGAAGGCATTGAGTTGCACGTGATCAAGCTGCAAGAAGCGAAAAAAGGCTTTGTCTTGCTGCCGCGCCGTTGGGTTGTCGAGCGCAGCTTCGGATGGGCCAATCGTTTCAGACGGCTGGCACGCGACTACGAGCGATTGCCGGAAACCTTGGCCGGTTTGCACTTCGTCGTCTTCACGATCCTGATGCTTGGAAATGCAGCCACCCTCTTTCAAAGTTCATAACACGCTCTAATTAATGACAGCGCAAAAGTCAATTTTGCGCGCCATCTCAACAGTGCTGATTGAAATCGCAAGATGCTGGTTGATTGAGTGGTCGCGCTAGCGCACGCGATGCCTCCGCACGACAATCGCGGTGTCTCGCGACTGGGATGCGACATGCCCGCATCATTGCCCCGTCGTTCGCCCCTGATAGTTGTCGGTGACTTGGCGTTGCACCCAACCGCAGATGCGAGCGCGGATGAGGTTGCATCGACCAATCACTCCGCTGCCAAGCGTGTCCAACTCCACAACGCCGATGTGGAGCTCAGTGCCACACCGGCGTCTGGCGGGCGCGTTCAGTCTTTCTGATCTAGCGCCACCCCAGCATCCCGAGCGAGGACCGCTGGAGGTGGACGCGCTGTTTCGGCAGCTTGCGCCAGGCGCACAGATGCAGGCGCATTGGAACCTGCTGCGCTACACCGTGCCGGACGCGCGGCAAGTGCAACAACAGTTCCTGTGCAGCAAGGCCAAAGAGTTGCAAGTGACCAATGCGTGCGTGGCTTCGTCTGCGGCACCCTGAGCTGCGCATTCACGCCTATGCCGGGCTGTGGCTATGATGTCGCTCATCCCTTGATTAGATCGATGCGCATGCAACGACGCCACTTTCTGCAAAATGCAGCGGCCGCATTGGCCGCGCTCGGTTTGCCGGCGTTGCCGCAATGGGCATTGGCGGCAAAGGCAGTTGGGCTGCGTCGGCTTGGGCAGCCGCAGCCGTTCGACTATGCTTGGCTCAAGGGTCAGGCGCGCGAACTGGGGAAGGCGCCGTACAAGAGCCATACGCAGGTGCTGCCAGGACCGCTGGAGGCATTGAACTGGGATCAGTATCAATCAATCCGCTACCGCCAGGGCCACGCATTGTGGGCCGGCGGCAATGGCAAGTTCCAGGCGAAGTTCTTCCATCTGGGGCTGTTTTTTCATACCCCGGTGGACATCTACGACATCGTCGATGGCAAGGCGCAGCAGCTGGCGTACGACCCGACCGCGTTCGACTACGGCAGCAGCGGGCTGGATGGCACGCAGTTTCCCAAAGATCTTGGATTTGCGGGCTTTCGACTCAACTCACGCAAGGACCCCGATCGCGATTTCTCGGCGTTTCTGGGCGCGAGCTATTTCCGTGCCGTAGGCAAGGAGGGCCAGTACGGGCAATCGGCACGCGGGCTGGCGATCGATACCGGCACCGGTGGGCCGGAAGAGTTTCCGGACTTTATCGCCTATTATCTGGAACAGCCGGCTGACGATTCGGACACCGTGGTAGTTTACGGCCTGCTTGACTCGCCCAGCGTCGCCGGCGCATATCGGTTTGCCATCACCAATGGCGAGGTGCTGGTGATGGACATCGACAGCGCGCTGTATCCGCGCAAGACCATCGAGCGGCTCGGCATCGGCCCGTGCACCAGCATGTATCAGGTGGGCGAAAACGACAGTCGGATGGATTGGGACTGGCGCCCGGAGATTCACGACACCGACGGCCTGGCGATGTGGACCGGCGTCGGCGAATGGATCTGGCGGCCGCTGTGCAATCCAGCGAATCTGCGTTTCAACATGTTCGTCGATGAGAACCCACGCGGGTTCGGGCTGCTGCAGCGCGACCGTAACTTCGACCATTACCAGGACGATGGCGTGTTCTACGAGAAGCGCCCATGCCTGTGGGTGGAACCCAAGAGCGGCTGGGGCAAAGGCTCGGTACAGCTGGTGGAGATTCCCACTGTGGACGAGACAGTCGACAACATCGTGGCGTTCTGGAATTTGCAGGCCAAGCCGCAGGCAGGGCAAGAGCTGCTGATGGGCTATCGGTTGTATTGGGGCGCTCATCCGCCGGCCAGCTCGCCGTTGGCGCATTGCGTGGCCACGCGTACCGGCTTGGGCGGCATCGTCGGGAAGAAGCGCAGCCATTTTTCCTGGCGGTTTGCGGTGGATTTTGCCGGCGGCGAACTGGCTGCGCTGGTCAACGAGCCCAAGGCCAAAGTCGAGACGGTGCTGCAGGTCTCGCGCGGCACCACCGAGATCGTGTCGGCGCGTCCGTTGCGTGAGCTCAAGGGTTATCGGGCGATGTTCGACTTAGTGCCGCCGGATGACAGCACCCAGCAGATCGATATCCGTCTGTACCTGCGCGCCAACGGCAAGCCGCTCACCGAAACCTGGCTATACCAGTGGACGCCGCCGCCGGTGAGCGAGCGCAAGATCTACTGAGCGCAGATCTGCGACGCGGCGGCCCGACGCCGCGTCCAATTGTCGAGCGTTGCGGAAATCGGTCCATAGACAGTGTTCGAGCAACGATTGCTTGCTGCGCAGGTTTGGCGCGGGTCGATGCCATCCACATTTCAGACCTCGATGCGTAGCCGCCCTTGCTCGCTGACCGCGATCGCCTTGATCAGCTAACGCTGCCGGCCTTGCACCACAGCATTGAGTTCGTCGCCGGGGAAACAGACCGAAGGACAGGTCGTCGCGCACGTGGCAGGTGATCCAGCACACGCGCGACGGCGGCAGCAAAGCCCATGCCGGTCAAACCCCTTGCATGAAGCCACTGCCTGTTGCCAGGCTCTGCATACGCTGCAGCAAAGTGGTAGCCGCGCTGGCGATAGCACTGCGCACCGCACATGCACACCAGGACGATGAAGACGCATGCGAGGTTTGTACGCAGTGTGCCGATGTACGCAATACAGTCGCGCACAGGATGGCGACGAACGCCCTTTCCGCGCCGATGCTGCGCTTGCAGCAGCATCTACCCCATAAGTCACGCCTCTGCAGGCGGCAGCGGCAGCACGATCTGCAGCGGGTCGATGCGGCCTTCGCCGCGCATGATCTTCTTGAACTCGGCGCGGCTGACCGACACATAGCGCTCGTTGCCGCCGATCTCCACCTGCGGGCCGTCCTGCACGGCGTGCCCCTGCGCATCCACGCGGACGGTCATGGTGGCCTTGCTGCCGCTGTGACAGATGGTCTTGATCTCGTCCAGCTCATCGGCCCAGGCCAGCAGGAACTGGCTGCCTTCGAACAGCTCGCCGCGGAAGTCGGTGCGCAGGCCGTAGCACAGCACCGGAATGCGCAGACGGTCGACCACCTCGCTCAGTTGCCAGACCTGTGCGCGGCTGAGGAACTGCGCCTCGTCGACCAGCACGCAATGCAGCGCGCCCTCGGCCTGGATGTCGCGCCCGATCAGCTGCTGCAACTCGGTGTCGCGATCAAACGGGCGCCCGTCCGCACGCAGGCCGATCCGCGAGGCGACCACGCCACTGCCGGCGCGGTGATCGAGCTTGGGCGTGAGGATCAGTGTGCGCATGCCGCGTTCGCGGTAGTTGTGCGCCGATTGCAGCAAGGTGGTGGTCTTGCCGGCATTCATCGCCGAATAGTAGAAATAGAGCTTGGCCATCGAGCGATTTTACCGGGCCAAGTGGCGTCCGGTGGCGGCCCGTTGCATGAACCAGCCGCGCCGCTTGCCCGACGCAGCGCCGGTACAATGGCCCGCTCTGCTGGAAACCCCTATGCACGGTCTCAATCCCCCGCAACGCGCCGCAGTGCTGCACTGCGAAGGTCCCTTGTTGGTGCTGGCCGGTGCCGGCAGCGGCAAGACGCGTGTGATCGTGGAAAAGATCGCGCATCTGATCGCCATCGGCCGCTATCCGGCCAAGCGCATTGCAGCGATCACCTTCACCAACAAGTCGGCCAAGGAAATGCGCGAGCGTGTGGCCAAGCGCATCCGTGGCGATGGCGCCGATGGCCTGACCATCTGCACCTTCCATGCGCTGGGCTTGAAGTTCCTGCAGATCGAGCATGCCGCTGCGGGTTTGAAGCGCGGCTTTTCGATCTTCGATTCTGACGATGCCGCAGCCCAGATCAAGGACTTGATGCACGGCGCCAAGCCCGATGCGATCGAAGACGCCAAAAACCTGATCTCGCGCGCCAAGAACGCCGGACTGTCGCCCGAACAGGCGATGGCGGCGGCACGCAGCAATCGCGAAAAAGAAGCGGCCAGCCTGTACGAGCGCTACCAAGCGCGGCTAACCACCTTCAACGCGGTGGACTTCGACGATCTGATCCGCCTGCCGGTGCAGATTCTGGAAGCCAACGAAGAGATCGTCATGGGCTGGCGCGAGCGCATCGGTTATCTGCTGGTGGACGAGTGCCAGGACACCAACGATGCGCAGTACCGCCTGTTGAAGATGCTGGCCGGGCCGCGCGGCAACTTTACCTGTGTGGGCGACGACGACCAGAGCATCTATGCCTGGCGCGGCGCAAATCCGGAAAACCTGCAGCAGATGGGGTGCGATTATCCGGCGCTGAAAATCATCAAGCTGGAGCAGAACTACCGCTGTTCCAACCGCGTGTTGCGTGCGGCCAACGCATTGATCGCGCATAACCCCCACGAGCATTTGAAAACGCTGTGGAGCGATCAGGCCGACGGTGAACGTATCCGCGTGTGGGAATGCCGAGACGGCGAGCACGAGGCGGAAAAGGTTGCCGCCGAGATTTCATTTCTGGGCACTGCCAAGCAGGTGCCGTGGAGCGACTTCTGCATCCTGTTCCGCGGCAATTTTCAATCGCGGCCGCTGGAAAAAGCGCTGCAGCTGCTGCGGGTTCCGTATCACTTGACCGGCGGCACCGCGTTCCTGGAACGGCAAGAGGTCAAGGATCTGTTGTCGTGGTTGCGGTTGATCGTCAACCCGGACGATGACGCGGCGTTCTTGCGTGCGGTGCAATCGCCTAAGCGCGAAGTCGGTGCGACCTCGCTGGCGCGCTTGGCCGAGCTTGCCAGCGCCAAGTCGGTGCCGATGTCGCGCGCGGCCGAATCGATGGGCGCATTGCAGCATCTGCCGCCACGTGCGGCCAATGGCTTGAGCGCGTTCAACGATATCCTGTGCGACATGCGTCAGCACTCGGCCACGATGTCGGCCGGCGAATTGGTACGCATGCTGGCTGACAAATCCGGCCTGCTCAACGATCTGCGCAATCAATCCAAGGACGAAACCGGATTCCAGCGGCGCAAGCGAAATCTGGACGAATTGGCCGAGTGGTTCGAGGGCGGCCCACGCGGCGCCAGCGCCAGCGATCTGGCCGCGCAGCTGGCGCTGCTGTCGCGCAACGACAAAGACGATGGTGGCAACCAAGTGCGCATGATGACCATGCATGCGTCCAAAGGGCTGGAGTTCCGCTATGTGTTCATCGTCGGCTGCGAAGACGGCGTGCTGCCGCACGAAGTGAGCCTGGAAGAAGGCAATCTGCAGGAAGAGCGCCGTCTGCTGTATGTGGGCATCACCCGCGCCAAGCAGCAGTTGTGGATGAGCTACAGCAAGTTGACGCGCAAGTTCGGCGAACATGTGCGGCTTAAGCCGAGCCGGTTTTTCGACGAACTTCCGGCCGAAGAATTGCAGCGCGACGGCGCCGACCCGGTGGCCGACGCCGAGCGCAAGAAAGAGCGCGCCAGCGCGGGCTTGGCGGCGATCCAAGCGTTGTTTGATTAATAGCGGCTAACAAAAACCTCCTGCATGCTGTATCGGTAGTGGGAAAATTGCGACGGGCCATGCCAGCAATCTTGCCACCGCCAATTCGGCGCTCAGGTTGGTTTTGTCAGCCACTCTAAAGAACTTATGAATAACCCACGACGTGGTGAGTGAACTTAGGGCGGCTAACAAAACGACTGTGCTCACCGCCAGGCGGGCGCAGCCGGTGATCGGAATCGGCATGTACCACTCGTAAACTGCGGTTCCTCCGCGCCGTCCCCATCTACCTGGTGACTGCTCGCTACGTTTTGTCAGCCCTCTTCGAGTGTTGCACAAACGCGACGATCGTCCATGCTGAAAATCAGATGCTTACGCATCGGGCGATTGTCTCAGTCGTTGATCGAAAGCGCATGGAGGAGTTTGCAGATCTTCCTTGGGCGCTCAGGTTGATGTTCGGCAAACCTGCTACGCCTTCGCCATCTGCGCACCGGATTTGCGATCGATAGATCACGATGTTCGATACCTGAGAGCTGGGTGGGCAGCGCTTCGACCAGACGGGAAGCAAGCTCACCAGTGGAGCCAATGCGCAAGAGCTGGCGCTGTTCAGCGGATATCCCTGAGCCGCATCAGCTTGATGAGACCCATGAACGAGCGGTCTTTTTCATCACGAAGCGGAGCGAAAAAAATGGTGAGGCCCAAGAGCAGCAATCGTCGGACGCATGCCCAGAGCACCTACCAAAGCGTGCCAGAGCAGGCGACGGGCCGGCCGGCGAGCCCGGGCGCCGCTCCGGCCGGAATGGCGTCGTCGTCAGCGCCCTTTGGCGTTCTCGGCGAACTGACAGCTCGACCGAATAAGCGCCGTCGCACCGAGGTATCTGCTGCGCGTTCGGCGCCGGGATTGGGCGCGCATCCAGCTCGGAACCGCACATCGATACCGTCTCCCTCCTCCGCGTTGCCGGACGACAGCCCGCCCCCAAGCCGTCCTCTTCATCATTCTCCGCTTTGGCGCGCTGATGCGCCTGAGTCTCAGGAAGCAACAGCGCAGCAGCCTGCTTTTGAAGACGCTGCAATTCATGAAGAACGTCCGGCGCCAGTTGATTGTTCATCAACCTTTGGCCGTAAGCGCAAAGTCCCGATTCCACGCGGCACCGGGTCGTCAGATGCCGATCTATCCTATTCAGCCGATAAGGAACTCATCGCGGGTTTTTTAGACGGTGCCGAGAAGGGCGGGAGCAACGTCAACACCGCAAAAAAATATTCTTTTCTTTTGATTAGTTTTAGCGCTTGGCTTAAGCAGCAGAAAAAGGGTGGCTTGAAAGACCGGCTCTCCCAAGACGAGCTGACACGTGATGCTGAGGAGTTCCAAAGACAGACTGGCCGCACGAATGTGACCGTAGCACTGACACATCTGCGCTCCGTGGAATCCCACGGAACGGTAACGATCTCGACTCTACCCCGACATCTGACTCCTGCTGGTGATGCGCAACTCATCAATGATGCGTCTTCTGCTATCTCCCGCCGGTATTTAACCGAATTGCGCGCGTTCAGTGAATGGCTCCATGCCGCGCATAAAGAAGGATTGTGCGCACCGGGCAGACTGGACTCCCAAAGCTTGGAAGGTGACGCCAATACCTTCTTAATCGAAAAGGAAAGGCTGAGCGTGTATACGGTGTTTTTGGCGCTGCGGAAACTGAGGGCCTTTTGCCGCGGCGAAAGGCCGGCCGTGCAGAGTAACGTGCGGAGTAATAAGCGTGAGATCTCCGACGTCGACCGCCAACTCAAAGAGCAATACCAATATGCTTTGTCGATTGCCTTTTCGGCGTCCGGCCCCGAGAAGAAATACGCTAACGGGGAAACCTACTCCGGTAAGATGGCAGGCAGTATGCACACCTTCAGCGCCTGGCTAAAGGCGAAAAAAAAGGCGTCAATGGCGACACGTTTGCACGCCCCAACGCTGGATGAGGATTTTAATCTCTTTAAGGATGCCAAATACCCAAGGGACACCAGGGCTATAGGAAACATGTTAACGCAAGTGCGCGAAATGTATCCTTCTGACGTGCAGTCGCCCGACCAGGCTAATAAGCGTCAGGCGCACGATCTCGACCGCCAACTCAGCGAGCAATTTAAAGCTGCTTTGTTGGCGCCCGGCCGCGAAACGACATCCATTAAGCGGGAAAAATATGCCGATATGCTGTCAGCCCATGTGCGCCACTTCAGCGCTTGGCTACACAATAACGACAAGGCGCCAATGGCGTCGCGTTTGCACGAGCCAATGCTGGATGACGATTTGAATCTCTACATCCGTGGCAAGACCTTAGGCTACAAAAGTGTTCTGAGACACATGCTGATGCAAGTGCGCCAGGTGTGCCCTTCTAACGTGCAGTTGCCCGACCTTGGAAGCACAGCTGAACCGTCGGGGTCTGCTTGCTCCTCCCTGTTGCCATCCACTCTTCCGAGCGGTTTGCCGCAGGCGCCTGAAAACGTCTTGACTCCCGATACGCCCGCGGAGAGGGTGGCGGAGCCTTCGTTGCCAGCCCAGCCCGAGGCGTCGAGTCCCATATCCGAATTCGACTGGGATGCGCTGGATGAAGTGGATGGTTTTCAGCCGCCGCCTCAAAGCGACTTGGATTTCGAGACACTTGCGGATGAGTTGATGGCACCTTCGTGGTCAGTGCAGCCCGAGGCGTCGAGTTCCACCTTTCCAGTCGACTCGGATGCACCGCATCAAGCGAGTGGATTGCCGCAGGCGCATGAAAGCAGCTGGACTCTCGAGACACTTGCCGAGGAGCTGCTGGGACCTTCGTGGTCAGCGCAGCCCGAGGCGTCGAGTTCCACCTTTCCAGTCGACTCGGATGCACTGCATCAAGCGGATGGTTTGCCGCAGACGCATGAAAGCAGCTGGACTCTCGAGACACTTGAGAAGGAGCTGCTGGGACCTTCATGGTCAGCGCAGCTCGAAACCTCGAGTTCCACCTTTCCAGTCGACTCGGATACAGTGCATCAAGCGGGTGGATTGCCGCAGGCGGATGAAAGCAGCTGGGATTTCGAGAAACTTGTGGAGGAGGAGATGGGGCCTTCGTGGTCGGCCCAGTCCGGAGCGTCGATTTACGACTTTGCATTCGACTGGAATGCGCTGCATCCAGAAAATGCAGTGCCGCACCGCACCACAGCTATGCCGCAAGCGTCATTACCGACCTTCGACGAGGATGACACTTAGAGCGGCTAACAAAACTACTGCGCCACCGCCAGGCGGGCGCGGCCAGTGCTCGGAATCCTCATGTACCACGCGTACACTCCGGTTCCTCTGCGCCCACCTGACGACTGCTCGCTACGTTTTGTTAGCACCTCTTAACCCAACTGGGAAGATGGCCCATAGCCTGTTCCCGAATGGCCGATGCCGCTGCCTGCCGAGTTTGCCGCGGTAGGTTGGATCGTTTAGTCGGCCAGCACGGACTCACGATGCACCGCGCGCGTGGCATCGTGGCCGGTCGGTCCATTAGTTCCTCTCAGGCGTAAAGTGACCTGGACATCTACGAGAATACGTCGGCGATCAGGCGCCGGCCGCTTCCAGCCGTGCCTGCACCGCAGCGAGCGCATCCTGCAGTTCGGCAACGGTGGCCTCCAGGCTTTGCACGCGTGCCTCGAGCTCGCTGCTATCGGCGCTGTTGCGAGCACTCGGTGCAGCGCGCGCCGCTGCGGCCTGTAACGCTTCCACATCCAGCTCGCCACTGAGCAGATGCGTATAGCGCTCTTCGCGCTGGCTGCTAGCGCGCGGTAGCTGTACCGCCAGGGTGCGCTGGATCAAGCGGTCCAGATGATGGCGGACGTCGTCGGCATCGTTGAAGCGCGCCAGCCGTTCGCTGCGCGCATACAACTCGCCCAGCGTCTGCGGGCCACGCAACAGCAGCAGGCCGATCAGGGCGACTTGTTGCCGGGTCAGATCCAGCATGCTGCCCAACCGGTGTTCGTAACGCTCGGCGCGCGAGGAAAACTGCTGGCGCACCAGTCCCATTGTTTCGAGCTGACGCAGGGCGTGATGCACCACGCCGGTCTCCAGATTCAGCACCGGCTCGCGTGCGGTCTTCTGGTTGGCGGCAACCTGCGCGGCGTTGACCGTGAGCGGATACGCATCCGGCGTGGTGGCTTCTTTTTCGATCAGGCAGCCGAGTACGCGGGCCTGGGCGGTATCGAGGACGGGCGGGGGCGAGATTTCTGGCATGGGTGACTCCGGGGCAATCAGCTCGCAAGGATATGCCGATCCGGTGTCGTCATTCTTCAGATGGCGCGATCAGGCGGCGCGGCTTTTCTACATCGACATCTGCATGCAAGAGCCGCGCGGCGCCGGGACTGTGGGCCTGCGCATGTACGGGGCAGGCAGAGACAGCAGTCGGCAACGGTCCTGAAACCCTGCAGCGACCATGCCGCCATCCGTGCGTATTCGCCACTGCCAATGGCACTGCCGTTAGCAAGAGCGGGCGGTGTGGTGCGAACCCGCTAAAATCGCGGACTTCATTGCCGCTCCTGTTCTGGTGGATGCCATGCGCCCCTCGCTTTACGCACCGTTGCCCCTGCTCGCCTGCACCGCGCTCGCATTGAGCGCCTGCAAGCCCAGCGACAAGGGGCCTGTGCAGTCTGCCGCCGTATCCGCAACTGCAGCGCCCAGCGCCACTGCGGACAAGACCGCCACACCCCCCGTAGCCACCACCGCACCAGCCGGCGACGACAACCTCAACGCTGTGTTGTGGATGCAGCGCTCGGAGGAATATCGCGCCGTGGCCGAGCAGACCTACCGCGCCGCGGCCGACAAGCTGGATACCGCACTCAAGCAAGCCAACTGGGACGCGTTGGTGCCCAAAGAACGCAGCAATGCCGCCACCGGGCTGAAGCCGGCGGTGGTGCTGGACGTGGACGAGACCGTGCTGGACAACTCGCCCTACCAGGCGCGCCTGCTGCGCGATGGAAAGGAGTACGACGAGCTGAGTTGGGACCAGTGGGTCGCCGAGAAGAAGGCCACCGCGATTCCCGGCGTAGTGGATTTCGCCAAGGCCGCCAGTGCCCGCGGCATCACCCTGATCTACATCTCCAACCGCGCTGTGCACCTCAAGGACGCCACGCTGACCAACCTGCGCAGCGTCGGGCTGCCGGTGGCCGATGACAGCGTGTTTCTGGGGTTGGGCACGTTGGTGCAGGGCTGCGAGCAGAGCGGCAGCGAAAAAAACTGCCGTCGCCAGCTGGCGGGGCAGAAATACCGCGTGCTGATGCAGTTCGGCGACCAGCTGGGCGACTTCGTACAGGTCACTGCCAATACCGGTCAGGCGCGTGGCGCGTTATTGCAGCAGTACCACGACTGGTTTGGCGAGCGCTGGTGGATGCTGCCCAACCCCAACCCCAACCCCAACCCCAACCCCAACCCCAACCCCAGCTACGGCGGCCGGGAGCCCGCCCAGTTCAACAACGATTTCGCGCAGCCCTGGCAGGCGCGCCACGACGCCAAGCGCGCCGCGCTGGAGGTGGCCCGATGAGCCGCGTACCGTTGCCGCTGGCCGCGCATGAGCGGCTGATCTTCGCGCTGGATGTGCCCAGCCATGACGAGGCGATCGCCTGGGTCGACCGCCTGGGCGAGGCGGTGTCGTTCTACAAGATCGGCATGGAGCTATTGGCGTCGGGCGAGTATTTCCACGTGCTCGATGCGCTGGCCAAGCGCGACAAGCGCGTGTTCGTCGACCTGAAGTTCTTCGACATCCCCGCCACCGTGGCCGGCACCATCCGCCGCTTGGCGCAGTGGCCGGTGAGCTATTGCACCATCCACGGCTGGCACGCCGGCATGCTGCAGGCGGCGGTCGAGGCCAATCACGGCGACATGCGTCTGCTGGCGGTCACTGTGCTGACCTCGATGGGCCGGCCGGACTTGGCCGCAATGGGCATCGACCGCGAGCCGGTCGAGGTAGTGGTGGAGCGCGCGCTGGCCGCACAGGCCGCCGGCATCGACGGCGTGATCGCCTCCGGCCAGGAAGCCGGCCCGATCCGCCGCGCCACCGGCCGGGCGTTTTCGATCGTCTGCCCCGGTATCCGCCCCGGCGGCCCGGTCGGGGACGACCAGCAACGCACTGTCGGCGTGGCGCAGGCCTTCACCGACGGCGCCGACGCCATCGTGGTCGGTCGCCCGATCCGCCTTGCCGCCGATCCGGCGGCGGTGGCGGCGGCGATTCAGACAGAGATTCTGGCGGCGGCGGGGCAGCAGCAGCGCTGATAAGACATTACTGACGCGCACGTGGTCCGTGCTAAGCCACGCAAAATCAATAAGTTAAATCAATTGAATTAAAGTATTGCCTTAACGTTAAAGTCTACGTACGATGCCCCTCGTCCGAGGTCAGTCGGAAGCTGTGCCACGCATTGTCCACCGGGCTTGTCCCGGTTTTCGACGGGATCGGGCCTTGTGCCCGATCCTTTTTTTTGCCTGGCAATCGAGAGCCGCAGCGTCGAGCAGTCGCTCAATGCACCGCCGCCGCTTTCCAATAGCGATCGATGAATTGCCGGTGGGTCGGCATCACTTCCACGCAGTGACCAATGGTCTGCGCGACGCTGGCCAGCAAGCCTTCGGTGTCGCGATCGGGCACCTAGTCCACCAGCGGGTGGTAGCCCTGCGGCAGAACGCCCTGGCCCACCATTACCCGCACCCAGCTGATCTCGGCAAACATTTCTTCGGCATTGCGATAGAAGCGCCCACTCACTATCGCCGAACAGGTCCAACATGGATTGCAGCTCCGGGGTGATCTGCATGTTGCGGCAGCCCGATTCCAGCAGTGCTTGCGTCGCCCGGTGGCGAAGCGCAGCGGGCGCGGGTCAGCCGGCACATCGCCGGCGGCGGTCATGAACTTGCCGTGCGCCGAAGGTGGGACCAAGTAGTCACCCCTGAAAAACCCCAACCACCCAACGACCGCAAGGCCTTGATGTCTGCACCGGCGTGCCAAAACTACCGGTGTTCGCTACGCTGAAGGCTGGTTTCTGGCAATTTCCGCCCATGCGTACACGCCGTCCTGCTGCCGAAGACAGACCCGCCGACGAGTTGTTTCGTTCGCGGCTGGAGAACCAGATCGATCTGCGTCATCCGCTGGCGCGGCTGAGCCAACGGATGCCGTGGACGGCGTTGGAGCAAGCACTTTCATCGCGCTTGCCGGCCACCCAGGCCGGTGGCGGTCGGCCGGCATTGCCGGTTTGCTCTACCTCAAACACGCCTACGACCTGTCCGATGAAGCGGTGTGCGAGCGCTGGCTGGAGAATCCGTACTGGCAGTTCTTCACCGGTGAGGTCGTGTTCCAGACGCGATCGCGTTTTTGCGTGCCTGGATGCGGGCGATGGGATGGTCATCCTTGAGTGCCGTGCCGCTGTCACCGACGGCACTTGGCGCTTGAAGTGGATTTTTCAGGGACGACCAAGTACCCGCGCGAAGGCAGCCGCTGCCATCCAACCGGCGGTGCCACCGCCGACGATAACGATATTGCGAAGCGCAGCGGGGACCATGCCTGTGCGTTCCTGGGCGAAGACAGCAGACGGATAAACGAACGGGGCCACCCGGCCTCGTTCGAAACCCTACACGCCCGTGTCGGCACGTGCGGCGATGGAAGCCAATCAGAACTTGGCGCCGAGCTCGAAGGTCAGTGTGCGCGGCACGTAGTTGATTTCGCCAGTAGTGTTGATGGCGATGTCTGGGTCGAACTGACCGTCGCTGCCGAAGCCGTTGTACGCGTAAGCGCCGTAGTTTTTGAAGTTGAAAGCGTTGAGCAGGTTCACACGCGCCGACATCTTGAAGTCGCCGGCGATGGTGAATTCCTTGGTAGCCTGGAAGTCCAGCGTGCGGTAGCCCCAGATATCGCCACCGATCAGGAACTTGCCGCTACCTGGCGGCGTGACGCCCACTTGCTGGCAGGTTGCGCCATCGGGATCGGTGAAGCCGAAGCAGGCGCTCGTGTTGATCGGCTCGGGCGTGGCCAACACCAGCTTGGCACCGAAGGTGACATCCCACGGGCCGTCAATCGAGCCAGAGGCGACGAAACGATGCGCAGCCACCGCGTCGGATTTGACGAACGGATAGTCGCGGATGGTTGCCTTGTCGAACCCGTACGGTTCATCGATGTTGCGGTTCTGGCGCGCGCTGGTATGGGTGTAAGACAGCGTCAGACCCCAACCGGATTCCTTGGTATACGGCTTGTCGGCCGAGAGCAGCACCTGGCTGTTGCGCTGTTCCAGACCATTGTTGCCCACAATGGTGTTCTGGTAGCCCGGAACAGGCTCGCTCCACGGCACGTCGCCATTCTGGAAGTACGCGCCATCGGAATAACGGTTGATCAGGCCCATCGCAAAACCGTCGTAACTCAGCACGCGCTGGAAGGTCGCATCCGTCAACCACTCGCCGACCTGATTGGTGATGCCGATGCTGTACTGGTCGCTGTACGGCGTCTTGAGTTTGTTGTTGAACATAAACAACTCGGCGCTGTCGGCGACACCGGGAATGGTGTTGAGCTGATCGATGCCGTTGAGGTAGCGCGGGTCGAATGCAACACATGTGCGGTCACTGCGATAACAGGAGTTGGTGACCGGATTTTCGAAGTACACAGCGACAGGCGACAACGCCGACTTGCTGGTTTCCAACGCCAACTGCTCGAACAGGTTGCGATCGTACGAGCGCGGCGCGCCGCCATGCAGCACTGCGGTTTCATCGCCGAAGAGGTCATAAGAGAAGCCGAAGCGCGGCGCCCAGGCGTTTTTGAAATTCTTGCGGTTATTGCCGGTGCCGATGTAATCGGCAACGTTGATGCCACTGGGCACAAGACGATTGGCCCACGGCTGGCCGGGATTGTCCGGATCGTCGGCGTACAGCGCGTTGACGAAGTCTTGCGAGGTGACGAAGTTGGTGTAGGCCGGTGTGTCTTCGTAATCCCAGCGCACACCGATGTTGATCATCAGCTTGTCGGTGGCGGCCCAGTCGTCCTGCAGATAGATGCCGTACTGCCTGGACGGCGACACCACAGTGGCGCGCTGGCCAGCGGTGGTATAGGGCGCAACGAAGTCCACGCGATACGGCGTGGCTGCCACGCTGCCACTGTTGACGCGATAGCTGAATTGCGGATTCACCGCAGCCGCATCCTGCGAGGTCAGCTCGATGTCCTTGTAGCTCGCACCCATCTTGATGGTGTGCTCGCCATGCCACTGGAAGCTGG
Source organism: Xanthomonas fragariae (assembly GCF_900183975.1). Taxonomy (NCBI): domain Bacteria; kingdom Pseudomonadati; phylum Pseudomonadota; class Gammaproteobacteria; order Lysobacterales; family Lysobacteraceae; genus Xanthomonas; species Xanthomonas fragariae. The sequence goes on from NZ_LT853882.1 coordinate 93,340, forward strand.
TGAAGGTCAGATCGTTCTGGATGAACCAGCCCTTCTGACTCTTGCGCTGCAAATTGAGGCCGCCAGCCGAGCCGGTGGTCAGGAGGGTGCGCTCATCGATATCGGTGGAGCCGGAACGCGGCTGGAAATAGGTATAGACGATGCCGTTGCCGAGCGTGCGCGGGGTTGGGCTGTTCTGCGAGTTCTCGGTACCGACAATGACTTCGTTGAACCAGTTGTCGGCACTGTGCTGCCAACGCAGGTTGGTGCGCTTGTCCTTGTTGATCTTGTCGGTGGCCTGCGCAAGCGTGTTGGTGCCGCCGACATTCGCGGTCTGGGTTTCGGCGCGATAAATCGTGCTCAGCTCGATGCGATCGCGGTCGGTCGGCTCGAAATCGACCTTGCCGAAGAACAGGTCTTCTTCGAACGGCATGTTGGCCGGCCCGTACTGGCTGGCCAGATCCGATGGCAGCTGATCGATGAACGCTCCTGCCTCCGCACTTGGCTGCACGCTCTTGGGTGCGAGGTTCTCCTTGCCTTCGTAGGCGACGAAGAAGTGCATACGGTCCTGGATGATCGGCCCGCCCAACGCAAAACCGTATTCCTTGGTCTGCGAATCGATCTTGCCGCCTTCTTCTTCATCAGGGCGCTTGTCGCGCAGATCCTGATCGGTGTAGCGATAAAACACTTCACCGTGCAAGTCGTTGGTGCCGGACTTGGTCGCCGCGGTGATCGCCGCGCCACTGATCTGGCCGTACTCGGCGTTGTAGTTGGATGTGATGACTTTGTACTCGCCGATGGCCAGCTGCGGGAACGGATTGCCCTGCGTATCGCTCTGGCCGGCAACGCCGCCGCTGCGCACATAGCTATTCTGGCCCACGCCGTCGATGTACAGATTACCGGCGCTGGCGTTGGACGCACCGCCGCGCAGCTTGGTGTTGCCGTTGCCGTCCACCTGAAACACCATGCCCGGCACGGTGTCGGCAAATTCCAGAAAGTTACGGGTTGCCTGCGGCAACTGCTGAATCTGCCGCGCCGAAATAGTGTTGCCCACTTCCGAGGTTTTCACGTCGCGAATCATCGGCGTGCTGACCGTCACCGTGTCCAGCGTGGTCGCATTACCAACTGGCGCTGCCGCCGGCTTCGGACCTTGGCCGACTCATGCCGCGCTTTCCAAAAAAATGTAGCTGACGTCGCCTGCCAGAGAGAGACGCACGATCCGTTAGCGCAGAACGTTCGTGTCACATATGCGCATGGACTACATCAACTTCATCCGATGCCGGCCCCAGAGCTGGATGGCGGACTCTAGCAGGAACTGCAAGTGCCTACGTGATGTGCTGCACCCTTGTGCCAAACCCAAGTGGCACAAGGGTTGCGGCGAATGCCTGGACACGTTTGTCCGGATGAGACACCAGTCGTCAATGTCGGGCACTGGCCGACAACGTGCATGAAACTACAAAACTCAACATCTTGCGGCCATACCTGGGTGCACGGGCCATGCCTTGCCGCCGGTGCATTCAGGCAGCAAGATGCGCCCATAAATCAAGGGGAACATCGTGCGCATGTCGCTATCTACCGCCCGCGCAGGCCGGTTCCAGTCCATCGCGTGGGCGCTACTGGCCGCGCTATGCGTCAGCGGCTGCCAGCGCAACGACACTGCCGCTGCATTGCCGGGGGCCAAGGCCGAGCCGGCCGCGGCGATGCAGTCGATGACACTGCCGCTGCGGCGCAACGATCTGGTCGCCTATGCACGGATCCGGGTCACGCCTGCGCAGTACGCCCAACTGGAAATAGCCTGGCGTAGCGGTGCCAGTCGCTGGCCACTGACCGAGCTGCCGCTGCCCAATGAGGTCGGCGCGTTACTGGGATCGTTGTCGGCGCCGGGCGCCGAGCGCGGCCTGCAACAGTCCTTCGATGCTCAACTGGCTGGGCAAGCGCAGGGCATCGCCCAGGCCGCACAGTCGCTGGGCCAGTTCGGCGTGCAGTATCTGCGCAGCCGCAACGACTACCGGCCTGAGCAGCGTGCCCATTACGTGCAATTGGTCGACGCCCTGAGCGCCTGGGCCGCCACCGCGCCGTTGGCCGATCGCACGCGCGCCAAGGCCAGCATCGCCGACCTGGTAGCCGCGGCCCGCGCCACTGGCATCAGGTCCGACGCCGATCTGCAGCGGTTGGGCATGGAAGAAAGCCTGCGCCGGCTCGGGCCGTTCTGGTCAGCGTGCAAGAAGGTACTGAAGCGTTACGACCTGTCGCTGGACAACAGCCTGGATGGGCTGCGCGCCGGCCTGATCAAGCAAGACGGCGACCGCGCCCAGGTGCGGCTGCGCTATCTACTGGCCGCGCACGACATCGACCTGACCGTCGACCTGATCAAGCGTGACGGGCACTGGTACCAGCAGCAGACCCAGGACGAGGTGCAGGCGCTGCTCAGCGCTGCGCCGGCCCAGCCCTTACCCGATGCCGCTGCAACGCCTGACACCCCGGCGGCTGCGCCCGCCATGCCCGCCAACACCGGGCAACGCCCAGCTGGGCGATAATGACCGCGATGCCAGAACAGAATCCCCTGCCGTTCCCGAACGGCCAGCCCGCCCCGCCCAGCGCTGCCGCAGCCGCCAACCCCGGTGCGACCTCCGTGGCGCTGTCTGCCGCGCCGTCGGCGTTGGACACCCCCCCGCTTACTACGCCGGTGCTGGCGGCCGGCCGCAACGCCAAACGCCCCTGGTGGGCGCGCCTGCTCGGCCGCCTGGCCGACCCGTGGCTGAGCCTGACCATCGAACCGGACCAACCCGGCCGCTACGACGACGGTAGCCCGGTGGTGTACGTGCTGGAAGACTACGGCCTGTCCAACGCGCTGATCCTGGACAAGGCCTGCCGTGAGGTCGGCCTGCCGTCACCGCTGGTGCCGTTGCCGGGTGACCCGCTGGAGCGCAAGCGTGCCTACCTGGCCCTGTCACGGCGCAGCAGCAGCAATTCGCTGATTCCCGAGCAGCGTGGCGGCAAGACCCACTCCGACTCGCTGGCCAAGCTGCTGCAGGCGCACCGCGTGCGCGACGAACTGGACGTGCATTTGGTACCGGTGTCGATCTTCGTCGGCCGCGCGCCGGACAAGCAGAGCGGCTGGTTTGCGGTGCTGTTCTCGGAAAACTGGGCGCTGGTCGGCCGTTTCCGCCGCCTGTTGTCGGTGCTGCTCAACGGCCGCACCACCATCGTGCGCTTCGCTCAGCCGATCTCGTTGCGTCAGATCGTTGCCGAGGGGTTGCCGCCCGAGCGCACCTTGCGCAAGTTGCAGCGGGTGCTGCGCATGCACTTCCGGCGCATTCGCGAGGCAGTGATCGGCCCGGATCTATCCACCCGTCGGCTGCTGGTGGATCAGGTGCTTGCCGCCGACTCGGTGCGCGAGGCCATCATCATCCAGGCCAAGCGCGACAACAGCAAGCACGTTGATGCCTGGCGTAAGGCGCATGCCTATGCTTGGGAAATCGCCGCCGACTATTCCAGCCCAGTGGTGCGCTCGGCGAGCTTCCTGCTGACCCATGTGTGGAACCGTATCTACGCCGGCGTGCTGGTGCATCACCTGGACAAGCTCAAGCAGGCCGCGCCTGGGCACGAAGTGGTCTATGTGCCCAGTCACCGCAGCCACATGGATTACCTGCTGCTGAGCTACCTGTTGTACGAACGGGGCATCGTGCCGCCGCACATCGTGGCTGGCATCAATCTAAATCTGCCGATGGTCGGCACGCTGTTGCGCAAGGGCGGTGCATTCTTCATCCGGCGCAGCATCCGCGGCAACGCGCTGTATTCGGCGGTGCTCAGCGAATACGTCGCGCAACTGGTGGCCGGTGGATATTCGATCGAATACTTCGTCGAAGGCGGGCGCTCGCGCACCGGCCGTCTGCTGCAACCCAAGGGCGGCATGATCGCAATGACGCTGCGTGCTTATTTGCGTCAGCCGCGCAAACCGGTGCTGTTCCAGCCGGTGTACATCGGCTACGAGAAGCTGATGGAAGGCAACAGCTACCTCGACGAACTCACCGGCCGACCGAAAGAAAAAGAATCCATCTGGCGCCTGCTGTGGTCGATTCCCAAGGTGCTCAAGCAGAACTACGGCCAGGTGGTGGTGAACTTCGGCGAGCCGATCGCGCTCAGCGAGGTGCTTGCCAGGCACGCGCCGGATTGGGACGGCCAACCGCTGCCCGACGATGAAAAACCCACCTGGCTGGCGCCAGCGGTGGACACGCTGTCGACGCAGATCCAGACGCGCATCAACTGCGCCGCCGACGTCAACCCGATCAACCTGCTCGCACTGGCGCTGCTGTCCACGCCCAAGCACGCGATGGGCGAGGCCGACCTGATCGCACAGATCGAGTTGTGCAAGAAGCTGCTGGCAGAGATGCCGTACTCGCACCGCGTCACCGTCACCCCGCATACCCCGGCGCGCATCATCACCCACGCCGAAGAGATCAACGTACTTACGCGCGTGTCGCATCCGCTGGGGGATGTGCTGAGCGTCAGCGGCGACACCGCGGTGTTGCTGAGCTACTTCCGCAACAATGTGCTGCACCTGTTTACCGCGTCGTCGTGGGTAGCGTGCTGCTTCCAGAACAACCGTCGCATGAGCCGTGCCGGGTTGCTGCGTTTGGGTCGCACCGTGTACCCGTTCCTGCAGGCGGAGTTGTTTCTGCCGTGGAGCGAAGATCGCTTTGCCGAACGCATCGAACAGACCATCGACATGTTCGTGCGCGAAGGCCTGCTGCTCAACGTCACCGACGACGACGGCGGCATCCTGGCACGCAACACCGGGCAGACCGACGAGGTGTTCCGCTTGCGCGCGATCGGCCACTCGTTGCAGCAGGCCTTCGAGCGCTATTACATCGCCATCTCGGTGCTGGTGAAGAACGGCCCCGGCGTGCTCGGCGCCAGCGAACTGGAAAGCCTGTGCCAACAAGCCGCGCAGCGTCTGAGCTTGCTGTACGCGCCGGCCGCCCCGGAGTTCTTCGACAAAACCCTGTTCCGCAGCTTCATCCAGAAGCTGCGCGAGCTGCGTCTGGTGTGGCCCGACGAAAACAGCAAGCTGATGTTTGATGAGCGGCTGGACGCGTGGGCGAAAGATGCCAAGTTCATTCTTGGCCGCGAGCTGCGTCACACCATCGAACGTGTCAGCCCTGAAGCGGCCAAGTCGCAGGAAGCGGTCAAGCCGCAGGATTAGGCAACGGTGTCGGCGGCGAGAACCGGGCGTCTGGCGATGCGCTCGGCATCATGGCGCAGATAGTTTTGTCCGGCGCGGGCGAAGGATGCCAACAAGTTCATTCTTGGGCGCGAGTTGCAGCATACGATCGAATGAGCGAGTCGATAAGCGGCGAAGCCAAATGTGGTGGTGCCGCCGGTTGAGTAAAGCGGCGATGCGATGGTGGGGCAATAACAGTTGAGCGCAGACGCGGCCGGTGCTCCCTTCTCTCTCCGGGACCTCGGTCCCCTTCATGGGGAGAAGCGGACCGAAGGGCGGATGAGGGTCGGGTAGCACGCGCATCAACAGGCTCTGGGCTATTGGTGCACTCCACCAACACCACAAACTTCACACAACAGTTTCTTTCGTTTCATCAGCTTCTTGCAGCCCACCCGATAGCATCGCGCCACCCTTTCACAATGAGCGGGCGCGTCGCACTACGCGCCCGGCAGGAGGTTCCCATGCGCGCAGCTCTCCACACCCAATTCGGCGACCCCGCCAAGGTGCTTGGACTCGGCGAGCGACCCACGCCCCAGCCAGGCAGGGGCCAGGTGCGCATCGCAATGCGACGTTCGCCGATGCACAACCATGACCTTTGGACTGTGCGCGGCAACTACGGCTACAAGCCCGAACTGCCCGCAATCGGCGGCAGCGAGGCAGCTGGCGTGATCGACGCACTTGGCAAAGATTTCGTAGATCTGCCAGTTGGCCAACGTGTCGTCGCAGCCGGCGTGCATGAAAGCTGGGCGGAATACTTCCTAGCCTCCGCAGACGGCGTCGTCCCGCTGCCCGACGCACTAGACGACGATCGCGGCTGCCAATTGATCGCCATGCCCTTAAGCGCATTGATGCTGATCGAATTCCTGCACGTCGAAAAAGGCGACTGGATCGTGCAAAACACCGCCAATGGTGCCGTCGGCAAAACCGTTGCCATGTTCGCCGCCGCACGCGGTATTAACGTGATCAATCTCGTGCGTCGCGATGCCGGCGTCGACGAATTGAAGGCCCTTGGTATCGGCAATGGGTTCTCCACCGCACAGGGTGGCTGGCAGGACCAGGTGCGCGCGCTGGCCGGCAATGCACCGATCGTGCGCGCGATCGACTCGGTCGCCGGCAAAGCGGCAGGCGATCTATTGGGCCTGCTTGCCGAAAGTGGCGAGCTGGTCTCGTTCGGCTCGATGACCGGCGAACCGTTGGAAATTTCCAGTGGTGATGTGATCTTCAAGCAGGCCACCGTGCGCGGCTTCTGGGGCAGCAAGGTCATGCAGGCCACTCAAGCTGAGGACAAGCGCCGCATGATCGGGGAACTGCTGAACGCCGCGCTCGACGGCAGACTGGCCTTGCCTGTGGAAGCGGTGTTCGATCTGGAAGATGCCGGCAAAGCGGCAGCGGCAAGCGCTGAACCCGGGCGTCGCGGCAAGATCCTACTGCGCGCGGGCTGAGGACAAGCCAGGCGGCAGAATGGAGCCAAGGAGGCACCGAAAAGCCTCTCTTCCCCGTGAGAGGGTTGGGGCGAGGATACAGTCGAAGCGACCAACGCGATGTGCCTCGGCTCAAGCAGGCAGTCGCGATGAACCACGCCCCTGCCCCCATCGCCGGCTGACCAGACTGCCTGTAACCGTGCCTGGACTTGCGCTATCGCAAAGCGAACCCAAGCCACCGAACACAGAGTCTCAAGCCGGCTCGTCAGGCACCAGCTCCATCTCCAGCCGCGTAATACAGTCCTTGATATGCAGCTTGCGCTTCTTCAAGCGCTTCATCTGCAACTCGTCTTCCATGTTCGCGGGCAAGCGCTGGATCTCTTCGTCCAACGCACGGTGGGCGCGTCGCAACTCGGCGATCTGCTCGACAATCTCGGCGGGTGAGAGGGTTTCCACCCCCCGAGCATACACAACCCCAGGCTGCGCGCGTCACCCCCGCTTGCCAACATGCCCGAGGCTGCGGCAATTCCTGCGCTCCGCTGGCGAAACGGCGGCGCGCCTCATCCTGTCACCTCCCGCTAAAATCAGTCCACGCATAGATCCAGAGGTCTCGGGTCACACTAGCCCCAAGGAAACCCAAGGTGCGCTCCACGGCGCGCGACGTGCATCGGCCCGACCGGGACGAGGAAGTGATCGCGGTGCTATCGGAGTTGGTCGAACGCTTTCCCGAGCGCGGCTTCGGGAGGTTATTCCAGTGCATCGGCGGGCGCGGCTGGCGTGGAATCACAAGAGGGTACGGCGCATGTACTGCCTGATGACGCGCAATTTGCGACGCCGCGTGCCCATGCGGCATGCGCAGCCGCTGGTGTGCGGCGATCGGCTCGACGCGGGTTGGTCGATCGATTTGATGTCCGATACGCTGTGGAACGGACGCTGCTTTCGCACGTTCAACATCATCGACGACTTCAGCCGTGAAGCGTTGGCCATCGAGGTAGACCTAAACCTGCCGACGGCGCGCGTGATGGGCACCCTGGAGCGCATCGCCGGCTGGCGTGGCTAATTGTTCAGAGCTTCCTTAGAACTCGATCATTTCCTCCCTGCTTCCAATTCACTTTCGCGAATCTGGCGCGTTAGCCTTGTGGGATCCTCAATTCTAACGCCTGTCAAACAATTAGATCCTGTCGCATCGAAAAACATTGTCGCTGCCGATCCCCCGGAAAAAAGCGCGTAACCGAACGTCGGCCTGGGATCGTTAGCCAGCGGTGGCAAGACCACCCTTCCAAGCAACAGCTTCTGCTTTGCAAAGTCCCAATGTATACAGCCCTGACTTGCTTCTAAGATAACTACTGGCTTGCCGTTTTCCTCCCGCAACTGAGTGTCGAAGAGTACATTTCCGAAACGCTTCTGCGTGCCACGCTGGATCTTTGGCAAATCGCTGGTCTTAGAGCGTGTTATGAACTTTGAAAGAGGGTGGCTGCATTTCCAAGCATCAGGATCGTGAAGACGACGAAGTGCAAACCGGCCAAGGTTTCCGGCAATCGCTCGTAGTCGCGTGCCAGCCGTCTGAAACGATTGGCCCATCCGAAGCTGCGCTCGACAACCCAACGGCGCGGCAGCAAGACAAAGCCTTTTTTCGCTTCTTGCAGCTTGATCACGTGCAACTCAATGCCTTCTTCCGTGGCCGCCTGCGCCGGTTCTTGACCGGTGTAGCCCTGATCAACAAAGGCGATCTTGACCGTTTCACCGGTCACGTGTTGTACCTCTTGTGCCAACGATCGGACTTGCGCGCGCTCCTGCTCATTAGCCGGCGTCACCTGGACAGCGAGCAGATGTCCAAGCGTATCGACGGCCATGTGTACCTTGCTGCCTTTCTTGCGTTTATAGCCATCGTATCCAGCACGCGGCCCGCTTTCGCAGGTGGACTGCAGCGTGCGAGCATCGAAAATGACCGCGCTCGGCTGGCCTTTTTTCCCTTGCGCCACACGCAAGAGTGAGCGCAGATCACTGACCATGGCCTCAAAGCAGCCCGCTTGCAGCCAGCGCTGTGTTTGCTGATACACCGCTTCCCAGGGCGGAAAATCGTTGGGAAGCAATCGCCATGGTGCGCCGGCGCGCGCGATCCACCGCAGTGCGTTGAACATCGCGCGTAGCTCATACTTGCGCTGCGGTGCCTGCACGTCCATCAGCGTCAAATAGGGAGCCGCAAAGGCCCATTCTTCGTCGGAAATATCGGTGGAATAAGGCTTACGAGGCTTCATCCGTATACGTTAGCGTGACAAGGGCAAAGTTCATAACACGCTCTAGAAACAGCTACTGTATCCGAAACGCCTATCTCGCTAGCGGCGACAGATAAACCCGCACTTCGTGCACGGGAAACGTCTTCAACGAATGAGAGCGCCTGAGACTGGGCCTCCACGGAGGCTTCCTCCCACTTCTTAATCTTTTATTTCTTAAAATGCACTTATATCAAATGAAAAAGCAGCAAGAGCCACTATAAAGCCGAATTTATTAAAAATGACATTTACCTCGCAAAGAATATTTGGCATTGTAGTAACTCTCGTGTCGCTGCGTGTAAGAGCGGCTAACAAAACTATTGCGCATTCGTCAGGTGGGTGAAGAAGGCGCGCTCAGAACCGGAGTGCGAGTGCTACATGACGCTTCTGAGCGCCAGCCGCGCCCGCCTGACGGTGAGCGCAATAGTTTCGTTAGCCACTCCAAGTTCACCCGCTACGCCATGAATTGCTCAGAAGTTGGCTGGATGCCGGTGAGTTGTCCAGAGGCTCGCTGATCCGTGGTCAGACTTCCTGAGGCAAATAAGCGTTGACGGTGGCCTTGATCCTGTCTGCAAAGCTGTAGATGTCGTCGATCGAGCTGATATCAAGCTGCTCCTCTTCTTTGTCCTGATTGAAAATTCCAAGTCGTAGCTTCTGAAGATTATTGAAGCGAAGTCTGCAGATCGGTTTCCTGTTATTGTCGTCAAGAAGGATGGCACAATAGGTTTGTGCGTCTCTCATGAAAACACGCTTGCCAGGAATCACTTCACGTACGATTGCCCGAATGATGTGGAAGCCTTCGATTTCTTCCGGTGTGGTGACGATCAGAGAGTCGGCTATCAGTGGTGACGTCGTCGTGGCGGGTTGGTCCGCAACGACAGTCACCGGATGCTCACCGATTGAGATCGCTTCAGGTGCCATTGCTCCTTTAAGTCGCTCATTGATGCGCTCGCTGATCAGCTGATCAAAGGCACGACGTGTGATCGATGTGAACTTATCGCGGATTGCAGGTGTAAAGCGTCGATTCCCGACGAGGTCGGCGGAAACCAGTTTGACGAATTCTTCGTTTGGATGATGCATCCACTCCGCCAGCCTTGTTTGAATCGCTCGTGTGTACTTCAGCTCGTTCGCAGTCGTCAGGATGGTGTCCAGATCGAACGCGGCCTTTGCGAATTTTTTCAGTTCTTCAACGTCGCGGTCCTTGAAGTCCAAGATGTTGAACTCAAAGAACGGTTTCTCATCCATCTTGTTTGGCTGTTCCAAGTCGGTGAAGAATCGATAGACCAAGCCGTTGGTGGGAACCCCGAAGCGAGCGGCAGTGACGTGGAAGTAGCGGAAGAGTTGGCTGGCGTGGTTGATGCTCAGTTCAGCGCCTGCCCTCTTGCATTCGAAGAGGATGATGGGCTTGCCGTCGCGAAGGATGGCGTAATCAACCTTCTCGCCCTTTTTGGTTCCAACATCCGCCACAATTTCCGGGGTGACCTCAAGCGGGTCGAAAACGTTGTACCCCAGAATCTGGATGAGAGGCATCACCATTGCATTCTTGGTGGCTTCTTCCATTTGAATCAGTGCGCGGTTCGTACTGATGTCTCTTGCAAGCGCACGCAGTTGATCAATGAAATCCATCCCAGTTGCCCCTTCCCCCCGATGTGACAATGTTTACCACAGCAGATGCAGGTCAGAGTGCAATCCGAGAAATTATTTTTTCGGATTTATGGATCAGCCCGGTTGAACGGTCTGTCGCATCAAAGCGATGCTTGAATGACTTTGAGCGCACCACCGCAGCACGCCTACTGGACTTGCAGCATTGAGCGCGGTGTAGGCACGTTGCAACACTTCCACTACGACGACCACGCACAACTGCATCAGCATCTGGCCGACTTCATCGACGCCTACAACTCCGCTCGCAGGCTCAATGCCCTGAAGGGCCAGACACCGTAAGAATTCATCTGCAAGCAGCGGACATCCGAACCCAAGCGGTTCAAGGTGGATTCGATGCATCTAATGCCGGGACTGAACACTTAGATAAGCGAGTGCGGAGTGTGGCCCGTTGAGCAGACGCTGTGGTCGCTGGGGATGACGCTGTCGACCATCAGGCGCGGGAAGGTGACGTAGGGCGTCGCGTACGTGTGGGCTGTGTAACGAGTCGCCCCTGAAAAACCCCAACCACCCAACGACCGCAAGGCCTTGATGTCTGCACCGGCGTGCCAGAACTACCAGTGTTCGCTACGCTGAAGGCTGGTTTCTGGCAATTTTCAGTCATGCGTACACGCCGTCCTGCTGCCGAAGACATGCCTGCCGACGAGTTGTTTCGTTCGCGGCTGGAGAACCAGATCGATCTGCGTCATCGGCTGGCGCGGCTGAGCCAACGGATGCCGTGGACGGCGTTGGAACAAGCACTTTCATCGCGCTTGCCGGCCACCCAGGCCGGTGGCGGTCGGCCGGCATTGCCGGTGCGGCTGATTGCCGGTTTGCTCTACCTCAAACACGCCTACGACCTGTCCGATGAAGCGGTGTGCGAGCGCTGGCTGGAGAATCCGTACTGGCAGTTCTTCACCGGTGAGGTCGTGTTCCAGACGCGTTTGCCGTGCGATGCCAGCTCGCTGACGCGCTGGCGGCAGCGCCTGGGTGAGACCGGGATGGAAGAGCTGCTGGCGCACACCATCAACGCCGCGCATGCGATGCAGGCGGTGGACGCACGCGAGTTGTCGCGGGTGATCGTGGACACCACGGTGCAGGAAAAGGCGATCGCCTATCCGACCGACAGCCGTTTGCTGGAGGTGGCACGCAAGAAGCTGGTGTTACTGGCCAAGCGGCACGGCATCGGATTGCGGCAGAGCTACGCGCGGCAAGGCCCGGCCCTGAGCCGCAAGGCAGGTCGGTATGCGCATGCGCGCCAGTTCAAGCGCATGCAGCGCGTGCTGCGACGTCAACGCACAGTGCTGGGACGGCTCATGCGCGACATCCAACGCAAACTCGATCAGGTAAACACCGGCGTGCGCGAGCGCATCGCTGTCTGGCTGGAACGTGCGCAACGGCTGTACACGCAGCGTCCGAAGGACAAACAAAAACTGTACGCATTGCATGCCCCGGAAGTGGAATGCATCGGCAAGGGCAAGGCGCGTCAAGCGTACGAATTCGGCGTCAAGGTCGGCATTGCAGTCACCGCCTGCAAGGGATTGGTCGTGGGTGCGCGCAGCTTCCCGGGCAACCCGTACGACGGCGATACCTTGGCCGAGCAGCTGGAGCAGACACGCGGGTTGCTGCAGGATGTGAGCGTAGAACCGACGGTGGCGATCGTGGACCTGGGCGATCGCGGGCGCGAGGTCGATGTGGCGTGCAGGTCCTGCATCGCGGCAAGGCCAAGACGCTGACGCGACGGCAATGGCGCTGGATCAAGCGACGGCAGGCGGTGGAGCCGGTGATCGGACATCTGAAAGACGACTGCCGGTTGCGTCGCTGCAGGCTGAAAGGTGCCCAAGGCGATGCGCTGCACGTGCTCGGCTGCGCGGCCGGCTACAACCTGCGTTGGCTGCTGCGCTGGATCGTGTTTTTGCGTGCCTGGATGCGGGCGATGGGATGGTCATCCTTGAGTGCCGTGCCGCTGTCACCGACGGCACTTGGCGCTTGAAGGGGATTTTTCAGGGACGACTAACGAGACGGCGCAGATGGCCCAGGTGGGGGTTTCGGCAGCAGGTCGTCGATATAGACGGCTTGTTGCGCGCGGTGGAAGGCGCCAACGCCCAGGTGGACGATGACGATGATGGTTTGTATGGGGTTGTCGTTGGGTTTTAGCGTGATTTCGGGTAGGAAGGGGTGGGGTGTGAGGGAGAGTTATGGGAGTGGCATGGGGGTTTTGTTTGGAATTGTGAGGTGCTGCAAGGTCGCTTGCTGACCGTACCCGCACCCCAACCCTTCTCCCCATAGAGGGGACCGGGGTCCTGCAGGCCGAGGAGCTTTGGAGGCGTTATTTGTCGGTGACGGTGAAACCTTGTTTGCTGCGGATGTCTGCGCTGGAGGCGCCTATCTGCACCTCGTATGCGCCTGGGTCCACGGCATACGCTTTGCGTTGGTCGTCGTAGATGCGCAGGGCGTCGCGGGGTGTGATGGTGAAGCGCAGTTCGCGTTGTTCGCCCGGTTGCAGGGTGATGCGCTGGAAGCCCTGCAGTTCCTTGATGGCGCGTTCGCGCTGCGGTGTGAGCGGGTGCAGATAGAGCTGCACGACTTCATCGCCTGCGCGTTGGCCGGTGTTCTTCACTTTTACTGTGGCGCGCAGTGAGCTATCGGCTGCCAGTGTGCTGCGATCAAGGCCTAGATCGGAATACGCAAATTGCGTATACGACAAACCATGGCCGAACGGGTACAGCGGCTTGCCTGCGAAGTAGCGGTAAGTGCGGCCGCGCATGGCGTAGTCGTCGAAGGCGGGCAGGCGCTCGTCTTGCTTGTAGAATGTGATCGGCAAGCGGCCGCCGGGACTGGCATGGCCGAAAAGCACATCGCCCACGGCGCTGCCGCCGCGTTGGCCGGGGTGCCAGGCCAGCAGGATGGCGGGTACGTGTTGCTGCGCCCAGTCGATCTCCAAAGCCGAGCCGGTGGTCAGTACCACTACGATTGGCGTGCCGGTGGCCTGCAGCGCTTGCAGAAGGTCGCGTTGTGGTTTGGGCAGGCGCGTGTCGGTGCGGTCGCCGCCGGCAAAGCCGGGGTAGTTGACGTCCATCTCTTCGCCTTCGACATCGCCGGTGAGGCCGCCGACGAACACCACTACATCGGCGTTGCGCGCGGCGTCCACCGCTTCGCGCAATGGCGGTTTGGCACCGGGCATACGCCATGCCAAGCGCACACCTGCATCGCGGGTGGCCTCGTAATATTCAACGCGCAAGTGGTAGGCCTTTCCAGCTTGCAACGCGACACTGACATTGCCGCCGCGCATGCGTGGGGCGTCGCTCCATTGGTCGATCAGCAGCCTGCCGTCCAGGTACAGACGTACGCCATCGTCGGCGGCGATCTGCAGCATGTAGGTGCCTGACACCGGCGGCAGCAATTGCCCATGCCAGCGCACGCTGAAGTCGTTCTTGCCGAGCGCGCGGTCTGCATGCAACTCGCCGCGCCCTACCGCATCGTCGGTGGGTGCATTGCGATCCCAGCGGAACGCGATGCGTGGGTCGATGCGGGTCAGCGCCGGTTGGCCAGCCAACGCTCGACCACGGAAGTATTCGCCGGTGAGGCCGTTCTGCGTGGCGCCTGCAGCCGTGCGCAGATAGCGCGTGTCGATCGGCGCGGTGGCGTTGGGGTCTTCGCGGCCCTCCACCAGATTGCTGCCGCGTGCGTAGACCACTTTTGCCTGCGGTGCGGCATCGCGGATGCCTTGCAGAATGGTGACTGGCGCGGCGGGGATGCCGTAATAATTGCCCAGCAGCGACATCGGGTCGTCTGCGGTGGGGCCGATCACGGCGATGCGCTTGAGCGTGGACTTGAGCGGCAGCAAGCCGTAGTTTTTCAACAACACCAGGGACTCGCGCGCGGTGCGGCGCGCCAGTGCATCATGCTGCGGCTATTGATTGGCCGAGGCCGGAATCTGCGCCCACGGCACCTTGGCCAACGGGTCGAACATGCCCAACCGCATGCGCGTGGTCATCAAGCGCTTGAGCGAGGTGTCGATGCCGGCTTCGTCGATCAAGCCTGCGCGTACCGCAGCCGGCAACGCGGCATAGGTAACGCCGCAATCCAGGTCGGTGCCGTGCTTGACGCCGAGCGCGGCGGCGGCCTCGGGCGTGGGCACGATCTTGTGGTTCTGCCAGATGTCGCCAATGGCGGCGCAGTCGCTGACGATGTAACCGTGGAAGCCCCAATCGCGGCGCAGAATGCCTTCCAGCCGTGCGCTGGCCGATGCGGACTGGCCATTGACGCGGTTGTAGGCGCCCATCACCGCAGCGACCTTACCTTCCTGCACCAGGGCTTGAAACGCAGGCAAATAGGTTTCGTAGAGATCGCGTTCGCTCGGATGCACATCGAAATGATGACGGTCGGCCTCCGGGCCGCTGTGCACAGCGAAGTGCTTGGCGGTGGCATCGAGCTTGCGATACGGGCCTTGCTGCGCTTGCAGGCCTTGCACGAAGGTCACGCCCATGCGTGCGGTCAGGAACGGATCTTCGCCATAGGTTTCCTGCCTACGGCCCCAGCGCGGATCGCGAAAGATGTTGATGTTCGACGACCAGAACGTGAGTCCCTGATAGCGCTTGTGTTCGCCGCGCGCGAGAAAGGCGTGATGCTTGGCGCGTGCTTCGTCGCTGATGGCGGTGGCGACGTCGGCCATCAACGGCGTGTCGAATGTGGCCGCCAACCCGATGGCTTGCGGAAACACCGTGGCACCGCCTGCACGCGCAACGCCATGCAGCGCTTCGTTCCACCAGTCTTAGGCAGGAACGTGCAGGCGCGCGATGGCGGGCGCGTCGTTCTGCATCTGCGCAGCTTTTTGTTCCAGCGTCATGCGCGACACCAGATCGGCGGCGCGCGCGTCGAAAGCGCGTTGCGTGTCCAGATACGGCGGCGGCGTTGCAGCCTGTGTGCTGCCTGCCGCAAGCGTCATCGCCAGCACGCCGCGTGCAAGTGCGCGCCGTGCGGCAGTGGTGAGGTGGGCGGGGTGCGAATGCATGGTCAGCTCTCCGTGGTACGGTCCGGTTCCCACTGGGCAAAAGGCCCGAGCATGCTGCCGAACGGTGTGCCTTCCGGTGAGCCGTTGTTGAGCAGGTACGCAGTGCCATCGGTATCGAAGAACGACAGCCAGTTCCACAGCGAGGCACCGGCATGGTCCCGTTCGGCCAGGCCATCGAGGCTGTGCCAATGATTTAGCATGCGCAGATGCAGCCGCGTTGTCATTCCTCACGCGCCACGTGCAAGGTCGGCACGTCGCCAATGACCACCAGCTCGCTTGCGCTATCACGCAATGGCTTGGCATTGGCCAGCCACTGGTAGCGAAACCATAAATCGTAGCCGTTCTCGGGATGTGCACCGGCAGTGGCCAACATGCCGCCACATGGCAGCGCCAGCCACATCAGCACCAACGCACGACAATACTCGTCACAGCGTCCTATCAGGCGCATGCGGCATGTTCCAGCGGCGTGGACGTGCTTAGGCGCATGTCGCCGCTCTGCCTGCTTCCCGGTACCATGACCTGCACACGCATGCAGGCACATGGCACCGGGGTTGTAGCAATAGCACGTGTGCATCCCGGAGCTTTCGCACTCACTTGAAGAGGCCACGCTTGGAGAAGGTCAGGAAATCGGTCCGCCGCACCAGCCGCGCAACTACCATCGATGAAGTGGCGGCGCTGGCGAAGGTGTCGCCAATGACGGTCTCGCGTGTGGTCAACAACAACCGCAGCGTGCGCGATGCGACCCGCGAGCGAGTCCGGCGCGCGGTCGACAAGCTGGGCTATACGCCCAACCTTGCGGCAAGCGCGCTGGCAGCCGCGCAGAGTACGCGCATCGCATTGATCTATAGCGACCCTAGGGGCGCGTACCTGCGCGAGTTGCTGCTGGGCGTGTTGCGGGTGGTATCGGGCACTTCGATCCAGCTGGTGATCGATTGCTGGGACGACCTGGATGCCGATGCCGAGCGTAAGGCCGCACGCAAGCTCGCCAAAGGCGTTGCTGGGGCGATCCTGCCGCCACCGTTGTGCGAGTCGAAGGCGGTGGTATTGGCACTGGTGCGCGCCAAGGTGCCGGTGGTGGCGATCGCCTCCAACCATTTCCTTCCCGACGTGGCCTGCGTGCGTATCGACGAATTCGCCGCTGCCAAGGAAATCACCGAGCATCTGATCGCCCAGGGGCATACGCGCATCGGCTATATCGCCGGGAATCCCAATTTGTCTGCGAGTACGCGTCGTTTCGAAGGTTTCCAGGCTGCGCTGGCCGATGCCGGGTTGCGATTGGATCGGCATCTGGTGAAGCCGGGTGACTACACCTACAAGTCGGGTTTGATCGCTGCGGAAAAACTGCTGGCGCGCAAACGTCGCCCCAGCGCCATCTTCGCCAGCAACGACGACATGGCCGCCGCTACGATTTCGGTCGCGCATCGACGCGGGCTAGATGTGCCACGCGATCTGTCGGTGGTCGGCTTCGACGATACCTCCGCCGCCACGGCCGTGTGGCCCGAACTCACCACCGTGCAGCAGCCCATCGCCACAATGGCCGATGCCGCGCTGGATATCGTGTTGAAGACGATTCGCGCCAAGGAGCGCACGGCGAAGATGGTCGATCATGTAGTCCCGCACCTGTTGGTCAAGCGGGATTCGGTGACCGCGCCGGCTGCGTCGGAGACAACCGAGTCACCGTAGCGCTGCACGCAACGGTGCGCGCGCGCAGCAGGCGATTACCTGCGCAACATCAACGCTTCAGAGACTGATTGATCAGGTTTTCTTATGCATCCTGGTGGCCGCTGATCTGCGTGGGCTCACCGCTGCTCGCGGCATATTTGACCACATCCCAACGTGATGGTGCCGTCGGCAAACGCCGCACCAGCGCCGCTGTCCAAGCTGCCGTAACGCTCGGCGCGCCGCTGTTCCAGCGCGATGGGTTCGCTCGCGTCACGACAGGGCGCACAGGCCCGGAACGAGCTGCCATCAGCCGACTGACCGCTCATTCAGCCGCGCACGCTCGGCACCGGCCTGCCGCGCTCGGGGCAGCTACAATGGCCGGCTTATGACCGCTGCCCTGCCGCTGCCGCACCCTCTGACCGACCCTGCGCCGCGTGACCCGCGCCAGCGGTTACCGCCCGAGCAGCTGCGCCTGGCCAAACGCCTGCAGCGCCAGGTGGGTCAGGCGATTGCCGACTTCGGCATGATCGCGGCCGGCGACAAGATCATGGTGTGCCTGTCCGGCGGCAAGGACAGTTACACCATGCTGGACATGCTGCTGCAGTTGCAGCGCAAGGCGCCGGTGCCGTTCACCCTGGTGGCGGTCAATCTGGACCAGAAGCAGCCGGACTTCCCCGCCCACGTGTTGCCGAGCTATCTGCGCAACCTCGGCGTGCCGTTCGACATCGTCGAGCAGGACACCTATTCGGTGGTCAGCCGGGTGATTCCGGCTGGCAAAACGATGTGTTCGCTGTGCTCGCGTCTGCGGCGCGGCGCGCTGTACGCCTATGCGCAGGCGCATGGCGTGACCAAGATCGCGCTCGGCCATCATCGCGACGACATCGTGGCCACGTTTTTTATGAACCTGTTTCACCACGCCCGGCTCGCGGCGATGGCGCCCAAGCTGCACAGCGACGACCGCCAGCATGTGGTGATCCGCCCGCTGGCCTATGTGCGTGAAGCCGACATCGCCGACTACGCGCAGGCACGCCAGTTTCCGATCATTCCGTGCAACCTGTGCGGTAGCCAGGAAAACCTGCAGCGCCAGCAGGTCGGCAGGATGTTGCAGCAGTGGGACCGTGAGCAGCCGGGGCGGGTCGATCAGATCGCCCGCGCACTAGGCGATGTGCGCCCCGCGCAAATGGCGGACCGCACGCTGTTCGATTTCTGGTCGCTGGGCCGCAGCGACGCAGCAGCGGCCGGTCCCGATTCGAACGCATGGCTGGCCGCCAGCGACACCCCACACGACAGCGACTGACGCGGCCCACCCGGTCGCCGTCCGCCTTCCACACTCCACGTTTCTTCTTCTTTGGTCTTACGCATGTTCTTTCGCAATCTCACCTTGTTCCGTTTTCCGACCACGCTGGATTTTTCCGAAATCGATACGCTGTTGCCGCAGGTGCAGCTCAAGCCGGTCGGCCCGCTGGAAATAAGCTCGCGCGGTTTCATCTCTCCATTCGGTCGCGACGAGCAGGAAGTGCTTTCGCACCGCCTGGAAGATTTTTTGTGGCTCACCGTCGGTAGCGAGGACAAGATCCTGCCCGGCGCGGTGGTCAACGATCTGCTCGAGCGCAAGGTCGCCGAGATCGAAGAGAAAGAAGGCCGTCGCCCCGGTGGCAAGGCGCGCAAGCGGCTCAAGGACGACCTGATTCATGAGCTGCTGCCGCGCGCTTTCGTCAAGAGCTCGCGCACCGACGCCATCCTGGATCTGCAGCATGGCTACATCGCGGTCAACACCTCCAGCCGCAAGAGTGGCGAGAACGTGATGAGCGAGATCCGTGGCGCGCTCGGCAGCTTTCCGGCGCTGCCGTTGAACGCCGAAGTGGCACCGCGCGCCGTCCTCACCGGCTGGATCGCCGGCGAGCCCTTGCCCGAAGGCCTGAGCCTGGGCGAAGAGTGCGAGATGAAGGACCCCATCGAAGGCGGCGCGGTGGTCAAGTGCCAGCACCAGGAACTGCGCGGCGACGAGATCGACAAGCATCTGGAAGCCGGCAAGCAGGTCACCAAGCTGGCGCTGGTGCTGGACGACAATCTGTCGTTCGTGCTCGGCGACGATCTGGTGATCCGCAAGCTCAAGTTCCTCGATGGCGCACTGGACCAGCTCGAGCACAGTGACGACGAAGGCGCTCGCGCCGAACTGGATGCGCGCTTCGCACTGATGAGCGCCGAAGTGCGACGCCTGTTCCTGTTGCTGGAAACGGCGTTAAAACTCAGCAAGGCGGAGTAATGCCGACAGTGGCCGGGCGCCGGTGCAGACCGCATCTGGTCACGCATCGATGGTGCCATCCTGCACTTTGCTGCGCGCCGATCGCGTATCGCGCAGGCCGCTGACGTGTCGTTGCTGCGCGCGCCCAGCTAACCGGTCTGGCTGGGTGTGGCGCATTGCGCCAAGTACCGCCGTACGCATGCAAACGTGACCGCAGATCACCGTCTCGCCACCATCGGACGCATCAATCATTCCGTCCCACCGCCTGACACATCGCAGCGCTATCCTGTGCCCGTGTTCAAGCCCGCCCGCCGCCTTATCGCGCCCACACCGCAGGTGGTCGAACGCGACTGCGTGCGTCTGCAATTGGACGGACGCGAGATCGCGGTGCTGCGCGTGCGCGACCCGCGTGCGCGGCGCATCAAACTCAGTGTGGACGAGCGTGGCGCGCGCCTGACCTTGCCGATACGCGCAAGCTTGGTGTCCGGCGAACGGTTTTTGCTCGCGCATCTGGAGTGGCTGAGTACGCAGCTGTCGCGTTATCAGCAAGTCGATGCGTTTCCCGCGCTCGACCGTGGAGTGCCTGGGCAGCTACCGTTGCGCGGTGTGTTGCTGCCGCTGAGCTGGCACGAAGGGCGTTATGCGCGCATCGAGATCACCGATGACGGCGCGCAATTCCAGGTGCCTGCGCGATTAGGCGATTCCGGTGTGCGCCGCACGCTGAAGGAATTTTACGAAGCGCAGGCACGCGCCGATGTCGGCCGCTGGTTGCCGCGCTATCTGCCCGGCTTGCCGCGCGCACCGACACGGCTGCGACTGAAGGTGATGTCCTCGCAGTGGGGCTCGCTTGCACCGGACGGCTCGATGGCGCTGGACCTGGCGCTGGTGCTCGGTCGCTCCTCCGCTTTCGAATACGTGCTGGTGCATGAGCTTTGCCATCTGGTGCAGGCCAACCACTCGCCCGCGTTCTGGGCCGAAGTGGAACAGCGATTTCCGGCCTGGCGCGACGAGCGCAGCTATTTCCATGAACACGGCCGCCAGCTCAAGGCGCAATTGCGGCGTTTGTTGCAGGCCGAGTGAGTGGCGTGTGTCGCTGCGTTACGCAAACACCGCGCCCGTCATCCAGTACACCTGCATCATCCACATCCACCATCAGCCGCGCGGTGGCGACAACTCGGCCAAAAACCCGTTGATCACCGCTGCCACTGCCTCGGGCGCTTCCATATGCATATGGTGCGTGCCCGGCATCAGATGCAGGCGCGCATCGCGCATGAGTGCCACGCGGTGATCGCGTAACGCATCCGGGAAGTACACCTGCGCCGGCGTGGCGAAGATGGCTTGGGTGGGGCAGGCAACGCAGGCCAATAGCACGTCGATCTGCGCCTCGGTCATGCGGATCGCGGTCGGCAAGGTCAGGCGCGGGTCGCTGCACCAGCTATAGCCGCCTTCGACCACGCGCATGCCCCGTTCGACCAGCAGCCTTGCGGCCGGTTCGGTGAGCTGATTGGCCATCATGCGCGCGCGCACCAGCATCTCCATCGACGGAAACACGCGCAGCGGCCGCTGTGTCAGCGTGCGTGCCGAGGCCACCGCATTGCGCAGGCGCGTGGCGGTGCTTTCCACCGGCTCGGCCAGCGCGCCCAATGCCTCGATGGCGATCAAGGCGTCCACGCGCTCCGGCGCCGCAGCCGCGAGCAGGCTGGCAACGCCGCCGCCCAGCGAGTGGCCGAGCACGCTGAAGCGCTGCCAGCCCAGGTCATCGGCCACCTGCAGCAGAATCCCGATCGTGTTGCTGAGCGTGTACTCGGCACCGGTCGGCAACCACGCGCTGTGGCCGTGGCCGGGCAGATCGAGCAATACCAGATCCAGGTCGTGTGCGTGCAGATGCGCGCTCAGGGGCAGAAAGCTTGCCGCGTTATCGAGCCAGCCATGCAGTGCCAGCACCCGGCGCGGGCCGCGTTCGTGATTGCGCAGCCCGGTGATCCGGCCGATGTCCAGGCCACACGCATACGGCTCCAACCTCACGCGCGGCGCGCCACGGCGGCCAGTGCCCGCGCATGCGCATCGCTGGCATTGAGACAGGGGATGTAGCTCAGTGCGGCGCCGCGTTCGGCCAGCGTTTCGGCAAAGCCCAGCGCCACTTCTTCCAGCGTTTCCAGGCAATCGGTGGCGAACCCCGGGCAGATCAGATCGAAGCTGCGCACGCCGCCCTCAGCCAGTTTCCATAGCGTCGGTTCGGCGTAGGGCTGCAGCCAGCGTTCCGCACCGAAACGCGACTGGTAGCCCATCTGCCACTCGTCCGCGCCCAGGCCCAGCGCAGCGACGATCGCCTGCGCGCTGCGCTCGCATTGCTGAGGATACGGGTCGCCGGCATTTGCCACGCGTTGCGGCAAACCGTGGAAAGAAAACATCAGCTTCTCGCTGCGCCCATGCGTTTGCCAATGTGCGCGAATCGAATCGGCGATCGCCGCGACCCAGCCGGCGTCTTCGCAATATTCCTGAATCACCTCCACCGCAATTTCTGGCGCGCTCGGGCGCCACGCATCCACCACGTCCTGAATCGAGGCGGTGGTGGTGGTCGAATACTGCGGATATAGCGGCAGCACCACGATGCGCTTGATGCCGCGCGCACGCAGTGCATCCAGCGTCTTGCGCAGCGCCGGGGCGCCGTAACGCATGGCCCACTCCACGTGCCAGTCGGCCATCACCTCTTTCAGACCTTCGGCCAGACGACGCGTATACACCGCCAGCGGCGAGCCGTCCGGCAACCACACTTTGGCGTATTTCTCGGCCGACTTGGGCCCGCGGATCGGCAGGATCACCCCATACAGCAGCGGCTTCCAGAACAGCGGCGGGATCGCGACCACGCGGCGATCGCTGAGGAACTCAGACAGGTAGCGGCGCACGGCCGGGGCGGTAGGCGATTCGGGCGTACCGAGGTTGACGACCAGCAGGGCAGTATCGGGAGTCGTGTTCATGTGCACCATTCTGGCAGAGCCGGGCAAGGCTGCCGACTACAGCGCACCGATCGTTCTCATTGGCTGCCTCTCAACGCTTGGGTGCGCTCACCACCGATTCATAGCGCCGGCACTAACGTCGGCCCTTGATTTATCTTTGACAGAATATCCTTTGGAGCTTGTGATGACTCGTTTGTCGCGCCTGGCCTTATTGTTGTCGCTGACCTTCGCCGCCGGCTACGCCGTCGCCGGCCCGGAAGAGGACCAGCGCGCACGTAATGCGGTGCGGGTGCTCAACGAGATCATGAAGATCCCCGAGCAGGCCATCCCGGACAAACTACTCGACGAAGCACGCGCCATTGTGGTCATCCCCGACACCCTCAAGGCCGGCCTGGTGATCGGCGGCCGTCGCGGGCACGGCCTGATGTCGATGAAGAACGCTGACGGCAGCTGGTCGCAGCCGGTGTTCGTCAAGCTCACCGGCGGCAGCATCGGTTTCCAGGCGGGCGTGCAGTCTTCCGACGTGGTGCTGGTGTTCCGCAACGACCGCAGCCTGGACAACATCGTCAACGGCAAATTCACCCTCGGCGCCGATGCCGGTGTAGCTGCAGGCCCAGTCGGTCGCAATGCCGCCGCGGCGACCGATGGTCAACTCAAGGCCGAAATCTGGTCGTGGTCGCGCGCCCGCGGTCTGTTCGCCGGCGTCGCGCTGGACGGTGCCGTGCTGCAGATCGACGATGCCGCCGACCTCAATGCCTACGGCGGCGGCGCCACCCCGCGCATGATCTTCGAGGGCCGCACCAACGAGCGCCCATCCACCGACGTGATTGCCTTCCGCGATCGCTTGGAAGAGGCCACCTACACCGCGCGCGCCAATCGCGGCAGCAATGGCGGGGCCATCGAGCCGCGTCCGGCACCGCCGCCGCAGACTCCGACCACCCCGCCAGCGCCGGTCAACGAAGCCAGCACCGTGCCGATGCAGCCCAGCACCAAACCGCCTTCGCAGCAGGGATTCCAGCCGGTGTCCGAGGGCGAAATCCGCAGCGAATCCCTAGACGGCAACCGATGATGCGCTGTCATCCCCCTGCCCGGTGCGCTGGGGTATCCTGCGTCTTCCTTCTTTTTCAGCAAGCGAGCGGATCATGGGCAGTTTCAGCATCTGGCACTGGCTGATCGTGCTGGTGATCGTGTTGCTGGTGTTCGGTACCAAGCGGCTCACCAGCGGTGCCAAAGACCTCGGCAGCGCGGTCAAAGAATTCAAGAAAGGCATGCACGACGATGACAAGCCGGCCGGCAAGCTCGGTGATGACTCCCGCATTGCCGAGCAGGCGCGGGAGGCACAGGCCGAACGCGACCGCGACGCGCGCTGATCCGGAGCGGCGTCGGTGTTTGACATAGGTGTTGGCGAACTGACGCTGATTGCGGTCGTCGCACTGGTGGTGCTCGGCCCCGAGCGTTTGCCCAAGGCGGCCCGATTTGCTGGACTGTGGGTGCGCCGTGCCCGCGCGCAGTGGGATTCTGTCAAGCAGGAACTGGAGCGCGAGCTCGAGGCCGAAGAACTAAAGCGCAGCCTGCAGGATGTGCAGGCCTCGCTGCGTGAGGCCGAAGATCAGTTGCGCAACAAGCAGCAGCAAGTCGAACAGGGCGCGCGCGCCCTCCACGATGATGTGGGTCGCGATATCGATATCCGCAGCAGTGCGACACCGGTGGCGACGCCGCTGGAACTGGCGCACGCAGATCTATCGGCTGGGTCCACTGCTGAGTCAGCGTTGGATGCATCAGCACCTGCTGGACCTGCTACAGCCGCACCCGTCATTGCGCAAGCACAGCCGATTGCTCCGTCGCCCCATCAAACGCTGGTACCGGCCCCGCACGACACCGCGGTGCCGGCGCCGCATGCAGCGCATACCACCAACGCGCACGCCGCGCCGATCAATGCGGCGAGCACACCGACGGTGCCGACTGAGCCGACCAAGATTCAGGAGAAGCACCCGTGAGCCTGTTCGATGACGCACAGGCCGAAAGCAGTCTGATCGAGCATCTGGTTGAACTGCGTGCGCGCCTGATGCGCGCCCTGATCGGCCTGGGCGTGGTGCTGCTGGCATTGCTTCCGTTCTCGCGCGCACTCTATTCGTGGTTGGCCGCGCCGCTGATTTCGCAGCTACCTTTGGGGCAGACGATGATCGCGATGAACCCGGCCGGCGCGTTCTTCGCCCCGCTCAAGCTGACCTTCTTCGTGGCGGTGTTCTTCAGCGTGCCGTGGTTGCTGTATCAGGCTTGGGCGTTTGTGGCGCCCGGCTTGTACCAGCGCGAAAAGAAGCTGGCGTTCCCATTGCTGGCCTCAGCGGTGGCGCTGTTCTACATCGGCTGCGCGTTCGCGTACTTCCTGGTGTTGCCGGCGGTGTTCCACTTCCTGACCACGTTCAAGCCGGACGTGATCGCCATGACCCCGGACGCCAATTCGTATCTGGATTTCGTGCTGGCGATCTTCTTCGCCTTCGGTGCGAGTTTCGAGTTGCCGGTGGCGTTGGTGATCCTGGTGCTGCTCGGCTGGGTCACTCCCAAGCAGCTCAGCGAAGGCCGCGGCTACGCCGTCGTCGGCATCTTCATCCTGGCTGCGGTGCTCACCCCGCCGGATGTGGTCTCGCAGCTGATGCTGGCCATCCCGATGTGCCTGCTGTACGAGCTGGGCATCATCGCCTCGCGTGCGGTGGGTCCGAAGGCCGATTAGCGCACTGCAGTGAAGCCAAGCGTGTTGACGACTCGGGCGCGCAACGATGTCGCCATCGACACGTCACAACCTCGGTCTTGTCACGGGTTGAAGACAAGATACGACTGTTCCAGAAGGTCAGCACCGTGCAAGTGGCGCAGAGGAATCATGCGTGAGCCAAGCCAAGTCGCTGCTCAGCACTCAGTGCTCTGGTTTAGCTGAACAACCACGCCAGCAACATCCGCAGAGCGTGGTCATCCTTATAGGAGCTCACAGGTGGGCGATCGAGGCTCTCCCGAGAAAGCTTCATCGCGCATAAGTGCGCTCCTACAGACCACGCATCTTCAGGCCGCAAACACATCCGGGCGCGATGGAGGGGCGGGCTGGGCGACGGCGCCTTCGTGGCTGAACATCTGTTTCCAGGCAGCATAGACCGAGCCGGCGAACACCGGCATCAGTACCGCCATCAGCAGCAGCTGGGCCAGCCACATCGCCACAGTCTGGCCGGCCACCAGGCCAATGATCAGCGCCACGATCATCACCGCGAAATAGATCGCAAAGATGGCGATGAAGGCCAGCACGAAGAACACCAGCATCGCCGGCAGGTTGTGTAGGCTGGCGCGCAGGCTGGCGCGCAGCGCGTGGCCGCCGGTGCTGCGGTTGAACATCACCTGCGGCGGCATCACGAACAGCGCCAGCGTCATCGCCGCAAAGGTGGCGATGGTCAGCAGCAGCCACAGCAGGATGCGTCCGGCCGGCAGGCCGGCGGCAAGCTGCTCGATCTGCGCCGGGTCGGGCTGTGCGCCGGACTGGCTGATCTGATTGATCTTGACCATTACCTCGGACAACTGTTGCAGCCCGGTGGCACCAATCATCACCAGTAGCAGCACGCCCAGCAGCAAGCCGGCGATCAGCTGCGGCAGCAGCGACACCAGCAGATGCGGTGCGCGACCGTCCTGTAGACCGTGCAGCAGATGCGACGGTTTGGCAACGCGGCCTTCGTCCACTTCGCGGATCGCCCACAACAGCCCGCCCATGAACAGCGGGCCGGCCAGCACCAGCAACAATTGCAAGGCCGGGCCCAGCAGCGGAACCAGCACTGAGAGCGAGACCACCAGGGAGGCGGCTACGCTCCAGATCACCCCCAGCGAGCCAAGCGCCAGCGGCGCCCGCTTCAGCAGCGAGAAACCGGTCAACAGCCATTCTGCGCCGGCAGATGCCGGCACCTTGCGGATTTCGCTCATTCCCATTCCGGATCGATACGCACCGGACCATCCGGCGTAGCCCGATTATCGCTGCTTTTGCGTGTGCGCGGCGGGATCAGCGTTCACTGTTTGCAGACCGCGTGCATGATGCACGAACCGGCGCAGCAGCTTGCGCGCGACCGGCGCAGCGGTGACCTCTTGCGCCAGCTTGCGCGCGCAAAGGCCATGGCGGGCAATGCACTCTGCGCGCGCCTGCACATAGCCGCGCATGTGGTGGGTGGCGAACTCCGGATGAAACTGCACCCCCCAGGTGGCCCGGCCCCAACGGAAGGCGTGGCAGCGGTCCTGGCGCGAATGTGCCAGCACGATGGCGCCCTCCGGGGCACGCACTACCGTCTGCAGATGCGTGGCATGCGCCGGAAAGTGCGCCGGCAAGCCGGCAAACAAGGGATCCTGCTCGGCCGGCGGATGCAGCTCCAGCGCGATCGTGCCGGATTCGCGCCCGGCCGGGTTGTAGTCGACTTCGCCGCCCAGCGCGTGCGCCAGCAGCTGGTGTCCGTAGCAGATGCCCAGTAATGGCATCCCTTCGTGAGCGGCATCGCGCAGCCATTCGGCACTGCGTTCGCTCCAGTCGGCACGGTCGGTGACGAAGGCGGCCGAGCCGCTGACGATGGTGCCGGCAAAGCCGTCGTGGTCTGGCAGGCGGTCGCCATTGGCGACGTCGATGGCGACGGTCTCATGCTCGGCCAGCCCGGCCGCCACGCGGATCCAGTGCGGAAAACGGCCGTATCGCTTCACCGCCGGCACGGGCTGGCCGGTTTCGATGATCAGGAACGGCAGGGCGGACATGCGGACGAAAATCCAGCAGCGGCGGATGTGCCTGATTGTAGGCAGCCTGGGCCGGTTTTTTCCAACTTGCGTGCCAACGCATCCAGCTAAGGTTATGCCGGATGGTTATGTGTTGATGGTCTATTGGTGATGGTGCGCCGTGCTGCGCGTGCTGTGCAGGTAAGCGTAGTGATGGCTGAGATGGTCAGGATCACCGGCCGGGGCACGTACCTGGTCAATGGCCAGGCTGCGGCCGCATCGATGGCGACATGCGCGTGCTGACCAACCCTTGCCAGCGCTTCGGGCATCTTCATCCCGGCGGGAGCAGGGACAGATTGCAGGCGGGGTGGCTCTCTTCGCATAGGAGTCAAGTCGCCAAGCACGCCAGACACGGCCTTGACGCTTCCCTCTCCCTGCTGGGCACCAAGGCACGGCTTACGCCCCACTGGCGCGTGCCAGGGGTGCGCGGAGTGAGGGGGAAGGTTGCCCGTGCCGTTCCCCAGCTTTTGGCGCTCCTCGTCCGCCAGCACGGCAATGGATGCTATGACAGCGAATGTGGGACGGCAGCGGTTGCGAGCCGATCGCCGCGCGTCCTCGAAGAACAGCCGGAGCGCTTCCGTCGACCCCCTACTCTCGCGGCGGCAGCACCGACAGCACTTCTTCGATGGTGGTCAGCCCGGCGGCGACCTTTTCCAGGCCAGTGCGGCGCAGCGTGCGCAAGCCCTCGCCGCGCGCGACGTGGCTGAAGCTGGCCAGGTCGGTGTCGGCGCGGATCAGGCTGCGCAAACGCGGCGTCACCGGCAGCAATTCGTAGAGGCCGACGCGGCCCAGATACCCGGTGCGGCGGCATTCCAGGCAGCCGACCGGCGCGTGCACGTTCAGCACCTCCGGCAGCGCTTCGCCCGGCTCGCGGATCGCCGACCAATCGTCATCGCTGAGCGCATGTGGGCGCTTGCAATGCACGCACAGCGTGCGCACCAGTCGCTGTGCCAGCACGCCGTTAAGCGTGGAGGCGACCAGATAATGTGGCACGCCCAGATCCAGCAAGCGGGTGATCGCCGAGGCGGCATCGTTGGTGTGCAGCGTCGACAACACCAGATGGCCGGTGAGCGAGGCCTGCACCGCCATCTGCGCGGTTTCCAGATCGCGGATTTCGCCGATCATGATGATGTCCGGATCCTGCCGCAGCAGCGTGCGTACGCCGCTGGCGAAATCCAGGTCGATGTTCTGCTGCACCTGCATCTGATTGAATTCCGGTGCGATCATTTCGATCGGGTCTTCGACGCTGCACACGTTTACATCCGGCGTGGCTAGGCGTTTGAGCGTGGAATACAGCGTAGTGGTCTTGCCCGAGCCGGTCGGGCCGGTAACCAGCACGATGCCGTGCGGGCGCTCGACCAGCGCGCTCCAGCCAGCAGCTTCTTCGCCACTGAAACCGAGCTGCTCGATGCTTTTGAATGCCGAATCCGGGTCGAAGATGCGCATCACGCACTTTTCGCCGAACGCGGTGGGCATCGTGGACAAGCGCATTTCCACTTCGCGCCCACCCGGCGAGCGGGTCTTGATGCGGCCGTCCTGCGGGCGGCGACGTTCGGCCAAGTCCATGCGGCCCAGTACCTTGATGCGGCTAACTACTGCGGTCATCACCGACGGCGGCACTTCTAGCACCTTGTGCAGCATGCCGTCGATGCGGAAGCGCATGCGTCCGGCCTCGCGGCGCGGCTCCAGATGGATATCGCTTGCCCGCTGTTCGTAGGCGTACTGCAGCAGCCAATCGACGATGTGCACGATGTGGTGGTCATCGGCGTTGACGTCGCTGGCGCGGCCCAGTTCCACCAACTGTTCGAAGCTGGGCAGGCCCGCCTCAGGTTCGGCGCTGCGCACATCGCCGCGCGCGCCGCGCACCGATTGAGTGACGCCGAAGAACTCCATGGTGTAGCGATGCAGGTCCAGCGGATTGATCAGCGCCAGTTCGATGCGGCGACGGCTCAGATGCTGCACGTCGGCCAACCATTCCAGCGCCAGCGGCTCGCTGGTGGCGATCAGCACGCGCTCGGCATCCAGCGCCAGCGGCAGGATGCGGTGCCGGCGCGCATAGGCGTGCGAGACCACGCCAGTGACGGCGGCGACATCGATACGGGTCGGGTCGATGCGCAGATAGCGCAGCCCGGTACGCGTTGCCAACCATTCGGTCAGTCGTTCCAGGCCGAGTTCGCCGGCAGGCGGCTGCGCGGCGTGCAGCTTGAGGTTGGCCAGCAGCACCAACGGATGCACCTCGCTGGCATTGCGCACGCCGGCGGCGGAGAACTGCACGCGTTCGTGTTCGTGCGGCACCACCATGCCATCGGCAAGCAAGGCGGCGGCTACCGGATCGAACATCAGCCGGCCGCGCGGCAGGATCGTCGCTGCGCTGTCCGGATCGGCCGTACGCCGCTGTTCCATGCTTGTTCGTCCCCGGCAGCGGTACTCCGCGGCAAAGCGCTGCGGGTCGCCCAGTATACTAGCGCACCCCTTCCGCACGGCCTTTGCTGCATGTCCGATTTTCGGCGCGTTCCAATCACGTTTCAGGGCCTGATCCAGACCCTCAACCAGTACTGGGCCGAGCAAGGCTGTGTGCTGATCCAGCCGCTGGACCTGGAAGTGGGCGCGGGCACGTTCCATCCGGCCACGTTCCTGCGCGCGCTTGGACCGGAGCCGTGGAATGCGGCCTACGTGCAGCCGTCGCGCCGTCCCACCGATGGCCGTTACGGCGAAAATCCCAATCGCCTGCAGCGCTATTACCAGTATCAGGTGGCGATGAAGCCCAATCCTGACAATATCCAGGATCTGTACCTGGGCTCGTTGCAAGCGCTAGGTATCGACCCGCTGGTGCACGACCTGCGCTTTGTCGAAGACAACTGGGAGTCGCCCACGCTCGGCGCCTGGGGCCTGGGCTGGGAAGTCTGGCTGAACGGCATGGAGGTGACCCAGTTCACCTACTTCCAGCAGGCTGGCGGGCTCGAATGCAAGCCGGTGCTCGGCGAGATTACTTACGGATTGGAACGGCTGTGCATGTACTTGCAGAGCTGCGAAAACGTCTACGGCTTGGTGTGGACCTACGGGCCGGATGGCACCCCGGTGAGCTATGGCGATGTGTATCACCAGAATGAAGTGGAGCAGAGCGCTTACAACTTCGAGCACGCGAATGTGCCCGAGCTGTTGCATCGCTTCGATGCCTGCGAAGCCGAAGCCAGGCATCTGGTCGAGGTTGGGTTGCCGCTGCCGGCGTATGAGCAGGTGACCAAGGCCAGCCACGCGTTCAATCTGCTCGATGCGCGCCGCGCGATCAGCGTCACCGAACGCCAGCGCTACATCCTGCGCGTGCGCGCGTTGGCGCAAGGGGTGGCGCAGGCGTATTACGCGCAGCGGGAAAAGCTGGGGTTTCCTGGCGTTAAACGCTGATGCTGTTTCCTTCCCCCGCTGGCGGGGAAGGTGCCCGCAGGGCGGATAGGGGCAGCACGTCTTCGCTGCCTTGGCACGACCCTCATCCGGCGCGGCGCGCCACCTCCTCTCGCTGGCGGGAGCAGGACATCCTCCAGTCACCTTCGTCCGTCGACGGGAGAAGGGACACAAGCAAGGTTCACCTGACATGAGCGAACAACTTCCCCTGCTGATCGAACTGGGCACCGAAGAGCTGCCGGTCAAGGCGCTGCCGGGTTTGGCGCAGGCTTTTTTCGATGGCGTGCTGAGCGGTCTGGAAAAGCGCGGCGTTGCCGTTACACACGGCGATGCTAAACCGCTGTCCACGCCGCGCCGCTTGGCGGTGCTGCTGCCGGGCGTAGCTACCGAGCAGCCCGAGCAGCGCTCCGAAGTGATGGGGCCGTATCTCAACATCGCACTGGATGCCGGGGGCCAGCCAACTAGGGCGCTGGCCGGTTTCGCTGCAAAAGCTGGCATCGACTGGACTGCGCTGGAGCGCACCAGTGATGCCAAGGGCGAGCGTTTTGTGCATCGCGCGGTGACGCCGGGCGCGCGCACCGCCGATTTGTTGCCGGAGATTCTGCATGAGGCGATCGCGGCGATGCCGATCCCCAAGCCGATGCGTTGGGGCGCGCACGAATATACTTTCGCGCGGCCGGTGCAGTGGCTGGTACTGTTGTTTGGCGACGCCGTGATTCCTGCCGAATTGCTGGGCGTGCGTGGCGACCGCATCACCCGTGGTCATCGCTTCATGCATCAGGGCGAAGTGTCGCTGGCCGCGCCGGGCGATTATGTCGATGCGCTGCGCGCCGCACATGTGCTGGTGGATGCGGACGCACGCCGTGCGCGCATCGTCGACGAAGTCGAAGCTGCGGCCAGGCAGGCCGGTGGCCGCGCGCGCATCAGCGACGACAATCTGGAGCAGGTGGTCAACCTGGTCGAATGGCCGTTGGCAGTGCTGTGCAGTTTCGAGCGCGATTTCCTTGCGGTGCCGCAGGAAGCGTTGATCGAAACCATGGAGATCAACCAGAAATTCTTCCCGGTGCTGGACGACAGCGGCACGTTGACCGAGCAGTTTATCGGCATCGCCAATATCGCCTCCAAGGACGTTGCCGAAGTCGCCAAGGGTTACGAGCGGGTGATCCGTCCGCGCTTTGCCGATGCCAAGTTCTTCTTCGACGAAGACCTCAAGCAGGGGCTGGACGCGATGGGCGCGGGTCTGGGCAGCGTCACTTATCAGGCCAAGCTGGGCACGGTTGCCGACAAAGTTGCGCGCGTAGCTGCGCTGGCACGTTTGATCGCGCCGCAGGTAGGAGCCGATGCCGAGCAGGCAGCGCGTGCTGCGCAGTTGGCCAAGAACGATCTGCAGTCGCGCATGGTCAACGAATTCCCCGAATTGCAGGGCGTTGCCGGCCGGCATTACGCCAAGGCCGCCGGTGAGCCAAACGAGATTTCGCTGGCCATCGACGAAGCCTACCAACCGCGTTTTGCCGGCGATGACATCGCGTTGTCGCCGCTGGGTAAGGTGTTGGCGATCGCCGAGCGGCTGGATACGTTAGCCGGTGGGTTTGCTGCCGGGTTGAAGCCGACTGGCAACAAGGATCCGTTTGCACTGCGGCGCAATGCGTTGGGATTGGCGCGCACGGTGATTGAGAGTGGGTTTGAGCTGGATTTAGAACAGCTGCTTGTCGAGGCGCGTCATCAGATCAACCTCCAGGCAAGCGCCAGGCAACTGCTGAAGACGCAAACTGCGATCCATAATGCGAAAGATGCCGGAACCGCGTTGCCACAGTCTGTCCAGAAGCAAGCACACACCGTTCTGGCTCAATCTGCCCAAGATGGCGAAATCTTCGACTTCATCCTAGAACGTCTGCGCGGCTACTACGCAGACAAAGACGTACCTGCCACGCATTTCAATGCGGTCGCTGCGTTGTTCTCGGTCGCGCCCGAGGGCGCTCCCACAACGCAAGGCGGAGCTACCCAGCTTGGCGCGACCCCCGCCTCCCTCTACGACTTCGATCGCCGCATCGCCGCGATCGGCATCTTCGCCAAGCTGCCCGAAGCCGAAGCTCTGGCCGCCGCCAACAAGCGCATCCGCAACATCCTGCGCAAGGTCGGAGGTGAGATCCACGGCGATATCGACACCAGCCTATTGCGCGAACCAGCCGAAGAAGCACTGGCCGAAG
The DNA here is from genome assembly GCF_900183975.1 of Xanthomonas fragariae. NCBI lineage: Bacteria > Pseudomonadati > Pseudomonadota > Gammaproteobacteria > Lysobacterales > Lysobacteraceae > Xanthomonas > Xanthomonas fragariae. The sequence goes on from NZ_LT853882.1 coordinate 126,141, forward strand.
CGGTGGAAGCGGCCATCGGCGACACCGGCGATGCATTGCACCGTCACGACTATGTCGCCGTGCTCGCGCGCCTGGCGCGCCTGCGCCCACAGGTGGATGCGTTCTTCGATGGGGTGATGGTCAATGCCGAGGATGCGCAATTGCGCGCCAATCGACTCGCCTTGTTGAAGAAGCTCGGCGACCGCCTCGGCAGCGTCGCCGCCATCGAGCATCTGTCCAGCTGATGCGCCGCCGGCTACCGGAGCTGCCGCCACCAGTGTGCCAACGCAGGAACGATTGAACGCTCCCTTGATCAGGTCGCCTTCCCGATGGCCTGGAACCAATCGCTGCTATACCTGTTCAGGGCGTTACACGATCGCCAGTTTCGCCGGCACCCAGGTGGACGGATTCAACTATGGGTCGCAACACCAGCGGCTGTGAAGAGGCCCAGGTGAGCTGACCAGGAGCCCTTCACTGGCAAGTGGAGTTGCAACTGGTCCTTGGTCGCCTGAGCCAAGAAGAACGATGCCCTCTTCATACCCTGCGTGAAGCGGTAGTGTCCATGCGCTGCGCTGCCCAAAGTGCCAGCATCCAGGTGCACAGCGGCAGCTTGGTGCCTTCGAACATCGTGCCAGCGATCAGACTGGTCTGATCGCTGGCACGCGCTGCATTGGTAGTAGATCGCAGCACCACGCTTGAAACGCGACCGCGCCCGTCCAGCACAGCAGGGGCAGCGAAACCCCCGCGGCCACCGCCATTTGTACATAGCGCGGTAGCACTTGGCCTCGGTACCTTAGGACGCGAAGAACTCGGACATCGACAATCCAGCTTGCGAACTGCACTGCAGTGATGCGCATCACGCCACCTCGTTTGCTTCAGGTGAGAGCGGCATCAATTCAGCGCCGGGAAGATCCTGCGACTGCTGGCTGAAGGTCAGGGCTAATCAGGAAAACTCTTACAAACGCGATCCCCACTGAATCCATAGGATCACTTCTAGCAGTCACGGACTGCAGCACAGCAACTAAGGCCGATAACCGCAACATCCACGGATTCAATCGCGGTGCCGCCACGGTGCGGTTCGGCCCCTTGGCGGTGACTTACGAGGAGGTCGCATCCGCCGCGGTCAAAGCGGTGCAGTCGCCGGGTCTATTCGTGGTCGACTGCACAATTGGCGTAGCAGGGCGATTCGATCCGGCTACCCGCTTCGGTATGCCCAGGTACAACGAAGATGTGGGGCAGGTCGTGGCCATCCGGGACTGGCGCATTCGCGTTACATCGTCCTGTCGATGCCACGCGCATATTCGGCGTTGCCAACATGCACCAGCATGTGGGCCAACAACGCCGCCACAAGCGCCAACACACGTGTGGCTTTCATTGCGCACAGGTTGAAAGACTGGCCTCGATTGTCGAGCGCGGCAAGACACAGGCGGCGTCAACGTAACGACAACGGCGTGTGGGCAGGCAATGCAGGTCGTGCGCGTTTATGCTTGAGCATTCCCCCGCTTACTGGAGTCATCGATGAGGTCTGTCCTGCCTACCACCTGCCTGGCCTGCACCCTGATCGTGCTGGCTGCATTGACTGCCTGCGGCAAGCCGCAATTGGACGAGCAGGAAGCCGTCTCCGCCAAGGCGCAACAAGCGGCCGAGCAAGCTTCCGCACCGGCACCGGCCGCTGCGCCAGAGCCTCCCCCGATCGGCAGCTGCGATGCCACTCAGGTCCAGTCGCTGGTCGGTCAGGCGTTGACCGATGCGGTCAGCGAACAAGCGCGCAGCGATGCTGGCGCCAAGTCGGTGCGCGTACTCAAGCCCGGTCAGATGGTGAGCATGGAGTTCAACGGCGAACGGCTCAATCTGGAGGTGGATGCCAAGAACGTCATCGCCTCGGTACGCTGCGGCTGAGCACGCATTGGCGCCTGTCGTTGGGCCGGCGCCAAGTTAGCTGGCACAAGGGATCGCATTAGCTCCTGTTGCAGCTGTAACGGTGTATTGCGGCACCGCATCAACTGTGGTCTAGTCGATCATCCGGTGACCTCCTCGAAACGCTCCAGGGATCGAGCGCTGCAACGTCGTCGCCGCTCTCCTGGATCCCAAAGAGGCAGACATGGCCCCCCGCACTCGCCAAGGGCTCGACAATGACGCTCTCTACAACAGCGCGCGCGATGAGCGTGACGCCTGTGGGTTCGGCATGGTCGCCCAGTTGGACGACCAACCTTCCCGTTCGCTGGTGGACACCGCGATTGCGGCACTCTCGCGCATGACCCATCGCGGCGGCGTTGCCGCCGACGGGCTCACCGGCGATGGCTGCGGTCTGCTGATTCGCAAACCCGATGCATTTTTGCGTGGGCTGGCGCGCGATGCCGGCATCACCCTTGGCACGCGCTACGCCGCTGGCGTGGTGTTCTTGCCGCTGGACGAGGGCGATGCGGCGCGATGTCGGGCCGAACTAGAAACCCAGTTGCACACTGCCGGCGTGCAGTTCTGCGGCTGGCGCGTGGTCCCCACCGATCACAGCGTGTGCGGCCAGTTGGCGCGCGATACCTTGCCGCGCATCGAGCAGGTATTCGTCGACGCCGGTGCGCAGCAGACCGAAGACAGCTTCACCCTGGCGCTGTTTCTGGCGCGCCGCCGCGCTGAGCAGGCGCTGCTCGGGATGGACAACTTCTACGTCACCACCTTGTCGCCCAACGGCATCAGCTACAAGGGCATGGTGCTGCCGGACAAACTGAGCACGTTCTATCCGGATCTGCAGCGCAGCGATCTGTCCTCCAGCGCGATTGTCTTTCACCAGCGTTTTTCCACCAACACGCTGCCGCGCTGGCCGTTGGCGCATCCGTTTCGGCTGCTGGCGCACAACGGCGAGATCAACACCATCGAAGGCAACCGCCGTTGGGCGCAGGCGCGCAGCAAGGTGTGGCGGACCCCGCGCTTCGATATCGCCGAGTTTGACCCGGTGATCTCCATGCACGGCTCCGATTCGCAGAGCCTGGACAACATGCTCGAGCTGCTGATCGCCGGGGGCATGGACCTGCTGCAGGCGCTGCGCATCCTGGTGCCGCCGGCGACCCAGTCGCTGGAATTCAAGGATGCCGACCTGGCCGCGTTCTACGAGTTCTACGGCCTCAACACTGAGCCGTGGGATGGCCCGGCCGGCATCGTCGCCTGCGACAGCCGCTATGCCGCCTGCATGCTCGATCGCAACGGCCTGCGCCCTGCGCGCTGGATGCTGACCTCGGACCGCCATTTCCTCGTGGCTTCAGAAGCGGGCGTGTGGGAATTGCCGGCCGAGCGCATCACCCGCAAGGGCAAGCTTGGCCCCGGCGAGATGATGGCGATCGATCTCAAGCGCGGCGATCTGCTCGATTCCGATGCCATCGACCGCATCAATCGCGCGCGCGCGCCGTACAAGCAATGGCTGCAGCAGGGCGTGACCTATCTGCAGACCGAGTTGATCGACCCCTCGCTGGTGGAAGAACCCTTCAGCGAACAAACCCTGCGCAGCTATCAAAAGCTGTTCCAGCTCAGCACCGAGGAAGTGGAGCAGGTGCTGCGCCCGCTGGCCGAAACCGAGCAGGAAGCCACCGGCTCGATGGGCGACGACACCCCGATGGCGGTGCTTAGCCGCCAGACCCGGCCGCTTTACGACTATTTCCGCCAGGCATTCGCGCAGGTCACCAACCCGCCGATCGACCCGCTGCGCGAAGGCATTGCGATGTCGCTCACCACCCAGCTCGGCAAGGAGACCAACATCTTCCATGCCGGCGCCGAGACGGTGAACCACGTCATCCTCAACTCGCCTGTGCTGAGCCAGCGCAAGCTGCGTCAACTGTTGAAGATGGAACAATACGTCGAGCGCAATCGCCTGATCGACCTGTCCTACAGTGTGGAGGAAGGCCTCAAGGCCGGCCTGGAACGCATCTGCCACGAAGTGGAAGCGGCCGCGCGCGCCGGAGCGGTGATGTTGCTGCTGTCCGACCGCTACCCGGTGCCGGATCGGCCGATGGCGCATGCGCTGCTGGCCACCGGCGCGGTGCATCACCACCTGTGCAAGGTGGGGCTGCGCTGCGACGTCAACCTGATCATCGAAACCGGCACCGCGCGCGACCCGCACCACATGGCCTGCCTGCTCGGCTTCGGCGCCACCGCGGTGTACCCGTATCTGGCCTACCAGACGCTGTTCGATCTGGGGCGGCGCGGGATCCTGCAGCTGAGCAAGGGCGGTGAGCAGTCGCAGATCGGCCGCCGCTACCGCAAGGGCATCTATAAGGGCCTGTCGAAGATCATTTCGAAGATGGGAATCTGCACCATCGCCAGCTATCGCGGCGCGCAGTTGTTCGAGATCGTCGGGCTGGACCCGGACGCGGTGGAGTTGTGCTTTGCCGACACGCCTGCACGCATCGGCGGCGTGGACCTGGTGCGGCTGGACACCGAGGCGCGCGAGCTCACCGCACGCGCCTGGAACGACCAGCTCAAGCCGGAAGTGGGCGGCCTGCTCAAGTACGTGCACGGCGGCGAGTACCACATGTACAACCCCGACGTGGTCATGACGCTGCAACGTGCCACCCGCACCGGCGATGCCGGCGATTGGCAGAAGTACGTGGACGCGGTGCACTCGCGCCCGGCCTCCACGCTGCGCGACTTGGTGCAGCTCAAGCGTGCCGATACGCCGACCCCGCTGGCTGAGGTCGCACCGGCCGAAGATCTGCTGCGTCGCTTCGACACCGCCGCGATCAGCCTGGGCGCGTTGTCGCCCGAGGCGCACGAAGCACTGGCCATCGCGATGAATCGCCTGGGCGGGCGCAGCAATTCCGGCGAAGGCGGCGAAGACCCGGCCCGCTACGGCACCGAGAAGCGCTCCAAGATCAAGCAGGTGGCCTCGGGCCGTTTCGGTGTGACCCCGGAATACCTGGTCAATGCCGAAGTGCTGCAGATCAAGGTCGCCCAGGGCGCCAAGCCCGGCGAAGGCGGTCAGCTGCCCGGCCACAAGGTCAACGAACTGATCGCGCGGCTGCGTTACGCCAAGCCGGGCATCGGCCTGATCTCGCCGCCCCCGCACCACGACATCTATTCGATCGAGGATCTGGCCCAGCTGATCTACGACCTCAAGCAGGTCAATCCAACCGCGCTGGTGTCGGTAAAGCTGGTCGCGCATGCCGGCGTCGGCACGATCGCCGCCGGTGTGGTCAAGGCCGGTGCCGACTTGATCACCGTGTCCGGCCACGACGGCGGCACCGGGGCCAGCCCGGTCAGCTCGATCCGCTATGCCGGCGTGCCGTGGGAACTGGGCGTGGCCGAATCGCACCAGGCACTGGTGGCCAACGACCTGCGCGACCGCACCATCCTGCAGACCGATGGCGGCCTGAAGACTGGCCTGGACGTGGTCAAGGCTGCGTTGCTGGGCGCCGACAGTTTCGGCTTCGGCACCGCGCCGATGATCGTGCTGGGCTGCAAGTACCTGCGCATCTGTCACCTCAACAATTGCGCCACCGGCGTGGCCACCCAGGACGAACGCCTGCGCGCGAGCTACTTCACCGGCCTGCCGGAACGAGTGGAACATTTCTTCCGCCTGCTGGCTGAAGAAGTGCGTCAGTGGCTGTCGTATCTGGGCGTGCGCTCGCTGGACGACATCGTCGGCCGCACCGACCTGCTGGAACAGCTGGAGGTCTCGCCGCGTGCGGGGGTCAAGGTCGATCTGTCGCGACTACTCACATATGCGCCTTACGGCGGCAGCCATTGCGCGGCCCAGCGTCTGTACGACTCTCCGGACAGCCTGGCCACACAGATGGATGTCCTGCTCGCCAATGCGATTGCAAACAAGACCGGCGGCGACCATCGTTTCTTGATCCACAACACCGACCGCTCGATCGGGGCGCGCCTGTCCGGCGCCATCGCGCGCGTGCACGGCAACCACGGCATGAGCGATGCGCCGTTGAACCTGCGTTTCCGCGGCACCGCCGGGCAGAGCTTTGGCGCATTCAACGCCGGTGGCCTGCAGCTGGAGCTGGAAGGCGAAGCCAACGACTACGTCGGCAAGGGCATGGCCGGCGGGCGGTTGGTGGTGCGTCCGCCACGCGGCGCGCGCTTCGAGGCGCGCAGCACGCCGATCGTCGGCAACACCTGCCTGTACGGCGCTACTGGCGGCGAGCTGTTCGCGGCCGGGCGCGCGGGCGAGCGCTTTGCAGTGCGCAACTCCGGCGCCCTGGCGGTAGTGGAAGGCGCAGGCGATCACTGCTGCGAATACATGACCGATGGCGTGGTGCTAGTGCTGGGAAAGGTGGGCCTGAACTTCGGCGCCGGCTTCACCGGCGGCCTGGCCTACGTGCTGGATATCGAACGCGACTTCGTGGACCGCTACAACCACGAGCTGATCGACATTCACCGCGTCTCTTCCGAAGGCTTCGAGAACCATCGCCAGCACCTGCACACCCTGATCACCCGCCACCGCGAGCTGACCGGGAGCATCTGGGCGCAACAGGTCCTGGACGAGTTCCGCGACTACATCGGCAAGTTCTGGCTGGTCAAACCCAAGGCCGCCAGCATTGAGTCGCTGACAGAGTCGCTGCGGCGCGCCGCCTGAGTGCTCTCCTCTCCCGCCAGCGGGAGAGGAGTTGGGGATCAGGGCGTCAACGCGCTCGGTATCCTCATCCGCCCCTTCGGGGCACCTTCTCCCGGTGGGACAAGGGAATCAGCCACGGATTTCTTTTATGAGCCGCAAGCAAGCCTTCCAATTCCTCGACCTGCCCCGGATCATGCCCGCGCGCATTCCGCTGGAGCTGCGCACGTCCGGTGACTGGGGCGAGTTGTACGGCAAGTTTGACAAGGCCGACGCGCAATACCAGTCCGGCCGTTGCCTGGACTGCGGCAACCCCTATTGCAGCTGGAAGTGCCCGGTGCACAACGCGATTCCGCAGTGGCTGCAGCTGGTGCAGGAAAACCGCATCGAAGAAGCCGCCGCGCTGTGCCATTCCACCAATCCGCTGCCGGAAGTGTGCGGGCGGGTGTGTCCGCAGGACCGCTTGTGCGAAGGCAGCTGTACACTGGAGGAATTCGGCGCGGTCACCATCGGCGCGGTGGAAAAATACATCGTCGATACCGCCTTCAAGATGGGCTGGCGCCCGGATCTGGGCAACGTGCAGCCGACCGGCTGGCGGGTGGCGGTGATCGGCGCCGGCCCGGCCGGCCTGGCGTGCGCGGACCGCTTGGTGCGCGCCGGGATCGAGGCGGTGGTCTATGACCGTTACGAGCAGATCGGCGGCCTGCTGCAGTTTGGCATTCCCAGCTTCAAGCTGGACAAGTCGGTGATCGGCAAGCGCCGCGAGATTCTCGAAGGCATGGGCGTGCAGTTCCGCCTGGGCGTAGAGATCGGCAAAGACGTCAGCATCGAGCAGTTGCTGGGCGAGTTCGACGCGGTGTTCCTGGGCACCGGCGCGTACCGCTACACCGACGGTGGCCTGCCCGGGCAGGACCTGAAGAACGTGCTGCCGGCGCTGCCGTTCCTGGTGCAGAACAGCCGCATCGTCAGCGGCAACGACCCGCATGGCCGGCCGATCGCCGGCTGGGAAGACCAGCTCGCCCTGCCCGATCTCAACGGCAAGCACGTGGTGGTGCTGGGCGGCGGCGACACCGGCATGGACTGCGTGCGCAGCGCGATCCGTTTGGGCGCGGCCAAGGTCACCTGCGCGTATCGGCGCGACGAAGCCAGCATGCCGGGCTCGGCGCGCGAAGTGGCCAACGCGCGCGAAGAAGGCGTGCGCTTTTTGTTCAACCGTCAACCGCTATCGATCGAATCCGGCGCCGACGACGAAGCGGTCGGCGTGACCGTGGTGGAAACCAGGCTTGGCGAACCCGACGCCAGCGGGCGCCGTAACGCCGTGCCGGTGGAAGGCAGCGAATCTTTGCTGGAAGCGGATGTGGTCATCATCGCGTTCGGCTTCTCGCCGACCCTGCCCGACTGGTTGGCGGCGCAAGGCGTGGACGCCGGCAGCAATGGCCGCATCGTCGCGCCAACCAACGGCGACGGCCGCCTGCCCTACCAGACCAGCAACCCACGACTGTTCGCCGGCGGCGACTGCGTGCGCGGCGCCGACCTGGTGGTGACCGCGGTAGCCGAAGGCCGCGATGCCGCAGGCAGCATCGTGCAGTTGCTGGGCGTCAAGGCGCAGGTAAAGGAACCGGCTTCGGCATAAGCGCTGCATCGGTATGCGCAATGGCGCGGTGTTGAGCGCGCCATTGCGCATACGTTCGGCACAGTCGCATCGAAACCCGCGCAGCCCCATTACAGGGCTGCGTGGGTTATTCAGGCGATCGCCCGGGCGATCAGGCCGCCTTATCCAGTGTGGCCATGTCGATCACGAAACGGTACTTCACGTCGCTCTTGAGCATGCGCTCGTAAGCCTCATTGATCTGGTCGGCGCGAATTGTTTCGATGTCCGAGACGATGTTGTGCTTGGCACAGAAATCCAGCATTTCCTGGGTCTGGCGGATACCGCCGATCAACGAACCGGCCAGCGTGCGGCGCTTCATGATCAGGTTGAACACGCTCGGCGAGGGATGCGCGTGCTCGGGCACACCGACCAGCACCATCGCCCCGTCATGCTTGAGCGCGTTGAGAAACGGGTCCAGGTTGTGCGGCGCGGCTACGGTGTTGAGGATGAAGTCCAGCGTATTGGCCTGCGCGGCCATTTGCGCTTCGTCCTTGGACACCACCACTTCGCTGGCGCCCAGGCGCAGCGCATCGGCGCGCTTGCCCTCGGAGGTGGTGAACAGCACCACGGTAGCGCCCATCGCCTTGGCGATCTTCACCGCCATGTGGCCCAGGCCGCCCAGGCCGACCACGCCCACTTTCTGGCCGGGACCGACCTTCCAGTGCGCCAGCGGCGAATAGGTAGTGATGCCGGCGCATAGCAACGGGGCGACGGCGGCCAGGTTGTCGGTATGGGAAATATGCAGCACGTATTTCTGATCGACCACGATATGGTCGGAATAACCGCCGTAGGTGTTCTCGCCACCACCGAACATCGGTCCGTTGTAGGTGCCGGTGAAGCCCTGCTCGCAATATTGTTCTTCGCCTTCCTCGCAGGAGGCGCAGCTGCGACAGCTGTCGACCATGCAACCGACGCCGGCCAGGTCGCCGACCTTGAAGCCGGTCACGGCATCACCCACGGCCGTCACGCGGCCGACGATCTCGTGGCCAGGCACCGACGGGTACAGTGTGTTATGCCATTCGTTGCGTGCGGTATGCAGATCCGAGTGACACACGCCGCAGTAGGCGATGTCGATCTGCACGTCGTTTGGGCCGGGCTGGCGCCGTTCGAACACGAACGGCGCCAGCGGTTGGTCAGCGATTTGGGCAGCGTAAGCGTAGGCTTTGCTCATGGGAAAGGCTCCGGGGCGTTGCGTCGTCGGCGACAAGTTGCAAACGACAGAAAAGAAGGAATCGATAGCTTAAAACAGGGCGTGTCGCGCTCCTGCGACAGTCCGTCTTGTCTGCCCTCCCGCGAACGCTACCGGAGCACCATGATGCGCCGTATGCATGTTGGCGTTCGATCAAAGCCGTGCTATGCGTGAATGGCACGCTAACGCCTGAGCTTCTAGGCGGACCAAGCACCTGATCGCCCTGCACCATCGCCGCTGGCCGTGTCCTCCCCCGCGGCCCCCCCACGTCGATGCCGAAGGAGGCTTCCATGTTCCGCTCTCCCCCAAAATTCCCGCGTCTGCGCGGTGCCGCACTCGCGCTCACCCTGCTCGCTACACTGCCATTGGCGCATGCCAAAAAGCCTGTTGACGCGAAGAAAGAGTCCGCTGGGCTGAAATATGTCGGTGTCAGTCTGTCCGGCGCCGAATTCAACTCGCGCAAGAAACCCGGCACCTTGTACAAGGACTACACCTACCCGGCGGCGTCGGATTTCAGCTATTTCGCCGCCAAGGGCATAAATACGATCCGCCTACCGTTCCTATGGGAACGCGTCCAGCCCGAGCTCAACGGCAATCTGGATCCTGCCCAGCTGGGGCTGATCAAAAAATCGCTCCAAGCGGCCAAGGCCAACAAGCAATACCTGATCCTGGATCTGCACAACTACGCCAAATACAACGGCCAGCGCATCGGCGCCAGCGAGGTGCCCGCCGCGGCGGTGGCCGATCTGTGGCGTCGGCTGGCGCTGGAATTCAAGGACGACAAGGCGGTGATCTTCGGCTTGATGAATGAACCCAACGGCATTTCCGCGCCCGATTGGGCCAGCGTCGCGCAGGGCGCGATCAACTCGATCCGCAAGACCGGCGCAAAGAATCTGATCCTGGTTCCAGGCACCGCCTACACCGGTGCGCATAGCTGGCGCAGCACCAATTACGGCGTCTCCAACGCCAAGGCGTTGGAGATCGTCAAGGACCCGGGTAACAACTTGGCTTTTGAAGCGCATCAATATCTGGATAGCGACTACAGCGGCACCAAGCCGGTCTGCACGAGCGCAACCGTGGGCGAAGAGAAATTGCGTGGCTTCACTGCATGGTTGCGTGAAAACAAGCAGAAGGGATTCCTGGGCGAGTTCGGCACCGCCAACAATCCTGTCTGCAATCAGGCACTGGAAGGCATGCTGACCTACATGGAAAAGAACAGCGATGTGTGGCTTGGCTGGACCTGGTGGGCTGCCGGCGCATGGTGGAAGCCGGACTACCCTTTCACCGTGCAGCCGGGCAAGGACGGCAGCGACAAGCCGCAGATGTCGATCCTGAGCAAATACGCGCGCCGCGCCGGCAAGTAATTCAGGTATGTATGAGTGCGGCGGTCGCAACAACGGTTGTGGCCGCCGTTTCGTTTGGAGCAGCGCCAGTTACCGGGCTGTCGGTTGTTGAGCCAACCTCGTCGGCCGACTAGGAGGCGTACGCGCTAGCGCCTGGAAGCGTATCGGACTGCTGATTGCGCAAGTGAAGTGATCGCCCACAGCCGACGGCCGCGTATCAGCGATCAGCCCGCCCTCAACAGCATCGTCTATGTCCTGCGCACCGGCATATTCCTTGGCAGGAGTTGCTGGCGCCGGCTGCGTGTGTGCAAGCCAATGGTGTGTGGGTATCGCCTGCATCAGGTCTTGCTTGCGGAACTGCGTCGCGTCCAGACGCTGGACCTGAGCCGGGCCAGCCAGGACGCCGCTGGCATGGCCTGCCCCGGGCGGCGCGTCTGCGAGTTCGGACCCGACCGACCGCGGCAAACTCGGCAGTCAGCGGTGTCGGATCGTCGACCGCAATGGCGTGCCCTGAAGGCTTTGTGTGTCACTGGCGCCCATCGCCACGCCTTTGTTGTGTTGGATGGAGAAGTTGGTCGCTGGCTTGCTGCCGATAGGCGACAAGGCAGGGCGCCGGCACCGCTGGCCAGACAACCTGCACGCCTACGCCATCGACCGCTGCCGCCACCGCCTCAGGCAGCGCGGCATTCAGTACGCGGATCGGCCGCAAAGGGATCGCGCGCAACAACCGGTTGGGCTGTCATCGCGGGTGCGTCGAGCGCCCCCACGCCTGGTCTGCAGGGATGGACAAGTTGCGCATCGGCTTTGAACGCCGTATCGGTCTCCACCTGGCGCTGCTTTCGCTTACTTGCTCCATCATTTGGTGACGGGTGCTTCCTGAGTTTTATTAGCGGCTCTTACTTCCGCACGCGTTGAAACATAACTGCGAGTCCTTAACTGTGAGTCACCGCACAGCTTGAGTGATTTCATACCTCCCATCCGTAGTTTGTGCGGGTTCGTACGCCTACTCTTGTAATAAATGTGTCGTTGTCATTTACACGGCGAGCTAACGCCAAGGCCAACGCATCTTCTTCACAAACATCTCTCGCACCCAGAAGTCGTTAGGAGTAGGCCATGTTGTCCATCACCACCCGGACGCGTCAGCTACGTAGCCGCGCGCTGTCGTTGTTTCTGCTTGCCATCGTACCGTTCACACACGCACAAAGCGCTAACGTCCTGAAGTATGCAGGCGTCAATCTCTCGGGCGCAGAAAACAAATCGTCGAAAAAAAACGCCACGGTCAACATCGATTACGTGTTTCCGGCAGCCAGCGATTACACATATTTCGCCGGCAAACACATGAACACCATTCGCCTGCCGATCCCGTGGGAGCGCGTGCAACCCAAGGCTGGAGGCGAACTGGATCCGGCGCAGTTGGCGTTGATCCGGCAGGCGGTCGCCAATGCCAAGGCCGCGAAAATGCATCTGATCTTGGATATGCACAATTACTCCAAGTATTACGGCAACACGATCGGCAGCAAGAAGGTACCCATCAGCACCTTCACCGACCTGTGGCGACGTCTGGCGATCGAATTCAAGAGCGACAACACAGTGATCTTCGGGCTGATGAATGAGCCGTGCAATATCACTCCGCAATCGTGGGCAGCGGCCGCACAGGCATCGATCAATACGATTCGTAAAACCGGTGCCAACAATTTGATTCTCGTTCCCGGCGCGCTGTGGACGGGCGCGCATAGCTGGTACTCCACTAATGCCGGGCAATCCAATGCGGTGGCGCTTGCCTCGATTTACGATCCAGTCAATCACTACGCGATCGAAGCGCATCAGTATATGGATAACGATTCCAGCGGCACCAGCGTCGGTTGCGTCAGTGCCACCATCGGTGCCGAACGTCTGAATAACTTCACAAAATGGCTGCGCCTGAATAAAAAACACGGTTTTCTTGGCGAATTCGGCACTGGCAACAATGTCAAATGCAATGGCGCACTCAACAGTATGTTGAAGTACATCGAGTCCAACAGCGATGTCTGGTTAGGCTGGACTTATTGGGCGGCCGGCGCGTGGTGGAATCGGACATATCAATTCAACGTGCATCCCGATGCGCAAGGTCGCGACAAGCCGCAGATGTCGATATTGAGCCCCCGAGCTCGACGTATTACCGACTTGAACCACACACCAGACGGCGACTAACGTAACCCATGACAACCCCGTAATCCCCGGCTTTTCAACAACAGCGTGGCGTCCTGGAGACGACGTCATGCTGCTGGCGGCGAGCTTGTCCATACGACGCAAACTCGACAGCGCAGCAATACTTTCGGCGCAACCAACGAAACGTAATGCACCGCACTTTGACGCTTTTTTTCTGCTAAATAGCCGCCCCTGAAAAACCCCAACCACCCAACGACCGCAAGGCCTTGATGTCTGCACCGGCGTGCCAGAACTACCGGTGTTCGCTACGCTGAAGGCTGGTTTCTGGCAATTTTCAGTCATGCGTACACGCCGTCCTGCTGCCGAGCACATGCCTGCCGACGAGTTGTTTCGTTCGCTGCTGGAGAACCAGATCGATCTGCGTCATCCGCTGGCGCGGCTGAGCCAACGGATGCCGTGGACGGCGTTGGAGCAAGCACTTTCATCGCGCTTGCCGGCCACCCAGGCCGGTGGCGGCCGGCCGGCATTGCCGGTGCGACTGATTGCCGGTTTGCTCTACCTCAAACACGCCTACGACCTGTCCGATGAAGCGGTGTGCGAGCGCTGGCTGGAGAATCCGTACTGGCAGTTCTTCACCGGTGAGGTCGTGTTCCAGACGCGTTTGCCGTGCGATGCCAGCTCGCTGACGCGCTGGCGGCAGCGCCTGGGTGAGGCCGGGATGGAAGAGCTGCTGGCGCACACCATCAACGCCGCGCATGCGATGCAGGCGGTGGACGCACGCGAGTTGTCGCGGGTGATCGTGGACACCACGGTGCAGGAAAAGGCGATCGCCTATCCGACCGACAGCCGTTTGCTGGAGGTGGCACGCAAGAAGCTGGTGTTACTGGCCAAGCGGCACGGCATCGGATTGCGGCAGAGCTACGCGCGGCAAGGCCCGGCCCTGAGCCGCAAGGCAGGTCGGTATGCGCATGCGCGCCAGTTCAAGCGGATGTGGCGCATCCTGCGACGTCAACGCACAGTGCTGGGACGGCTCATGCGCGACATCCAACGCAAACTCGATCAGGTAAACACCGGCGTGCGCGAGCACATCGCTATCTGGCTGGAACGTGCGCAACGGCTGTGCACGCAGCGTCCGAAGGACAAACAAAAACGGTACGCATTGCATGCCCCGGAAGTGGAATGCGTCGGCAAGGGCAAGGCGCGTCAAGCGTACGAATTCGGCGTCAAGGTCGGCATTGCAGTCACCGCCTGCAAGGGATTGGTCGTGGGTGCGCGCAGCTTCCCGGGCAACCCGTACGACGGCGATACCTTGGCCGAGCAGCTGGAGCAGACACGCGGGTTGCTGCAGGATGTGAGCGTAGAACCGACGGTGGCGATCGTGGACCTGGGCGATCGCGGGCGCGAGGTCGATGTGGCGTGCAGGTCCTGCATCGCGGCAAGGCCAAGACGCTGACGCGACGGCAATGGCGCTGGATCAAGCGACGGCAGGCGGTGGAGCCGGTGATCGGACATCTGAAAGACGACTGCCGGTTGCGTCGCTGCAGGCTGAAAGGTGCCCAAGGCGATGCGCTGCACGTGCTCGGCTGCGCCGCCGGCTACAACCTGCGCTGGCTGCTGCGCTGGATCGCGTTTTTGCGTGCCTGGATGCGGGCGATGAGATGGTCATCCTTGAGCACCGTGCCGCTGTCACCGACGGCACTTGGCGCTTGAAGGGGATTTTTCAGGGACGACTCAATATCAGGCCGAAAAGTGAGCCCGGCCACGTGTGAATGCAATGCAGTTTGCATAGTGGTTCTTTATCAAATGCGCCAAGCGATTCGACACAGCAGATGCATTGACTTAGAGCGTCTAACAAAACCCCTTGAATCTTGTCTCGCCGGTTGCAAAATTGCGGACATGACACGTCGCAAAGAGATCCCCATTGCGCTGTGGAAGCGCATCGAGCCGCTGATTCCGCAAGTGAAGCGTTCGCCCAAAGGTGGACGGCCGCGTATCAGTGATCAGCAAGCCCTCAACGGCATCGTCTATGTCCTGCGCACGGGCGTGCCGTGGGAAGACCTGCCTATGGAGCTGGGCTACGGCAGCGGCATGACCTGCTGGCGCCGGTTGCGTGATTGGCAGGCCGCCGGTGTGTGGCATCGTCTGCATCAGGTGTTGCTGGCCGAGCGACGTTGCGCTCAGACGCTGGACCTGAGCCGAGCTGGTCTGGACGCCGCTAGCGTAGCCTCCCCCCGGGGGGCCCATATACCGGGCCGAACCCGACCGATCGCGGCAAACTCGGCAGCAAACGGCATCTGATCGTCGATCGCAACGGCATCCCCTTGGCGGTGTGCGTCACCGGCGCCAATCGGCACGACTCGGTCGTGTTCGAGGAGTTGATCGACGCCTTGCCGCCAATTGGTGGCAAACCAGGGCGCCCGCGACGTTGGCCAGACAAATTGCACGCCGACAAGGCTTACGACATCGACCGCTGTCGCGCCTTCCTCAAGCAGCGCGGCATCATTGCGCGGATCGCACGCAAGGGGATCGCGCGCAACCACCGGTTGGGCCGCCATCGCTGGGTCGTCGAGCGCACCCATGCCTGGTTCGCAGGCATGGGCAAACTGCGCATCCGCTTTGAACGCCGCATCGATCTCCACTTGACGTTGCTCTCGCTTGCTTGCTCAATCATCTGCTTACGGCTTCTTCCTGGGTTTTGTTAGCCACTCTTAGATAGATGCGGCGCACTAAGAATGTATCCGAAAATAGGTAACCTATTCATTCGAACCGCATGGTATGTGGCGCTGGATCGAGATCACAGCCAAACGTGTAGCATCCTGGGCGGTAACCGATGAGTTCCGGCAGCGGGTAGAACCGCTGATTCCTGCTCGCCGCGGCGATCATCGCGTTCCGCAAGATGCCTTCGAGCGTTAATAAAATTTACGGATAATCTCTAGGCGCAGACTCCATGCAACTGTCTGTGTGCATTTCCCTCCGCCGTTGAAGGAGTCCTTTCATGTCTGGTGTTCTTTCTCGCTGGGGAATCTCGTTCGTCCCCGGTGTCTGCTCATCCTGATGGGCCTCGTGCCGCTCACTCATGCGTGAACACGCGTAATCACCCATGCCGGAGTCAATCTCTCTGGCGCCGAATTCGCACCTGCCAAAAAGCCGGGAGTCCTCAAATAAGGACTTTATGCATCGCCAACGTCTACTGTTTCATGGTTCTCCTCACGGCAAAGCACCTATACGCCAAATCCGCTCCCGCACTGCCGCAGGCAGAGTGCACAGGCGTTGCAGCCATTCTATCGGCCAGTGCCTGAGCAAGGCCTCTCGGCCGATGCGTCGAGTAGAGCTTGCGTGTACTGTTGCGTGGAGACAACCAGTGGGCGATACCGGTGGATTAGCATCCAATCCCAGCCAGCCAGCTGGCGAATGCGGCCAGTGGATTGACCAGCAGCAGAATCTGCAGCCGCTTGCCGCGGCGGGTCAAACTGTCTTCCATCGCCTGGCCGTCGCGATCGAATTTCAGATCACGAAATGCTAGGTCGAT
Organism: Xanthomonas fragariae; assembly: GCF_900183975.1. Taxonomy (NCBI): domain Bacteria; kingdom Pseudomonadati; phylum Pseudomonadota; class Gammaproteobacteria; order Lysobacterales; family Lysobacteraceae; genus Xanthomonas; species Xanthomonas fragariae. The sequence goes on from NZ_LT853882.1 coordinate 142,530, forward strand.
CTGCATCCGTTGTGCACACAGATTGACCAATTGCCTTGCGCTGGCTGCCTGTAGCTGCGGGGATACAATCATCAACAATGGCTCGCGCTCACGGGCTGCTGCCATCAGAGTCGATGATATACGTGAAGGCCAGGCCATCTTTGATGCCACCAACGCAGTGCGTAACATCCAGGAGTATCGGATAGGTCAGCGTGCCCAGCCGAGCCGTAGCGGCGTACTCGGACAGCTGGCCAGGCGAACTGGTTGACGGCAGTCAACCGACTTGGCGAAGCCCGTACTTCACCGCCGACCCCGAGAGCGCACCAGCGCCCCGACAGAATCGAGGCGTTGGTGTTTGCAAGCGTTGCGGTATGTCGGCGCTGTCGTTGCCAGCGCCATACCTCCTTGGTGAGGAGGCACGGAATACGCCAAGGTTCCCCGCCCGACTGCTCTAGCGGCGCCCGTCAACCGCCTCGACTACTCAGGTCAGGGCGCCGGCTGATGCTGCGTATCGGGCGTAGCCACGTCCTGATACGGGATACGTTCGGCCAATGGAGCCTCGCCATATCCGAGCATCCGGGCCAGCGCGGGAAGGGCCTCCAAACTGGCATTCATGCCGCTGACAATTGCTGACCCTACATGACGCAACAACTCGCTCCTGGGCGCCAACGTCCGATGCAACTCTTCTGCGGTGATCTCACGTGTTCCGCTTTCCATGTTCTGGCTAGCACGCGCAAGAATGGTTTGCACCACACGCGCGTGCTTGGCGTTGTCGGAGTCAAATAGCCCAGGAACTTGGACGCGCCCGCCAAGCGCCAATGCGTTCAGGGCGATGGCTTCGATCGGATTGAAGACGGTGCTTCGGAAAATACGCAGTACCTTTTCCGACAGCAATCCAGTGGCCTTTTTGCTGGCGATCAGCGGAATCATACCGACAATGGATGCCAGACCCATGGATTTGACAGCGGTGCTTTCACCCGGGGCAATATCCAGCGCATGGCGAGTCATCTCCTCAATCGCCTCCTTCGCGCCCATCCCCTCGCCGGGATGCGCGATCACGCCATCCTTCATGCTCTGGAACAAGCCAGCACGCATTACCTCTTCACTTTCCTTCACCTCGGGGGGAATACCGGAGGCGGCGCCGAAAATGGCCGCTTCGGTTGTCGCCGTGTTGGCCGCAAGATCACCGACTCTGGATTTGAAACCAGTGTATTGCAAGAGGTTATTGGGGAATGAAACCACCGACGAGATAGCGCCGGCCTTCATCGCCTTGGGGAGCAGGTCGCGCATGGACCAATCCTGACCCTTCATGCCCTTGACGATTGCCAGCACACACATGGTGTCCATGGTCTCAATCAGCAAAGGAGGGACTGAATCGATTCCGGCCAATTGCAAAGCATGTTTACTGGGTGAGAAACCCTTGCCGAAGACGGCACTCTTAAGCACTTCCGCAGCGCCAAGCTCCCATGCCGAGCCGAGTATGCTGCTGACGCCAATGCTGCCGGCTAGTCCGCCTAACTGGAACTGCTTTTTGGTGGCTGCATGTAACAACTCTTCTGCGCCCAGGCGGACCTGTAGATCGTCGTCCCTTTCGAGTTTCTGGTTGACGAACCCTGCCAGGACATCGTCATTGGACGTAATCGTGGGAGCACATGAGGCAAGAAATGCTTTCGCGCTGATCTGGCTGCCATCCGGCGCCTCGATCAACGCGCCTGATCCAAATGCAGCGGCCCCCCGCTCGATAGCCTTGAGCAGTAAGGGAATATGAATGTCTGCGTTGATCTCCTCACTAACCCGCTCCGACGAGTCGGCACCGGGCATCAGTTGCGCCGTCTCCACCGTGAAGGCGGCTTTGAATTCCCCAAGCGCTTTCTCCAGATCCCGACGCGGCCGTATTTCCAGCTGGACCCTGTCAATGCTCGCGGCCTGTGATGGAAGTGCCTGATCAGCCTGCACGAAAGATAGCAGCGCCTGCACAACTGGATGATCGGAAACAGCACGTCCCTCCTTCCTGTGGACCGATCCTACATGCACAGGTGGAAACTGCGAGGGTGGGCAGAACTTTGCCAAAGACGTAAGTAATTGAGTTTGCAGGTCGCCGCGATCAGTGGACTCGAATGTGTGCTCAGTACCAACCGGGATTGTTCGCTCCCTGCTGGCGCTTCGCCGACGCGGAGGTCTGCTGGTCGGCAACCTGCCGTCATCGACCTGATGTTGACCGCCATGGCCGGGCTGGATGTCGTGGTCCGAACGCGAAGCGCCGTTGTCCACAGCATTAGAGGTGTGCGACTGCGCGTGAGCAGGTGACGGCATAGATGCAGATCTAGCAAGATTCGTTTTCATGTGCTCTCACTGATTTGGAAATGAATGAGTTCGTTTCGATGATGCGTTAAAATCTTAGATAGTGTAGGAAATAAAGATGTCATATCACCCGCAAAATTTCTTCTCGAAGCGAATGGAAGTCTTAATTAATCAATGATTTTTAAAGTGATAAATGTAAATTGTTCACCTGAAATGTATCGAAATAGACTAAAACCCAAAGAAGGTCCGAACAACCACCCAACGTCTCGCAGTTTCAATCAGCGTTGTCTAGATAAGACGTGTAGTTGCCTTGAGTGGAGTCATTCATGCAACCTTTTGCGATTTGTCTAGCCGCCAAAGGCCGCATTGGCCCTTGGCAGGTAGCAACTGTCGGTGCATCGTTCATAAGATTGATCTGTCTATGCGCTTGCGAACAACAACTGATGCAATCGCCACGATGCGTAAGTGCTTGATTTTCAGCATGGACGATCGGAGCGTTCGATCGAAATTCTAAGATCGGCTAACAAAACTACTGCGCCGCCGCCAGGCGGGCGCGGCCGGTGCTCGGAATCCTCATTCATGTACCACGCGTACACTCCGGTTCCTCTGCGCCCACCTGACGACTGCTCGCCACGTCGTGAGTTGTTCCGACCCTCCCCTAGCGCAAGAAACTACGATTCGTACATATGTAGATCACTTCGCTTTTTTCTTTTGTGTGACGGACGTCTGTCGCCACCATATCAGCCGTATTCAATCATTGAGGTGGTATGCAATGGGTGCGTGCTGCTCAGTCCACCGTTGGCATGGCACTCGGGAAGATTTTCATACACCGAAAGCTCTCCAGTCGCTTCGCCGCAAACCGGCAATAGCCTGGAAAGCGCGAGCAATGTCAGTCCGGCCGACGGCCGCTTACGTTGATTGAGCAACTTGAACCGCAGCGGGCCTGTGTCCCGATCATCCTCGGAGCGAAGTGCGCAATCCGAGGGCCGGGATGCGGTGTCCGATGCCTTGAAGTTCGTGCGAAGGTCCTACTACAAAAAACCCCGCCTTAAATCAGGCAACGCGATGAACGCAAAGGGCGGGCCTGCTGAGGCAGGCCGCATGGCAAAGGTGACACTTGATGTTGCCAGCATCGGGCCAGTCTCAGGCTCTTTGCGTTTGGACATGACGCAGTGGGATTCGGATGTATACGTCAGCAGCCCACACCACGACTGCCTGAGAGCAGTGCTGTGAGCGCCCAGAGAAGGAAGAACTACCATGCATCGCGTAGGAACGACCAAGCAGCGTTCTACAAAGTTGGCAGAGTCGGTGAGCCTTGCCGCCGTGCCAGCAGATCCCGCAGCGGCAACAAGCAACTCAGTCGATGGTTCGGCCAGGCAGTCGTCGCAACTGGACGGTCTGTCTGCCAGGCCGACCAAACCTGTAAAACCGCGTACTGCAGGTTCGTCTGCTGCATTGCCTGGGCCATCACACACGGCTTCATCGCCCGCGTCTGACAAGCAACCGCAGTCGACGGACCCGGCAGACATTCTGCAAACAGCGCTGCGCAGGGTCGAAGTCTGGAGCGCTGTGCTTGCCAGCGATGATAAGCAGTGCAGTCAACCGGGGGCTGCACCACTGTTGTCCAGGGAGAGGAGGGTCGAGCTCTCGCAGAACGCCATGAAGTCTGCCCGCGAAGGATTGCAGGCCATCGCTGATTTGAGGTTAGGGAACCGGCTGAGGTCAAACGACGCAGTGGAGCACGAAGCTACCTTGTTTACGATTCTCGGAGGGTCCGCTGCGACTGCTTACGAAGCGCGTAGTGAACTGATAGAACACAAGTGGGCGCATCAATTTCGCGTCACCCAGCTCACCGAGTCGAGGCTCGACAACGTCACTGTGCGGGTGCCGCTGCACCACACTGATTTGGAGTGTCAGGATCCTGACGAATGGTACAGGTATCTGAGCGAACTCGAGAAGTACCGGTCAGCAATGGATGAGTCGCTGAGAAACATGAAGAAGCCGGATGCACACGAAAAAATATTCACGACTGACTCCTTCACAATGAAGCAGATCAGGGCCGAACACGCATTCTGTCATGGAACGATGCGGTCGATCCGATGTCTGCTCGTGGATATCTATCGCATACGGCTGCTGCGTCAGGTCGAAGCCAGCGGCTCGCATGACGTCACGGCTCGATTGCACGAACTGTACCAGGCCAAGAACTACCTCGGCGATACTGTGGTAGATGCTTTTACGGCTCTGAGCAAAGTCGTGACCGAGTCCATACGCCCATCGGAAGCCGGCGCTGCGTTGAGCCCGCAGCTGGTGGCACAGCATAAGGACGTCCTTGAGGACTATGCAGAACAATTTGGGCGCGTCGGTCTGGGGTTATGCCTGGACGTCGCTGCTCTCATCAAGGGTGACGGCGACGATAATATCTGGCAATCGATGCTCGATCTGGCGCAGGTATTGACCGAGTATCGACAGAGCGTGCTCGACCTGATCCGTTCCGTTGGTCCAGGAAAGCGTGAGGTGATCGCGCCGCCAGCGGCAACGATCGAGGAGCCGCCGGTGTCGAGGGCGCGGCAGAAATCAGCACGCAGGCATCGCAAGCCTGTTAATCGAACGGCCGCAGAGTCCAGCCTCGTCCCTGCGCCCCCTGCAGTCCCGAACGATACACGTACGCTTGCGCAGCAGCAGGCGGACATTGTGTTGAAAAAGTTTCCGCTGAAACGCGCGATGGTGACCGAGCTGGACGCAGATCTGATCCAGATCGCGAACAGGCTAGGGAAAGATACCGGTAGCGTTAACGAGATGATGCATTGCTCCCGGCAGGACGCGATGATTGCCTTCACGTTTGTGCGGTCCTCGATCCAGGGATGGTTCGAAAAGGACCAGTTGCTACAAGCGAAAGCGAAACTGCCGCCGGGCGATGAGCGGATTGCCCAACTCAGCGAGCGGCTGGAACTGCTGGGCATGATCGAGCAGCGTGTACAGACCCGCGAGGCAGATGCGCTGAAGAGCGATACGCAGCCGCGCGCGCCGCATCTGTCACGCTTGCTGGAGATGCATCAAGTCGCCAGCGTGACCTCACCGACCCGGTTGCGGTCCGACAACGACAGCGGAGATCACGGCACTTTGTTCGAGATGCGTATCGAGCACGCGCCGTTGTCCAACGGCGAGCGCCCTGCGCCGTGGTTCGTGCACTTGCACACTGCCAAGCCGGTGACAACCAATGCCGTGCCTTCGCTCGACTACAAGGAATTCACCGCTGTCCATCTCAAGACCGCGAAGGAGAAGAATCTGGGAAAGCGCTGGGAGATGCTCATGCAAGCGCTCGGTAATAACGATGCGAAGGTACACCGATCCAAGATCGATTCTGCGTTGCTCGCCAGTTTGTTGGAAGTGAGGCGTGGTCGTAAATCCTCACCCGAGCAGTTTCCAAACCAGTAGTGGCGACTGCCTGAAAGCAGTGCTGTGAGCGCCCAGAGAAGGAAAAACTACCATGCATCGCGTTGCAACGAGCAAGCAGTGTTCTACAGAGTTGGCAGAGTCGGTGATCCTTGTCGCCGTGCCAGCAGATCCTGAAGCGGCAGCAAGCATGTCTGTCGACGATTCGGCCAGGCAGTCGTCGCCACTGGACGGTCTGTCTGCCAGGCCAACCAAATCTGTAAAGCCGCCTGTTGCCGGTTCGTCTGCTGCATTACCTGCGCCATCACACACGGCTTCATCGCCCGCGTCTGACAAGCAACCGCAGTCGACGGACCCGGCAAATATTCTGGAAATAGCGCTGGAAAAGACCAAAGTCTGGAACAAGGTGATCATTAGCGATGACGAGCGGCGCAGTCAACCGGGGGCTGAGCCACTGTTGTCCATGGAGAAGAGGGTCGAGCTCTCGCAGAACGCCATGAAGTTTTCCCGCGAAGGGTTGCAGGCCATCGCTGATTTGAGATTAGGGAACCGGCTGAGGTCAAACGGCGCAGTGGATCACGAACGTGCGTTGTGGACGGTTCTCGGAACGTCCGCTGCGACTGGTTACAGAGCACGTAATGAACTGATAGAAGAGCAGGCGTCGATAGACCCCACTGATTTGGAGTGTCAGGATCCTGACGAATGGTGCGGGTATCTGAGCGAACTCGAGCAGTACCGGTCAGCAATGGGTGAGTCGCTGAGACGCATGAAGAAGCCAGCTGCACACGGAAAAACACTCAAAGCTGGCCCAGCCATAATGACGTTGATCACGGTCACTTACGTATTCTGTCATGAAACGATGCGGTCGATCCGATCTCTGCTCGTCGATAGTTATCGCACGCAGCTGGCGCGTCAGGTCGAAGCTAGCGGTTTGCAAGCCAGCGACTTGCAGGAGCTCATAGCTCGATTGCACGAACTGGACGAGGCTGAGAATTACCGCGGCGATACTGTGGCAGAGGCTTTTACGGCTCTGACCAAAGTCGTGACCGAGTCCATATGCCCATCGGAAGCCGGCGCTGCGCTGAGCCCGCAGACGGTGGCACAGCATAAGGACGTCCTTGAGGACTATGCAGAACAATTTGGGCGCGTCGGTCTGGGGTTATGCCTGGACGTCGCTGCTCTCATCAAAGGTGACGGCGACGATCACATCTGGCAATCGATGCTCCAGCTGGCGCAGGTATTGACCGAGTATCGACAGAGCGTGCTCGATCTGATCCGTTCCGTCGGTCCCGGAAAGCGTGAGGTTATCGCGCCGCCACCGGCAACGATCGAGGAGCCGCCGGTGTCGAGGGCGCGGACGAAATCGGCACGCAAGCATCGCAAGCCTGGCAATCGAGCGGCCGCAGAGTCCAGCCTCGTCCCTGCGGCTTCTGCAGTCCCGAACGATACACGTACGCCTCCGCAACAGCAGGCGGATAGTCTGTTGAAAAAGGTTCGGCTGGAACGCGCCATGGTGGCCGAACTGCATGCAGACGTGATCCAGATCGCGAACAGGCTAGGGAAAGACACCGGTAGTGTTGAGGAGATGATGCATTGCTCCAAGCAGGACGCGATGATTGCCTTCACGTTTGTGCGGTCCTCGATCCAGGGATGGTTCGAAAAGGACCAGTTGCTACAAGCGAAAGCGAAACTGCCGCCGGGCGATGAGCGGATTGCCCAACTCAGTGAGCGGCTGGAACTGCTGGGCATGATCGAGCAGCGTGTACAGACCCGCGAGGCAGATGCGCTGAAGAGCGACACGCAGCCGCGCGCGCCGCATCTGTCACGCTTGCTGGAGATGCATCAAGTCGCCCGCGTGACCTCACCGACCCGGTTGCGGTCCGACAACGACAGCGGAGATCACGGCACTTTGTTCGAGATGCGTATCGAGCACGCGCCGTTGTCCAACGGCGAGCGCCCTGCGCCGTGGTTCGTGCACTTGCACACTGCCAAGCCGGTGACAGTCAATGCCGTGCCTTCGCTCGAATACAAGGAATTCACCGCTGTCCATCTCAAGACCGCGAAGGAGAAGAATCTGGGAAAGCGCTGGGAGATGCTCATGCAAGCGCTCGGTAATAACGATGCGAAGGTACACCGATCCAAGATCGATTCTGCGTTGCTCGCCAGTTTGTTGGAAGTGAGTCGTGGTGGTAAATCCTCACCCGAGCAGTTTCCAAACCAGTAGTGGCGACTGCCTGAAAGCAGTGCTGTGAGCGCCCAGAGAAGGAAAAACTACCATGCATCGCGTTGCAACGAGCAAGCAGTGTTCTACAGAGTTGGCAGAGCCGGTGAGCCTTGCCGCCGTGCCAGCAGATCCTGCAGCGGCAGCAAGCACGTCTGTCGACGATTCAGCCAGGCCGTCGTCGCCACTGGACGGTCTGTCTGCCAGGCCAACCAAACCTGTAAAGCCGCGTATTGCAGGTTCGTCTGCTGCATTACCTGGGCCATCACACACGGCTTCATCGCCCGCGTCTGACAAGCAACCGCAGTCGACGGACCCGGCAGACATTCTGCAAACAGCGCTGCGCAGGGTCGAAATCTGGAACGAAGTGATCACTAGAGATGACGAGCAGCGCAGTCAACCGGGAGCTGCACCACTGTTGTCCAGGGAGAAGAGGGTCGAGCTTTCGCTGAATGCCATGAAGTCTGCCCGCGAAGGGTTGCAGGCCATCGTTGATTTGAAGTTACAGAATCCGCTGACGTCTGACGCCTTAGTGGAGAACGAAGCTGCGTTATGTACGATTCTCGGAATGTCTGCCGCGCATGGTTACGCAGCACGTGAGGAACTGCTGCGCGAGGAGTGGGCGCAGCAGTTTAGCATGCCCGAGCCCACCGACCCGACGATCAGCAGAACCACCGTGCGGGCGTCGGTGCACCACGCTGATGTGGAGCGTCAGGATCCCGACCAATGGTCCGGGTACCTGAGCGAAATCGAGAAGTACCGGTCAGCAATGGATGAGTCGCTGAGACGCATGAAGAAGCCGGAAGCGCACGGCAAAACAATCGAAAATGTCCCCACCATGATGGAGTTGATCAAGGTCGGTCTAGGATTGTGCCATGAACAGATGCAGCCGATCCGATGCCTGCTCGTTGATATTTATCGCCTGCGGCTGCTGCGTCAGGTCGAAGCCAGCGGCTCGCATGACGTCACGGCTCGATTGCACGAACTGTGCGAGGTTAAGAACTACTTCGAAGATACTGTGGCAGATGCTTTTACGGCTCTGGGCCACGTCGTGACCGGGTCGGTACGCCCATCGGAAGCCAGCGCTGCGCTGACCCCGCAGATAGTGGCACAGCATAAGGACGTCCTTGAGGACTATGCAGAACAATTTGGGCGCGTCAGTCTGGGGCTATGCCTGGACGTCGCTGCTCTCATCAAAGGTGACGGCGACGATAATATCTGGCAATCGATGCTCGATCTGGCGCAGGCATTGACCGATTATCGACAGTGTGTGCTCGACCTGATCCGTTCCGTTGGTCCCGGAAAGCGTGAGGTTATCGCGCCGCCACCGGCAACGATCGAGGAGTCGCCGGCGTCGAGGGCGCGGCCGAAATCGGCACGCAAGCATCGCAAGCCTGGCAATCGAGCAGCCGCAGAGTCCAGCCTCGTCCCTGCGCCCCCTGCAGTCCCGAACGATACACGTACGCTTGCGCAGCAGCAGGCGGACATTGTGTTGAAAAAGTTTCCGCTGGAACGCGCCATGGTGACCGAACTGGATGCGGACCCGATCCAGATCGCGAACAGGCTAGGGAAAGATACCGGTAGCGTTAACGAGATGATGCATTGCTCCAGGCAGGACGCGATGATTGCCTTCACGTTTGTGCGGTCCTCGATCCAGGGATGGTTCGCAAAGGACCAGTTGCTACAAGCGAAAGCGAAACTGCCGCCGGGCGATGAGCGGATTGCCCAACTCAGCGAGCGGCTGGAACTGCTGGGCATGATCGAGCAGCGTGTACAGACCCGCGAGACAGATGCGCTGAAGAGCGATACGCAGCCGCGCGCGCCGCATCTGTCGCGCTTGCTGGAGATGCATCAAGTCGCCAGCGTGACCTCACCGACCCGGTTGCGGTCCGACAACGACAGCGGAGATCACGGCACTTTGTTCGAGATGCGTATCGAGCACGCGCCGTTGTCCAACGGCGAGCGCCCTGCGCCGTGGTTCGTGCACTTGCACACTGCCAAGCCGGTGACAGCCAATGCCGTGCCTTCGCTCGCCTACAAGGAATTCACCGCCGTCCATCTCAAGACCGCGAAGGAGAAGAATCTGGGAAAGAGCTGGGAGATGCTCATGCAAGCGCTCGGTAATAACGATGCGAAGGTACACCGATCCAAGATCGATTCTGCGTTGCTCGCCAGTTTGTGGCATGTGCACCGTAGCGGTAAATCCTCACCCGAGAAGTTTCCAAACCAGTAATAGTGATTGCTGTGGGGCGACAGCTTTCGTTCAAGATTGAATCTTCCGCTAAAAGCGCGCGTGACACCCCACCAATACCAGCAGTATCAATGAGCGCATTGCAAGTGCTGTGAGCGCCCATAAAAGGAAGAATTACCATGCATCGCGTCGGAAAAATCAAGCAGCGTTCTACAGAGTTGGCAGAGTCGGTGAGCCTTGCCGCCGCGCCGGCAGATCCTGCAGCGGCAACAAGCACGTCTGTCGACGGTTCGGCCAGGCCGTCGTCGCCACTGGACGGTCTGTCTGCCAGACCAACCAAATCTGTAAAGCCGCCTGTTGCCGGTTCGTCTGCTGCATTACCTGCGCCATCACACACGGCTTCATCGCCCGCGTCTGACAAGCAACCGCAGTCGACGGACCCGGCAAATATTCTGCAAACAGCGCTGGGCAGGGTCGAAGTCTGGAAAGCGATGGTCGCTAGAGATGAGCAGCAGCGCAGTCAACCGGGGGCTGCACCACTGTTGTCTGTAAAGCAGAGTGTCGAGCTCTCGCAGAACGCCATGGAGTCTGCCCGCAAGGGGTTGCAGGCCATCGCTGATTTGAGGTTAGGGAACCGGCTGAGGGCAAATGCCGCAGTGGAGAACGAAGCTACGTTGGTGATGATTCTCGGAGCGTCCGCTGTGAATGGTTACTCAGCATGTGAGGAGCTGATGCGAGACAAGTGGACGCATCAGCTTGGCATACCCGAGCACACCGGCCCGACGAGCACCAACGCCGCCGTGCGGGAGTCGATGCCCCGCACTCATGTGGAGCGTCAGGATCCCAAGGAATGGTACGGGCATCTGAGCGAACTCGAGAAGTACCGGTCAGCAATGGATGAGTCGCTGAGACGCATGAAGAAGCCGGAAGCGCACGGAAAAACAATCGAAAATGTCCCCACCATGATGGATTTGATCAGGGCCAATCTAGGATTCTGCCATGAAACGATGCACACGACGCGAGGTGTGCTCATCGATATCTGTCGCGTGCGGCTGGAAAATCAGGTCCAAGCCAGCGGCTCGCATGACGTTACGGCTCGATTGTACGAACTGTACGAAGCCAAGAACTACCGCAGCGATGCTGTGACAGAGGCTTTTACGGCTCTGGGCGAGGTTGTGACCGAGTCCATATGCCCATCGGAAGCCAGTGCTCCGCTGACCCCGCAGATAGTGGCACAGCATAAGGACGTCCTTGAGGACTATGCAGAACAATTTGGGCGCGTCGGTCTGGGGTTATGCCTGGACGTCGCTGCTCTCATCAAAGGTGACGGCGACGATCACATCTGGCGATCGATGCTCCAACTGGCGCAGGCATTGACCGAGTATCGACAGGGTGTGCTCGACCTGATCCGTTCCGTCGGTCCCGGAAAGCGTGAGGTTATCGCGCCGCCACCGGCAACGATCGAGGAGCCGCCGGTGTCGAGGGCGCGGCAGAAATCAGCACGCAGGCATCGCAAGCCTGTTAATCGAACGGCCGCAGAGTCCAGCCTCGTCCCTGCGCCCCCTGCAGTCCCGAACGATACACGTACGCTTGCGCAGCAGCAGGCGGACATTGTGTTGAAAAAGTTTCCGCTGGAACGCGCGATGGTGACCGAGCTGGACGCAGATCTGATCCAGATCGCGAACAGGCTAGGGAAAGATACCGGTAGCGTTAACGAGATGATGCATTGCTCCCGGCAGGACGCGATGATTGCCTTCACGTTTGTGCGGTCCTCGATCCAGGGATGGTTCGAAAAGGACCAGTTGCTACAAGCGAAAGCGAAACTGCCGCCGGGCGATGAGCGGATTGCCCAACTCAGCGAGCGGCTGGAACTGCTGGGCATGATCGAGCAGCGTGTACAGACCCGCGAGGCAGATGCGCTGAAGAGCGATACGCAGCCGCGCGCGCCGCATCTGTCACGCTTGCTGGAGATGCATCAAGTCGCCCGCGTGACCTCACCGACCCGGTTGCGGTCCGACAACGACAGCGGAGATCACGGCACTTTGTTCGAGATGCGTATCGAGCACGCGCCGTTGTCCAACGGCGAGCGCCCTGCGCCGTGGTTCGTGCACTTGCACACTGCCAAGCCGGTGACAGCCAATGCCGTGCCTTCGCTCGAATACAAGGAATTCACCGCTGTCCATCTCAAGACCGCGAAGGAGAAGAATCTGGGAAACCGCTGGGAGACGCTCATGCAAGCGCTCGGTAATAATGATGCTAAGGTACACCGATCCAAGATCGATTCTGCGTTGCTCGCCAGTTTGTTGGAAGTGAGTCGTGGTGGTAAATCCTCACCCGAGCAGTTTCCAAACCAGTAGTGGCGACTGCCTGAAAGCAGTGCTGTGAGCGCCCAGAGAAGGAAGAACTACCATGCATCGCGTCGAAACGACCAAGCAGCGTTCTACAAAGTTGGCAGAGTCGGTGAGCCTTGCCGCCGTGCCGACAGATCCCGCAGCGGCAGTAAGCACGTCTGTCGACGATTCGGCCAGGCCGTCGTCGCCACTGGACGGTCTGTCTGCCAGGCCAACCAAATCTGTAAAGCCGCCTGTTGCCGGTTCGTCTGCTGCATTGCCTGGGCCATCACACACGGCTCCATCGCCCGCGTCTGAGAAGCAACCGCAGTCGACGGACCCGGCAAATATTCTGAGAATAGCGATGGACAAGGGCCCAGTCTGGAACGAAATGATTGCTAAAGATGACGCGCTGCGCAGTCAACCGGGGGCTGCACCGCTGTTGTCCAGGGAGCAGCGGCTCAAGCTCTCGCAGAACGCCATGAAGTCTGCCCGCGAAGGATTGCAGGCCATCGCTGATTTGAGGTTAGGGAACCGGCTGAGGGAAAATGCCGCAGCGGAGCACGAAGCTACCTTGTTTACGATTCTCGGAGCGTCCGCTGCGACTGCCTACGAAGCACATAATGAACTAATAGAAGACAAGTGGGTGCATCAGCTTAACGCCACCCAGCTCACCGAGCCGAGGCTAGACCCCGTCGTTGTGAAGGTGGACTTGCACCACACTGATTTGGAGCGTCAGGATCCCGACGAATGGTACAGGTATCTGAGCGAACTCGAGCAGTACCGGTCAGCAATGAATGAGTCGCTGAGACGCATGAAGAAGCCGGGTGCACACGGAAAAAGACTCAAAAATATCCCCGCCGTAATGAGATTGATCAGTGGCGATCACGCATTCTGCCATGAAACGATGCGGTCGATCCGATGTCTGCTCGTGGATATCTATCGCATACGGCTGTGGCGTCAGGTCGAAGCCAGCGCCTTGCGAGACAGCGGTTTGCAAGCCAGCGGCTTGCAGGAGGTCATGGCTCGATTGGATGAACTGGATAAGGTCAAGAGCTACCGCAGCGATACTGTGGCAGAGGCTTTTACGGCTCTGACCAAAGTCGTGACCGAGTCGGCACGCCCATCGGAAGCCAATGCTGCGCTGACCCCGCAGATAGTGGCACAGCATAAGGACGTCCTTGAGGACTATGCAGAACAATTTGGGCGCTTCGGTCTAGGGCTATGCCTGGACGTTGCTGCTCTCATCAAGGGTGACGGCGACGATAATATCTGGCAATCGATGCTCGATCTGGCGCAGGTATTGACCGAGTATCGACAGAGCGTGCTCGACCTGATCCGTTCCGTTGGTCCAGGAAAGCGTGAGGTTATCGCGCAGCCACCGGCAACGATCGACGAGCCGCCGGTGTCGAGGGCGCGGCAGAAATCGACACGCAAGCATCGCAAGCCTGGCAATCGAGCGGCCGCAGAGTCCAGCCTCGTCCCTGCGCCCCCTGCAGTCCCGAACGATACACGTACGCTTGCGCAGCAGCAGGCGGACATTGTGTTGAAAAAGTTTCCGCTGGAACGCGCCATGGTGACCGAACTGGATGCGGACCCGATCCAGATCGCGAACAGGCTAGGGAAAGATACCGGTAGCGTTAACGAGATGATGCATTGCTCCAGGCAGGACGCGATGATTGCCTTCACGTTTGTGCGGTCCTCGATCCAGGGATGGTTCGCAAAGGACCAGTTGCTACAAGCGAAAGCGAAACTGCCGCCGGGCGATGAGCGGATTGCCCAACTCAGCGAGCGGCTGGAACTGCTGGGCATGATCGAGCAGCGTGTACAGACCCGCGAGACAGATGCGCTGAAGAGCGATACGCAGCCGCGCGCGCCGCATCTGTCGCGCTTGCTGGAGATGCATCAAGTCGCCAGCGTGACCTCACCGACCCGGTTGCGGTCCGACAACGACAGCGGAGATCACGGCACTTTGTTCGAGATGCGTATCGAGCACGCGCCGTTGTCCAACGGCGAGCGCCCTGCGCCGTGGTTCGTGCACTTGCACACTGCCAAGCCGGTGACAGCCAATGCCGTGCCTTCACTCGACTACAAGGCATTCACCGCCGTCCATCTCAAGACCGCAAAGGAGAAGAATCTGGGAAACCGCTGGGAGACGCTCATGCAAGTGCTCGGTAATAACGATGCTAAGGTGCACCGATCCAAGATCGACTCGACGTTGCTCGCCAATTTGTGGCACGTGCACCGTAGCGGTAAATCCTCACCCGAGACGTTTACAAACCAGTAATAGCGATTGCTGTGGGGCAACAGCTTTCGTTCAAGCTTGAATTCGCTGCCGAAAGTGTGCGTAATACCTCACGAGTGCCAACAGCCCGGCTGATATCGAATATAAAAATCCCGCGAAATCTTATTGCTGAATTGAACGATAGTATGAAGTTTGCTAGATTTTTTTTCGCATATCTGCATGGATGCCTGGTTAGCACGGCATGACTTCGGATCCAGCAGCGTCCATTCGCATATCCTTCGTCCTTGTGAAGTTGATCCTGATTTACTGCATTTCCAACTGATGTTGATGAGGAATGGCAATGGGAAACACCTGCGCACGCGGCATCAGCAGTTCCCGGCCGCGCATGATCTATGACGCGCAAGTGCAGACAACGCCTCTCCAGCAGGCGCCATCGGCACCCGTGGCGAATCAGTCGCCACTGGATGGGTTGGTACCTCCCCCGCCACGCGGGGCCGGGCCGTCACGGCCACTGAGGCCAGTAGAGAGCTGGGACAAGGTCAGTCGGCAGCGTGTCCACGATATGGCGCACGATTTGTTTAAGTCGACTAGCCCCATCCTCTATAAGCTGGACATGAGCGTCCAACAAGACGTAATCAAGTTGCTGAAGCAGATGCTTGCTCGTGTCGGTGGGGAGCTCATACACGGTGGCGCCGACGACTTGATGCAGCGAAAGAAGGAGATTGAGAAGCGGATCAAGGATGCACCAGCGCGGAACCCTGCCACCCAAATCGAAACCGCCGAGAACCGTTCCGTGCTTGACGACATGCAGCAACTGATGTACAGCATCGAACTCACGCTCGAGGCGGCCAAGGCAGATGATCCCAGTCTTATGGAGTTAGTGCCGTGTCCTCTTTTGAATAGCGGCTTGGTAAATGCTGCTTCGGACATGGCGTCTCTTTTCAAGACCGACGCCGACAAGACCGACGCCGACAAGACCGTAGCCGGTCTGCTGATACAAAAATTTGAGACACGTATACAAAATATTTTTGGAAAGATTCTTAAAGGAGAGTCCGTGCCAAGGGGGGTTGCGAACGCTGTTGCAGGTTCAAAAAACGACCCTGCTGTATTAATCGGCAAGCTGCTGGCGCTGGTTGAGCGATACCCGGATTTAGGAAAGCCCCGAACAGCTCCTCCATGAGCTTTCAATCAACAACCGAGGCAATCGCCGCTGTGGGTAAGCGGCTTGGTTTTCAGCATGGGTGATTGTCGCGTGTGCGCACAATTCCAGGCTCTTCAGCACCTTGTGCGTTGTTCAGAGGTTCTCTTGCGCGGTATAAATTCGGATTCAGCAGCGTTCATTCGCGTATCCTTCGTAATTGTGAATTTTATCCTGATTTGCTGCGTTTCCAATTGATTTTGATGAGGTAATGACAATGGGAAACGCCTGCGTACGCGGTATTGGCAGTTCTCAAGCGCGCGCGAACTACGACGAGCGTGTAGACACGACGCCTGATCGCCAGGCGCAATCGACACCCATGGCGGGCCAGTCGCCACTGCATGGGCTGCCTCCTCGCACGCCGGGCCCTCGCCGGGCGCGGCTGTCGCCGGGCCGGGCCGGGCCGTCAGAGCCACCGGCGGCGCTAGAGGGATGGGACAAGGATATTCGGTCGCGTGTCACTAGGTTGGCACACAATTTGTTTCAATCTACCAGCTGCTTGGTCGATGATCTCACACCGAAGTTCCAACAATTAATAATTAAGCAGCTAGAGGTTATGCTTGCTCGTGTCAGTGGGGAAGACAGGAGGATCGGCGGCGACGACTTTCAAAAACAAGTGGAGTGGTTTCAGAAGCAGATGGGCGATAAACCAGCGCAGCCCTCTGTCAGCCTGGTCGAGACCGAGCAAGACAGCGATACGCTTAAGATAATGAAGGGACTTGTGGGCAGGATCGACATCGCGTTGATGGGGGCCAACAACGGCGGCGAGGATGGCCTTATGATGAACGTGATCTGTCCTCTTGCTTCCAGCAGTGCGCTAGCGACCGCTTCGAACATGGTGGGCGGCTACGAGACCGGCTTCATTGCCCCGAAAGACGAGGAGATGCGGCGGGTACAAAATCTTCTCAAATCCATCAAAGAAGGACAGCCTGTTCGAAAGGGGGTCGCGATCGCTCTTAGCCAGTCAAAAGACAAATCAGATGTATTGAACCCAGGTGTATTGCTCTCGAAACTGCTGGCGCTGGTTCGTCAATACCCGAATTTTAAGGAGTAGAGGGCCGCGCAGAATTACCGATGAGCCATCCGCTCACTCGACCGGCGCCTTTACCTGATCCGATTGATGCAGCAGCGATCCCACCTGGCGGGCAGCCGCCCTACCGCCTTCCCGCCCCGCATCGGGCGACAGGTTCTGCTGCTTCGCGCATGACGGCGATCGGCGGAGGGCTGCGCGTCATACACGACCGCTTAACAAGCATTTCCATACGCCGGGCACTGCCACATCAACGCCTGCCACTGTCGCGCTTGTTTGATTTTCGTCAATTGGACCGACACATGAAATTCGCAACGAAGGTGTTTGACTGTGACAAGTCAAGAATCGTTGCGGAGTACGCATGAGTGCAGTCACGGTGGGAAAGGTCGGCCAGGCATCGAGCCGGCAAAGGTCGATCTGGACGGGAGTGGGACTGGTGCGTGGTGAGCGCGCGCTTGCGGATCTGCGAGGTGGTCTGTGCCGCATTGCTTCCATCGTCACGGCGCGTGTTCGCGCTGTCGTCAGCTGAGGGAACGTCATGCGGATCTGTGTTCTCAATGAAGTGACGCCTTCGCCTATCGGGTTGGATCAGCGCTGTGTGGCCGCGCGTGAGGCGGGCTGCGATTACGTGGTGATGGCCGCGCCGTTCGAGCGCGATGCGGACGGTCGATTGATCGAGCCGTCTGCGGATGCGGACGCGCAAGGTAAGCGTCTGCGCGAAGCGGTGCAGGCGGCGCGTCGGGCCGGAGTCAAGCTGCTGATCGATGTGCGCCTGGACGAAGTGGGTGGCGCCAGCGCGGTAGTGCGCGATAACCCGCAGTGGTTCCGCGCGCGCAGCACGGCGGTGCCGGACCCACGGCAGCCGCGTGCGACGCCGGAAATCGCCGAGGCACGCTTCACCTATGCGCAGGAAGGTGCGGCGCTGGTAGCGTGGTGGGGTGCGCGCTTGCTGGACTGGGCTGGGCAGGGCGTGGGTGGTTTCCGTCTGTTGCAGCCGCAGCAGGTGCCGGCGCAACGCTGGCGTGAGCTGATCGCGCACGTGCATGCGCAGGCGCCTGAGGTGGTGTTTGCGGCGTGGACGCCGGGCCTGGGTCTGGAAGCCTTGCGGCAGTTGGCCGGTGCCGGTTTCGATGCTGCGTTTTCTTCACTCGCGTGGTGGGACGGTCGCGGTAGCTGGTTCTTCGACGAAGACACCGCGCTGCGGGCGCTGGCCTCGCACGTGGTTGCGGTACTGCACGCGCTCGACGGCAAGCGCGCAGCAATGCCCGAGCAGCACTGGCAATTGGCGCGTGCCTTGGGCGGCGCCTGGCTGCTGGACGATGCGCATCTGGATGCGGTGCCAGTGCCGATCGGCGCGACCGATGGCTTGCCGACCAGCGACGCGGGCATGCGGCTGCGTCCGCTGCTGAGCGAGGCCACCGGTTTTACCGCGGTGGCAGTCGAGCCGCTCGGCGGGCTGCCGTCGTTATTGTTGATCAATGGCGACGCCAACCATGTGGTGCCGGTACCTGCATCGGATCTGTTGCGTTTGCTCGGCGATGCGGAAGCGTTGGTCGCAGAAGACGGCCGTACCTTGTCCGGGGCGACGTGGGAGGCGTTGGAGCCGGGCGAAGTGCGTGTGTATCGCAGTGTGCCGGCACGCCATGTGTTGGCGGTGCCACGCATGCGCCAGCGTGCACAGACCGCTGCCGCATGGCCACGTGTGTGCATCGAGTCGGTGACGCCGTCGGTGGACAACGGCCGTTTCCCGGTCAAGCGCGTGGTGGGCGACCGTCTCTATGTCGAGGCCGACGCGTTTTGTGACGGGCATGATCGCATTGCGGTGGCGGTGCTGTGGCGTCCGGCCGACGCCAAGACCTGGGCCAGCGCGCCGATGCGTGGGTTGGGCAACGACCGTTGGCGCGCGGAGTTCCCGCTGGAGCGTATCGGCACCTATGAATTCCGTGTGGAGGGCTGGCGCGATGTGTTTGCCACCTTGCATGCCGATTTGGAAAAGAAGCGCGCGGCCAACACGGTGTTGCCGGTCGATGTGCAGGAAGCGGTGGCTGTGGTGCAGGCCGCACATGCACGCAGCGCCGGCGCCTTGGCCAAGCGCTTGCAAGCTATCCTCACCCGCATCGGTGCGCAGAGCGAGCCGTTGCAGCAGCTGGCCATCGTGCTGGAGCCGGACACCGCGCAGGCGATGGCGCTGGCCGACGATAAACCGTTCCGCTCCGAGACCCCGGTGACGTTCCGGGTGGAGTCCGAGCGTCGCGCGGCACACTTTGCCAGTTGGTATGAGTTGTTCCCGCGTTCGCAAAGTGGCGATCCGCAGCGCCACGGCACTTTTGACGATGTGATCGAGCGCTTGGCGCATATCCGCGCGATGAACTTCGACGTGCTGTACATGCCACCGATCCACCCGATCGGTGCGAAGAACCGCAAGGGTCGCAACAACTCGGTCACCGCCGTCGACGGCGAGCCAGGCAGCCCGTATGCGATCGGTGCGACCGATGGCGGACACACCGAAGTGCACGCCGAGCTCGGCGGGCTGGACGGTTTCCGCCGGCTGATCCAGGCTGCGCGCGCGCATGGCTTGGAAGTGGCCCTGGATTTCGCGATCCAGTGCGCACCGGATCACCCGTGGCTGCGCGATCACAAGGACTGGTTCACCTGGCGCGCGGATGGGTCGATTCCGTATGCGGAAAATCCGCCGAAGAAATACCAGGACATCGTCAACGTCGATTTCTACGCCAGCGGTGCGGTGCCGGACTTGTGGAATACGCTGCGCGATGCGGTGCTGTTTTGGGTCAACGAAGGCGTCACGCTATTCCGTGTGGACAACCCGCACACCAAGCCGTTCCCGTTCTGGGAGTGGTTGATTGCCGAAATCCGCGGGCGTCGGCCGGACGTGGTGTTCCTGTCCGAAGCCTTTACCCGGCCAAAGATGATGTACCGCCTGGCCAAGTGCGGCTTTTCGCAGTCCTACACCTACTTCACCTGGCGCAACCACAAGCACGAGCTGCAGGCGTATGTGGAAGAGGTGAATGCAGGCGTGCCGCGCGAATGTTTCCGCCCGCATTTCTTCGTCAACACGCCGGACATCAATCCGCTGTTTCTGCAGACCAGCGGGCGCAATGGGCATCTGATCCGCGCCGCGCTGGCCACGACGTTGTCCGGCTTGTGGGGCATGTATCAAGGCTTCGAACTCTGCGAAGCCACACCGCTGGCGCCGGGCAAGGAAGAGTACATGGACTCGGAGAAATTCCAGCTGCGTGCCTGGCCCGAACGTGCGCCGGGCGACATCGTCGATGAGATCACCCGCTTCAATCAGCTGCGTCGCATGCATCCGGAATTGCAGTCGCACCTGGGCACGCGGTTCTATCAGGCGCATCACGATCAGGTGCTGTACTTCGGCAAGTTCCTGGATGCCGGCTACTTGTCGCGCAGCCGCAGCATGGTGTTGGTAGCGATCAATCTGGACCCCCATGCCGGCCAGGATGCCGATATCGAAATCCCGCTATGGGAACTGGGCCTGCCCGATCACGCCACCGTGGCGGTGGACGATCTATGGGATGGCCATCGGTTCGAATGGCAGGGCAAATACCAACACATCCGTCTAGAGGCAACGCGACCGTTCGCGTTATGGCGCATCCGCGCAGGAGAGGTTGCATGAAGGCAGTGGCATCGTTACAGGCCGACGCGGAGCAATCCGCCGTAGTTGCTGATCAGCTTTGGTACAAGGACGCGATCATTTATCAGGTGCACGTCAAGTCGTTCTTCGACTCCAATGACGATGGCATCGGCGATTTCCCGGGTCTGATTTCCAAGCTGGATTACATTGCCGAACTCGGCGTGGACACCATCTGGTTGTTGCCGTTCTACCCCAGCCCGCGCCGCGACGATGGGTACGACATCGCCGAGTACATGGCGGTGCATCCGGACTACGGCAGCATCGCCGACTTCGAGCAGCTGGTCGCGCAGGCGCATGCGCGCGGCATCCGCATCGTTACCGAGTTGGTGATCAACCATACCTCCGATCAGCACCCGTGGTTTCAGCGTGCACGCAACGCGCCGGCCGGCTCGCCGGAGCGGGATTTCTACGTATGGTCGGATACCGATCAGGAATACGAAGGCACGCGGATCATTTTCTGCGATACCGAAAAGTCCAACTGGACCTGGGATCCGGTCGCCGGGCAATACTTCTGGCACCGTTTCTATTCGCATCAACCAGACCTCAACTTCGACAACCCCGCAGTGCTGGAAGCGGTACTGGAAGTGATGCGCTTCTGGCTGGATCGCGGCGTGGATGGTCTACGTCTGGATGCGGTGCCGTACCTGATCGAACGCTCGGGCACCTCCAACGAGAACCTGCCGGAAACCCACGCAATTCTGCGCAAGATTCGCACCACACTGGATGCCGAATATCCTGACCGCATGTTGCTGGCCGAAGCCAATATGTGGCCGGAAGACACCCAGCAGTACTTCGGCAAGAACGCCGACGAATGCCATATGGCGTTCCATTTCCCGCTGATGCCGCGCATGTACATGGCGATCGCGCGCGAAGACCGTTTTCCGATTACCGACATCATGCGCCAGACCCCGGAGATTCCGGAGAGCTGCCAGTGGGCGATCTTCCTGCGCAACCACGATGAATTGACGCTGGAAATGGTCACCGACTCGGAGCGCGATTATCTGTGGCAGACCTATGCTTCCGATCGCCGCGCGCGGATCAATCTGGGCATTCGTCGTCGTCTTGCACCATTGTTGGAACGCGACCGCCGCCGTATCGAATTGATGACGTCCCTGCTGCTGACCATGCCCGGTACGCCAGTGCTGTATTACGGTGATGAGATCGGCATGGGCGACAACATCCATCTGGGCGACCGCGACGGTGTGCGCACACCGATGCAATGGTCGATCGACCGCAACGGCGGGTTCTCGCGCGCCGACCCGGCGCAGTTGGTGCTGCCGCCGGTCATGGACCCGCTATACGGCTTTCAGGCGGTGAATGTAGAAGCGCAGATCCGCGACCAGCATTCGCTGCTGACCTGGACCCGCCGGGTGCTCAGCGTGCGCAAGCGCTACCAGGCTTTCGGTCGTGGCACCTTACGCTTCTTGTACCCCGGCAATCGGCGCATGTTGGCGTATCTGCGCTCCTGCCATGATGAAACGGTGCTTTGTGTGGCCAACCTGTCGCACACGCTGCAGGCGGTGGAGCTGGATCTTTCCGAGTTCGAAGGCCGCGTGCCGGTGGACATCATCGGCGGCGGCAGCTTCCCGCCGATCGGGCGGTTGACCTATCTGCTCACGGTGCCGCCGTTCGGCTTCTACGCATTCCAGCTGGTCAGCGAAGGCACGTTGCCGGATTGGCATGTGCCCACCCCTGTGCCATTGCCGGATTACCACACGCTGGTGCTGCGCAGCGATACCGACGAAAGCAACGCCCTGCTGCCGCATCTGCCGACGCTGGAGGCCGAGATCCTGCCGGCCTGGTTGTCGGCACGCCGCTGGTTCTCGGCCAAGGATCGGGTGCTGAAGAACGTGCGTATTTCGCGCCGCACCCCGCTGCCGGGCGATGAGCCGATGAGCTTGCTGGAACTGGAAGTGGAGTTGGAAGACGGCCACCACGAGAGTTACATGTTGCCGGTCGGCATCGTGTGGGAGCGCGACCAACCCAGTACCTTGGCCGAACAGCTGGCCCTGGCGCGCGTGCGTCAAGGGCGCGAGGTGGGTTATCTCACCGATGCGTTCGCACTCAAGACGATGGTGCGCGGGGTGATCGATGCGCTGCGCGAAAACGCCACGCTGGATTTCCGCGATGGCGACGATGCCTCGCAACAAGGGCAGGTGCGTTTCGAAGCCACCGCTGCATTGGCCAAGCTGGATATTCCGCAAGATCCGGATATCCGTTGGTTGTCTGCCGAACAGAGTAACAGCTCGCTGGTGGTCGCCGACAAGGCCGTGTTCAAGTTGCTGCGGCATGTGGCCAATGGGGCGAATCCAGAGATCGAAATCGGCCGTCGCCTCACCGAAATGGGGTATGCCAACGCCGCGCCGTTGCTGGGTAGCGTCAGCCGTATTGACGGGCAGGGCACGGTCACCACCATCGCGTTGTTGCAGGGCTTTATCCGCAATCAGGGCGATGCCTGGCGCTGGACGTTGGACCATCTGGCACGCAGTTTCGACGAGTACGTCACCGCACAAACCGACGAGTCGCGCGCCGAAGCCATCGCCGGTTACGACGTGTTTGCCTCTGTGGTCGGCAAGCGCCTGGCCGAGTTGCATGCGGCGTTGTCGCGCGACACCGACGATGCCGACTTCGCACCTCAGCGTATCGATCTGCCAACCGCCAACGATGTGGTGGCCGGCGTCGCGCGCCAGGTCGAAGACATCTGGGACACGGTCAATGCACGTCTGGCGAGCAGCGACGATGCGATCGAGCGCGACGCATTGGAAGCGGTGCTGGCCGAACGCCCACAATTGGAGGCGTTGCTGGCCAAGGCACCGAGCGTGCTGGCCGATTCGCTGCTGACGCGCGTGCATGGCGACTTCCACCTTGGGCAGATTCTGGTGGCGTTCGACGATGTCATCTTGATCGACTTCGAAGGCGAGCCGGCCAAGCCGCTGGCCGCGCGTCGCGCCAAGGCAAGCCCGCTGCGCGATGTGGCCGGCTTCCTGCGCTCGCTCGATTACGCCAGCGAAGTGTCGGCACGTGGCGAAGAAGGCACCGCCGCCCGGGCAGGCGTGGGCGTGGACACGCATCTGGACCAATTCCTGGTGGAGTTCCGTCGCCGCTCCACCGACGCCTTCCTGGACGCTTACCGTGCCGTGCTCGATACCAGCGTCCATCCGTGGATTGCGCCGGCAGCGTTCAACACAGCCACCTTGCTGTTCCTGGTGGAAAAGGCCTGCTACGAAGTGCGTTATGAAGCCGCCAACCGTCCCGGCTGGTTAATGGTGCCGATCGAAGGCTTGCGACGCATCCTGCAAGGCGTACGCGCTGGTGCAGGAGACACATGATGAGTGGAGCAATGACTGCAGTGACCAATCGATGGGATCCCGGCGTCACGCGCGCCCTGGCCGAGGCACGCCATGGCGATGCCTTTGCCGTGCTGGGCGCGCACCCGACCGACGCGGGGCGCGTGTTGCGCACCTACCAACCAGGTGCCAACCACGTCAGTGCGGTGCTCGACGATGGGCAGGTCATCGCACTGGGAGCAGGTCCGGAGCCAGGCATGTTCGCCGGTGATTTGCCGGCGCAGGGCGGCTATCGGCTGCGCATCGGCTGGCCCGGTGGCGAGCAGGAAACCGCAGACCCGTACGCCTTCGGGCCGCAGCTCAGCGACTTCGATCTGCATCTGATCAGCGAAGGCCATCATCTGCAATTGGCCGATGCGCTCGGTGCCAACGCGATTGAAGTCGATGGCGTGCGCGGCACGCGCTTCGCTGTGTGGGCGCCGAACGCTACGCGCGTGGCGGTGGTGGGCGACTTCAATGGTTGGGATGCGCGCCGTCACCCGATGCGGTTGCGTCACCAGTCGGGCGTGTGGGAATTGTTCATTCCCGATGTCGGCCCTGGTGCGCATTACCAGTATCGGCTGCGCGGCCCACACGGCAACGAATTGCCGGCCAAGGCCGACCCGGTAGCGCGCCGTGCCCAGCTTGCGCCTGGCACGGCGTCGATCGTGGCCGACCCCACGCCGCATCAGTGGAGCGACGACGGTTGGATGGCCACGCGCGCGCGCCGTCAGGCGCACGACGCACCGATGAGCATCTACGAACTCCACGCCGGCTCCTGGTTGCGCGAAGAAGGCGTGGATCTGGATTGGGATGGCCTGGCAGACCGCTTGATTCCCTACGTGGCCGGTATGGGCTTCACCCATGTCGAACTGCTGCCGGTGACCGAGCATCCGTTCGGCGGCTCGTGGGGCTATCAACCGCTGGGCTTGTTCGCACCGACCGCGCGCTTCGGCTCGCCGGATGGCCTGGCCCGCTTTGTCGATCGCTGCCACCGTGAAGGCATCGGCGTGATCGTCGATTGGGTGCCTGCACATTTTCCTACCGACGCACATGGGCTGGCGCATTTCGACGGTACCTCTCTTTACGAGCATGCGGACCCACGCGAAGGCTTCCATCGCGACTGGAATACGCTGATCTATAACCACGGGCGCCGTGAGGTCTCCGGGTTTTTGATTGCCAGCGCGCTGGAATTTCTGCAGCGTTTCCACGTCGATGGTCTGCGCGTGGATGCGGTGGCGTCGATGTTGTATCGCGATTACAGCCGCAATGCCGGCGAGTGGGTGCCCAATATCCATGGCGGACGCGAAAACTACGAAACCATCGCGTTTCTGCGACGGCTTAATGAGGTGGTGCGCGAGCACACACCGGGCGCAGTGATGATTGCCGAAGAATCTACCGCATTTCCCGGAGTGACGGCCGATGTTGCGCACGGCGGCTTGGGGTTCCATTACAAGTGGAACATGGGCTGGATGCACGACACCTTGCATTACGCCGCGCTGGATCCGCTCTACCGCCGCCATCACCATGGCGAGCTGACTTTCAGCATGGTCTATGCGTATTCGGAGCGCTTTGTACTGCCGATCTCGCACGATGAAGTGGTGCACGGCAAGGGCTCGTTGCTCGGTCGTATGTCGGGCGACGATTGGCAGCGCTTCGCCAATCTGCGTGCGTATCTGGGCTTTATGTTTACCCACCCCGGGCGCAAGTTGCTGTTCATGGGCTGCGAGTTCGGCCAGCCCACCGAATGGAACCACGACGGCGGTATTCCGTGGCATCTGCTCGACGACCCTCGCCACCGCGGTGTGCAGACCCTGGTGCGCGATTTGAATCGGCTGTATGTCGAATACCCCGCGCTGCATGTGCACGACGACGATCCGGCCGGATTCGCATGGGTGGTCGGTGACGATTCCGCCAACAGCGTGGTCGCGTTCCTGCGCAAGGGCAAACGCGGCGATGCACCGGTGCTGGTGGTGATCAACTTCACCCCGATCGTGCAGCACGGTTATCGCATCGGTGCGCCACAAAGCGGCAAATGGCGCGAAGTGTTCAACAGCGACGCCGCCATCTATGGCGGGGCGAATCTTGGCAATGGTGGCATCGTAACTGCACAACAGCAGTCCATGCATGGTCATGCACAGTCGCTCCCACTGTTGTTGCCCCCGCTAGGGGTCATTGTGCTGACCCCGCACGGCTGATATATCGCTCCATCGCCGCGCTATTGGCCCGGCGATGGAGCATGAGTGGTTCGCAAGCGAGAGTGCGTCGTGGCGTTCGACATTCGGCCGCGATGCACGTCGGCCAGATCGAGCGACAACACATGAGTCTGAAAGCGATGCGGGCGATGACTTCCTGTGCACGTTCGCAATCTATGCGCTGACCTTATCTGCACGACTGCAGGGCCATGCTGGTGCATCACGTCGTTGCAGGGAATTCCCTATGAATACACGTCGTCAATTTCTCTGTGCTGCCGCTGCCGGCACCGTCGCATTGGCCGCTGCGCCGTTGATGGCGCAGTCTTCTGCGCCTGGCAGCGTGATGCCCACACGCGGCAAAACCGCTGCCATCGCATTGCCGGCCAATCCCGTTACCAGGAGCGGGCGCTACCGCCCGACGAGTCGTCTGGGTTTTGGCGGTGTAGCGATCGGCAACGCGTTTGCACCGACCAGCGATGCGCAGAGTGAGCACACCTTGGCGGCGGTGTGGGAATCGGGCGTGCGCTACTTCGACACCTCGCCGTGGTATGGGCTGGGATTGTCCGAGCGGCGCACCGGCCACCATCTGCATCGCCACGCGCCGGCCGACTACGTGTTGTCGACGAAGGTCGGGCGCCTGCTCAGCGCAACCGACAAGCCGCCGAAGACGATGTGGCAGCAGCCATCGCCATTCGATTATCGCTACGACTACAGTGCTTCCGGTGTGCGTCGTTCGATTGAAGACAGCCTGCAGCGCCTGGGCGTATCGCAGATCGATATCGCATACATCCATGACCTGTCGCCGGAAAACGAACAAGACCTCGGCACGCCGTGGCAACAGCGCTTTGCCGAAGCGGTGAAAGGCGCGATGCCGGAGTTGACCAAGATGCGCAAGGAAGGGCTGATCAAGGCCTGGGGCTTCGGCGTCAATCGCCCGGAGCCTGCTTTGCGCGCAATTGAAGAAGCCGACCCGGATATCTTCTTGCTGGCTTGCCAGTACTCTCTGCTCGACCACGCACAAGCGCTGCACGACACCTTTCCGAAGATCGCCAAGCACGGCGCTTCTGTCGTGGTCGGCGCGCCGTTATTGGCGGGCTATCTGGCCGGCCGCGATCGCTATCTCTACGACGACACCGTGCCGGAATGGGCGCCAGCCAAGCGACAAAAAGCGCTGGCCATCTGCGACCGCCATGGTGTGGATTTGCGCACTGTGTCGCTGCAATTTGCCGCCGCCCCGAAAGTGGTGTCTGCGGTGATTCCAGGCGCGCGCACTGCCGAGCAGGCGCACGCAAACGCGGCCTCGATGCGTGTGGCGATTCCGGCAGCCGTTTGGGAAGAGCTCAAGCGCGAGCACGTCATTGAAGCGGATGCGCCGGTGCCTGTTTTAAGCTGATGCCTCATGCGTGGTGATCCGGGGAGGAGGGGCGGTCAGCAGACCAATGCGGTCAGAACGTACCGCGTTGAATAAACGGTGCTTGCTGATAGAGCGTGCGCTCGCCCCCGCGCGGATCGTGTTCGAGCCGGCTCGGTCTATCGAAGAGCAGCGTTTCGCGGCGTTGCAACGAATATTGCTGCCAGCGCGGCAGGCCGCGGTGGTTCGGGTCGCCGCTGCGCGCGAAGGCGATCAGCGTCTGGCTCATCTGCTCGGTCATGCGTTGTGCATCGGCGCCGTTGCCGGTGCGCGAACCGGGTTGCGCGATGGTGTCGAACACCAGTGGAATATCCAGTGTGTGGAAGGCGCCGAACTTGCCGCCATCCAGCGGCGAGCCCCAATCCAGTTGATAGGCCCAGGTGGGTGCGCCCTGGTGTGCGCGTGCTTCGGCTTCTTCGACCGCACCACGCCACGAGAGGCCTGCGGTGGTCGCCGCAAAGAACACGTCAGATGGCGAATACTGCGGATACAGCCGTCGATATTCGGCAATCACCACCTGCGGCAACAGGTCGATGTATTGCTGGGTTTCCAGTTTGGCCGGCAGCTCGTCCCAGCTCAACGCAAAGTTCCTCGCATCGTTGCCGAGAAACGCGCGCGTTTCATCGCGTGTATTGCCGATCACCATTGGAATCTTGGCTGATTGCAGCGGCGCAGTGGGCCAGAACGGATGCACCGGCACATTGCGCGCATCCAGCACCGGGCCGAAGTACAGCGCGCTGTTTTCCACCCGCGAGGGGTCGCGCACCTGCGCGGCGGCCAGCAATTGCGCAATCGGCAACGTACGGATGCGTGCAATCTCGACAGGCGCAAGCTTCAATGCATCCAACAACACCTGCGCGCGTTGCGTGGCCGCGCGCGGCCCGGCAACGGTGACCTGCTGCCCGCTCATGGTCCAGGCGCGATGGAACAGGCCGCGCGCGCCCGGCATCGCCATCAAGGTAGCGATCTTGGCACCGCCGCCGGACTGGCCGAACACGGTGACATTGCCGGCATCGCCGCCGAATTCGGCCGCATGCCGGCGCACCCATTGCAGCGCCTGGATCAGGTCCAGTTGCCCGGCATTGCCGGAGTCGGCAAAGCGCGCATCACCAAGCTGCGCCAGCGACAGATAGCCGAACAGATTGAGCCGGTGATTGACGGTGACCACCACCACATCGCCGCGCTTGCACAGGCGCACGCCGTCGTAGAGCGGATCGCTACCGGAGCCGGAGGTATAGCCGCCGCCATGGAGATTGCACAGGATCGGCCGCCTGCCGCCATCGCGCAGGCCCGGTGTCCACACGTTGAGGAACAGGCAGTCCTCGCTGGTCGGCTCGCTGGCTTTGAGCTGCGGCGCCGCCGCACCGAAATGGCTGGCATCGCGCACGTCGGGCCAGGGCGTTTCCAGCACCGGCGTCTGGAAGCGGCGCGCGGCGGTGTCGCCGCCGTATGGGATGCCCTTGAACACGCAGATACCCTGGTCGCGATAACCGCGCAACGCGCCGCTGCGGACCTGTGCCAGTGGTGCGACGTCGCTGCGGCCGCGCCAGTGAAGCCGGGCAGGGCTGCCGCAGCGCTGGCAAGCAGACCGCCGCGCAACAGTGTGCGGCGCCGCGCGTCGGGCATGGACGGTGCGGTCATTGCGCAGTGTCCTGTGCGGCTGTGGACACCTGTGCCTTGGTGATATGTGCGATCCACGCCTGAGCCAGCTGCGGCCACGCGGCCACGGTCAGGCCGGTGGTGCTGGCAGTCCCGAAGCCATGGCCACCCTGCGGGAACACGTGCAGCTCGCTCGGCACCCCAGCGCGCAGCAGGGCATCATGGAACAGCAGGCTGTTGCGGACCGAAACCACCGTGTCGTCCTGCGCATGCAGCAGGAAGGTCAGCGGCGTGCGTGCGTCCACGTGCAAGTGCGGCGAATACGCACGCAGCTGGGCAGCGCTGGGCGTGCTGCCGAGCAGGCGTTGGCGCGAGCCCATATGCGCGTTGGCGCTGTCCATGTCGATGACCGGGTAGATCAGCAACTCGAAATCCGGCCGCGCGCTCAGCGCATCGGCCGCGTCCACCTTCGGGTACACCTGCGCGGCGTAGCGCGTGCCCAGGCTGGCCGCGACATGGCCGCCAGCCGAGAAGCCCATCACCCCGACCCGCTGCGTGTCGATGCCATAGCGGGCGGCGTTGGCGCGGATCAGCCGCAGTGCGCGTTGCGCATCGGCCAGCGGCACATCGGCGCCGTTGGGGTGGCCTTCGCCTGGCAGTCGATAGCGCAGCACGAACAGCGTGATCCCTGCTTGGTCGACGAAGCCGGGAACCAGTGCGCTGCCTTCGTTGTCCAGCACGATGAGCTGGTAGCCGCCGCCGGGAGTGACCAGCAGAGCAGTGCCATTGGGCCGCTTGGGGCGGTAGACCACCAGGTAGGGCGTACTGATCTGCTGGATGTAGCGGTCGGGCAGGGCGGGGTCGCTGCTGCGCTCAACGATGCGTTGCGGCTGCGGCAGGGTCTTGTCCCCCGGTGCCACGGCCTTGGGCCACAGCTGGATCCGGCTGGCCTGTTCGGCGGCGGTGTCGGCGCTGGGCATCTCGGCAGCCAGTACTGGCCCGGCCAGTAGCGACCCCGCCACCACCAGCGTCATGCACCGACGCACGGCGCTCGAAAACGCGGCAAAACCGCACCTTTGGTTTGTCTGTTCCATGCACTCCTCCCAGGGTCGCTGTGCTTTGACAGGCACAATGCCGCACTGCATATTGTCAATGACACCGGTTTACCATATACACCACACCGTGCCACTGTCGATTGGCAGTGCAACACAAACACCTATCAGGGAGACACCCTTGAGCAACGACGCCGCCACCCCAGCATCGTCCGCATCCTCGCTGTCGCAGATCGCTCAGCGCTTTGTGGAGGCACGCCGTGCAGGGGCATCGCTGCCCGATTTTCCCGGGCGAATTCCCGACGATCTGGTCGCTGCCTATCGGGTGCAGGACATTGCCATCAGCCAGTGGGACGATCAGGTGGTCGGCTGGAAGGTGGGCTATATCGCCGCCGAGCGCCGCGACGCGTCAGGCGACGAGCGTCTGCTCGGCCCGATCTTCTCGCACAAGCTCTGGAATGCTACCGGTGGAACAACGCAGTTTCCGATCTATGAGGGCGGCTTCGGCGCGGTCGAGGCCGAGTACGTGTTGCGTCTGGGCGCAGACGCGCCGGCCGAGCAGACCCACTTCACCCCGGACGAGGCGGCGCAGTTGCCGGCCACGCTGTTCATTGGCGTGGAAATCGCCAGCAGCCCGTTGGCCACCATCAACACGCTGGGCCCGCGCGTGGTGATTTCCGACTTCGGCAACAACAATGGCTTGATTCTTGGGCCGGAAGTGACCGATTGGCTGCGGCGTGAGGCGTCCTCGCTGACCGCCCAGACGCTGATCGACGACCAGATCGTCGGCACTGGCGGCGCCAACACGTTGCCGGGCGGATTGCGAGCGGCCTACGCATTTGCGCTCAGTCGTTCGGCTCAGCGCGGACGTCCGCTCAAGCGCGGTGATCTCATCGCCACGGGCAATGCCACCGGTATCCATGACATCGAAGTGGGACAGCGTGCCCTGATTCGCTTTGCTGGCATCGGCGACATTTCCTGTACGGCTGTGTCTGCCAAATCATGGCGGACCCAGTGATTAGAAGCTTGGGAGGGCGCCAATGATCACACGCAGACATTTTCTCGGTGCCGGGCTCGGTGCCGCCGCGGTCGGCCCCTGGCTGGGCGCCGGTGCCACCACGCCGATCCCCGGCAGGCAGTTGTTGACCGCTACCGACGTGCACGTCAGCGACTACCCCACCGTGGAGGCGGTGCGGTGGTTCGGCAAGCAGCTCGAAGCGCGCACCAATGGTCGGCTCACACTGCGCCAATACCACTCCGGCCAGTTGGGTCGCGAGTCGGAGGCGATCGACATGGCGCGCTTCGGCGCCATCGACATCACCCGCGTGTATTCGGGTGCGTTGAACAACGCCTTTTCGCTCACCCAGGCGCTGTGCCTGCCGTACGTGTTCGACTCGGTATCGCATCTGCGCCGCGCCATCGACGGCCACGTCGGCGACAGTGTGTTGCGCAGCTTCGAGCAGCGCGATCTGGTGGGCCTGGCGATCTACGATTCGGGCGCGCGGTGTTTCTACAACACCAAGCATCCGCTGCACCGCCCGGAAGATCTCAATGGCCTGAAACTGCGCGTGGCCTCGTCGGACATCTTCCTCAAGCTGATGCGCATGCTGGGCGCCAACCCCACGCCGATGTCGCTGGGCGAGACGTTCTCGGCGATGGAAACGCACATGATCGACGGTGCGGAAAACAATATGCGCAGCTTTCAGTCGAGCCGGCATTTCGAAGCCGCGCATTACTGGTCGCAGAGCGAGCATTCCTACGCGCCGGACGTCCTGGTGATGTCGCGCAAGAGTTTCCAATACCTGCGCCCGGCCGATCGCGCGCTGGTGGTGGAACTGGCACGCGCCTCGGTGCCGGTGATGCGCGATTTATGGGATGACTCGGAGGTGATCGCGCGCAAGCAGGTGATCGACTACGGCGTAAAGCTCAACCAGGTCGACATGCCGGCATTCCGCGCCGCCGCCGCCCCACTGCTGGCCGAATACCGCAAGCAGCCGCAGATCGAAGCGCTGTACCGCGTTTCCGATATCGCCGTTGGCGTGGCGTCCATCGCGCTGCTGGGCCTGGTGGTCGTGCAGGGCTGGCAGGTAATGACCCGCTACGTGCTCAACGACTCGCCCAGCTGGACCGAGCCGGTGACGCTGCTGTTGCTGAGCACCGCATTGAGCCTGGGCGCCGCCGCCGGCGTGCACACCAACCGCCATTTCGGCTTTTATCTGCTGAGCGAACACGTACCGCCGCTGGTACGCACGGTGTTCGATCTGATCCGCCCGTTGATGATCATGGCCATCGGCGCGGTGCTGGCATGGTGGAGTGCGGCGCTGCTGCTGGATGGGCTGGACATCAAGATGGCTGGCGCGCAGATGCCGCAGAGCATCAACTACCTGCCGCTGTCAATCGGCGGTGCGCTGATGGTGGTGTTCGCCTTGCACAAGCTGTGGCGTGTGCTGCGCCCGATCCACACCGCAGGGGTGCGCTGATGGGCATCGCCATGTTGTTGGGAACCTTTGTGGTGCTGCTGCTGATCGGCGTGCCGGTGGCCTACGCGCTGGGTGCGGCCGCACTGGCCACGTTGCTGTATCTGGATCTGCCCACGGTGGTGCTGGTGCAGCAGATTTCCGCTGGCAGCGGCTCGGCCTCGTTGATCGCCATTCCACTGTTTATCTTCGCCGGCGAGCTGATGCTGTGTGGTGGTATTTCCGAACGCTTGATCGCCCTGGCTTCGTCGCTGGTCGGGCGCGTGCGTGGCGGTCTGGGCCAGGTCAGCGTGTTGTCGTCGCTGTTTTTCGGCGGCGTGTCCGGCTCGGCGATTGCCGACGTCTCGGCGGTCGGCGGCACCATGATTCCGCAGGTGATCAAGCGCGGCTACGACCGCGATTATGCGGTCAATGTGGGCATGACTGCCGCGCTGGTGGCGTTGCTGGTGCCGCCCTCGCATAACTTGATTTTGTTCTCTGCGGCGGCCGGTGGCGGCATCTCGATCGCCGATCTGTTTGCGGCAGGTATCTTCCCCGCGCTATTGATGACTGCGGCGATGATGGTCACCGGCTATGCGGTCGCACGTCATCACGGTTATGGCACCGAGCCGTTCCCGGGTTGGCGCGCGGTGGCGCTGCGTCTATTCGGCGCGTTGCCGGGTCTGGGCTTGGTCGCGTTGATCTTCATCGGTATTCGCGCCGGCATCTTTACTGCGGTGGAAAGCGCCGCGATTGCTGTGGTGTACGCGTTGATCGTCACCGCGGTGCTGTATCGACAACTGCGCTGGGCCGAGTTCTTTGCCGCAGTGACGCATGCCACGCGCACGACCGGTGTGATCCTGTTCGTGATCGCAACGGCGGCGGTGTTCGGCTGGTTGCTGGCTTACCTGCAGGTGCCTGCGGCGGCGGTGAAGTTCCTGCAGGCCATTGCCGACAGCAAGAACACTGTGCTGCTGATGATCGTGGTGATGCTGTTGCTGCTGGGTATGTTCATGGACTTGGCGCCGAAGATCCTGATCTGTACGCCGATCTTTCTGCCGGTGGTCAAAGCCTACGGCATCGACCCGATCCACTTCGGTCTGGTGATGGTGTTGGCCGGCGGTATCGGGTTGATCACCCCGCCGATCGCTCGGTGCTGTTTATCGGTACCTCGATCGGCCAGATCACGATCGCGCAAAGCATGCGCACCATCTGGCCATTCTGGCTGGCCGCGTTGTGCGTGTTGCTGATCGTGGCGTTTTTCCCCGAATTGTCGTTGTGGTTGCCCAGGGCGCTGCGCGCCTGAGCGCAGTTGTCGGCGGAAGTGTCCGCCTTCATTCAAATGGCCGACAGTCCAGGCGTCGGCCGCCGCATCGCGCCGTATTCGGTGGGCAAGGAGAGAGCATGCGCGTGCGTTGTCCTTTCACCCGTGTGCGTTGGCTGTTGGCCAGCGGATTGTTGCTGTGCGCTGGCCTGAGCGCTGCAGCCGATTGGAAGCGCGGCATCGAGCATCAGCGCATTGCCGATCAAGGCAATGGCACCTTTCTCAATCCCGTGCTGGCCGGCGATCACCCCGACCCGTCGGTGCTCAAGGATGGCGAGGACTACTACCTCACGCTGTCCTCGTTCGATGCGTACCCGGGTCTGCCGATCTGGCATTCGCGCGATCTGGTCAACTGGCAGCCGCTGGGTCATGCCATCAGCCAGAACGTCGGCGCAATCTGGGCGCCGGATCTGATCAAGCACGGCAAGCGCTATTACATCTATTCCCCGGCGCGACGCGGCGACCGGGGCGAGCGCAGCAACTTCGTGGTGTGGGCCGACGCCATCAACGGCCCGTGGAGTGCACCGATCGATATCGGCCTGGGCAAGTACATCGATCCCGGCCATGCGGTCGGCGAAGACGGTAAGCGCTAGCTGTTTCTCAGCGGCGGCGATTACGTGCAGCTTTCCGACGATGGCTTCAGGGTGGTCGGCACGCCCAAGCACGTCTACGACGGCTGGAAATACCCAGAACACTGGGACGTGGAAGGCTACTCCCAGGAAGGTCCCAAGATCACCCGCCATAACGGCTGGTACTACATGACCACCGCGGTTGGCGGCACCGCCGGCCCGCCGACCGGGCACACCGCGCCCAACAACCCGATCACCCGCACCAGGAGCGCCGACGAGCCGTGGTGGTCGCGCGGCCACGCCACCCTGGTGGAAGGCACCGACAAACGCTGGTGGATGCTCTATCACGGCTACGAACACGGCTTCTGGACGCTGGGCCGGCAGGCGCTGCTCGACCCGAGCGAGTGGATGCCCGACGGCTGGTTCGTCGCCAGGGGCGGCGACCTGGGAACCCCGTTGAAAAAGCCCAGTGGGCAGGCGTTGCCGCACGGCCTGAGGTTGTCGGACGACTTTCGCGCCAGCACGCTCGGCCCGCAGTGGGCGTTCTTCGACCCGGCCGCCGACGAAGCGAGGCGGCTCACCGTGGGCAATGGCGTGCTGCGCCTGCAGGGCAAGGGCAGCGCCCCGCGCGATGCCTCGCCGCTGACCGTGATTGCGCCCGACCAGGCCTATTGGTTCGAGGTACACATGACCGTCGCTCAGGCGGGCAGGGCGGCGCGCTGCTGTTCTACAGCGACAAGCTCTATGCCGGCGTGGGCAGCAATGGCGAGAACTTCGTCATGCACCGCTATGGCGAAGAACGCCCGGCCAAACTGGCACCCAGCAGCAAGGGCGGCGCGCTGTGGCTGCGCGTCACCAACAACCGCCACATCGTCACCGTTCACAGCAGCACCGACGGCACCATCTGGACCAAGTATCCGGTGCAGATGGAAGTGTCCGGCTACCACCACAACGTAGCCGGCAAGTTCCTGGCACTGAAGCCGGCGTTGTACGCCGCTGGCCCAGGCCAGGTGGAGTTCCGCAATTTCCGCTACCGCGCTCTGGACTGACCGCTCTGCATGGCCGGACATGCCGCGGCGCGGTTGGCTGCGGGGCCCGGCACTGCGGACGCGGGACGTCGGCAAGCCTGCTAGGGCTTGCTGGCCCGCTGGTCGGTAGAATCCACCCAATTTCAACGGTTGACCGCTATGCCCGCCCGCAAGATGCCCGAAGAGGGAATGCCCGGCCTGCCGAAGGGCAAGGTAGCAACGATCAACGACATTGCCCGGATGTCGGGCGTCTCCAAGAAGACCGTCTCGCGGATCATTAACAACTCCCCGTTGGTGCGGCAGGACACCCGCGAGAAGGTCGAAGCGCTGATGCGCGAGGTTGGCTACGCGCCCGACCCGCTCGCGCGCGGGCTGGCGTTCCGGCGCTCGTTCCTGATCGGCATGGTCTACGACAACCCCACCGCGCAGTACATCGTGGACATGCAGTACGGCGCGCTGGACGCGCTGCGTGGCTCCAGCTTCGAGCTGGTGGTGCATCCCTGCGACAGCCGCAGCCCCGGCTACATCGAAGGCGTGCGTCGGTTTGCCCAGGCGCAGAAGCTGCATGGAGTGATCCTGGTGCCGCGTGCCTCCGAGGACCAGGCGCTGGCCGACATGCTGGCCGAGATCGGCTGCCGCTACACCCGCATCGCCTCGGTCGCCCTGGACACCACCTCGCAGACGGTGATCACCCACGACCGCGACGGTGCCGCCGAGGCGGCTGATTATTTGCTCTCGCTGGGCCATCGCGACATCGCCCTGGTCACTGGCCCCAGCGCCTATCGTTCCTCGATCGAACGCACCTCGGGGTTTGCCGACGCACTGACAAGGCGCGGTATCGAACTGCCGCCCGAGCGCATCGTGGAAGCCGGCTACACCTTCGAATCCGGCGTGGCCGCCGCCGAAAAGCTATTGCTGGGCAAAAAGCGCCCCACCGCCATCTTTACCGGCAACGACGAGATGGCCGCCGGCATCTACAAGGTCGCCCTGCGTGCAGGCATCCACATCCCGCGCCAGCTTTCGGTGATCGGCTACGACGACAGCTCGCTGGCCTCGCGGCTGTGGCCACCGCTGACCTCGGTCCGCCGCCACACCCGCGACACCGGCCGCACCGCCGCCGCCATGCTGATCCAACCCGACAACGTGCTCCAACTGCCCACCGCCAGCGTGCGCCCGCATCTGATCGTCAGGGATTCCTGCCAACCGCCGGAGGATTGATCCGAGGGCGGATGCACGCCGCCCCGCCTGCGTGCCGGGCGCCGATTGCCGTTGGCGCATTGGCGAATCGGGCAAGGCCCGCTTTACGCTCCCGGTGGCAGGCTTCGCAAACGCGTGCATGCTGTTGGCGCCGTGGTAGCCGCTGCGTCTACGGTGGACGAGAATGATGGGCAGCAGTGGTCGTAAGGACCATGCAGCCGACCGAATCCCGGCTCTTGTCCGCGACAATAGAGGCACCCCAGCACCGATAGCTGACAGGTTGTGCAGCGGCTGTGCTTGTCAGCGCAGCGCATCCTCACATTGGAGTTCTGCATGTTCCCCAAACTTGATCGCGGCTCGCAGTCCGCTACCCCGACTACGGCGCCCCCCCCCCCCCCCGAGAGGCATCCACGCGGCGATGTCGATGCGCGGCGGCCCGCCGCCGATACCTCCGATTCGAGCCTGCTCGATGAATTGCGCCGGCCTCGTCCAAAACGCGCCAGTTCCGCGTCTGCATCGGTCGCGCCCAACGCGGCGTTATCCAGTAACGATCTTGCTCTTGCCGCGTACTTGCTGGCGCGCGACATCGATGGGCGCCGCGTTCCCCCAGCGGAGGTGGGCCGCCTGCGCAAGGCGAACGACAGCATCAGCAACACGCGGCAGTTGCTCCAGTTCGGGCGCGGAAATGTCGACACCGATCTGCGCAAAACCCGCAACAACAGCGGCTGGCGGACAAAAGCTGCGCGCCAGTTCAAGAATGAGCTGTACGCGCGCGGTGCCGGGCAGTTCATTGACTATGCCCAGCAAATGACCCATTTGGCTGCGGCCGCTGTCGTCTTTGGTTCGGGCAATTGCGGTGAACATGCGAGCGTCACGAGCATCTATCACAGCAGCCGGCTGGATGCTCAGGAAACGGTGCATCACGTCGCCAAACGCAACCATGCCT
Source organism: Xanthomonas fragariae (assembly GCF_900183975.1). NCBI lineage: Bacteria > Pseudomonadati > Pseudomonadota > Gammaproteobacteria > Lysobacterales > Lysobacteraceae > Xanthomonas > Xanthomonas fragariae. The sequence continues at coordinate 180,194 of NZ_LT853882.1, forward strand.
GGGTAGAGGCGCGCGTGCCGGCCGGCGATGACGCCGACTCAAGCACCATTGTGATGGATGGGTGGGCCAAGGGCCCCGCCATCCTGGCGCCCGATTCGCGGTTCGCAGCCAGGCGCGAGAAGTTGTGTAGCAATGTGCAACTGGATGCAGCCAGTGGACGCGATGCCCGCATCGCGACCAACGATCTTATTCTGGAGATGCGGGCCAAGGGGCCTGCCGAAGTGGAACGGCGGATTCACCAAGGCGTGACCTTGAGTGCACGCTTTGTCGCGTTCATCGATTCATTCCTGCCGTCCGGCATCGGCGATTGGTCCGAACAGCATGTGCTCGACGATGCCTTTGCCGGTCGCGTCCGCGCGCATCTCGACGCATCTGCGGCCAGTGCCGAGCTGCTCGCGCGAGCGGAACGGATCGCCGGGGAGTTCGGTGTCGTTGGCGTTGGCGGCACGGCCCAGGCGCAGCAGATCATTGCGGCAACCCGCGTGCTCGCGGCGCTTCGCTGAGAGCTATCGCTGGGGTCCGCCTGCCGCTTTAGGCTGCACCACGGATGGACAGGCGGACAGGCACGTCCCAGCGCTGCGATGGTGCCCTGCTCAGAACGGTGCGTCCGCGCATTCGTGCACTGCGCAATGACACCGGTTAACCATGGGCACTAGAATGACACGGCGGGGCATTCATTCCCCTCGCTTGCCTCCGGAGATGCACATGTCCCGGTGCTGCAAGACCCACTACGCCACCCATCCCGATGCCATCAAAGGCGCCAGCAACAACGACCTGCGCGAGCTCTATCTGCTCGACGGCCTGTTCGTCGACGAGGCGGTGACGCTCAAATACACCCATTACGAGCGGTTCGTGCTCGGTGGCGCGGCCCCGCTCGGCAAGACGCTGGCGCTGCCCAGGCAGACCGAACCGGCGTCTGCCGCCGGCCACCCATTCCTGGAGCGCCGCGAGCTCGGCATTGTCAACGTCGGCACCGGCAGCGTGACCGTGGATGGCACCGTCTACACCCTCGGGCCGAAGGACGGTCTGTACGTGGCGATGGGCAGTACCGAGGTCAGCTTCGCTTCCGACGACGCTACCAACCCGGCCAGGTTCTATCTTGCCTCCACCCCGGCGCACGCGCGTTTGAAGACCAAGCAGCTCTCGATCAAGGATGCAGTGGCACTGGAGCGCGGCGCGCTGGACACCAGCAACGAGCGCACCATCTACCAGTACATCGTGCCGGCCACCTGCCAGTCCTCGCAGCTGTTGCTCGGGCTGACCGTGCTCAAGCCCGGTAGCGTCTGGAACACCATGCCGCCGCACTTGCACGATCGCCGCAGCGAGGTCTATTTCTATTTCGACCTCGGCGCCAACGATCGCGTCTATCACTTCATGGGCGAGCCCCAGGCGCAGCGCCACATCGTGATCCAGAACAACGAAGCCGTTGTCTCGCCGCCGTGGTCGATCCACATTGGCGCTGGCACCAGCAACTACGCCTTCATCTGGGCGATGGGCGGCGAAAACCTCGATTACACCGACATGCACGTGCTGGACATCTGCCAGCTCAAGTGAGGCCGCTCCAACAAAGCGGTCTTTCTTCAAGCTCGCTCTAATAGCGCTAGCGCTATCCGAACTGGCGCTGGCCAAGCAGCGGCTCGAACGACGCAATCGGCCGTGCACGGCGCGGCTCACTCATCCAACGTGGTACCCCCGGCAGGAGCGATAAGGTAATGCGCAATCCGTTCAGTCTCGAAGGCAAGGTCGCACTGGTCACCGGTGCCAACAGGGGCTTGGGCCAGGGTATCGCGCTGGCGCTGGCGCTGGCTCAGGCCGGCGCCGACATCGCCGGCGCCGGCATCCAGGCGCCCACCGAGACCGAGGAAAAGGTCAAAGCGCTGGGCCGTCGCTTCGTCGCTATCCGAGCCGACCTGATCCGCATCGAGCCGGTGCAGCGCATCCTCGACGAAAGCCTGGCCGGCCTCGGGCGCCTGGATATCCTGGTCAACAACGCCGGCCTGATTCGCCGCACCGACGCGGTGGATTTCAGCAAGCAAGATTGGGACGACGTGCTCAACGTCAACCTGAAGTCGGCCTTCTTCATGGCGCAGGCCGCCGGCCGTCACTTCATTGCCCAGGGCAGCGGCAAGATCATCAACATCGCCTCGATGCTGTCGTTCCAGGGCGGCATTCGGGTGCCTTCATACACCGCCAGCAAGTCGGGCATTGCCCGCATCACCCGCCTGCTCGCCAACGAGTGGGGCAGCAAGGGCGTCACCACCAATGCGATCGCGCCGGGTTACATGGCCACCGACAACACCGCCCAACTGCGCGCCGACCAAGCGCGTAACCAGTCGATCCTGGACCGCATTCCGGCTGGGCGCTGGGGCGTGCCGGCCGATCTCGGCGGCACCGCGGTATTCCTGGCCAGCAGCGCCGCAGATTACGTCAATGGCGCCATCATCCCGGTCGACGGCGGCTGGCTGGCACGCTAAACCAACCAAGGCCGTGGACGTCGTCGTCGCCGGCAGCGGCCTGATCAGCACGCCCCCTCGGCCTTGGGGCGAGACGGCACGGCAGGCATGCCACTGGCGCGCGTGCCTTGGAGCGCCCACGCCGCAGGGCGTAGACCGGCTGCTCGTGCGCTTCGAAAAAACGCAAACGCAGTTTCCTCGCAATCAACCATCTCGCCGCGGCGATCATCGCCCCAGTGCACTCCTCACACGTCGCCGTCGCCACTCCAGCCATCGCCGTTGCCGCGCTGGATCACCTGATCGGTTTCCAGCATATCGCCTGCCGGCAGCTGCGCTTGTTGCGCGAGGTCGGCGTAGATCGGGGTAAAGTCCGGCGCGGTGGCGTTCATCAATTGCGCAAAACTGTCGATGACGAAATAGGTCTTCTGGAAGCTGTCGATGCGGTAGCGCGTGCGCATGATGCGGTGCAGGTCGAAGCCGATCCGGTTGGGCGCCGGCGATTCTAGCGAATGCAGCGATTCGCCCTTGGACGACACGATGCCGGCGCCATAGATACGCAGCCCCTGCGGGGTGTTGATGAGGCCGAATTCCACCGTGTACCAATACAGCCGGGTGAGGTTTTGCAGCGCATCCGGACCGATGCCATGCGCCTTGACCCCGCCACGGCCATAGGCCTGCATGAAGTCGGCAAACAGTGGATTCATCAGCAGCGGCACGTGCCCGAACAGATCATGGAACAGATCCGGTTCGGCGATGTAATCGATCTGATCGGGGCGACGGATCCACCACGTCACCGGGAAGCGTTTGTTGGCCAGATGTTCGAAAAAATCGAGCTCCGGCAGCAGGCCTTGCACACCGACCAGCGTCCAGCCGGTGGCCGCTTGCAGCACGGCGTTGAGCGTGTCGAAGCGCGGAAGTTGGGTGTCCCCCATCCCCATCGCGTCCTGCGCCTGCAGAAATGCATCGCAGGCGCGGCCGACCAGCAACGCGCGCTGGCGGCGATACAACGTGCCCCAAGTGGCGTGATCGTCGGCACTGTAGCCGTCCCAAGGTTGCTCGACCACGGCGGTTGTGTAGACCGGCACATAGCCCTTGTCGGTGAGCTGATTTTCGACGCGTAGCGGCGCAGTGTTCATGCAGCGGCACTTCCCGATGACCAGTGTTCACCTTAGCCGGATGGCTGCGCAACAGGATTGCGAATATTGCGTGGAACACGCTAATTAAGGCAAGATTCGTGCGTCATCCTATGCTGGGGTGCAACTTATGGACCAGCCAATCGCCTTGGACCGCACCGACTTGCGGTTGCTTGCCTTGCTGCAGACGCAGGGGCGCAGCAGCAACGCCGAGCTGGCCATGCAGGTCAATTTGTCGGCGTCCGCCTGCCTGCGTCGCACCCAGCGATTGGAAGCGGCCGGCATCATCGCCGGCTACGGCGCGCGCCTGGATGCACGTGCACTCGGGCTTGGCCTGCAGGCATTTGTGCGCGTGCAGCTGGAGCAGCATGGGCAGGCCGATATCGAACATTTCGCCGAGGGCGTGCGCGGCTGGGACGAGGTGGTCGCGTGCTGGGCACTCACCGGCGACATGGATTATCTGCTGCACGTGCAGGTGCGTGATCTCGAACATTTTTCGCGGTTTCTGCTCGATCGTCTGCTCAATGCAACCGGCGTGTCCGACGTCAATTCCAGCTTCGTCCTGCGCACGGTGAAAGCCGCGGAAGGCCTGCCGTTGTCGCATCTGGCATGACACTTGCGCCAATGTGTGGCGCTTGCTTGGGCGCCTCGCCCGAGTGAGGCATTGGGACCTGACGCGGCATCAACGGCACCGAGCGCGGCACACGCGCGCGGCCGACGATGCCATTTGCCACGACAACGCGATGTCGCGAATGGCAGTGCTGCAAGCCGATCTGACCGACAGCAGCACGCTCACGGTGGGTTCCCAGCGTCAGGACAACAGCCCGGTCGGCTCGACCTGGGGCACGGTGGCCTCTTCGCCGCCGCTGGGTCATTCGCCAACCTCACTGGCTCGACCGATATGGCACCTGCGTGTACACGCAGGCAGCGCGAAATCAGCACGGCGTTCGCCAACCTGGAACAGCCGTCAGCAAAAATCAGCGCAGCCTGATTGGGACACGGCCTCACGCCCCAACCGTGGCCCAGTACCGCTCGCCATCGCGCTGTACCCGCACCGGGACGTCGAACACGGCCGACAGGCTAGCGTCGGTCAGTAGCGCATCGCGCCGACCATCGGCCACCACACGACCGGCGCGCAGCAGAATCACCCGCGCGATTTCGGGCACGATTTCTTCGATGTGATGGGTCACCAGCACCAACGTGATGCCTTGCTGGGCGAGGTGACGCATGGTGTGGAGCAGGTGCTGGCGCGCGACCAGATCCAGCCCGGTGGATGGTTCGTCCAGCAACAGTGCCTGTGGGCGGTTGACCAACGCGCGCGCGATCAGCACCCGGCGCATCTCGCCGGCCGACAACTCGGCAAATTGCCGACCCAGCAGCGGCAATGCGCGTGCCAACGCGAGTGCCTCACGTGCCCTTGTGCGCATGTCGTCGCTGATCTTGCGATGCGGCGGCACCACGTAGCTGCGGAAGAAGCCCGATAGCACCGCACTCTCTACATCCAGCTCCGGCATGTTGGCCAGGTTGACACTCAAGTCGCCGGTGACGATGCCCAGCTGCGAGCACAACCGGCCCACCTGCCAGTGTGGTTGCCCGAGCACTTTCACCGCCGGCTGGCCGTCGGCGCGCACCAGCGGATATAGCTCGCGCGTAATCAATTTGATGAAGGAGGATTTGCCGCAACCATTAGGACCAAGGATGGCGGTGTGTTGCCCTAGCGCGATGCGCAAACTGAGTGCGTGCAACACCCGCACCTGGCCGCGCATTACGCTGGCCTGGTCGAGTTCGATCAACGGGATGGCGTTCGCAACAGCAGAATTGGCAGAAACATCGGCAGCAACAGTCATACGAGTGGCATCAAACGTAGTAGAGAAGTGGGTAAGTGAACCGCATTTAGAAATGTAGGCCTCACCCTACGCATCCGAAGGGTGAGGTTTGCCGCGATCGCTCACATTATGTCTGTATCGACCGAGCGATGGCGCTGCTGTGGAGATGCCGGTGTTGTCCGATCCGATCATCGACTTCCTGGCCTCGGGCATCGCCGGCCTGGGTGTATGGAGCATGCTGGTGGTGCTGCTAGTGGTCACCCACCGCACCTTCTTTGCCGTGATCTTGTACCTGCATCGCCGTCAGGCGCATCGGATCGCCGTGCCCAACGCCGATACGCTGAAAGCGCTGTTGTCGCATTGCTTTCAGGCGTTTGTGTGTGCGCGCAGGTCGAGTGACTTGATCCTGCGCGGCGTGTTGATCGTATGCAGCGCGTGCGTTGCTGTATTCGTCGCGCAGGCCCAGGTGCAGGATAGCCAAGCGTATCTGCAACGCATGGATACCGACGGCGATGGCCGCGTCAGTGGCGACGAATATCTGGTCTGGATGAGTTACGCCTTCGATCAGCGCGATCTGGATCACGACGGTGTGCTGCAGGGCGATGAACTACCAGCTCGCCGGGGCAAACCGATCACCCGTGCTGCGCATCGCGCCACCTTGATCGAGCGCTTCGTACTCCAGGACGCCAACGGCGACGGTTACTTGAGCGCGTGCGAATTGCTGGCGCCGCCGCGCTGATGCGCGCCTTCGCGCGCATCTGATGCCGGGTTGGGCAAGCTTGAGCGCATGTTCACTCTCGACCAGGTCAGCTGCCGCTACGGCCAGGCCATCGCCCTGGATGCGGTTTCGCTTAACTTTGCCAGCGGCATCACCACCGCGTTGATCGGCCCCAGCGGCGCCGGCAAGTCCACCGTGCTGCGCATGCTGGTGGGGCTGGAATGGCCGGATAGCGGCACGGTCGCCTTCGATGGCACGCCACTGCAACGCGCCTGTCTGCAGGCGCAACGCCAACGCATCGGTTACGTGATCCAGGAAGGCGGGCTGTTTCCACATCTGGATGCGCGCAGCAATGCGGCCTTGCTGGCGCAGACGCTGGGCTGGACGCGGCAACGCATCGATGCGCGTCTGGAGACATTGTGCGCGCTGTGCCAATTGCCGCCGGCGTTGCTGGCGCGCTACCCGGCCGAACTGTCTGGCGGCCAACGCCAGCGTGTCGGCCTGATCCGCGCCTTGATGCTGGATCCACCGGCGTTGTTGCTGGATGAACCGCTGGGCGCACTCGACCCCATCGTGCGCTACGACCTGCAGGCGCAAATGCGCGAAATGTTCGCTCAACTCGGCAAGACCGTGGTGCTGGTCACCCACGATGTTGCCGAAGCTGGGTATCTGGCCGATACCTTGGTACTGATGCGCGCCGGCCGCGTGGTGCAGCAGGGCAGTGCACGCAGCTTGCTGGAACAGCCGGCCGATGCGTTCGTGCAGCGCTTTCTCACCGCGCAGCGCAGCATTGGCGACGCCGCATGATCGCGCGCGTGCTGTTCGCAGGTGTTCTGTTGATCTGCAGCATCGGTGTGCAGGCCGCGCACGTGACGCTCGGCTCGAAGAACTTCACCGAAGCAGTGATCCTGGGCGAAATCGCCACTGCCGCCGGGCAGCGCGACGGGGTGGAGGTACAGCATCGCGCGCAGCTCGGAGGCACGCGCATCCTGTGGCGCGCGCTGGAGACCGGGCAGATCGATGCGTATGCCGAATACACTGGCACGCTGGCGCAGGAGTTGGTCCAACTGCCAAATGCCAGCCAGGCCGAACTGCGCGCCGCGTTGGATGCACGTGGACTTGCGATGACCGACTCGCTTGGTTTCCAGGACACCTATGCGTTGGGCATGCGGCGCGACCATGCGCGGGCATTGGGCATTGAATCGCTCTCTGATCTGGCGCGTCACCCAACGCTCAAGATCGGCCTGAGCAATGAGTTCATGCAGCGCGCCGATGGTTGGCCGGGCGTGCGTGCGGCATATGCGCTGCCGCAGACCGCAACCGGGCTGGATCACGATCTGGCGTATCGCGCACTGCAGAGCGGGGCGATCGAGGTCACCGATCTGTACAGCACCGATGCGGAAATTCCGTATTACCAGCTGCAGGTGCTGCGCGACGACCGTCAGTATTTCCCCGAGTACAAGGCCGTGTTTCTGTATCGCAAGGACCTGGCGCAACGCTCGCCGGCGATGTTGCGGGCCTTGCAGGGGCTGCAAGGACGTATCGATGAGGCGACCATGCAGCGGCTCAACGCACAGGTGAAGCTGGAGCGTCAGTCCGAAGCGGCAGTCGCAGCGCAGTGGTTGGGAGTGGCGCCCACATCCGAAGCCGACTCGCGTAGTACCCGTTTGCTGCGACACACGCGCCAACACCTTGCCTTGGTCGGCATCTCGTTGGGTTTTGCTTTGCTGATCGCGTTACCGCTGGGCGTGCTGGCGGCGCGGCGTCCACGCCTCGGGCAGGTGGTGCTGTCGTTGACCGGGGTGCTGCAGACGTTGCCGTCGCTGGCGGTATTCGTCTTCATGATTCCGTTGTTCGGCATTGGCGCCAAACCGGCGATTGCTGCGCTGTTTTTATACAGCCTGTTGCCGATAGTGCGTAACACGCATGCCGGGCTGACCTCGATCCCGCGCGAGTTGCATCAAACCGCTCAGGCGATCGGATTGCCGGCGTGGACGCGCTTGTGGCGCGTGGAATTACCGCTGGCCCGCCGCACGATTGTGGCCGGCATCCAGACCGCAGCGGTGATCAACGTGGGCACCGCCACGCTGGGCGCATTGATCGGCGCAGGTGGGTATGGCCAGCCAATTCTCACCGGTATCCGCCTGGATGACATTGGCTTGATTCTGGAAGGCGCAATTCCCGCGGCCGTTCTTGCACTGCTGGTGCAAGCGGTGTTCGAAGGGCTGGAGCATTGGGTCACGCCGCGCGGGTTGCGGCTCAGTCAGCGTGGTTGAGTTGCGATTGCAGGAGAGTGGCGGGCGCGCTTGGCATTCGACGATCGGCCCGCGCGGCATCACCCACCCGGCAGCGCCGCGATCAACCGCGACAGTACGTGCTCGGTGACGCTCAGATGCGGCGCGATACGTAAACGCCCGTGGCGCCGTGTGCAGATCACACCAAGCGCGCCGAGCGTTGTCGCCACCGCCTCCAACTGGTCTGCTGGCGGCCGCAGCGCGGTCAGATGCGGCGCATGACCAGGCGTGCACCAGCTGCCAAGGCCACGCGCATGCAACGCCGCGTCCCATTGCGTAGTGAGCGCACCAAGTGTCTCGGCGATACGCGCCGGTTCCCACGCAGCGACTTGCTGCAAGGCCATGGTCGCCATCGCGACACGCAAGGAATCGGCAACGCCGCCGGCATCGAATCGCCGCGCACCGCTGCGATACAGTGGCGCAGTGGCGACCGGGAATTCCCAACTGCTGCCGGCATCGCGCCCGATCCAGTGTTCTTCGATCGGCACGCCGTGCGCACGCCACTGCGGTGCTACCCATAGCCAGGCCAATCCCATCGGCCCGAGCAACCATTTGTGCCCGACGCTGACCACGAAATCCGGCCGCCAACACCGCAGGTCGGTCGGCAACACGCCCAGGCTCTGGCTCAAGTCCAGCACCAGCGCTGCCCCGCACGCGTGCACCTGCGCACTGATGCGGTCCAGGTCGAGTGCTCGCCCGTCCAGCCAGTACGCATGCGGCAGCGCCACGATGCGCAGCGCAGGCGTCTGGGCAATCGCTTGCAGCACTGCGTCGGTCAACGTGGCGCCGGCAGTGGTTGGCACAGGGACGATGTGCGCACCGACCTCGGCGCAGCGGCGTTGCCAGATCAACAAGTTGGATGGGAACTGACCTTCCAGGACCAGCACCGCCGCGCCGCGTTGCAGAGGCAAATTGCGCGCGGCAGTGGCCAGACCATGCGCAGCCGAAGGCACCATCGCCACGCCGTCGGCATCGTTGTCGAACAAGCCTGCGGCAAGCGCGCGCAAACGCTCGATCTCGTGCAGCCAGGCATCAAACGGCAGCTGCCACGGCGTGGCCATCGCATCGACCGCCTGATGCGCCACTGCCTGCACCGCACGCAGCAATGGCCCACGCGAAGCGGCATCCAGATAGGTGACCTTGCCAGGCAGCGCAAATGCGTGATGTCGCTCGGCCCACTCGAGGGGTGCGGGAAGCGTGCTGGACAGAGAGTGCGATGACATGCCAACAGCTTACCGCTGGCTGCTACGCCGCCGACACGGCGTGTTAACGGGCGCTCCCTAAGCATACGAAGATGTCTGCACTCTTACCTCTGCCGGGCCACCACCAGCAGCAGTTGACGTGGCTGGAACGCTACGCGCAGACCCGCGCGCTGAGCGATCGTCTCGCCGCACCCTTGAGCGCCGAAGACGCAATGGTACAAAGCATGCCCGATGCCAGCCCCGGTAAATGGCATCTGGCTCACACCACCTGGTTCTTCGAACGCTTCGTGTTACAGGCGGATCCGGCTTACCGCGTGTTCGATCCGGCCTGGGATTTTTTGTTCAACAGCTATTACCTGAGCGTAGGCCCCATGCATGCGCGGGCGCGCCGTGGGGTGTTGTCGCGTCCCTCGTTACAGCAGGTGCGTGATTACCGCGCTGCGGTCGATGTGCAGATGCAACAGCGTCTGCAAGCGGGGCGGCTGGATGCTGAGGCTTGCACAATCGTGCAACTCGGTATTCAGCATGAGCAGCAGCATCAGGAATTGCTGTTGACCGATATCAAGCACGCGTTATGGAGCAATCCGCTGCAGCCGGCGTATCGCAATGCAGCGGCACCGTCTGCGGCCCTCGCCAGCACATTGCGCTGGCATGCGCGCGACGAACAGATCGTTGAAATCGGTGCCGCAGCATGGCCGCAGTCGGACACGTTTGCCTACGACAACGAATCGCCGCGTCATCGCGTGCTGGTCGGCGCTCATGCCCTGGCCAACCGCGTGGTCACCAATGCAGAGTTCCAGGAGTTCATCGATGCCGGTGGTTACCGCGGCGCCGGTACCTGGCTCAGCGATGGTTGGGCGATGGTGCAAGCACAAGGTTGGCAGCATCCGTTGTATTGGGACGTGGATGGACGCGAGTTCACCCTCGACGGTTGGCGTGCGCGCGACCCGCATGCACCGGTCAGCCATTTGAGCATGTTCGAGGCCGATGCGTTTGCGCGCTGGGCCGGCGCACGTCTGCCCACTGAAGCCGAATGGGAACAGGCCGCCACCGGCGTGCCGGTGCAGGGCAATTTCGTGGACACCGACGCGCTGCAACCGCGTGGTGCCGAGGCTGTGGATACCGGCATCCAGCAGCTGTTCGGCGATGTCTGGGAATGGACCGGCAGTGCGTATCTGCCGTATCCGGGGTTCGCGCCGTGGCCCGGGTCGCTGGGCGAATACAACGGCAAATTCATGAATGCGCAATGGGTGCTGCGCGGTGGCAGTTGCGCCACGCCGGCCAGTCATCTACGTGCCAGTTACCGCAATTTTTTCCCGTCCGATGCGCGTTGGCAGTTTGCCGGCGTGCGCCTTGCCAAGGATCTGCCTTGAACGCCGCCGCCCATGCCACGCAACGCGCGCACGCCGCGCTGACCGACCTGCGCCCGCAGCCGGACGACATCACTGCCGACGCACTGGCGGGCTTGTCGCAAACACCCAAGACGTTGCCGTCGAAATATTTCTACGATGCGCACGGCTCGCAGCTGTTCGAAGCCATCACGCAGCAGCCGGAGTACTACCTCACCGGCACCGAACTGGGTTTGCTGGAAGCCAGCATGCCGTCGATTGCGCAGGCGATCGGCGCCGGCGTGCACGTGGTCGAATACGGCAGCGGCAGCGGTCGCAAGACCGAACTGCTGTTGCAGGGCTTGCGCCATGTGGTGGCCTACACGCCGCTGGAAATCTCGCGCACTGCCTTGCTCGACAGCACTGCACGGCTGGCGCAGAAGTTTCCGCAGATCCAGATGCTGCCGGTCTGCACCGACTTCACCAAGCCGCTGCGCCTGCCCGATGCAAAGCGCGTGGCGTGTCGGCATCTGATATTCTTCCCCGGCTCCACGCTGGGCAATTTCACCAACCCGGCTGCCATCGCGTTGATGGATGCGATGCGCCAGACCATGGGTAGCGATGGCTGCGCCTTGATCGGTATCGATCTGGACAAGGACGCCGGTGTGATCGAAGCCGCCTACAACGATGCCGCGGGCGTCACCGCCAAATTCACCTTGAATCTGCTGGCACGGCTCAACCGTGAGATCGGCAGCGATTTCGATCTGGATGGCTTCCGCCACCATGCGGTGTATGCGCGCGAGCGCGGCCGCATCGAAACTTTTTTGATCAGTCAACGCGCGCAGCGCGTGCACGTGGGCGGCAAGGACTTCGACTTTGCCGAAGGCGAAGCGATGCAGGTCGAATACAGCTATAAATACACCGACGCGCACTTCGCCGAACTTGCCGCCGCTGCCGGGTTGAAAGTGACGCACGGTTGGAACGATGCCAAGGATTGGTTCGGGCTGCGCTTGTTGCGCCCTTTTTGACGTCGCGGAGTTGGGCGTGCAACAGGTCGATGACACGCAGATCGCAGCGGTCATGCGCGCACTGCTTGCACACCGGTTGCCGGAGCGCTCGATCTGCCCTTCCGAAGTAGCTCGCGCAATCAACGATGACGCCACTACCTGGCGTGGGTTGATGCCGCAGGTACGCACCGTGGCCACCGACTTGGCACGCAAGGACATCGTGCGGATCACCCAGCAGGGCGACGTGGCCGACCTGGACACCGCGCGTGGTCCGATCCGTTTGATGCGCGGCTCGCATTTCGAATGATGCAGCTGTGATGGCGTGGCGCCGGGCATCCAAAGCCACGCTGCCGCTGAGCGACCGCGCCTGATCCCGTAACGAGCATCAACCACTACCGCCACGCAATCAGACGCGCAACCGCATCAACCGTGCGTAGCCAACAGCACCGTAACGCTGTTACGCCGCCTGCACCACATGCAATACCTTGGGATTACGCCACTGCGCCATCAACGCAGCCTCACGCGCCTTGGCGTCTTGCAGATGCGCATGCTTGATATGGCCGTAACCGCGGATGTGTTCGGGGATGCTGGCGATCTGTGCGGCCAGGCCGACGTTGTCGACATCCAGGCGCTCCAGCAGTGTTTCGACTGTCGCCACGTAATCGGCAATCAGCTGACGCTCGCCACGCCGTTCGGCGCTGTAGCCGAACACGTCGAGCTTGCCGCCGCGCAGGAATTTCAACCGCGCCAGCAGTTTGAAGACACTAAACATCCACGGCCCGTAGTCGCGTTTGATCAGATGGCCGTGCGCATCCTTCTTGGCTAGCAAGGGCGGCGCAAGATGGAAACGCAGCCTGTAGTGGCCCTCGAACTGTTGCTGCAACCGGCGTTGGAAATCGCCGCGCGTGTACAGCCGCGCCACTTCATATTCGTCCTTATAGGCCATCAGTTTGAAGGCATAGCGTGCGACGGCCTGCGTCAATGCGCTGCTGCCGGGCACGCGTCGCACCTCCTGCAACCGCACGCGCTCGACCAGGGCGAGATACCGCTGTGCATAGGCAGCATCTTGATATTCGGTCAGAAACGCGACGCGACGCACGATGGCTTCATCCAACGACTGCGCCAGCTGCTCGTCGTCGAGCGGATGCGCCGGCGCATTGACATCGCCATGCAGCGTGCTGCCATCGGTTTGCGCCAAGGCACGTGGCGCACCTTGGCCACTGAGATCATGCGCGTCCCAACTGCCGGGTGCATGCGCTCGCGGTGTGTGGCCATGCGCACGTGCAGACCCGCCAACGTTCGGCAGACCCGCAGCGCGCCGCACTGCAGGCAGATCGATTGCGGCCAGGCGGCCCCACGCAAATGCCTGCTGATTCATCGCCACGGCCGCGCCGTTGAGTTCGATAGCGCGCATCAGCGCCGCGTGCGACAACGGCACCAGCCCGTGCTGCCAGGCATAGCCGAGTACGAACAGATTGCTGGCGATCGCATCGCCCAGCAGCGCCGTCGCCAGTTGCGTGGCATCCAGTAACAAAGGCTCCCGGCCGCCCAATGCGGTGCGCACGCCGGCAATGATCTCGGCGGCGGGAAACTGCAGATCAGGCTGGGTGGTGAAGCTGCCCGGCATCGCTTCGTAGGTGTTGAGCACCACCTGGGTGCGGCCATCGCGCACCTTGGACAACGCCCAGTAATCGTTGACCACCACCATGTCGCAGCCCAGCACCAGATCCGCTTCGCCAGCGGCAATGCGCACCGCGTGGATATCGGCTGGTTGGCGTGCGATACGGATATGGGTGGTCACCGCGCCGCCTTTTTGCGCAAGGCCGGTCTGATCCAGCACCGTGGCGCCTTTGCCTTCCAGGTGTCCGGCCATGCCGAGCAGGGCGCCGATGGTCACCACGCCAGTGCCGCCGACGCCGGTGATCAGGATGTTCCAGGGCTGTGCCAGTGTGGTGCGCTGCGGCGGGAGGGGCAGGTTGTCCAACAACGCGCTCGCATCGCGTTGTTTACTTTTGCGCGGTGCACCGCCATGCACGGTGACAAAGCTCGGGCAAAAGCCCGACACGCAGGAATAATCCTTGTTGCAATTGGACTGATCGATCTCGCGCTTGCGCCCGAACTCGGTCTCTTTGGGCAGCACCGACACACAGAAACTCTTCCCGCCGCAATCGCCGCAGCCTTCGCACACCAGCGAATTGATCATGACGCGCTTGGGCGGGTCGATCAGTTTGCCGCGCTTGCGACGGCGGCGTTTTTCGGTGGCGCAGGTCTGATCGAAGATCAAGATCGATACGCCCTTGACTGTGCGCAGACGCTGCTGCACCGCATCCAGCTCGCTGCGATCGTAGAAGGTCACCTCGCTGGGAAAGCGCTCGCGCCTGCGCGTCCATTTTTCGATGTCGTCGCTGACGACCGCTATTTCGTGGATGCCTTCGGCACGTAGTTGATGCGCGATGTCCGGCACGGTAAGTGTGCCGTCCACTGGCTGCCCGCCGGTCATTGCCACCGCATCGTTGTAGAGAACCTTGTAGGTGATATTGACGCCGGTGGCGATCGACTGCCGAATCGCCAGCGAACCGCTATGAAAGTAGGTGCCATCGCCCAGGTTCTGGAATACGTGGGGCGTGTCGGTAAATGGCGCCTGCCCAGACCACGTCACGCCTTCGCCGCCCATGTGGGTGAAGGTGTCGGTGGCGCGATTCATCCAGGTCACCATGTAGTGGCAACCGATCCCGCCGAGTGCTCGCGAGCCTTCCGGTACCACCGTGGAGGTGTTGTGCGGGCAGCCGGAGCAGTAGTGCGGCACCCGCGGAAACAACACGCGCGGCAAGGCCATTTCCGCTTCTTTGGTGTCCATCCAACGCAGTCGCTGCTCGATCGAGTCAGTCGTGAAAAAGCGCTGGATGCGCTTGCCGATCACCGCCGCGATCGTGGCCGGGGTCAGTTCGCCGGTGGACGGCAGAATCCACGCGCCGTGCTCGTCGTACTTGCCGACGATGCTCGGTCGCGCCCCGGCGCTGGCCGGCCAGTTGTAGAACAGCTCCTTCATCTGGCGCTCGATGAAGGCTTTCTTTTCTTCCACCACCACGATGTCTTCGAGCCCCTGCGCGAAGGCGCTGATGCCCACCGGCTCCAGCGGCCAGGTCATGCCGACCTTGTACACGCGGATGCCGATGTCGCGGCACGCCTGCGCATCCAGGCCCAGATATTCCAGCGCCTGCAGTACGTCCAGATAGCTCTTGCCGGTGGTCACGATGCCCAGCCGCGCATGCGGCGACTCCAGCACCACCCGGTCGATCCGGTTGGCCCGCGCGAATGCTTGCGCGGCGGCGATCGCGTAGCGGTGCAGGCGCATCTCCTGGTCCACTGGCGGATCCGGCCAGCGGATGCTCAAGCCACCCGGCGGCAGCGCGAAGTCGTCCGGCAGCACGATGGTGCGGGCGAATGGATCCACGTCCACCGAGGCGGACGATTCGACCGTCTCGGCAATGGTCTTGAAGCCGATCCAGCGCCCTGTGTAGCGGCTCATTGCCCAACCGAGCAGGCCCATATCCAGGATGTCCTGCACCCCGGCCGGGTTGAGAATGGGCATCATCGCGCTGACGAATTCGTCTTCCGAGCCGTGCGGCAGGGTCGAGCTGCGGCAGGCATGGTCGTCGGCTGCCAGCGCCAGCACGCCGCCATGCGGCGAGGTGCCGGCGGCGTTGCCGTGTTTGAACACGTCGCCACTGCGGTCCACGCCCGGGCCTTTGCCATACCACATGCCGTACACGCCCTGTACCTTGGCGCCGGGGAACAGATTGGTCTGCTGGGTGCCCCAGACCATGGTCGCGGCCAAGTCCTCGTTGAGGCCGGGGGTAAAGGTCACCCTGGCCGCTTCCAGATGCTGGCGCGCACGCCATAGTTCCAGATCCAGCCCGCCCAGTGGGCTGCCACGGTAACCGCTGATGAAGCCGGCGGTGTCCAGGCCGGCGGCGTTGTCGCGCAGGCGTTGCATCAACGGCAGCCGCACCAGCGCCTGCACCCCGGATAAGTAGATGCGCCCATCGGCGCGCGTGTACTTGTGCTCCAGTGTGTAGTGCGCATCCACCTGGCCGAGCTCCGGCGTGTTGGCAGAGTCGGTAGAAGAGAGTGCAGCGGTACTGGTCATGGCATGCCCGGAAAGGGTGGCTGGAACAAGGGGCTCCAAAACGGCCTGACGATTGTAGCAGCCGCTATTTACATGCCCGGTGCAGCGCATGTGCGTCGCAGCGATACTGTGCTTAGGATGGAACCGGGTTAGGGTTTGCCGTGTGTCGCAGTGGGAGAAACCTCCTATAACGAAATTCGCATGGGCCACTGCGTTGGTCCTGCTCGGTTAGGTATGGCCGTTAGCGCAGCGCCTGCCCAGGCCCGAAGAGTCCAATTTCGACGAAGATCGCGGCACCACCAAGGGGGCGCCGTACAGGGCGATGGCGATGCCGTGGTCGACCGGCTCGCCGCAACGGTGCAGCGTGCCGCGCCGCCGCGCCGTGCACACAGCTGACCTCGCTGGCGTACGCCGGTATGCGCCGAGCTCTACCAGGGCGCTTTGGGGGCTGGTTTCCAACGGTAGCCGGCAATAGCGTTCCATCATCGGGAGCGACGGCTGGGGCCTGCTGCGTGCCGACCCGGCGGACAAAGCGTTGCAGCAGTGGGCCAAGCTGGCCAACGGCCGTCCGGCCGCGCCGGCATGGTTGCCGACCACGGCGGCGTTGGCGCTGTGGCGTGCCGGGCGCAAGCAGGAGGCGGTCGAGGTAGTACGCCGCCGCCGTGCGTACCTGGCCGGACTGCTGGAGCAGCCTCGCCCACTACGCCGGCCTGCGCCCGACTGGCGCGAGGCAGAGCGCGCCAGTCGGGCCGAGGTCTTTGCGGCTTGGCAGGCCAACCCACTGGCGTTTCCGTAAGTCGGCATCGCGCTGCCTGAAAACCGCCGCAGCGCGATGCCGTGCATCAGCCAATTCTGCGACGGCCATCTGCAGAGGTGGCTGCGTTTGCATGGACACGGCCTGCGCAAAGTGCGCGGGGCTTCATAAGCCAGCACTACAGGCGTTGTTCGTGGCCGATCGCTTCATATCGCGCGCGCGTCGCCACGCGCGCCGCGTTTCAACAAGGACCGCTGCGCGGCATGGCGTGCCGACGCCCTCGCCCGTGCACCAACACGGAACACGCCGCAAGCACGTTCCTGCAGGCTTTTTGGCAGCGTCCGTGCTGCCAAAGGTGTCGCGACGGTGGGCGGACAAGGATCTTGGAAATGGTCGGTGTGCAGGGGTGCGACATCGGCATGCGTCTATCCGGCTGCAGACGCACCATGCCGCGGCATGCGCTCAGGCACGCTCGTCAGGCCAGCGCGCCGGGGATACGGTATGCGATCCTGCGCATTGCTTTCCGACAGACATGACCACACCATGGCGGTGGATGCCTTTTCGTTGATTCTGGCGATGTTGGGATTGGGCCTGCTGTTCGCCCGCCTGCGGTTATTGCCGGACAACAGCGCCGACGTGCTTAACCGCGTCGTGTTGTACATCTGCTTACCGGCCTCGGTGCTGACCTATGTGCCGCGCCTGCACCTGGAAGCCTCGCTGGGTGGGGTCATCGCCACACCCTGGCTGCTCACCGCGATCATCGTGCCCTTGCTGTGGGGCTGCAGCCGCCTGTTCGGCTTCCGGCGCGAGGAATACGCCGCGTTATTGATGTGCGTGGTGTTTACCAACTCCAGCTTTATCGGTTTTCCGATGGTACGTGCGCTGATCGGCGACCAGGCCCTGCCGTATGCGGTGGTCTACGACCAGTTCGGCACCTTCGTGCTGTTGTCCACCTTCGGGTTGTATGTGCTGGCCCGTTACAGCGGCGACACCCCACCGACCGCCAGGCTGATCCTGCTGCGGGTGCTGCGTTTCCCGCCGCTCTGGGCGCTGCTGTTCGCACTGACCCTGATGCCGGAGCGGCCGCCGGTCTGGATCGGCTCCGGGCTCAAGAGCCTGGCCGATGCGATGCTGCCGCTGGTGATGCTGGCGGTAGGTTTCTCGCTGCAACTGCGCCTGCCTGCGGACGAGCTCAAGCCGCTGGCGGTGGGCTTGGTGTTCAAGCTGATGGTAATGCCGATCCTGGCATTGCCGCTGTCTTGGGCGCTCGGCCTGCACGGACAGATGCTGCAGACCAACGTGCTCGAATCGGCCATGCCCACCATGATCACCGCCGCGGCGCTGGCCATTTCGCATCGTCTGGCACCGCGCCTTGCTGCAGCCATGGTGGGCTACAGCATCCTGCTATCGTTGCTGACCTTGCCCGCGTGGACCTGGTTGCTTGCATGGCTGGTGGCGTAACGCGTTGTTGTTGACGCAGTTGTTGACGCACGCGCTGCGGTATCGACTTAGCGCATCGGCACCGCGATCGAGCCGCATCCTGATCTGCATGCAGAACGCCAGCCGATTGCAGTTGCAATGGTGCACTCCGATGACAACAACGGCGATGCAACACTTGGCAACCACACATACGCCGCACAAGGATCTTCGGGCATCGACCACACGCGCCCGATGCTCGCGCCAGCGCTCTGCCAGCGCTCTGCCATCGCGTTTAACGCGTTTCGACTACTTCCTCACCTGGTCGCGGTGTACGCTGCCGGCTTGCTCCCGGAAGCGAGGCGTGCATGAAGACAGTCCTGGTGGCCGCCTCCAAAGGCGGCGTCGGCAAGACCACGATCGCCACCAATCTGGCCGCACACGCGGCATTGCAAGGCCGGCGCACCGTGCTGGCAGATGCAGATCCGCAAGGCTCGTCCACGCGTTGGGCACAACGCCGCGCCAGCCTGGAAAGTGCGGTGCTAACGATCGACGCCACCCGTCGCCGCAACTGGCAAGCCGCTGTGCCCGATGGCACCGACCAACTGATCATCGACGCCCCGGCCGGGGCGATGGCCGACGACCTGAGCGGATTTCTGGACCATGTTGATGCCATCGTGGTGCCGGTGCTGTCCTCGGCGCTGGATATCGAAGCGGTGGTCGGCTTCCTCAATACGTTGGCCAAGGTGGCGCGCGTGCACCAGCGCAAATTGCCGGTGGGCCTGGTGCTCAACCGCACCCGTTCCTGGACCCAGACCTCGCAGCAGGCGGCCGAGATGATCGGCGCCTGGCCGTACCCGCTGGTGACCCAACTGCGCGACACCCAAGCCTATGTGGTCATGGCCGGGCTGGGGCGCAGTTTGTTCGACTACCGCTCGGCGCAGGTGCGCGACCATCAACAGGACTGGGAGCCGCTGTTCAAGTGGCTCAAGAAGGCCTAACCGGAACGTTTCTATGCGCGAATTGATCCTGTTGCGACACGCCCATGCCGAGCCGGCCGATACCGGTCAGGCCGATTTCGATCGCCCGCTGTCCCCGCATGGCATTGCCGAGGCCGAAGCGGCCGGGCGTTGGCTATGCGAGCAGCGTCTGGTGCCCGACCGCGTCCTGTGCTCGCCGGCCAGGCGCGCTCGCGAGACGCTGGAAGCGGTGCTCGAGCTCACCGGCTACATCGAACAAAAACTGGACGAACGCATTTACGAAGCCACTCCCGGCGCCCTGGCCAGCCTGGTGGACGAACACCGCGAGGCCGAGCGCCTGCTGCTGGTCGGCCACAACCCGGGCCTGGAGAGGCTGGCGGCATTGATGCACAGCGGCCAGACCGGCGATTACCGCGGCATGCCGACTGCGTCGATCGCCTTGCTGGCACTGCCGCTGGACGCGACCATCGAGCCGGGTATCGCCCGCCTGACCGCCTTCTGGTGGCCTTGATCCGTGTCAACGTCGCTGCGCTGGTACGCCTGGCTCGCGCTCTGGGTCGTATTCCCGTGCATGGCGCAGCAAAAGGTGCATTCCATCGACCCAGTGCAATCGTGCTTCGGGTTCGAGATCAGGACGCGCTTCGGCATGAAGATCGAGGGGTTCTTTCCGCGTTTTCGCGGTGACGTGTTGGAATTGCCCGACGGACGCCAGCAGGTGCGCTTCCGCCTGGATGCCACGCAGGTGGAAATCCCCGGCAAGGACCGCTACACGAGTTGGATGCGTGGCGAGGATTTTTTCGACGTTGCCCAGTACCCGGTGGTGGAATTCGACTCGCTTCCCTATACCGATGAGGTGGCCAAGCATGGCGGCGACATCACCGGCAACCTGACCATTCGCGGAATCACCCATGTCGAGACCTTGCATGTGGTGCCAGCTGAATGCGCGCGGCCGGGCTATGATTGCGATGTGATCAGCCGAGGTACGGTCCTGCGTGGACGTTACGGAATGAATGCGTGGGAGATGGCCCTGGGCGACAGGGTGACGTTCACTCTGCGCGGGCGGCTGCAGGAGGCGCGGCGCCCGTGAGGTTTCTGTTGAGGATTCTTGTGCTGGCAACGCTGTTGCTCGGCACCGGATGCGCCGGCCTGTCGCGAATCGAACGCAACCGCGCTGCCGGCGTTGCCGCTGCGGCGCGCAGCACCGCGGTCAGCTGCACCCAGGCCAATCGCTGCGCGCAGCCGTCACCATTGCGCGCGCTGGGCGGCGAAGCCATCACTGCCTCCACGCCGGCTGCGCCGCGGCACTACGCCACCATCGTCGACCACGGAGAGGAATCGCTGGTCGCCCGGCTCAATCTGATCCGCAGCGCCACCCGCAGCGTCGATCTGCAGACCTACATATTCGACAAGGACGACAGCGCGCGCATGGTGCTGGACGCGCTCATCAATGCAGCGCAGCGCGGGGTCAAGGTGCGCATCCTGATCGACCAGCTGTCGGCGATCGCCGATCTGCAGATTCTTGGTGCGCTCTCCAGCACCCACGAAAACCTGCAACTGCGTATCTATAACCCCACCTTCGGCAAGGTCAAACTCAATTACTTCGACTACGCCAGCAGCGTGGTGTGCTGTTTCCGTCGTTTCAACCAGCGCATGCACAACAAGCTGTTGGTGGTGGACGACGTGCTCGGCATGGTCGGTGGGCGCAATTACCAAGATGACTATTTCGACTGGGACAGCGAATACAACTTCCGCGACCGCGACGTGATTCTGGCCGGCCCGGAAGTGCGCGCGATGGCGGCCAATTTCGACGCGTTCTGGCGCGCCAAGCGCAGCGTACCGGCTGAGCGTCTGAACGATGTGGGGCGTCTGCTGTTGGAGCAGGGAGCACCGAAGATGCCGCCGGCCAACTTCCGCCGGCCCGACCGGGTGGCGCGGGTGGACCGCGAAGCACACGATCCGCAATTCGTGCGCGATGCCTTTGTGACCCCGGCCATGCCGGTGCAACGCGTACTGTATGCGGCCGATCTGCCGCAAAAACACCGCAAGGAACACGCGGCCAGGGCGGTGTCCACGGCGCCGGAACTGGATAGCCTGATCGCCGGCGCGCAGCAGGAAGTGCTGCTGCAAACACCCTACCTGGTGTTGTCCGATGAGGCGCAGGCAATCTTCCGCGATCTGCGCCGGCACCCGCAGCCGCCACGCATCGTGGTGTCGACCAATAGCCTGGCTGCCACCGATAACCCGATCGTGTATGCGCTGTCGTACAAGTTCAAACGCCGCAACATGCGCCAGTTGGGCTTCAACGTGTACGAGTTCAAGCCGTTCCCGCTGGATGCCCCGGTGGACTACGCCAACCTGGTGCCGGATCCGCTCAATCCGGAGCCAGAACCTGCCAGCGACGACAGTCGCGCCAATCGCGTGATCGGCGGCAGCGCGGCCGGCAATGCGATGCGTGGCAGCAGCGGTGGCGGCGATGGCGATGGAATAACCGGCAATGCGATTCGCGGCAGCGGCGCTGGCCGTGCGCCCGGCGGGAGCAGGGTCGAGCGACGTGTGCTGCGGACCGAAACGCGGCCCTCGTTCCTGGGCACGCGCGCAGTCAACAAACCGCTGCCGGTGACACGCGCCGGTGCACGTATGGGCTTGCACGCCAAATCGCTGGTGGTGGATCGCCGCATCGGCGTGATCGGTACGCACAACTTCGACCCGCGCAGCGAAAACTACAACACCGAGGCGGCGGTGGTGATCGACGATGCACGCTTTGCGCAGGCGCTGGCCGCCAGCATCGAGCGCGACATCTCCCCGGAAAACGCCTGGACGGTGGCCTCACGCGAAAAATCGCAGGTGCTGAGCGGATTGAACGACAGCGTCGGCAAAATGTCCGAAGCCTTGCCAGTGCTGGATGTCTGGCCCTGGCGCTACGCCACAAATTACCAGTTCCAGCCCGGCCCCAATTGCCCGTTCCCGCTCAAGCGTCAGGACCCGCAATTTCGGCAATGCTACGTGGCGGTGGGCGACTTCCCGGAGGTCAACGTCGGCCCGAAATGGTTGCTGGTAAGGATGCTGACCGCCTTCGGCGCCGGGTTGGTGCCAATTCTTTGATTGAAGTGGTCGTTCGGTAGTTGGACGGTTGGCCGAGCTGCGAGCGTGGTCTGGTGCACGTAGTGATAGCTGTACTGTCACACCTGCTGTGCAATGACATGCCCCACCAGCACACAGCCCATCAGCACTGGCTGTCGCAGTAAGTCGGATCAACCAAAAGCAGTTAGCAGCAGTTGAACCGGCCCCCCTCGGCCGCAGACGTTGTTGCGATTCCCAATCCCAATCCCAATCCCAATCCCAATCCCAATCCCAATCCCAATCCCAATCCCAATCCCAGCCTATGACCTTCCGCGAACCCGTCGATCTAGCAGCCCTCACCGCCTCCAGCCGCGACACCTTGATCGAACATCTGGGGATCGTGTTCACCGAGGCCGGTGACGATTGGCTGCGCGCCACCATGCCGGTGGATGCGCGCACCAGACAGCCGTATGGCCTGCTGCACGGCGGTGCCTCGGTGGTGCTGGCCGAAACCCTGGGCAGCAGCGCTGGCAACCTGTGCGTGGACATGACCACCCACATGTGCGTCGGGCTGGAGATCAACGCCAACCATTTGCGCGCCGCCTACCAGGACTTGGTCACCGGCACTGCGCGGGCGGTGCATGTGGGGCGCAGCACCCAGGTCTGGGACATCACCATCGAAAACCCGGCCGGCAAGCGTGTCTGCATCTCGCGGCTGACCCTGGCGGTGGTTCCGCGCACCAATGGCTGAGCCCGCCCGGCAACCGCATGCGTGGAACAGCGCCATCCGCTGCCGGCACTGCGCAGCGGCCGAGCTGCTGTCAAAATAGTTGCGCCTCTTTCCCCTGTTACCGGTCCCGTTCGTCGAATGAGCGAATCATCCCTTGACGCTACGCGTGACGCTGGCGGTGCGTGGCGTTGGTTCCGGTACCTGTATCGGGTGCCGTTGCTACTGTTGCACTTAAGTATCTGCCTGCCGATCACCATGCTGTGCGTGGCGGCGCCGGCGCTGGCGCGCATCCGCACCGGGCGCGACGACACCTTGGACGAGCGCATGACCCGCTGGTGGCAGGGTAACCTGATGCGCATCTTCGGATTCCGCCTACGTCGCCTCGGCACCCCACTGCCGGGCGCGGTTCTATTCGTGGCCAACCACGTCAGCTGGGTGGACATCTCGATGCTGCACAGCCAGCGCGTGATGGGCTTTGTAGCCAAGCGCGAAATCGCCGCTTGGCCGCTGATAGGCTGGCTGGCGACCAAGGGCCAGACCATCTTCCATCAGCGCGGCAATACCGAATCGCTAGGCGGTGTGCTGCACCAAATGCTGCAACGTCTGCAAAGCGGCAAGCCGGTAGGTGTGTTTCCGGAAGGGCGCACCTACGGCGGTACGGAAGTCGGCCCGTTCCATGCGCGCCTCTTCCAGGCCGCGGTCGAGTCCGGCGTACCGGTGCAGCCGGTGGCGCTGCGTTATGGCGTGCGTGGCAATGCGCAGGCGGTGGTCGCGTTCGGTGAATGCGAGAGTTTCTTCGCCAATATCGTGCGCGTGCTCGGCGAGCCGTCGCGGCTGGCCGAAGTGCATTTTCTGGAGCCTATCCGCGGGTTCGATATCGAAGGACGTCGCCGCCTGGCCGACACTTCGCGTCAGCGCATCATCGCTGCGATGGCGTCCTGAGCCGACGATGCAAACGTGCACCACTGCTGCGGCCAGCACCACCTTCTCTGGTCCGATGAGCGCATGAACGCCTCCGACTACCTGCCGCCGCGCTGGCTGCGCAACCCGCATGTGCAATCGATGCTGGGCAGCAGCGCGTTGCGCCGGATCCGCAGCCGCCAGTTGCTGGCTGCCAGCGGTGCGACCACCAGCGAACATATTCTCGATGGCGGCGACGGTGTGCGCCTGCAGGGC
The DNA here is from genome assembly GCF_900183975.1 of Xanthomonas fragariae. Lineage (NCBI taxonomy): Bacteria > Pseudomonadati > Pseudomonadota > Gammaproteobacteria > Lysobacterales > Lysobacteraceae > Xanthomonas > Xanthomonas fragariae. The sequence goes on from NZ_LT853882.1 coordinate 204,400, forward strand.
TGGATGAGCGTTCCACCTGGCGAGGCACCCCTGCGCGGCACCGTGTTGTTGCTGCACGGCTGGGAAGGCAGCGCCGATTCCAATTACATGCGCCTGACCGCCGCGTGCCTGCTCGGCCTGGGCTATCAGGTGTTCCGACTGAATTTTCGCGATCACGGCGGCACCCATCACCTCAACGTGGACCTGTTCCACTCCGATCGTATCGAAGAAGTGGTCAACGCCGCGGGCGATCTGTGGCGGCGTTTTCGCGCGCCGCAGTTGCTGGCCGCGGGCTACTCGCTAGGTGGCAATTTCGCGTTGCGGCTTGCGCTGCGCGCGCCGGCCGCCGGCTTGCCATTGGCGCGCGTGGCAGCGGTGTGCCCGCTGCTGGATCCGGCGGCGACGATGCTGCAACTGGAAAAGGGCCCGCAGTTTTACGACTGGTATTTCCGTCGTAAATGGCGCGAATCGTTGCTGCGCAAGCGCAAGCTGTTCCCCGATCAACATGGCTACGATGACGCTACCCTGGCGCTGGACCTGCGCGGGCTGATGGCCTGGCTGGCCGAACAGCACACCGGTCATGGCTCGCTGGAAGCGTATTTCGACAGCTATTCGATTACCGGCGAACGCCTGGCCAACTTGCAGGTACCGGTCGACATCCTGATGGCCGAAGACGACCCAGTGATTCCGTTCGCCGATTTCGCCGCCTGGCATTTGCCCGCGCACGCACAGCTGGAAATCGCGCGCTGGGGTGGTCATTGCGGCTTTCTGGAAAACGCCCGCGGCGACGGCTTCGCCGAGCGTTGGGTGGCTGAGCGACTGACGGCACACAGCTTGAGAGTGGCTGACAATACGTAGCGATCAGTCACCAGGTGCGCGCGGACGGCGCGGAGCAACCGCAGTGTACGAATGAGACATGCCGTTCCGGGCACCGGCCGCGCCCGCCAGGCGGAGCGCGCGGTCGTTTTGTCAGCCGTGCTAAGCCGGCGCCGCGCCTCGTTACAATAGGCGTTTGTCCTGGATACGCCGCCGTCATGCAAGACGCCATTCTTCAAGCCCTGCGCCGCAATGCGGCCGACGATGCGGTGGCGCTGGCACGCGAATGGGCGATGACTGCGCCGGACACCGCCGCCGCGCATCGCTGGCTCGGGCTTGCCCTGCAGCAGCAAGGTCAGCCGAGACTGGCGCTGGCCAGCCTCGACACCGCACTGACGCTGACGCCTGAAGATGCCGACCTGCATCTGCTGCGCGCCGGCGTGTTGCTGGACACGCGCGATCTGTCCGCCGCCGATGCCGCGCTGTTGCGCACCACCGCGCTGGACCCCAACCAGTTCAACGCCTACGTGATGCAGGCGCATCTGGCGGTGGCGCGCGGTGATCTGGACGAGGCCGAACGGCTGAGCCGCACCGCCGCGCGCCTGGCGCCGGAGCATCCGCAGTTGCTGGCCGTCGATGGCGTTGTGGAAATGCGCCGCGGGCAAAGCGACCGCGCGCTGTCGCTGCTCACGCGCGCCGCCGAGCAGTTGCCGGACGATGCGCAGGTGTTGTTTTCGCTGGGCTTTGCGTATCTGCAGAAAGAACACCTTGCATTTGCCGAGCGCGCTTTCGAGCGGGTGATCGAACTCACTCCGCCCGGTACCGCACTGCGCGCCTTCATTGCGCAGCTCGCCCAGCGCCAAGGGCGTCTGGACGATGCGCTGTCTGCGATGCATGGCGTGCTCGCTCAGCCCGACGGCGACATTCCAGCCATGCGCCGGCTCGCCGGCGAGATGGAATTGCAGGCCGGGCGTCCTGATCAGGCCGCCGCGCATTTGCGTCTGGCGCTGGCCCATTGGCCGGCCGACCGGCGCACGTTGCACGCCTTGCTCACCGCCTGGGAGCGTTTGGGCGCGCTGGACGACGCGCGCGACACCCTGGACGCGGCGCTGGCCACGTCGGCCAATGCACACGACCTATGGCTTGCGCGCCTGGCGGTGGAGCCGGTCGGCGGGCCGCAGGCACAGGTGGTGATCGAGCGCTGGCTGCTGGCCATGCCTGAGCATCTACCGGCGCTGGAAGCGCTGATGCGCGTGCACGATATGCAAGGTCACGCCGACGCAGCAGAGATGGTGGCGCGTCAGATCGTGGCGGTGGAACCGGGCCACATCAGCGGGGAGCAGCGCATCGTCGAAGCCTTGCTGGAACGCGACCCGGCGGCGGCGATCGCCTGCGTGCAATCCATGATCGACTCGCTGCCTGAGCCTCAGCAGACCGTGTTGCGGCCGTGGCTGGGCAATGTGCAGGATCGCGCCGACCAGCCCGATGCTGCATTGGCGACTTGGATGCAGTTCCAGCGCGAACAGGCCCAGCACCGTCTGCTGTTGCCGCCGCAGGCCGCCAAGCAACCGATGCAATGGCCGGCGTTGGGCACCATTCCCGACACCGTCACTGCCCGTCCGCTGTTCGTCTGGGGCACGCCCGGCTCGCATGTCGAACGCCTGATCGCAGTGATGGGCGCAGCCACCCCGCTGGTGCGCGGCGACCGCTACGGCACCACGCCGCCGTCCGACGCACTGCAGAGCTATCGCACCGTCGAGCAACTGGCGTCGGGCCAATTGGCACCGATGGCGTTGGTGGAAGGCTGGAAGGCGCAGCTGCCGCGGCGCGGCATCGACGACGGCAACGTCATCGACTGGCTGCTGTGGTGGGACAACACCTTGCTCACCGCGCTGCGCCCGCATCTGCCCGAAGGCCGGCTGGCGATTGCGCTGCGCGACCCGCGCGACATGCTGCTGGACTGGCTGTCGGCCGGCGCGCCCGCGCCGCTGGCCGTCCAGTCGCCGCAGCAGGCCACCGACTGGTTGCTGGCTGCGCTGGAACAACTTGCCGTGTTGCACGAACGCGATCTGTATTCCCACCGCATCATCCGGCTGGATGGCATCGAGAGCGACCCGCAGGGGATTTCCACCGCGCTGGAGCAGGCCTTCGGCCTGAGCTTTCCGTTGGTCGAACCGCGCGGCCCGGCGCGGTTGGCCCCGGGCCGGTGGCGCAACTACCGCGGTGTGCTGGGCGCGCAGTTCGATCTGCTCACCTCGATGGCGGTGCGCTTCGGTTACCCGCAGAAGTGAGCCGGCAGCAATAAACCCGGCCGCGCGTACCAGAGGGTTGCATTGCGATGGCGTCCTCGCCGCTAACGCAATGCACACAACGATCTGCACCACATCACACTTGCGATCGAAGTGCTATTTCCCAGACATGCTCGAACCACCAGCAGTCATGCTTTTGCATCATCCAGCAACGACCCAACTGCTATTCACTGATCATGCCGACGCCCACTTACAGAAGCTGATCACAGCACGCGAGGTGTTCGATCGCTAACCGTTGGCTTCAATCATCTGGTCAAGCACATACACCGGCGCGCCGTCTGCACCCGCAGTGAAACGTCGCGTTCGACCATGGCGGTGAATTGCAGCGCGTGGCCGGGCCGACCTTCGTGCGCGCGGAGCGTCCAGGCGGCCGAGTCGACGTTGAAGTCGTCGTATCGCTCCTTGTGGAGCGCCGCTTAGAGCGTCTAACAAAAACCCCTTGAATCTTGTCTCGCCGGTGGCAGAATTGCGGACATGACACGTCGCAAAGAGATCCCCATTGCGCTGTGGAAGCGCATCGAGCCGCTGATTCCGCAAGTGAAGCGTTCGCCCAAAGGTGGACGGCCGCGTATCAGTGATCAGCAAGCCCTCAACGGCATCGTCTATGTCCTGCGCACGGGCGTGCCGTGGGAAGACCTGCCTATGGAGCTGGGCTACGGCAGCGGCATGACCTGCTGGCGCCGGTTGCGTGATTGGCAGGCCGCCGGTGTGTGGCATCGTCTGCATCAGGTGTTGCTGGCCGAGCGACGTCGCGCTCAGACGCTGGACCTGAGCCGAGCTGGTCTGGACGCCGCTAGCGTAGCCTCCCCCCGGGGGGCCCATATACCGGGCCGAACCCGACCGATCGCGGCAAACTCGGCAGCAAACGGAATCTGATCGTCGATCGCAACGGCATCCCCTTGGCGGTGTGCGTCACCGGCGCCAATCGGCACGACTCGGTCGTGTTCGAGGAGTTGATCGACGCCTTGCCGCCAATTGGTGGCAAACCAGGGCGCCCGCGACGTTGGCCAGCCTCAAGCAGCGCGGCATCATTGCGCGGATCGCACGCAAGGGGATCGCGCGCAACGACCGGTTGGGCCGTCATCGCTGGGGCGTCGAGCGCACCCATGCCTGGTTCGCAGGCATGGGCAAACTGCGCATCCGCTTTGAACGCCGCATCGATCTCCACTTGGCGTTGCTCTCGCTTGCTTGCTCCATCATCTGCTTACGGCTTCTTCCTGGGTTTTGTTAGCCGCTCTTAATTGGTTCGGTTCAAGTGCCTACTTTGTTGCAGCCTGCGCGTTGTCGGTGGTGATCACACCGCACGCCAGACGGCCGCCGGCGTTGCCGGTGGGCTGGGTTTTGTAGTCGTCCGCATTGGCGTGCACGATTACTGCGTGGCCGGCGATATCGAACTGGTCTGCCTTGCCCAGATTGACGTTGCTCGACACCGGGCCATCGATGCGGGCATTGCCCTGCGCATCGGCTTTGATGTTCGGCATATCGCCGCCGTGGTGCGGGTCGGCGGTGACATTACCGTGATCGGATTGGGCCGGATTGAGGTGCCCTCCGGCGCTGCTGCCGTCCGGTGCGCTGCAATCGCCCTTTTCGTGGATATGGAAGCCGTGTTCGGTGTTGGGCTTGAGGCCGCTCAGCTGACCGGTCACGCGCAGTGCGCCGTCGACGGTCTTGAATCTCACCGTGCCCTTGACCTCATTGCCCTTGGTCGGCTGGAGCTCGGCGGTTGCGGTGGTGGTGGCCGCCGCCTCGGTGACCATGGAGGCGGCATGCTCGCCAACATGCGCCGCTTCGGCCGGCGTGCTGGCCTGCGGTGCAGGTGCAGGTGCAGGTGCAGGGTCGGCCGGTGCGGGCTCCTCGCGCTTGCACGAGGTCAGCACCAGCGCGGTGGCCAGGAATAAGGTCGTCGGGAGAATGCGCATGGAAAAACTCCTTTAGAGAGGCCGCAGCTGCGGCCATTGATGCCCAATTCAGGGCTGCGAAGGGGAAGTGCGCGATTTGGCGACGCGAATGACGCCGCAGGCCAGACGTGCGCCGGCATTGCCGCTGGGTTGGCTTCGATAGTCGTCTGAATCGGCGTGCACGATCAGCGACTTGCCGATCACATCGGTCGGTGCCGCATCGCCAAGACTGATGCCGGAAACGATCATGTCCAGATGTGCGACGCCTTCGGCGTCCGCGCGCAGATTGTCCATGTCGCCCAGGTGATGCGCGCCGTCGCCGCTCCGCCCGTGCGGCGCACCGGTCGGATTGAAATGCGCGCCGGCACTGCTGGCATCGGCGGCGCTGCAATCGCCACGTTCGTGCACGTGGAAGCCGGCCACGCCGCCCGGGCGCAGCCCACCGACGGTGCCGGTGATGCGGATGCCCCGTAACGCAGGCACCAGCACCACACGACCACTGACCAAGCTGCCCGAAGCCGATGCCAGCGCCGCTTCGGCCTGCTGCACCGGGCGGGTGGGCACGACCCGCATCGCTTGGGGCGGCGGCGGCGGAGTTGGTGGCGTGCTGCTGCAGGCAGCCAGCGCCAGAGCGGTGAAACCAATAATCGTGGACGACCGGTGGGGCATCGAGCTGTTCTCCTGATCAGGCTGGAAACCTATGCGGGCGCATGTTCACGTGTCATGAAATGCGCGTGCCGGCAGCTCGAGTGTTGACGGGGTTGGTGTGGTGGTCGGATTGTTTAGGGATGTGGGTTGATGGGGTGCGGTGCGAGGTACGAGATGGCGTCGACGCCTCTTCAAAAGGCAGCGCTTTTATCGGTGCAGGCACCTCACCCCAACCTCTTATTGTCTCGGCGATCTGCCACAAGAGGTGTCGAGAGCCGGCGTGGCCGACCGATGATCCACTGGTCCGAGCGCACCCCGCGAAAACGAGCTCACGGGGGGCGCGGGGCTTGCAACCGAGAGGCCGGGTTAGCGGCGTTTGCGGCCTGGGCCGAGTTTGCGGGTGACGGTGTTGCGGCCCAGGCCCAAGCGTGCGGCGGCTTCGGCGCGGCGGCCTTGGGTGAGTTGCAGGGCAGTTTCCAGTAAGGTCTTGTCCAGGCGTTCGCGGGCTTCTGCGTGCAGGCCTTGAGCGCCTTCGCTCAGGCGTTGTGCGGCCCAGCTGGAGAGCATTTGGTCCCACTGCCCGTCGCTGCGGCCGCCACGGTGACGACGGCCGCCACGCGCCAGTGCGGCTTCCACATCGATCACATCGATGATGTCGGCAGTAGCCAGCGCGGCCAAGCGCCAGCACACGTTTTCCAGCTCGCGCACGTTGCCGGGCCAGTCGTATTGTCGCAGGTCTTCCAACGCGGCCGAAGACAATCGCTTGGGCAACATATCGAGTTTGCGGCCGGCCATAGCGAGAAAGTTTTCCGCCAGTTGCGCGATGTCGCCGCGGCGTTCGCGCAGTGGTGGCAATTGCAGACGCACAACATCCAGACGATGCAGCAGGTCGGCACGGAAGCGGCCTTGTTCAACCAATGCTTCCAGATCCTGGTGAGTGGCAGCGATCACGCGCACATCGACGCGGATTAACTCGCGCCCGCCGACGCGGAAGAATTCGTTCTCCGCCAACACGCGCAGCAAGCGGGTCTGCAGCGGCAGCGGCATGTCGCCAATTTCGTCAAGAAACAACGTGCCGCCATCGGCTTGTTCGAAGCGGCCGATATGGCGTTTGGTGGCGCCGGTGAAGGCGCCGGTTTCGTGGCCGAACAACTCGCTTTCCAGCAATTCGGCAGGAATTGCGGCGGTATTGAGCGCGACGAAAGGTTTACGTGAGCGTGGCGATTCGTTGTGCAGCGCGCGTGCGACCAGTTCCTTGCCGGTGCCGGTTTCACCGTTGATCAACACCGATAGCGGTGCCTGCGCGAGCCGGCCGATGGCACGGAACAGCGCCTGCATGGCGGGCGTGTCGCCGATCAATGATGCAGAGCCTTCGGCCAGCCGCGTGCCGACGATTTCGTCGACACCGGCATCGGCATCCGGCAGCGCGCGCGCGGCTAGTGCTACTGCGTCATCCAGATCGAATGGCTTGGATAGAAACTCGTGCGCGCCGCCGCGGAACGCGCCGGCCGTGCTGGTGACATCGGTGTAGGCCGACATGACGATCACCGGCAATTGCGGGTGCTTGGATTTGAGCTTGTCGAGCAGGATCAGGCCGTCTTCGCCAGGCATGCGCACGTCGGTGAACAGCAGATCCGGAGTGGGCCGCATCGCCAGCGCCTGCAGCGCGGCGGCGGCGCTGTCGAAGCCGTCCACCGCGTAGCCGGCATCGCGCAAGGCGGTTGACAGCACGAAGCGGACCGAGCGGTCGTCATCGACCACCCAGATACGGTGAGATGCCGCGGCGGCCTCAGCCATGCAGATGCTCCTTGTGGTGATCGCCGGCCAGTTCGGGCAACAGCAGAGTGAAAACGGTATGGCCCGGACGCGAGCGATAGGTCAGAGTGCCGTGGTGTTCGCGCGAGACCTGCTGGGCCAGCGCCAGCCCCAACCCGCTGCCTTCGGCGCGTCCGCTGACCAGCGGCAGGAATAGATGCTCGGCCAGCTCGTCCGGCACGCCGCCGCCGTCGTCGATGATTTCCAGCCGCAGCGACATCGCGTGCACGCGGTCGCGGATGCGCTGGCCATGCTCGACGCGCGTGCGCAGCGTCACCCGCATGGCTCCGGCCTGGAACGCGTTGCGCACTAGATTCCACACCGCCTGGGTCAGGCGGTCGCCGTCGCCAAGGATGTCGGGAATGCTGGGGTCGTAATCGCGCCGCACCTGCACCGACCAGACGCCCTCGGCTTCAGCCAGACGTAGCACCCGCTCAAGCACGACGTGGATGTTGAGGCGGTCGTGCGGGCGCGCCGGTGTGGGCGAGAGCAGGCGGTCGAGCAGGGTGTTCAGGCGTTCGATTTCGGTGCCGATCAACTCGATCAGCTCGCGCTCGTCTTCGTCGCGCCCCGCCGAGCGACGTGCCAGCAGCTGGGCGGCGCCTTTGAGCCCGGCCAGCGGATTGCGCAGTTCATGCGCCAGGCCCTTGAGCGCGGCGCTCAAGGCGTTGGGCAGCGCGTGGGTGGGATCCAGCGCGGGAAATTCGTCGACCGGATGGGTTTCCAGCAGCCAACCGCCGTCGTCCAGCCGCGACAACCAGCCTTCGGCAAAGCGGGGCGCGTCGTTGGGCAGGCCCAGGGCAAGCCGATGTAGGCGCAGCACGTCGCGCTCGTCGTTGAGCAGAAATCGGGCCAACGCGTCGCCCTGTACTTCCAGTCTGGCCAGTGGTTGGTCCAACAAACGCCGCGCGCTGACCCCAAGCCAGCGCGCGAAAGCCGGGTTGACCCCTAGCACGCGGCCCTGGCGGTCGGCCCAGGCCACCGGGGTGCCCAGACTATCCAGCGACGGCATCGGAGCCGAAATCACCATTGCACCACTTTAGTGCGAACAGCATCGGCTTGCACGGATGTCGCGCAAAACGAAGCATGCATGGAAACAAGTCGGAGCCGGATGGCGGCGGATCGCACCTGTCCACTACGCATCCGCGCCGAAAGTCACAGGCGTGCGACTGTTCATGCAGGCACCTCGGCAGTTGATCCGCACTCATCAGGGCGGCGGGGAAAACGGACCCGGCAAGCAGCTCCGGCCGGGGTCGTTGCGTCACCCGCGGCAGCATGGCCGCGGGTGTGCATGCTCAGGACTCGTATGCGGCTTCGCCGTGCGAAGTGATGTCCAGGCCCTCGCGCTCGGCTTCTTCGGTGACGCGCAGGCCGAACACCAGCTTGGCGACTAGGAAACCCACGACCGACACGACGCCGATCCACACCAGGGTGATACCCACACCCAGTGTTTGGATGCCGACCTGATGCACGATGTCGTAATCGCCACCCTTCTGGCCGCCCAGCGAGGCTGCCGAGAACACGCCGGTCAGGATGGCGCCGATGATGCCGCCCAGACCATGCACACCGAACACGTCCAGGCTGTCGTCGGCACCGAGCATGCGCTTGAGACCGGTGACGCCCCACACGCACAGCACGCCGGCCGCAAGACCAATCACGATCGCACCGAACGGACCCACCGTGCCGCAGGCCGGAGTGATGCCGACCAGACCGGCGACCATGCCCGAGGCCACACCCAGGGCGGAGGACTTGCCCTTGATGATCTTCTCGGTCAGCGACCAGCCCAGGATGGCAGCGGCGGTGGCCAGCAGGGTGTTGAGGAAGGCCAACGCCGCACCGGCGTTGGCTTCCAGATTGGAGCCGGCGTTGAAGCCGAACCAACCAACCCACAACAGCGAGGCACCGACAAAGGTCAGGGTCACGTTATGCGGCTTGATCGCCTCACGCCCCAGCCCGGCACGCTTGCCGACGAAGTAGGCGCCGACCAGGCCGGCAATACCGGCGTTGATGTGCACCACGGTGCCGCCGGCAAAATCCAGTGCGCCCAGTCCGAACAGGTAACCGCCGGTGGCCCAGACCATGTGCGCCAGTGGCAGATAGCCGAAGGTGAACCAGATCACCGAGAACAGCAGCACCGCGGCGAACTTGGCGCGTTCGGCGAAGGCGCCGACGATCAGTGCGCCGGTGATGCCGGCGAAGGTCGCCTGGAACACCACGAACACGTATTCCGGCAGACTGACACCCTTGGTGAAGGTCGCCGCCAGCGTTTCGATGGTCACGCCCTTGAGCAGCGCCTTGTCCAGATTGCCGATCCACGGGCCTTCGCCGGAGAACGCCAGACTATAGCCATACACCACCCACAGGATGGTCAGCAGCGAGAACACCACGGCGACCTGGATCAGCACCGACAGCACGTTCTTGGCGCGCACCATGCCGCCGTAAAACAGCGCCAGGCCCGGCACCACCATCAGCAGCACCAGCAGCGTGGAGGTCAGCATCCAGGCGACGTCGCCCTTCTCCACCACCGGCGCGGCCTCGGCGGCAGCCACCGGTGCAGCTCCCGGTTGCGCGGTGGGCAGCGGTTCGGTGGTGACCGGCTCGGTCGGCAGCGGAGTGACCTGTGGCGTGGACTGCGCATATGCGTTGCCCATGCCGCCCACCACCAGCGCGCTGAACAGCATCAGCATGCAGACGCTGTAGAACCAGGCCTTCCACCCGGCAAAGAGAGATGTCTTCATAAGGACTCCGGGGGGGGTTGACTCAGAGCGCATCGGCACCGATCTCGCCGGTGCGGATACGCACGACCTGCTCGATGGCGGTCACGAAGATCTTGCCGTCGCCGATCTTGCCGGTGCCGGCCGCGTTCTGGATTGCCTCGACCACCGCGTCCAGCCGATCGTCGGTGACCACCGTTTCGATCTTGATCTTGGGCAGGAAGTCGACGACATACTCTGCGCCGCGATACAGCTCGGTGTGACCTTTCTGGCGCCCGAAGCCCTTGACCTCGGTGACGGTGATTCCCGACACGCCCGCTGCAGACAGGGCCTCGCGGACCTCGTCGAGCTTGAACGGCCGGATGATAGCGGTGATCAATTTCATGCGCATACCCCGAATGGTGGAAAGAACCGGCCGACATTGCGCCGCCCGGCGGTGTTATTCACCTGGATGCCAACCCCGACATCCGATCGTTCGCGATCGCGCAGACCCCAGCGGATGCCATGCATTCGCCTTATAGGGGAGTCAGCCCCGCACGCCGCAATCGAGTGCTTTCTCAAAAAGCCATTTAGTCCACGGCAGATGCCATGGACCGATCGATCATGTGCGGCGATGGCGGAGGTGGGAGGGGGGCCTCCGCCATCACCGCGGTGGAACTCAGTTGCCGTAGTACAGCTGGTACTCCAACGGGTGGGTAGCAGCACGGAACTTGGTGACCTCCTGCATCTTCAGCGCGATATAGCCGTCGATGAAGTCGTCGCTCATCACGCCGCCGGCCTTGAGGAACTCGCGGTCCTTGTCCAGCGCTTCCAGCGCCTGGTCAAGGCTGGAGCAGACCTGCGGGATCAGCTTCTCTTCTTCCGGCGGCAGGTCGTACAGATCCTTGTCGCTGGGCGCGCCCGGGTCGATCTGGTTCTTGATGCCGTCCAGGCCGGCCATCAGCAGCGCGGTGAAGGTCAGGTAGCCGGACTGCAACGGATCGGGGAAGCGCATTTCGATGCGGCGCGCCTTGGGGTTGGTGACCCACGGAATGCGGCACGAGGCCGAGCGGTTACGGGCCGAGTAAGCCAGCATCACCGGTGCTTCGAAGCCCGGAACCAGACGTTTGTAGCTGTTGGTGCCGGAGTTGGCGAACGCGTTGATCGCGCGGGCGTGCTTGAAGATGCCCCCGATGTACCACAGCGCCATCTGCGACAGGCCACCGTAACCGTCACCGGAGAACAGGTTGGCGCCACCCTTGGCAAGCGACTGGTGCACGTGCATGCCCGAGCCGTTGTCGCCGACGATCGGCTTGGGCATGAAGGTGACGGTCTTGCCATTACGGTAGGCCACGTTCTTGATGATGTACTTCATCGTCAGCAGTTCGTCGGCCTTCTGCACCAGCGAGCTGAACTTGGTGCCGATCTCGCACTGGCCGGCGGTGGCCACTTCATGGTGGTGCACTTCGGTCTCGATGCCGACCTGTTCCAGCGTCTTGATCATTTCCGCGCGCAGGTCGTGCAGCGTGTCGGTCGGCGGAACCGGGAAGTAGCCCCCCTTAACGCCCGGACGGTAGCCGCTGTTGCTGCCGTCGTACTTGGCACCGGTGTTCCAAGCGGCCTCTTCCGAACCGACCTGGAAGAAGGTATGCCCCATGTCGTTGGCGAAGCGGACCGAGTCGAAGATGAAAAATTCCGGCTCAGGGCCGAAGAAAGCCTGGTCGGCGGTGCCGGACGACTTCAGATAGGCCTCGGCACGCTTGGCGATCCCGCGCGGGTCGCGCTCATAGCTCTGCATGGTGGCCGGATCGAGAATGTCGCAGGTCAGCACGATGGTCGGATCGGCGAAGAACGGATCCAGATAAGCGGTGGCTGCGTCCGGGAGCAGGACCATGTCCGACTCGTTGATGCCCTTCCAACCCGCGATCGAGCTGCCGTCGAACATCTTGCCTTCTTCAAACAGCGCCGGCCCGATGATATTGGCCGGAAAGGTGATGTGCTGCTGTACACCACGCATATCGACGAAGCGCAGGTCGACAAACTCGACCTTGTTGTCCTTGATCAGCTTTTCAACATTTTCCACGGACATCGGAAGAAACCTCGGCAGAAGTTAGAGTGGCTCGTGAGCGGAATTACAGCAGGGACCATGCCAAGCTCTTGAACTTCACAAGCCTTTGATTTTGCATGCATCGCTCGAGACCGCTCACACATAGCTAGCACCGCATTGGTGCTATAGAAGTTCATTCTGCACCAGCATGAGGCATACCGCAATGCACTATCCTGACGCCTCCCCCATCCCCTCTCCAGTCCGATGTCCGATCTGATTTCCGCCCTGCTGTTGGGCATTCTCGAAGGCCTCACCGAATTCCTGCCGATCTCCAGCACCGGCCACCTGCTAATCGCCGAACAATGGCTCGGACACCGTTCTGACTTCTTCAATATCGTTATCCAGGCCGGCGCGATCCTGGCCATCTGCCTGGCGCTGCGGCAGAAGCTGTGGACCCTGGCCACCGGCCTGGGCGAGCGCGAAAATCGCGATTACGTGCTGAAGATCGGTGTGGCCTTTATGGTCACCGCGGTGGTTGGGCTGATCGTGCGCAAAGCCGGTTGGCAGCTGCCGGAAACCGTACACCCGGTGGCGTGGGCGTTGCTGATCGGCGGCCTGTGGATGCTGGTGGCCGAGCATTTCGCCGACAAGCTGCCCGAGCGCGATGTGGTGACCTGGAAAGTGGCCATCGCGGTCGGTCTGGCGCAGGTGGTGGCCGGCGTATTTCCAGGTACGTCGCGCTCGGCCTCAGCGATCTTCCTGGCCATGCTGCTGGGCCTGAGCAAGCGCTCGGCCGCAGCGGATTTCGTGTTCATGGTGGGCATTCCGACTATGTTCGCGGCCAGCGGTTACGCGCTGCTGGAAATGTACAAGGAAGGCGGCTTCGGCGCTGAGAATTGGGCCGACGTGGCGGTGGCCTTTGTGGCGGCAACCATCACCGGTTTTGTGGTGGTGAAGTGGCTGCTGGGTTATATCAAGAAGCACCGCTTCACGGTGTTTGCGATCTACCGCATCGTGCTCGGCGTCGCCTTGCTGTTGTGGTTGCCTGCTGTGGCGTGAGACCACAACCGCAGACGCGTGTCATATACATTGCGGCAAAGGCGTGCATGACATCCGCCCAGGCAGTGACGCCCGTCATTGCCCTGGGCGCATGGTGGCGGTATCACTGACGCATCAATCACCGGGAGCCACCCATGCGTGCCGTGTTCTTCGCCCCTGCACTGCTGGCGGCGGGCGTGACGGCCTGCGGGTCGAGCGCAGTGCCCGGCTCCCCCGCCGCCGAGTCGGCCTCGGTGCGCGCGCCTGCCGCCGACAACGCCCCGCTGCGGGCTGCCTTGCAGGCGCAGCACTGGCAGTTGCAGCAGGCCAGCGATGCGCATGGGACTGCCTTGCGCAGCCTGTTCGTCGATGGCACACCGCCCTTGCAGCTGGATTTCAGCGATCTACGTATACAGGTCAGCCAGACCTGCAATGCGCTGGGCGCCAATTAGTCGTCTCTGAAAAATCCCCTTCAAGCGCCAAGTGCCGTCGGTGACAGCGGCACGGTGCTCAAGGATGACCATCCCATCGCCCGCATCCAGGCACGTAAAAACGCGATCCAGCGCAGCAGCCAGCGCAGGTTGTAGCCGGCCGCGCAGCCGAGCACGTGCAGCGCATCGCCTTGGGCACCTTTCAGCCTGCAGCGACGCAACCGGCAGTCGTCTTTCAGATGTCCGATCACCGGCTCCACCGCCTGCCGTCGCTTGATCCAGCGCCATTGCCGTCGCGTCAGCGTCTTGGCCTTGCCGCGATGCAGGACCTGCACGCCATCGACTTCGCGCCCGCGATCGCCCAGGTCCACGATCGCCACCGTCGGTTCTACGCTCACATCCTGCAGCAACCCGCGTGTCTGCTCCAGCTGCTCGGCCAAGGTATCGCCGTCGTACGGGTTGCCCGGGAAGCTGCGCGCACCCACGACCAAAATCCCTTGCAGGCGGTGACTGCAATGCCGACCTTGACGCCGAATTCGTACGCTTGACGCGCCTTGCCCTTGCCGATGCATTCCACTTCCGGGGCATGCAATGCGTACAGTTTTTGTTTGTCCTTCGGACGCTGCGTGTACAGCCGTTGCGCACGTTCCAGCCAGACAGCGATGCGCTCGCGCACGCCGATGTTTACCTGATCGAGTTTGCGTTGGATGTCGCGCATGAGCCGTCCCAGCACTGTGCGTTGACGTCGCAGCACGCGCCGCATCCGCTTGAACTGGCGCGCATGCGCATACCGACCTGCCTTGCGGCTCAGGGCCGGGCCTTGCCGCGCGTAGCTCTGCCGCAATCCGATGCCGTGCCGCTTGGCCAGTAACACCAGCTTCTTGCGGGCCACTTCAAGCAAACGGCTGTCGGTCGGATAGGCGATCGCCTTTTCCTGCACCGTGGTGTCCACGATCACCTGCGACAACTCGCGTGCGTCCACCGCCTGCATCGCATGCGCGGCGTTGATGGTGTGCGCCAGCAGCTCTTCCATCCCGGCCTCACCCAGGCGCTGCCGTCAGCGCGTCAGCGAGCTGGCATCGCACGGCAAACGCGTCTGGAACACGACCTCGCCGGTCCGGCAATCAGCCGCACCGGCAATGCCGGCCGACCGCCACCGGCCTGGGTGGCCGGCAAGCGCGATGAAAGTGCTTGCTCCAACGCCGCCCACGGCATCTGTTGGCTCAGCCGCGCCAGCGGATGACGCAGATCGATCTGGTTCTCCAGCCGCGAACGAAACAACTCGTCGGCGGGTCTGTCTCGGCAGCAGGACGGCGTGTACGCATGACTGAAAATTGCAAGAAACCAGCCTTCAGCGTAGCGAACACCGGTAGTTTTGGCACGCCGGTGCAGACATCAAGGCCTTGCGGTCGTTGGGTGGTTGGGGTTTTTCAGGGGCGACCAATTACAGTGTCACCGAGACGCAGTTGCAGATCAGCCGAGTGGTGCCGAGCACGCGCCTGTGCGCGCAGTCACGACGGATGGCGCAGGAGCGCGCGGCGAGCGAGTTGCTGTGCGGCCGCTTCGCGGTGGTGCTAGACAACGCGCAGGCCATGTCTAGGCTGACCCTGACCCGCAGCGACGGCACCCACCTGGTCTTCGGCGGCGTCGCCACAGCAAACACACGCGATGGCGGGCCTGGACAGACGCTGCTCTGATCCAAATGGCCGCCGAAACCGTGCCGTGCGCCTCCGACCCGTTGCGCCAATACCTGCAACTGCGGGAGCAAATCCGGCTGCGCAGGCCGGGCACCGGTATCAACGGCTTGGCACACCTTCGACAGCCAGATCGAAGGCTTCGAGCACGACGCCGGCATTCGCACCTTGCTGCGGGTGACGCGGTACCCCGCGGCTGTGGCACGCAGCATGTTCGCGTTCAACTCGTTCAACCTCGAAGGCTGGGCACTGTATGCCGTAGCCGAAATGGTGCCGGTAGCGTATGGCCGAGGATGAACCCCATGTGCACGCCCTGTTGATCGGGACGACTCAGTGTTTGAAGGGAACCAGTTCGGGCTGTCTTGTGCCTTTCCACTTCCCTTCTTTCACTGCCCCTGGGCAGATGGTCTCGTATTGTGAGAGCGCGGTGATGGCTTTCATCGTCCATCCCGCGCAGTAGTTGGTCGACGTGGGGGTAGGAAAGGGGCAGTACGGCGAAACTGCTTCCCAGGTGCCCGAGATCGGGTCTACCGGTTTCCAGTTGTAATCTGACGTGTCGCAGCCTTTCGAGCAAAACAGGAACGGATCGTCCATGCGACAGACCAGCGTCGTGTGCGGCGTCGAGGCGGTGGCGGTGGTCTGTAGCCCAACAGCGGCGACCAATGTCCATATCCAGCGTTTCATAACGATTCCTTCTGTCAATGACGGTTTACACCGTGCGCTCAGGCTAACGACCTGTGATGAGTTTTGTGGGTCCAGGCACAAACCTGATGTCCGAAATATACGCCGATCAGAGAATACTATAATCCGGGCAATCGCTTACTAAGGGTGCCCTAACTGCGGTCGCCTGGCTTGGGCCGCTGCGCCCTGCTAGTGGACGCAGCAGCTGGATGCCGGAGTGGGACTGGTGTTGCCTGTGGGCAGCCGCTTTTAGAGTGGCTGACAAAACGGCTGCGCTCACCGCCAAGCGGGCGCGGCCGGTGCTCGGAATCGGCATGTACCACGCGTGCACTGCGGTTCCTCCGCGCCGTCCGCACTCACCTGGCGATTGCTCGTGGCGATTGCTCGCTACGTTTTATTAGTCGCCACTGAAACACCCCAACCACCCAACGACCGCAAGGCCTTGATGTCTGCACCGGCGTGCCAAAACTACCAGTGTTCGCTACGCTGAAGGCTGGTTTCTTGCAATTTCCGCCCATGCGTACACGCCGTCCTGCTGCCGAAGACATGCCTGCCGATGAGTTGTTTCGATCGCGGCTGGAGAACCAGATCGATCTGCGTCATCCGCTGGCGCGGCTGAGCCAACGGATGCCGTGGACGGCGTTGGAGCAAGCACTTTCATCGCGCTTGCCGGCCACCCAGGCCGGTGGCGGTCGGCCGGCATTGCCGGTGCGGCTGATTGCCGGTTTGCTCTACCTCAAACACGCCTACGACCTGTCCGATGAAGCGGTGTGCGAGCGTTGGCTGGAGAATCCGTACTGGCAGTTCTTCACCGGTGAGGTCGTGTTCCAGACGCGCTTGCCGAGCGATGCCAGCTCGCTGACGCGCTGGCGGCAGCGCCTGGGTGAGGCCGGGATGGAAGAGCTGCTGGCGCACACCATCAACGCCGCGCATGCGATGCAGGCGGTGGACGCACGCGAGTTGTCGCAGGTGATCGTGGACACCACGGTGCAGGAAAAGGCGATCGCCTATCCGACCGACAGCCGTTTGCTGGAGGTGGCACGCAAGAAGCTGGTGTTACTGGCCAAGCGGCACGGCATCGGATTGCGGCAGAGCTACGCGCGGCAAGGCCCGGCCCTGAGCCGCAAGGCAGGTCGGTATGCGCATGCGCGCCAGTTCAAGCGCATGCAGCGCGTGCTGCGACGTCAACGCACAGTGCTGGGACGGCTCGTGCGCGACATCCAACGCAAACTCGATCAGGTAAACACCGGCGTGCGCGAGCGCATCGCTGTCTGGCTGGAACGTGCGCAACGGCTGTACACGCAGCGTCCGAAGGACAAACAAAAACTGTACGCATTGCATGCCCCGGAAGTGGAATGCATCGGCAAGGGCAAGGCGCGTCAAGCGTACGAATTTGGCGTCAAGGTCGGCATTGCAGTCACCGCCTGCAAGGGATTGGTCGTGGGTGCGCGCAGCTTCCCGGGCAACCCGTACGACGGCGATACCTTGGCCGAGCAGCTGGAGCAGACACGCGGGTTGCTGCAGGATGTGAGCGTAGAACCGACGGTGGCGATCGTGGACCTGGGCGATCGCGGGCGCGAGGTCGATGGCGTGCAGGTCCCTGCATCGCGGCAAGGCCAAGACGCTGACGCGACGGCAATGGCGCTGGATCAAGCGACGGCAGGCGGTGGAGCCGGTGATCGGACATCTGAAAGACGACTGCAGGTTGCGTCGCTGCAGGCTAAAAGGTGCCCAAGGCGATGCGCTGCACGTGCTCGGCTGCGCCGCCGGCTACAACCTGCGCTGGCTGCTGCGCTGGATCGCGTTTTTGCGTGCCTGGATGCGGGCGATGAGATGGTCATCCTTGAGCACCGTGCCGCTGTCACCGACGGCACTTGGCGCTTGAAGGGGATTTTTCAGGGACGACTAATTAGCCACTCTTAAGTCTGACGATTGTCGGTGCGTAGGTCACTGCGGCAGCGGAAGCGGCTGGGCGCACGCCGCCCAGTGACGCTCAGCGTTCCTGCGGCGGTAACGGCTGTGTGGACTGCGGCGCCTGTGCCTGTGCCGGCACCCAGATCGCCAGACCCGCTGCGTGCTTTTGAGTCGTCGGGATGCCGATTCCCAACCCGCCGCCAACGTGGCCACCGTAGCTGCCACCTCCGACCGACAGGCCGCCGCCGGAGCGTTCCGAGCCGACGCCGACGATGACCACGCCGTTGGCGCCGAGTTTGGCGGCTTCGCGCTTGAGCCGTTGTACGGCCGCGTCGGTCTGACCTTGAGTGCCAAAGCCGGCCGCGCTGGTGGATTCGAGCTGGGCGATTTCCACCGAGCCCACCGGGGCGTTGGAATATACCTGGACCTGGGCCGGGTCGATCGGCGCACGCGCCCGACCCAGCATCACCTTGGAACTGCTGGCGCAGCTGGCCAGCAGCATGGTCAGTGCAGCTGCGATGACGACGTGCTTGTTCATGATGTGGCACCTGTGTAACGACAGTGACAGCGATGATTCGGCGCCTGGACTGAATCGCGCCGGAGGTTGCAGCACCCTAGCCATGCCCACGTGAGGCTGCCGCCAAGCCGCCATCGGTCATGATGACCGCCCGCCCACGGCATCTTGGCTGGCGCAACGCTTAAGCTCTGGTCTGAATTCTTGGAAAGGCGAGGTGGCACGTGGGATTGATCAGCCTGCTATGGGGCATCGTGGCGCTGGCGTGGATGATGCTGGCCTTCATCCCGTTCCTGGGCTGGGGCAACTGGTTCCTGATTCCGTTTGCGGCGGTGGGCGCAGTAATCGCCGCGATCGCGGTGCTGCTCACCTCGGCCGGCAACCGCGGCCGCGCCAAGACCGGCTTGCTGCTCAACGGCCTGGTGATCGTGGTCGGGGTGATCCGTCTGAGCCTGGGCGGTGGCGTGATCTAGAGCGTGTTATGCACGTTGGGATGAGATGCGTTGGTGGTCAGCGGTGCGGGGCGGGTGCTGGGTGGTGGCCGCCAAGGCAAGCGGCGCAGCGCGTCCTGCGCCAAGGTGGCGGGCGTAGACTTGTGGGCTGCTGACAGGAGCCCATGATGGCCCATCCTCACTATCGCCCCCGCCGCATGCGCCACGATGCGTTTTCGCGTCGGTTGATGCGCGAAAACACGCTGACCACCGATGACTTGATTTGGCCGGTGTTCGTGCATGAGTTGTCTGGCCGCGCACCGATCGCGTCGATGCCGGGCGTCGCGCGCTTGTCGCTGGATGAGCTGTTGCGCGAGGCCGAAGCGGCGTTGGAACTAGGCATCCCGGTGATCGACCTGTTCCCGGTGATCGACCCGTCCGGCAAGAGTCTGGATGCGAGCGAAGCCTGGAATCCGGACGGCCTGGCGCAGCGTGCGGTGCGTGCGCTCAAGGCGCGCTTCCCCGAGCTTGGTGTGATGACCGACGTGGCGCTGGATCCATATACCACCCACGGCCAGGACGGCATCATCGACGACAAAGGCTATGTGCTCAACGAGATCACCGTCGAGGCGCTGGTCAAGCAGTCGCTGTCGCATGCGCAGGCTGGCGTGGACATCATTTCGCCTTCGGACATGATGGATGGCCGCATCGGTGCGATCCGCCGCGCGCTGGATGCCGACGATCATCTCGATGTGCGCATCATGGCGTATTCGGCCAAGTACGCGTCGGCGTTCTACGGCCCGTTCCGCGATGCGGTGGGCAGCGCCGGCAACCTCGGCAAGGCCGACAAGACCACTTATCAGATGGACCCGGCCAACAGCGACGAGGCGATGCGCGAGATTGCGCTGGACCTGGAAGAGGGCGCGGACATGGTGATGGTCAAGCCGGGCATGCCGTATCTGGACGTGGTGCGTCGGGTGAAAGAAGAATTCCGCGTGCCGACGTTTGCATATCAGGTCAGCGGCGAGTACGCGATGCTCAAGGCGGCGGCCGCCAATGGCTGGCTGGACGAGCGCATGTGCGTGCTGGAAGCGCTGATGGCCTTCAAGCGCGCTGGTGCCGATGGCGTGCTCACCTACTTTGCACCGCAAGTGGCGCGTTGGATGCGCGAGGGCTGAGCGCGTCGATGTGGTTGATGAGTGGGAGGCGTTGGTCTCGTGTCTCCCAAGTACGCCGACCCCCACTACTCGCGTCTGTGCGGTGAAGTGAAGCAATGCCGGTCCTGCTGTGATCCTCACCGCAGGCTTTGGCCGGCGTCGGTTCGCGCGCTTAAGGCTTCTTGATCTGCCCATCTGACTCGGCCGATGACGCCATCGCGATGACTTGGCCACCAAGCTCCGATAACGATTCTCATCTACACTAGCAAGCCCATAGTTTCAGGCTGCTCGCCCGTGCTCAAGACGGTGCTATTCCAACTGCACTGGTTGCTCGGCATCACCGCCAGTCTGGTGCTATCGGTGATGGGGCTGACTGGCGCGTTGATGTCTTTCGAAAACGAGATCTTGCGGTTGGCCAATCCGGCCATCGCGCAGTTGGCCGATCGGCAGGCAGCAGGCGAGCGGGCATTGCCGGTGGATGTGCTGGTGCAGCGACTCGATCTGGGGCGGCAGCAGGCGATCACGCGCATGTTGATCGATCCCACCGGCGCACGTCCGTCCACCGCACGTTTGGCCGGCAAGGGCGGCGGTCGCGTATACTTCGATCCCTATACGGGTGAAAAGGTCGCGGCACCGCGGCTGAGCGACGCGTTTGCTTTTATCGAAGATCTGCATCGCCATCTGACCGCCGGCAAGCGCGGTCAGGCGGTGACCGGCGCGAGCACGTTGATCCTGTTGTTTTTGTGCGCGTCTGGTCTGTATCTGCGTTGGCCGCGACGTTGGTGGCGTCTGCGTACGTGGTGGGCGGTGGAATGGCGACGGCAAGGGCGCAGTTTTCTGTGGAGCTTGCACGCGGTGCTCGGTACTTGGTGTCTGTTGGTGTATTTGCTGGTCGCGCTGACCGGGCTTACCTGGTCCTACACCTGGTACCGCGACGGCATGATGGCCTTGCTCGGTAAGGAGCCGGCGATGCGCGGCGACGGGCGCGATCATCGCGCGGTCACGGTGGATTTCGCACGCGTGCAGCGCATCCTGGATGGTATTGCGGGCACTCGCAGCACAGCACTGGATGTGCGTCTTCCGACCCGAGCCGGGCAACCGCTGAGTGTGCGGTTTTTGCCGAATGATCCCGATCACGATCGGGCCTACGACACTGTGGAAATCGAGCCAGGCAGCGGTGCGTTGCTACGTCGTCAGGACTACGCGCTGCTGCCCCGCGGACAGCAATTGCTGGTCAGCATGTTTTCGCTGCATTCGGGCAGTTTCTTCGGCCTGCCGGGGCGCATCTTGGTGATGCTGGCCAGTGCCGGCATGTCGGTGTTCTTCGTCACCGGCTGGATGCTGTACCTGGATCGCCGCCGCAAAAAGTGCGCATTGCGTGCCGCACGCGAAGTACTGCAAAGCACGCCGCCGGCCTCGCAGGCCGAGCCGTGGTTGGTCGGGTTCGCCAGCCAGAGCGGATTTGCCGAACGGCTCGCTTGGCAGGCGGCCGGGCATCTGCAGGCGGCTGGCCTGCCGGTGCAGGTGCGCTCGCTGGCGCAACTTCAGGCGCAGGACCTGCAGGGCACCCGGCATGCGCTGTTTGTGGTCAGCACCTTCGGCGATGGCGAACCGCCGGATGCAGCACGCGGGTTCGAACGTGCGGTGTTGCGTCAGCGCTTGGCATTGCCGCAGTTGGCTTATGCGGTGCTGGCCTTGGGCGACCGTCAATACGCGCAGTTCTGCGGGTTTTCGCGGCGCATCGAGCAGTGGTTGAACGCGCAGGGTGCGCGGCCGTTGTTTCCCGCAGTGGAGATGGACAACACCGACCCGCAGGCGCTGGCGCAATGGCATGCGCAATTGGAGCAGATCGCCGGTGCGCCGGTGACGGCAGTGCCGTTGACGCGGCCGATCCTGACCGAATGGACACTGTCGTCGCGCACGCATCTCAACCCTGGCAGCGAAGGTGCACCGATCTGGCGGATCGACCTGCAGCCGCCGGCCGGCGCGCAGTGGCAGGCCGGCGATATTCTCGAAGTGCAGCCTGCCCATGCGTATGCGCACGTACGTGCGTGCCTGGTCGGCTGGGGGCTGCCGCCGGATGCATTGGTGCATGTCAATGCGCAGTTGCTGCCGCTGCAGCAGGCTGCCGCCGAGCGCGTGCTGCCGGAGCCGCCGACACGCCCGCCAACGCCGCAGCCCGATCCACAGGCGTGGCTGGATGCTTGCGCCTGGCTGCCAACGCGCGACTATTCGCTCGCCAGCGTACCGGCCGACGGCACGGCGATGGCGGTGGTGCGCCTGACGACGCGCGCCGATGGCAACCCCGGTCTGGGCTCGGGTTGGCTGATTTGCCATGCACCCACCGGTGCACCGGTGCGCGCGCGGTTGCGCCGCAATCCCGGCTTTCATCGCGTTGCATCGGCGCCGATGCTCTTGATCGGCAACGGCACCGGCATCGCAGGCTTGCGCGGCCTGCTGCGCGATGCCGAACTGGCCGGCGCACACGGGCACTGGCTGCTGTTCGGCGAACGTCACGCGGCGCACGATGCGCTGTTTGCCGATGAGCTGCAGGCGTGGCAGGCGAGCGGCCATCTGCAGCAGCTGGATTGGGTGTTCTCGCGCGATCAGGCACACAAGCGTTATGTGCAGCACCAGCTGCGCGATGCCGGCGATGCGCCGCGGCACTGGATCGATCGCGGCGCGGTGATCTACGTGTGCGGCAGTCTGAACAGCATGGCCCGCGAGGTCGATGCCACGTTGCGCGAACTCCTGGGCGGTGCACGATTGGAGGCGTTGACCGCAGCAGGCCGTTATCGGCGCGATGTGTATTGAGCGCGGTCATCGGCGACCGCGCCGCAGTTTTCGTCTGCTGTCGCGCATCTTCAAGTCCGGCATCGGCACGTCTTGGACGCTGCACTTTCAGCGTGCCGCGATGCCTGATCTCAAACGTTTCCTCATGTCTTGTCGGTCCGGCCCAAGCTTGGTTTTCTCAGCAACAGTTCCGGGCGCAGCGTGGCGCGCGCCTCATTGGCCGGCGTGGAGAACACGCCCATGCCTTCGCTGCCGAACTCGGCAAATCCCGAAGCAGACGGAACGCAGAGTAAACTTGCCGCCAGCGCGAGCAGCGTCCATCGAAGTTGCATGCGGTGTCCTGCCTCAAGTCCCGCACAGTCTATTCAACCAGAGAGCGTTTCATGCCCGTTTCCCGTTATGCCGTGTTCGGTCACCCCGTCGCTCATTCGCTGTCGCCAGCCATCCACGCCGACTTCGGGAAACAGACCGGCATTGCGCTGGATTACACCGCCATCGATGCGCCGCCAGAGGAATTCAGCGCCGCGCTGCAACGCTTCGCCGACGAAGGCGGCAAGGGCGCCAACGTGACCTTGCCGCTGAAAGAAGCCGCCTGTGCGTTGTCGAACAGCGTGAGCGATCGCGCGCGTCTGGCCGGCGCGGTCAACACGCTGGTGCGCAATGACGGCCAGTGGCAGGGCGACAACACCGATGGCGTTGGCCTGGTGCGCGATCTCACCGATCGCCACGGCCTGGACCTACGCGGGCGCCGTGTGCTGCTGCTGGGCGCCGGTGGCGCCGCGCGTGGCGTGGCACCAGCGTTGCTGGAAGCGGGCATCACCGAAATGGTGGCGGTGAACCGTTCGCCTGAGCGTGCCGATGCGTTGTGCGATGCGCTAGGCGAACCGGGGCGGGTGGTGTCGCGTTACATCGAAGATCTGCGCGATCTGGGCGACTTCGAGTTGATCGTCAATGCCACTGCCGCCGGTCGCGACCGCGATGCCGGTGCCTTCGCGCTGCCGCTGGGTCTGGTCAACAGCCTCACCGCTGCGGTCGATCTCAACTACGGGGCCACCGCCATTGCTTTTCTGGCCTGGGCACGTGCGGCGCAATGCCGTTACGCCATCGATGGCCTCGGCATGCTGGTGGAGCAGGCAGCCGTCAGCTTTTCGCTGTGGCACGGCGTGCGCCCGGATACCGACCCGGTTTATGCCGCGCTGCGCGCGCGCGAGGCCGTACTGATCAGTGCCGATTGAGTCGGGCAGCGTGACGACCACAGACATCCTGCTGACTCTGGTCACCAGCCTGCTGTCGCGGGTGCCGCTGCTGATCGCGTTGCTGCTCGGGCTGGTGCTGCTGTGGCGCGCTCCGCACGGGCCGCTGCGACGCGCCGGGCTGGCCGCGCTGTGGCTGCTGCTTGGCTGCCTGTTGGCCGAAGCGGCCCTCCAGGCGATTCCGATGTTGCTGCTGCAACAGGGCAATGTGCGCCAGATCAGCGTGGTGATGGGCGTCGGCCGCTTTGCGCTGACCGCCGTGCAAGGCGTTGGCATCGGTGTGCTGGTGTGGACACTGGCGCGCAGTCTGCAACGGCTGCCGCCCGCCAGGGACACTTGCGCATGATCCCGATCGTGGCCTCGGGGCCGGCCTTGACCGTCAGGTGGCCGCAGGCGCTATTTGGTGCGGCACTTATTACGCTGCAATGGCTTTCCACTACGCCATCGGTGCCCACATCATGCGTGCCCGCGCGTTGTTACTGATTGCGCCCCGCGCGACCGCATCGCAAATCCCGCCTCCAAGCCACGCCTCGCCCAGGCAACCCGTTCAGTTGTCCGGCATGCCGGTCGCAGGCGCCGCGCCGGTCCGTGCGAAAATAGCCGGATGAGTGAAGTCGCCCCACCGGCCGCGCCGTCGGCGCCAGTCCCTCCCGCCCCTACCCAGCGCAGCCTGACCGAGCCGGTCAAGGCCGGCATCCGCGAGGCTTACGCCAAGCTGCAGGCCAACACGCCCGGCTTTGCCACGCGGCGTGCACAGAGCCAGATGATCGGCCTGGTCTCGCGCGCGCTGGCCACCTCCGGCGGCATTGGCATCGCCGAGGCCCCCACCGGGGTGGGCAAGAGTCTGGGCTATCTCACCGCCGGCGTGCCGATCGCTTTGGCCACCAAAAAGAAGCTGGTGATCAGCACCGGCACCGTGGCGCTGCAGTCGCAGCTGGTGGAGCGCGATATTCCGGCCTTCCTGAAAGCGACCGGCCTGGAAGCAACCGTGGCACTTGCCAAGGGCCGCACCCGTTACCTGTGCACCCGCAACGCTGCCGAGCTGCAGGGCGAGACTAGCCAGGAAGGCATGTTCGACGACGAACAGGTGCTCTACGACCGCCCGCTTAGCCCGGCCGACGCCGATCTGGCCAAGCGCCTGGCCAATGCCTACGCCGAACGCAGCTGGAACGGCGATCTGGACGACGCGCCCGAACAGATTTCGGTGCCGCTGCGCCTGCGCATCACCACCCCTGCCTCTGGTTGTGCGGGGCGCCGTTGCAGCTATGCCGCGCAGTGCCCGGTGCTCAAGGCGCGCACCGAGGTGCGCGAAGCGC
Source organism: Xanthomonas fragariae (assembly GCF_900183975.1). Lineage (NCBI taxonomy): Bacteria > Pseudomonadati > Pseudomonadota > Gammaproteobacteria > Lysobacterales > Lysobacteraceae > Xanthomonas > Xanthomonas fragariae. The sequence continues at coordinate 229,827 of NZ_LT853882.1, forward strand.
AGATCGTGGTCACCAATCACGCACTGTTGCTGTCCTCGCTGTCGCTGGGCGATGCCGAAAACGGTCAGCCCTTGATCGCCCCGCCGGCTGACATGCTGCTGGTGCTCGATGAAGGGCACCACATCGCCGGTGTGGCGATCGACCAGGGCGCAGCGAATCTGTCGCTGGACGAAATGGCCAAGCGCACCGGTCGCTTGCAGATCCTCATCGCTGCCGCGTACCGCGCGGTCGACAAGGACAAGATTGGCAACCTGCTACCCAACGAAGCGATCGAGGTGGCCGCACGCCTTTCCAAGTTGCTCAAGGCGTTCCATGCCGAAGTCGAGCGCCTGTGGAAGCCCGAGCTCGGCGAGCGCGATCCGTTATGGCGTGCGGCCAACGGCAAGCTGCCGCCGCAGTGGGGTCCGGTGATCGAGGAGCTCGGCGAAGAAACCCGCGCGCTGTTCAACTGGGTGCATGCCGCACACAGTGCGATCGCCAAGGGCAAGCAGGACGATTCCGCACGCGAACGCTTGCAACGTAGCCTTGGCCTGGCGTTGGAAATGGCCGAGCAGCAACACAATCTGTGGAGCGGCTGGCGGCGCGAAGACAAGCAAGGCCAGCCGCCGATGGCGCGTTGGATCACGCTCTCGCGCGATGGTGATCTGATATGTCATTGCTCGCCGGTATCGGCCGCGCAAGTGCTGCGCACGATGATCTGGAACGAAGTGGATTCGGTGGTGATGACCTCGGCCACCCTGACCGGCGGTGGCGACTTCCAATCCTTCGCCATCAACAACGGCTTGCCCGATCACGCCGAGATGGCCTCGTTGGCCTCGCCGTTCGATCTGCCCAATCAGGCCGAATTAATCGTGCCCGATTTCCCGGTCACGCCAGACGATCGCGAAGGCCATCCAAAAGAAGTCGCGCGTTATCTGGTGAGCGAACTGGATTGGACTTCCAAAGGCAGCATTGTGCTGTTCACCTCGCGCTGGAAGATGGAAAAGGTTGCCGACCTGATGCCGCTTGCGCAGCGCAACCGCGTGCTGGTGCAGGGCGAGGGCAACAAGTCGCAATTGATCACCGAGCATCTGCGCCGTATTGCGGCAGGCGAGGGCTCGGTGCTGTTCGGCCTCAACTCGTTCGGCGAAGGTCTGGATCTGCCCGGCGATGCCTGCACCACCGTGGTCATCACCCAGGTGCCGTTTGCGGTGCCGACCGATCCGCAGACCTCCACCTTGAGCGAATGGCTGGAAAGTCGCGGCCATAACGCCTTCAACCTGATCGCCATCCCGCATGCGCTGCGCACGTTGACGCAGTTTGCCGGCCGCTTGATCCGAAGTTCCAACGACCACGGTCGGGTGATCATTCTCGACTCGCGCCTGCTCACCCGTCGCTACGGCAAACGCATCATCGACGCGTTGCCGCCGTTTAAGCGGGTGATCGGGCGTTGATTGCCACATGACTGCAATCGGCGCATGTGTTGCGCCGATGCAGTCGTGCAACAAGCTGCAAGCGATCATTGGATCGTGTAGCAACCACGCCGCGTGGATCGACGCGCAGCATCGCTCACTCACGCGTGTGCAGAGCGCAACATCGCCGATGCCATCGATCACTGCAGCTGCATGCAGAAGACGATGCGCGTCCTGGCCAGCACCTCCTTTATTTCTCCAAGCTCACCGAATATCAAGCAGATCTTCAAAGCTACAACACGCCACTTCCAACCTTGCAGCGCAGCATTGGCTCAGAGCTGTCGGCACGTTTGTCATGCAAAGCGGACGCCGGCAACGCGTGCATTCGATCGATATGGCAACGGTCTACAACCCATTGCTTGTGGACTTGGCGATACATGTCACGTTACGCCGTCGTCATCATGTTGGCCTATCGCAGCGATCACAACTAACGACTTCTCACACTTCGGCCAGCTAGCCATGATTTGAGCTTCCTCAAACGAGCTGACGCCATGCGCCCTGGATTCCTCACGGTGCTAGTCCTGCTAGCACCGGCGTTGATCGCCCTGCCGGTCTTCGCCCAATCGGTTCTGACCCGCGACAATGGCGCAAAGGTCGGTGACAACCAGAATTCCCAGACCGCCGGTGCCACCGGCCCGACCCTGCTGCAGGACGTGCAGCTGATCCAGAAACTGCAGCGCTTCGATCGCGAGCGTATTCCCGAGCGCGTGGTGCATGCGCGCGGGACCGGCGTCAAGGGCGAATTCACCGCCACTGCCGATCTGTCCAACCTGACCAAGGCCAAGGTGTTCAGCTCCGGCGAAAAGATTCCGGTGTTCGTGCGCTTTTCCTCGGTTGTGCATGGCAACCACTCGCCGGAAACGCTGCGCGACCCGCACGGTTTCGCCACCAAGTTCTATACCAGCGAAGGCAACTGGGATCTGGTCGGCAACAACTTCCCGACCTTCTTCATCCGCGATGCGATCAAGTTTCCCGACATGGTCCACGCGTTCAAGCCGGACCCGCGCACCAACCTGGATGACGATGCGCGTCGCTTCGATTTCTTCTCGCACGTGCCCGAGTCCACCCGCACGCTGACCCTGCTCTATTCCAACGAAGGCACCCCCGCCGGTTATCGCTTCATGGATGGCAACGGCGTGCATGCCTACAAGCTGGTCAACGCGCAAGGCGAAGTGCATTACGTCAAGTTCCACTGGAAGACGCTGCAGGGCAGCAAGAACCTGGATCCCAAGCAGGTTGCCGCGGTTCAGGCCAAGGACTACAGCCACCTGACCAACGATCTGGTCGGCGCGATCAAGAAGGGCGATTACCCCAAATGGGATTTGTACCTGCAGGTGCTCAAGCCGGAAGACCTGGCCAAGTTCGATTTCGATCCGCTCGATGCCACCAAGATCTGGCCGGACGTGCCGGAGCAGAAGGTCGGCCAGATGGTGTTGAACAAAAACGTCGACAACTTCTTCCAGGAGACCGAGCAGGTGGCGATGGCGCCGGCCAACCTGGTGCCGGGCATCGAGCCTTCGGAAGATCGGCTGCTCCAGGGCCGTATTTTTTCCTATGCCGATGCCCAGCTGTATCGCATCGGCACCAACGGCCTGAGTCTGCCGGTAAACCGTCCGCGTGTGGCCGTCAACAACGGCAACCAGGATGGCCAAGCCAACACCGGCCACACCACCAGCGGCGTGAACTACGAGCCGAGCCGCCTGGAGCCGCGTCCGCAGGACACCGCTGCGCGCTACCGCGCGTTGCCGCTGTCGGGTACCACCCAGCAGGCCAAGATCACTCGCGAACAGAACTTCAAGCAGGCCGGTGAGCTGTATCGGTCCTACAACAAGAAGGACCGCGCCGATCTGGTGCAGAGCTTCGGCGAGTCGCTAGCCACCACCGATACCGAGAGCAAGCATCTGGTGCTGTCGTTCCTGTACAAGGCCGACCCTGAGTACGGCACCGGGGTGACGCGCGTTGCCAAGGGCGATCTGGCCCGCGTCAAGCAGCTGGCCTCTACCCTGCAGGACTGATCCATCCAACGGCATCGCGGCCTGTGCCGCGGTGCCTCCTTCGTTTTCGGGAGAGCACGATGCGCACCCTGTTGTTCCTGATGCTTGGCACCCTGTCTGCGGTTGCCGATGCTGCCTCACCCGCGCCTGTACCCACCAGTGCCGCCAGCGTGGCCGCGACACCCGAGCAGATCAAGCTGCAGTTGCGCGAGTACTTCTTTGACGCTGCACGCGAAGGCCGCCAGGACATGCTGGCCGAATTCATCCGCTCGCATTACGACCTCAACACCCGCGATGAGAAGGGCTACACCGCCTTGATCCTGGCTGCGTACCACGGCCAGCGCCCGGCGGTGGAACAGCTGCTCAGCGCCGGTGCCGACCCGTGCGCGCAGGACAAGCGTGGCAATACCGCGCTGATGGGCGCGATCTTCAAGGGCGAGCCGGGCATCGCCAGGCGCCTGATGCAGGCCCACTGCGCCCCGGACCAGCGCAACAATGCCGGCCAGACCGCGGCGATGTATGCGGCGCTGTTCCAGCGCACCGATGTGCTCAAGGATCTGGCCGCCAAGGGTGCAGACCTCAGCCTCAAGGACGGGCAGGGCAACGATGTGACCAAGCTGCAACGCGGCGACTTCGCCACCACGCCAGCGCGCTGAGCGCGTCCGTGAGGCCTGGGCACCGCACGTATGCGCCTTGCAATGCTGTCACCGTCTTAAGGCTCCCTTACCGCGCGTTGCCCCAGCGTCGCCGCTGCATGTGCCGTAGCGCGTCGTGCAGCGACCTTCAACGACCTCCACGCTAGCTGCACCAGACGCGTAGCGATGACCGCAGCGCCTTTTAGTAGATGAGCCATCGCCCAGCTCACACTCATCGATAGCACCGGATCCGCGATGGGTGGGCCCGACTCTGCCAGGTAGCTAATATGCACCGGCAACCACCAGCTTACTGACGACAACATGCTTTCGCCGGTTGTCAGTTATCGGCCACGCCATATATTCCGCATCCTCGGCCTTAAGATCGGTGGTCGCCCGCTACCCGTCGAATGGGCCTCTCGGTGACCCTAAAGACACATTTTTCACGCCGCCGGTATTCCGCCACAGGTGCGTTGGAACTCAGGCGGCAGCGCTAATTTTTCTGCCGCTACGTCAGGAGTTTTCTGACGCGCAAACCTTTGTGCGCCAAGGGTTTGACATAAAACTGAGCGCGCGCTGACTTATGTGGAATTCGTTGAAAAAAAGCGCAGAAAACAGTTCAAGAAAGCGCGGGGAACGCCGATGCTGAAGCTAACGTAGCCTAGAACCCCCGACCATGAAGCTAGATCCTTCCATTCTTTTTTTAATGTCTCTGCTGGCCATGGTGCTGTGCACCGCCACTGCCGTTGCGGCGTTGATGTTCGGTCAGATGCACGTGCTGGCCACATCGTGGAGCTTTTACACGGTGATGGGCACCGCCCTGATCACGCTGGCCGCCTCGTTCCACGCCCTCGGCAAGCCGCCGAGCGTCGAAGAGCGTGTGGGTCTGCGTAACGCGTAACTGCAGGTGTCGTCCAGCCGTAGCGCCTGCGCTTTTCAAGCACTGAATGAAAGAAGCTGCGCGCGCAACAACGGCAGCGGTGATGCGATTTGCTAAGAACCTGTTCACGATCTTTCCTGATTGGTGCAGACTCTGCGGATGCGCCAAAAAACCTATCCGAGCGACATGAGCCGGGAGCGTTTCGAACACATCCTCCCGATCCTGGAACAAGCGCGCAAGCGCACCAAGCCACGCCGAGTGGATATGTATGAGGTGTGGTGCGCAGTGTTGTACGTGCTGCGAACCGGTTGCCAATGGCGAGCGCTACCCAGCGACTTTCCGAAGTGGCGGACCGTGCACGCGTACTTTGCCAAGTGGAGCGAGTGCGACGATGAAGGAGTGAGCCTGCTGGAGCGGGCGCTCAAAAAATCAGGTTGGCGTGGCCCGCCAGAAACAGGAGCGCAACATCTTCAGCAGGTTCTTGATCGTGGACGCGCAGAGCGTCAAGAACACGGACACAGCCGGGCAAAAGGGATATGACGCGGGCAAAAAGGTGTCGGGCATCAAGCGGCATATCGCTGTTGATACCCAGGGGTTGCCCCATGCCATCGCGGTGACGACGGCGGAGGTGACCGACCGCAAAGGTGCGCTGCAGGCGCTGGAGCGCTGTCAGTCAAACTTGACGCATGTACAAAGCCTGCTGTGCGACAGTGGTTACACCGGAGTACCGTTTGCCGAAGGCGTACGAGAGATTCTAGGCGAGCAGCTCACGGTGCAGATTGCCAAGCGCAGCGAACTGCACACCTTCAAGGTCATGCCCAAGCGCTGGATCGTCGAGCGCAGTTTTGCCTGGCTGGAGAAAAACCGAAGGCTGTGGAAGAACTGCGAGCGCAAACTCAACACCAGCTTGCAGTTCATCCATCTGGCCTTCTTGGCGCTTCTACTCAAAAGATCGTGAACAGGCTCTAAGACGCGCCACCAGGGGAACTCACGAGCGCGCGTCCTGCTCGCATCTGGCCAGTTGGTACACGTCGATTACGTAGCGCATCGAGCAGGTGATCACGCAGCGGGACAGGTAGCTAAGAGACTCCGTGCCGGTCACACTGCCGCAGCGTCATCGGCGCCCGTGTAAGCTGTTGATCCTGCTTCGCATTCAATAGCCGCTTACTGCGGCCGCTCTGCCGATGACTGCTTCCGCCGATCGCTACGCCACCTCACTGCGCCTGTCTGTCGCCCCGATGATGGACTGGACCGACCGGCATTGCCGGGTGTTCCATCGCCTGTTGGCGCCGTCTGCGCGCCTTTATACCGAAATGGTGCACGCCAATGCGGTGATCCACGGCGATCGCACGCGGCTGATCGGCTTCGATCCGGTCGAGCACCCGCTCGCCCTGCAATTAGGTGGCAGCGAGCCTGCCCTTCTCGCGCAGGCCGCCGCGATCGCGCAGGAATGGGGCTACGACGAGATCAATCTCAATTGCGGCTGCCCGTCCGATCGCGTGCAGGCCGGGCGCTTCGGCGCCTGCCTGATGCGCGAGCCGGCGCTGGTGGCCGACTGTGTTGCCGCCATGTGCGCGGCCACCACGCTGCCGATCACGGTCAAATGCCGCCTTGGCGTGGACGGCGATGACGACTACGCAGCGTTTGCCAACTTTGCCGACCAAGTGGTCGCGGCCGGCGCGGCCTTGGTGGTGGTGCACGCCCGTAATGCCTGGTTGAAGGGCTTGTCGCCGAAGGAAAACCGCGAAGTTCCACCGCTGCGCTACGACTGGGCTTACCGCCTCAAGCTGGAGCTGCCAAGCCTGCCGGTGGTACTCAATGGCGGCATCGCCGCCGTTGCTACCGCGCTGGCGCATCTGCGGCACACCGACGGCGTCATGCTGGGCCGCGCTGCCTACCATGATCCCTACGTGCTGCACTGTCTGGATGCAGCGTTGAACCAGCGCCCGGAACAATCGCGCGCATCATTGCTGCGCGCACTGCAGCCGTACGTGCAATCCCAGCTGGAACAGGGCCTGGCCTTGAAGCACATCACCCGGCATGTGCTGGGGCTGTTCCATGGGCAGCCGGGCGGACGGGCGTTTCGGCAAATACTGAGCGAGGGCGCACATCGCCCGGACGCTGGCTGGGAACTGGTCGAGCAGGCCTTGCAGCGCACCGACTCCCATGCCTGGCGTGTCGTTGCCTGAGCATCGGCCCGCGGCTCGCATGACCTGAACAGGTGACCGGATTACTGCGTTTGCACTAGCTATTCGCGAGCAGGCGCGTCCGGAACAGTGAGCGTGCACGGGGCCTGCGGCCTCAATTGATATTTATTTCACTGAATGGCGTTAACACGAAGCCAAAAAGTTCAGATCGGATTCACCCCGAAAAATCAAGAATTTGGCGTAATCCTGGGCCCGATCACCGCAAAACGCGTGGGCGGTTTCACGAATTTTGAATGTTGCTGAACAACCCGCTAGGATTCGTTTGTGACTCTACCGCCCTGCCGCGCTCGCCATGTTGCTCTGGTCGCCCTCTGGGTTGCCATGGCCGCGCCGCTGGCGTGGAGCCAGGGATATCCAATGCCGCAGGGTGGCCGCGAGTCGTTGCCACCGTCTGCGCGTGGAAACAGCCGCACACTGTCGGATACCATTCGGCACGTGCAGCGGTCTACCGGTGGACAGATTCTCGGAGCCGAGCGGGTGCCTTTCGACGGCGGCAATCTAAACCGGGTCAAGTACATGAAGGACGGACGCGTGCACACCGTGTACGAGTCGGAGCAGATGCAGGCCCCGCCGCCGCGTAGTTCGGCGCCACCAGACGCGCCACCACGCGACGATAACCAGTGAACGTAGATAGTTCTGCGTTCAGTCTCATAAATCCCCAGGCCATCGGCCGACAACGTAATTAGGGAGCGTGCATGCGTATTCTTTTGGTCGAAGACGAAGCTCCGCTGCGCGAGACTCTCGCCGCGCGTCTGAAGCGTGAAGGCTTTGCAGTCGACGCTGCACAGGACGGCGAAGAGGGGCTGTACATGGGCCGCGAAGTGCCATTCGACGTCGGCATCATCGACCTCGGCCTGCCCAAGATGTCGGGCATGGAGCTGATCAAGGCGCTGCGCGACGAGGGCAAGAAATTTCCGGTGCTGATTTTGACGGCGCGTTCGAGCTGGCAGGACAAGGTCGAAGGCCTCAAGCAGGGTGCCGACGATTACCTAGTCAAGCCGTTCCACGTAGAAGAGCTGCTGGCGCGCGTTAACGCGCTGTTGCGGCGTGCGGCCGGCTGGAGCAAGCCGACGTTGGAGTGTGGCCCGGTGGCACTGGATCTGGCAGCGCAGACGGTTAGCGTCAATGGTGCCAACGTCGACCTGACCAGCTACGAGTATAAGGTGCTCGAATATCTGATGATGCATGCGGGCGAGTTAGTCTCCAAGGCTGACCTGACCGAGCACATCTATCAGCAGGATTTCGATCGCGATTCGAATGTGCTGGAAGTGTTCATCGGTCGCCTGCGCAAGAAGCTCGACCCCGATGGTGAGCTCAAGCCGATCGAGACCGTACGCGGTCGCGGCTACCGCTTCGCCATCCCGCGCACCGAAGGCTGACTCTGCGCGTCGGCAAACAGGAAGGCAGGGTGGCGGTGCGCTCCAAGTGGTATAAACGCTGGCGTCCGCGATCCCTGCAGGCCCGCCAGCTACTTGCCGCGAGCCTCAGTCTTGTGGCCTTCCTGGCGCTGGCAGGCTACGCGCTGGATGTGGCGTTTGCGGACACCGCAGAAAAGAACCTGCGCGAGCGGCTGAAGAACTACGCCTCGGCGTACGCCGCCAATATCGATTTCGTGCGCGACGGCTCGCTGTATATCGGTGGACAACCGCCCGATCCGCGTTTCGACGTCCCCGGTGGCGGGCTGTATGTCGAGGTGGTGCGCCCGGACGAAAGCTGGACCTCGATGTCGGCTGAAGGCCCGAACATTCCGCACGGGCGCATGCTTGAGCCGCGCCAGGAAGAGTTTATCGGTCCGTTGGAAATGACCCAGATCGACGGCAGCCTGGGCCAGCTCTATCGCTACGGCCTGGGCGTGAGCTATGTCGAACGCGAACACGGCGGCGAGATCCCGTACACCATCTATGTAATGGAAGACGCGCGTTCGATGGGCGCGCAGCTGCGCGTGTTCCGTGGCGCGGTGTGGTTTTATCTCGGCAGCGCCGGAGTGGTGCTGCTGGTGCTGCAGGCCTTCATTCTGCAGTGGAGCCTGCGTCCGTTGCGGCGGGTCATCAACGAGTTGACCAAGGTGCAACGCGGCGAAATCCAGCGCATGAGCGAGCAGCATCCGCGCGAACTGGAACCACTGACCGAGAGCATCAACGCCTTCATCGAAAGTGAGCGCGATAACCTGGATCGCCAGCGCAACACTCTGGCCGATCTGGCGCATAGCCTCAAGACGCCGATCGCGGTGCTGCGTACGCAACTGGATAGCGGTTCGTCCGAGCGCGATCTGCACGACGAAATGGACGTGCAACTGCGCCGCATGAACGATCTGGTGTCCTACCAACTCGCACGTGCCGCTTCGAGTGGTCACAAGCTGTTCGCCGCGCCGTTGCCGATCGAACCGACCGCCGAAGAAATCGTACGTGGGTTGGAAAAGGTGTATTCGGTCAAAGGCGTGCTGTGCGAATTCGATATCTCGCCCGATGCGCGTTTTCACGGTGAGCCGGGCGATCTGCAGGAGCTGCTCGGCAACCTGCTGGAAAACGGCTTCAAATGGGCGCGCAGCCGCGTACTGTTGACCGCGCAGCCGGGCCCGACCACCGGCAACCGTCGCGCTGGCCTGATCCTGTCGGTGGAAGACGACGGCCCTGGCATCGCGCCGGAAGATGTGGCAAAGATTCTGCAACGTGGCGTGCGCGGCGATGAGCGCGTGCAAGGCCACGGCATCGGCATGTCGATTGTGCAGGACCTGATCAAGGCTTACCGCGGCGAACTGCAGGTGGTGCGCTCGCAGGAACTGGGCGGCGCCCGCTTCAACGTCACCCTGCCGCCGGGACTGTGACCGTTATGCGTGGCCCGATGAACCAGTGGCCACTGTCGCCTCGGGTTCCGACAACCGTTTACCGCCTCACGTGTTGGCCTGATTGACGTTGCAGTCGAACAAGCGCAGCGGCTGAAGAATCGCGATTACCCGGTGCTCACCAATTACCGCGGCCTGTTCGGTGGGCTGCTGAGTCGATTATGGGGATTGTCGCCAGTGCAATTGGAGCGGGTATTTCCGGGGGACAAGCCGCGCGATCCTGGGTTGGTTTGAAGATGTGCAGTGAAGTGATGTAGATCGATAGCCAGTCGCCCCTGAAAAACCCCAACCACCCAACGACCGCAAGGCCTTGATGTCTGCACCGGCGTGCCAAAACTACCGGTGTTCGCTACGCTGAAGGCTGGTTTCTGGCAATTTTCAGTCATGCGTACACGCCGTCCTGCTGCCGAGCACATGCCTGCCGACGAGTTGTTTCGTTCGCGGCTGGAGAACCAGATCGATCTGCGTCATCCGCTGGCGCGGCTGAGCCAACGGATGCCGTGGACGGCGTTGGAGCAAGCACTTTCATCGCGCTTGCCGGCCACCCAGGCCGGTGGCGGTCGGCCGGCATTGCCGGTGCGGCTGATTGCCGGTTTGCTCTACCTCAAACACGCCTACGACCTGTCCGATGAAGCGGTGTGCGAGCGTTGGCTGGAGAATCCGTACTGGCAGTTCTTCACCGGTGAGGTCGTGTTCCAGACGCGCTTGCCGAGCGATGCCAGCTCGCTGACGCGCTGGCGGCAGCGCCTGGGTGAGGCCGGGATGGAAGAGCTGCTGGCGCACACCATCAACGCCGCGCATGCGATGCAGGCGGTGGACGCACGCGAGTTGTCGCGGGTGATCGTGGACACCACGGTGCAGGAAAAGGCGATCGCCTATCCGACCGACAGCCGTTTGCTGGAGGTGGCACGCAAGAAGCTGGTGTTACTGGCCAAGCGGCACGGCATCGGATTGCGGCAGAGCTACGCGCGGCAAGGCCCGGCCCTGAGCCGCAAGGCAGGTCGGTATGCGCATGCGCGCCAGTTCAAGCGCATGCAGCGCGTGCTGCGACGTCAACGCACAGTGCTGGGACGGCTCGTGCGCGACATCCAACGCAAACTCGATCAGGTAAACACCGGCGTGCGCGAGCGCATCGCTGTCTGGCTGGAACGTGCGCAACGGCTGTACACGCAGCGTCCGAAGGACAAACAAAAACTGTACGCATTGCATGCCCCGGAAGTGGAATGCATCGGCAAGGGCAAGGCGCGTCAAGCGTACGAATTTGGCGTCAAGGTCGGCATTGCAGTCACCGCCTGCAAGGGATTGGTCGTGGGTGCGCGCAGCTTCCCGGGCAACCCGTACGACGGCGATACCTTGGCCGAGCAGCTGGAGCAGACACGCGGGTTGCTGCAGGATGTGAGCGTAGAACCGACGGTGGCGATCGTGGACCTGGGCGATCGCGGGCGCGAGGTCGATGGCGTGCAGGTCCCTGCATCGCGGCAAGGCCAAGACGCTGACGCGACGGCAATGGCGCTGGATCAAGCGACGGCAGGCGGTGGAGCCGGTGATCGGACATCTGAAAGACGACTGCAGGTTGCGTCGCTGCAGGCTAAAAGGTGCCCAAGGCGATGCGCTGCACGTGCTCGGCTGCGCCGCCGGCTACAACCTGCGCTGGCTGCTGCGCTGGATCGCGTTTTTGCGTGCCTGGATGCGGGCGATGAGATGGTCATCCTTGAGCACCGTGCCGCTGTCACCGACGGCACTTGGCGCTTGAAGGGGATTTTTCAGGGACGACTAGATAAAAGCCAAAAATTCCGCAGACGTACGAAATACAAAACACAAACGCGTGATCGTTGAATTGAGTGCGCTAATTCTGCCGGTAATGGCGGGCTCATGTGGCGGTTTTCGCAATAACGCGCGCATGTTAATGGTGGGTGAGGCAGTGGTGTTGTCTGCTGCATGCTTTACCTTGTAGTCGCAGCATCTATGCAATCATTTGCGTGTTAATTCACTGGCTTTCCGTTCGCCTTTCCGCGCTCTATCGGATGCTTCACAGAATCTGCAATGACGCATGCCACAATAAGGCTAATTGAAATCACACTTCTGAGGTAAATTTTGCACGTGACGTGCAAATCGTGATTTCCGCACGGTTCACCATGGCTGCCGATCGTTAGTGTTCTATTTACTTGGCGGAACACAATTTGTTTCAAAAAAAACGCTGCACACCATTTGCATCTATTGTTGCGTGTCGCCTCGTTTTGCGTCTCCATTGTGCGTTACCACCGTGTATTGCCGGCATCCGCTGGCGGTCGACGGTGTTTATTGCCCGCGTTTCAAAGCTAGGTGCTGATCCGGCGTCTCAACTGACCGCATCGCGGTCAAGGCGCGACGACGGACTGCGCGCCACACAAGAAGGATGCACGCAATGCACACTGACGCCTCTCCCGTGTTTCCCCTGACCAAGGCCCAACGCGGCCTGTGGGTTGGTAGCAAGCTTTATACCGATAACACCTTGATGTTGTCGGAAGCGCTGGAATTATTCGGCCCGCTCGATCCGCACGTGTTGCTGCGTTCCAGCCTGCGGGTCACACGCGAGTTAGACACATTGCGCCTGTGCATCGCCGAGCAGGGCGGAATGCCTGTGCAGGTTGTCTTGCCTGAGTATCCTGGCACGATGCCCTACTTCAACGTGGCCGATGATCCGACGCCGCTTAACGCGGCCGAGCACTGGATAGACGAACAGATCCGCAAGCCTGAGGATTTGCTCAACGGCCCGCTTTGGCACTGCGCATTGTTCCGTCTTGGGGAGGACCATCATCTGTGGGTGCAATACATGAGCCACTTGGTGATGGATGGCTACACTACGGCTATGGTGGCGCAGCGCTTGGCGGTGCTTTACAGTGCCGACCTTGCCGGGACTGAGCCAGATGCTGCCGATTATGCCAGTGCGACTGAATTGGTTGCCTTGGAGCAGCAGTATCGCGACTCGGATCGCTATCAGCGCGATGGTGCGTATTGGATGCAGCAACTTGCCGATCTGCCACCGCCTGCAACCCTTGCACGGCTGAGCAATTATGAAATGGCCGGCTCGTTGCGCGGGACTGGGGAGTTCTCTGCGCGCCAGATGCTGGAATTGCGTGGGTTAGGCAAGCGCTACGCCGTCAGCTTGCCGCAGATGCTGATTGCGTTAGTGGCTGCGTACTACTACCGCAATACCGGAGCCGAAGACCTGGTATTTGCGATGCCGGTGAGCGCGCGTATCAATGCGCGTTATCGGAAAACACCAGGAATGGTGGCCAATGTGGTCTACATCCGCTTGAAGATGCAGCCAGAGCAGCCGATTTACGCACTGTTCACGCAGGTCTCTTCGGTGGTCAAGCATGCATTGCGCCATCAGCAATACCGTTTCGAGGATGTGCGTCGCGACATGGGAATTTTCGGTGGAGAGCAGAAGATTGCGCGTCTTGCAGTCAATATCGAGGCCTTCGACTACACCTTGCGCTTCGGCGATGCGTACGCGGTGCCGCATAACCTATCCAACGGCCCTGCCGATGACCTGACCATTTTCTGCTATGAGCGTGGCGATGGCGCTGCGCTGCGCTTCGATCTGGATGCCAATCCGGCGTTGTACGACAGCGACGAGCTGGCCGAACACTGCCGCCGTCTGACCCATCTGGCCGATGCGGTGCTGGCCGATCCAGAATGCGCACTAGGCGAGGTCGACGTACTGGGCGATGCGGAACGTCAGCGTCTGCTGTACACCTGGAACAACACCGCTGGGCCGTTGCCGGAACCGGCCACGCTGTTGCACGGCATGCTGGAGCGCGCCGAGCTGATGCCGGCTGCAGTGGTGGTGCAATACGACAACCGTACGCTGGATTACGACACCCTGTGCGAACTGGCCTCGCGCATCGCCGCGCAATGGGTGGCCGATGGCGTACGCCCCGGCGATGTGGTCGCGATCGCGTTGCCGCGCAGCGAGCAATTGCTGGTGGCGTTGCTGGCGGTGATGTGGAGCGGGGCGGCGTATCTGCCGCTGGACCCGGAGAGCCCGGCAGCACGCAACCGGCATATGCTCAGCGATTCCGGTGCCATTGCGCTGGTGTGCGAGCCGGCATTGTGCGAGCGCTATCTGCTCGGCGGCATGGTCTGGCTGGATCCGCGTCCGGCAGTGTTGCCGGCGGCGATCGCGCCGCTCGCCACCCCCGACGGCACCGCCTACGTGTTGTACACCTCCGGTTCGACCGGCGCGCCCAAGGGCGTGGAGATCAGCCATCGCAACCTGTTCAACTTTCTGCATGCGATGGCCCAAGAGCTGGCGCTGCGGCCGCGCGACCGCGTGTTGGCGGTCACCACCATCACCTTCGATATCGCCGGGCTGGAGTTGTATCTGCCGTTGCTGGTGGGCGCGCGCGTAGTCATCGCGCCAGCGGGCATCACCCATGATCCACCTAGCCTGTCGCGTTTGATCGCACATGAGAAGATAAGCGTGGTGCAGGCCACCCCGTCGCTGTGGCGCATCCTGCTCGCTAACCAGAATCTGGCGCTGGACAGCATCCACGCGTTGGTCGGCGGCGAAGTCCTGGTGCCGAAACTGGCGGCCCAGTTGCTGAGCCGGGCAGGGCGCCTGACCCAGTTGTACGGGCCGACCGAAACCACGATCTGGTCGACCATTATGCCGTTGCAGCTGACCGATGCGGCGGCACCGCCGATCGGCAGGCCGCTGCTCAACACGCGCGTCTACGTGCTCGATGCGCAGCTGCAACCGTTGCCGACAGGCGCGGTAGGCGAGTTGTACATCGGCGGCGCAGGCGTGGCCAAGGGCTATCGCGGCAAGCGCCAGCTCACCAGCGAACGCTTCCTGCGCGACCCGTTCGCGGGCGACGGCAGCAGCATGTACCGCACTGGCGACCGCGTGCGTCAGCGCAGCGACGGGCTGTTGGAATTCATCGGCCGCGCAGATGCGCAATTGAAGATCCGCGGCCACCGCGTGGAGCCGGCCGAAATCGAGAACGCCCTGTTGCAGCATTCGCAGGTGGCGCAGGCGGTGGTGGTCGGCCACAGCGATGGCGACAACAACGCGCTGCAGCTGGTGGCGTACGTGGTGGGCAAGCACGGCAACACGCCATCGACCGAGCTGCTGCGCGCGCATCTGCAGCAGCACCTGCCGGCGTCGACGATTCCCACTTTGTGGGTGCCGTTGCCGGCCTTGCCGTTGACATCCAATGGCAAATTGGATCGCCGCGCATTACCGGCACCGGGCGCCTTGCCGCGCCGTGCGCGCGTTGCCCCGCGCGATGCACTCGAACACCAACTGGCCGCGCTGTTGCAGGAGATGTTGGGCATCGAGGTGGTGGGCGTGGACGACAACTTCTTCGACCTCGGCGGCGACTCGCTGCATGCAGCGCAAATGATTGCGCGTTTCCCGCAGATTTTCGGTGTCGAACTGCCGCTGGGCACGCTGTTCAACGCCCCGACCATTGCTGGCCTGGCCGAGGCGATCAAGCACAGGACGCAGGTCACTAACGATCCATTGAGCGTGCTGCTGCAACTGCGTGCAGGCACTGCCGGCACCACGCCGCTGTTCTGCATCCATCCGGTGTTCGGCCTGGGCTGGTCGTATCTCACCTTGCTCGGCCAGCTGGACCCGCAGTGGCCGGTGTATGCGCTGCAGTCGCCCGCCTTGAGCGACTCGCAGCATCGCCCGGAGAGCATCGAGGCGATCGCCCGCGATTACCTGGCGCGCCTGCGCACGGTGCAGCCGCATGGGCCGTATCGGTTGATCGGCTGGTCGCTGGGCGGCCTGATCGCCCACGCCATCACTGCCGAACTGCATGCGCTTGGCGAAGAAGTCGAACTGCTGGCGATGCTCGACAGCTACCCGTATCTGGAACAGGCCGCGTCGCTGCCGGAGGCCGAAAGCGTGCGCGCCTCGGTGCATGCGCTGGGCCTGACCCTGGCCCACGACCAACCGATGCCGACCACGGTGGCCGAGCTGGCCAGCCTGCTGTGCGATCACTATGGGCTGACCGACGTGCCGGCGGTGCGCCAGCTGCTCGAGCAACGCCCCACGCTGCTGGAAGATATGGGTGAGGCCACCCAACATCACCTGCAGCTGGCACGGGGTCACCGGCCCAAACCGCTGGATCAGGATGTGTTGTTCGTCGAAGCGGGCGTGCGCATGACCTCCGGCGGAGACGAGGCGGTGTGGGTGGACTACCGGCCGCAGGCTTGGTCCCCATACGTGCGCAACCTGCACTTACACGCCCTGGACTGCGACCACCATTCGATGCTCTCGCCCGCGCACTCGGCCACGCTCAGTACGTTGCTGCATGCAGCTACCGCGCAAGCCCGGCAACAACGCAACGGCAGCATCGCCACAGCCAGCGACGGGGTGGCCGAATATGCCTGAGTCCATCTCCAGCCCGTCACCCAACCGCCCGGTGGTGATTGCCGTCCTGGGCACACAAGGCGATGTGCGGCCGATCGTCGCCTTGGGCCGCGGCCTGCAGGAGCGCGGGTATCCGGTGCGGGTACTGACCAGCAGCAATTTCGAAGCGCTGATCCGCGCCAACGGGCTGGAATTTTTTCCCCTCAGCGGCGATCACTGGAAACTGCTGCAGGGCAATCCGGAAGTGGCCAATATGCATGGTTCCCGGCGGGCAGTCTGGAATATCTGGCGCACGCACTTGCTGATGTGGGCGCGCGACTGGGCCGCGCAGGGCCGTGCAGCCTGCGCGGATGCAGGGTTGATTGTCGGCGTAGGCAGTGTGAGTTTCCTGGCGCATAGCCTGGGTCAGGCCTATGGCGTGCCGATGGTGTTCGCGCATTTGCAGCCGCTAACTGTCTCGCGCCATCTGCCATCGATGGTGGCACCCAACCTGCGCCTGCCCGGACTGGTAAGCGCGGCCTTGCAGCACATGGCCCGCTTTGCCTGCTGGTATCTGATACGTCCAGTGCTCAACGAGCTCGTGCGCCCGGCACTTGGCTTAACGGCATATCCGTGGAATGGCCCCGATCGCAGCGCGATGCGGGTGCTGTACGGCTACAGCGCGCACTTATGCCCGCGTCCGCCGGATTGGCCGAAGAGCGTACAGATCTGCGGCTTCTGGCAACTGCCGCAGCCGCAGTGGCAACCGCCGGCTGCGTTGCAGGCGTTCCTGAAGGCCGGGCCGCCGCCGCTGTATATCGGCTTCGGCAGCATGACCAGCAGCGATTCGGCGCAGCTCACTGCAACAGTCAAGGCAGCGGTGCGTTTGACCGGTCAACGTGCGTTGCTGGCCAGTGGCTGGGGCGGCCTGGCGGCCGGAGAGGCCGCTGCCGACGACGACGCGGAGCGTTTCTTCCACCTGGAACAGGCGCCGCATGACTGGTTGTTTCCGCGCGTGGCCGCGGCCGTGCATCACGGCGGTGCCGGCACCACCGGTGCGGCGCTGGTGGCGGGTGTTCCATCGGTGGTGCTGCCGTTTGGCTACGACCAACCGTTCTGGGCGCATTGCCTGGCCCAGCGCGGCGTCGCGCCCCCGGCGCTTGAAAGGGCGGGGCTGCAGCCGGAAACCTTGGCCGATGCCATGCGCCAGGCCAGCGCGCCGGCCATGCGTGCAGCGGCACGCGCGCTGGGCCAGCGCATCGCCGAGGAAGACGGGGTGAGCCGGGCGGTGGATCAACTGGAAGCCTGGCGCTTGCTGGAGCCGGCCGTGGCGGTGACGCCGGTCGCACGGATCGAGCAGCACGCCATCGCGATGGGATGAGCTGTGCTGGCGGCCCGCTGCGTCGATGCGCGAGTGGTCGCAGCACCTCAGTGGCGCATGCAGACCAACAGCGGGGTCTGCGCGGCGGGCTAACTGCCGCGCAGACCGCCTGTGAGCCATTAGTCATCAGCCATTAGCCAGCAATCGTTATTCGGGATCGCGCTGAGAGGCGCCTGCGGCGAGGCGACCGGCCTGCTGGGCGCTGCCGCTACGTCGATTCGGCGTAGGCCGCATGCGCCTCGTGCAGGCGCTGGCCGAGGATCTCCGCCAGCCGTGCCACCGCGGGTGCAGGAATGGCCTCGGCGCGATGCAGGCTCAGCCCCAGCGCGGGCAGCGTCGGCAAGCCGGCATGCCTGTGCGGCAGCAATATCAGCGCGTCGGGCAGACCGGCCGGGGTGCGCAGGGTCAGTCCCAGTCCTGCGCTCACCGTAGCCCAGATGCCGGCCAGGCTGGTGCTGGTGAAGGCGATGCGCCAGGGGATGCCGGCGCGGTCCAGCGCGGTGGTCGCAACAGTGCGCAGCAGACAGGGCGCGTCCAGCATCACCAGCGGCAAGGGGGTCTTGCCCGTCCATTCCAGCGGCTCCAGTGCAGGCGCAGCGGCAGCGGCGATCCAGTGGACCGGCCACGATGGCTGGGAGCGTGAGTGCGCCGATGCGATGCCGGCGTCCCATGCCAGCGCCAGATCCAGCTGGCCGGTGCCGACCCGTTCCAGCAGGTCCTGATGGCGTGCCAGGCGCACGTCGATCTGGGCCCTGGGGTGGGCCCTGGCGAAGCGCCCGAGGACATCGGGCAGCATGCGTTCGCCGAAATCCTCCTGCAGCCCCAGTCGCACCGTTCCCTCCAGCGCGCGGCCATGCAACGCGAGCGCCGCCTCGTCATTGAGCGCCAGCAGGCGACGGGCGTAAGCCAGCAGCGTCTCGCCGGCCTCGGTCAGGGCCAACCCGCGTCCTTGCCTGCGCAGCAGCACCTGGCCGGCCTGATCTTCGAGCTTCTTCAGTTGCGCACTGATGGCCGACGTGGAGCGGCCATGGCGCTCGGCTGCCTTGGCGAAGCTGCCCCAACTCCATGCCGGCCACAAAGCTGCGCAGCGCATCGAGGTCGTAGGTGACGCGGCGCATCGGATCATCCTGTTTTTGCGAATGGTCGGTTCGATTGTTTCCGATTTTAAGAACCATCATCGGTCGCTAGGCTTACACGGTCAATCCAGCGCAGTGAGCCCCCAGATGTCCGATTCCCCCGCACCTGGGCTGGCCCAGTTCGGCGACATCGCGCCGAAATTCGCCCAGCTCACCGATGAGGTGCTGTTCGCCGATCTCTGGCAGCGCGCCGGCCTGTCGCCGCGCGAGCGCAGCCTGGCCACGGTGGCGGCACTGGTCGCGCTGTCGCGGCTGGAATAACTGCCGTTCCATCTGCGCCGCGCCTTGGACAACGGGCTGAAGCGCGAGGAACTGGCCGAGACGATCACCCACCTGGCGTTCTACGCCGGCTGGCCGTGCGCCGCCTCGGCGTTGACGCTGTTGCGTGCAGCTGCGCCGTCGGCATGAGCGTTGACCGACGTTGCCCGAGCGCGTCGAACCGCACGACACGCCGCACGTCGTGGGCCCCTGTTCGGCCGCCGCGCAGTCGGTGTTTCTCAACGCCCCAAGCGCGGTCCACATGACGTCGCGCGCACGCGTCAGCCGGGTGCGCAAGACGCATCAACCGCGGTGTTTGAGCGGTCGCTGCCGCGCCGGGCACCGGTCGCCTGACGGTGAGCGCAGTCGTGCCTCGCTCTCAACCCAACCGATTTCCACCAGGAGAATTCCTATGCCGTATGCCCGCATCTCGCTGCACCTTGGTCGCCCGCCCGCGTATCTGCACGCGTTGTCCGACAGCCTCTATCAGGCCATGCACGCAGTGTTCGAAGTGCCGGCCGGCGACTGCTTTCAGGTCATCCACCAGCTCGATCCGGGTGAGCTGATCTTCGACCGTCATTACCTGGGGCGGGCCACGCTCCGATAAGTTCGTTCTGATCCACATCACTGCCGGACGGCCGCGCGATGCGGCTACCAAGCGCGCGTTCTATGCCGACCTGGTCGCACGGTTGGCGAACGCGCCCGGCATTGCGCCGGAAGACGTCATGGTGGTCATCACCACCACTGACGCGCAGGACTGGTCGTTCGGCGGCGGGCGCGCCGGCATTACCGCTGCGGCAGCCGATGCCTGATCGCCAGGGAGAGGGCCTGCGCTGGCCGGTGACTTCGGGATAGCCGGCCGCCATGACGTCAGCAACGGCGCGTTGCAGTCAGCGACTCGGGGCGTCGCTGCATCGATGGCATACGGCACAATCAGGCTCACCGGACTCGCCTCGCCCGTATGCGCTATCCCGCCCTCGATCTGCTGCGTGGCATCGCCATTGTCTGGGTGATGCTGTTCCATTCGTTCGTGGTCGGCGGCCTGGGGCCGGAGTGGGCGTAGCTGTCGCGCTGTGGCTGGATGGGCGTGGACCTGTTCTTCGTGCTCAGCGGCTTCTTGATCGGCACCCAGGTGCTGACGCAGCTGGTGCGCGGGCAACGCCTGGACTTCAAGGATTTTTATCTGCGCCGCGCATTTCGCATCCTGCCGGCATTTTTGGTGGTGCTGCTGGTTTACATGGTGTGGCCGGATGTTCGCGAAGCGCCCGGGCTGGCGCCGTGGTGGATGTTCGTCACCTTCAGCCTGAATCTGTTTGTCGACTACACCCGGCACGCCGCGTTCTCGCACGCCTGGTCGCTGTGCGTGGAAGAGCATTTCTATCTGGTGTTTCCGCTGCTGGCGACGCTGCTGTTGCGGCGTCCGTCGGCCGCGCGGTTTGTCGCGCTCTGTGTGTTGGTGGTGGTCGCAGGCATTGCGCTGCGTGCCGGCATCTGGCTGCACAACACCGCATTGGAGAGCGCTGGCGCCGGGCTGCAGCGCAACTGGTTTATCGAAGACATTTATTACCCGACCTGGAACCGTCTCGACGGTTTGCTGGCCGGTGTCGTGCTGGCAGTGCTCAAGGTCTTTCGCCCGCCCACGTGGCAACGGCTGCAGCAGCACGGCAATGCTTTCCTGCTTGCCGGCGCGGCGATGCTTGCGCTGGCCCTGTGGCTGTTTCGCGAACGCACCGGCCTGATGGGCACTGCAGTGGGCTGGCCGGTGCTGTCGCTGGGGCTCGCCCTGCTGGTGCTTGCAGGCACCGCGACCACCGGCATGCTTGTGCGGCTCAGGGTGCCAGGTGCCGCCTGGCTGGCGGCGATTTCCTACAGCTTGTATCTGACCCACAAGACGGTGTTCCATCTCACCCAGAGCTGGTTCGGCCCGGCGCTGGACGGCCGTGGCGTGCTGGCATTCGCGCTGTATGGCGTGCTGGCGGTACTGGGCGTGGCGCTATTGCATTACGCGGTGGAGCGGCCGTTTCTACAGCTGCGCGACAGGGTGCGACGCCGCCGCACGCCGTCTGTGGCTGCCACCGAATCGGCTTGAGCGGCGATCAAACTACTGCGCTCACAGCAGGCGGGCGCGGCCGCTGCTCGGTGCGGCATGTACCACTCGTGCACTGAGGTTCTTCCGCGTCGTTCGCACCGACCTGACGACTGCTCGCGACGTTTGTCAGCCGCTCTTGGAACCTGCGTCGTCCTGCGCCATCGCCCGCCAGGGCGATTGGGGAGTCTCGGTGCGTATCCGGGGCGCGTTCTTTTAGAGTCGCGTGGCGATAGGTCATGCATCGGTTCGATGCAGACGTGCGCCTTTACCGCATGCCGCTGTGCATTGGCGCTGTCACTCCTCTCGGGCACATGAAAAAAGCCGCGCAATGCGCGGCTTTGCTTCTCGAAGGACCCGGCGCTGTTCGACGCATCGGTCGTGCAGCCGAGTGCTGCCGCGTCACTGCGCGTCGCGGGCTACCTGAAAGCCGGCAAACGACTGCGTCACCGGCATGATTTCCAGCCGATTGATGTTCAGATGCGCCGGCAGGCTGGCGACGTAGAGGATCTGTTCGGCGATATCTTCGGCAGTCATCGGGGTGGCACCGCGGTACAGCGTGTCGGAAGCGGCCTGGTTGCCGCCGGTGCGCACCAGAGTGAATTCGGTTTCGGCCATGCCCGGCTCGATCGAGGTCACGCGCACGCCGGTGCCATGCAGGTCTGCGCGCAAGCCCAGCGAAAACTGTTGCACGAACGCCTTGGTGCCGCCGTAGACATTGCCGCCGGGGTACGGGTAAGTGGCCGCCACCGAGGCGATGTTGATGATCGCGCCACGGCGTTCGATCAGTGCGGGTAACAGGCGATGGGTAAGGGTGACCAGCGCGGTGACGTTGGTGTCGATCATCTGCTGCCACTGCGCCAGGTCGGCCTGCTGCGCGGGCGTGGTGCCCAGCGCCAGGCCGGCGTTATTGACCAGCACGTCGATGTCGGCGAAGTCAGCCGGCAAGGCGTCGATCGCTGCCGACAAAGCTTGCGCATCGCGCATGTCGAAGGCGGAGGTGTGCACCTGGCCTGCGGGCAGTTCGGCGGCCAGCGCATCCAGGCGCTCGGCGCGGCGACCGGTGGCGGTGACCTTCCAGCCGGCGGCGGCAAAACGGCGCACGGCGGCACTGCCGAATCCGGAGGTGGCACCGGTGATCAGAACAGTCTTGGACATGGGAACAACTCCTGCGAACGAGGGGGATCAGGCGAAGCGATCAGGGTGTGGTGATAACGCCGGGCGCGCGCTTGGGCGCGATCTGCGCGCAGCATGGCCTCACTAGTTGGCAGTGCAATTGCCTAGCGCCTGCCTAACCAAACGTTGCCAAGTTGCCTGGTCATCGCACCGACGATAACGGCTCGGCCGACAGCACCGTGTCTTGCCCGTCGATCTGGATGCGGTCGGGGATCTGTTCGGTGGCGTTCGCCGCGCCGGTCAGTCCCCACCACAGCAACAGGCCGGCGCCCCGATGCATCATTTTCGGTTATTGCGCCTTGATGGCGATGGCGGGCAGCCCGCTGCCGGTCAGTTTTTGCTTGGCCGCGGCCAGTTCGCCAGCGCTGCCATACGGCCCCATGCGCACGCGGTAAACCGTCCTGCCGCTGATTTCGGCCGATTCCACGCGCGCCGCCAGGCCCATCATCGCCAGCTTGGCCTTGGTCGACTCGGCATCGCCGGAAGCGCCGAACGCGCCGGCTTGCAGGATGTAGCGGGTGTTGTCTGCCACCGCTGGTGCGGCAGTCGCTGCAGTGGTCGCAGCCACAGCTGGCCTTGGTGTTGCGGCCGCTGGCATGGTGAGTGCGGCAGTGCTGGACGGTGCCGGTGTTGCGGTCGGGCGTGCTGGTGCGGTTTCCGTCAACGGCTTGGACGCGCTGGCTACGGTTTCGTTCAACGGCACCGGCACGCCGGCGGCAGGCGTGGCCGCAGCCCCGCTGGCACCGTGTGCGGGCGCGACCGGCTTGCCTTCCAATGCCGCACGCGCACGCGCTGCTTCCTCGGCACGCGCGCTGGCGGCCAGTTCGGCATCGGACATCTGCACTTCCTTACCGGGCAGCAAGGTGTAGAAGTCGTACTGGGTCTGCGCATTGCCGGGCTTGGCTTGCGGCTTGGACGGCTGCGCGGTGGGCTTGGGCAGTTCGGCTGGCGTATCCACATCGGCATCGGCCACCGGCTCGGGCTGCGCATCGGGGTTTGCGCGCGGGCCCATGCGCAGGAAGCCGTCGCCGTCCTTTTTGAACAGGTTGGGTGCGGCCAGGAAAATCACTGCCGCAATCGCAGCGCCCGCCACCAACCAGACCCAACCAGGGGTGCCACTGCTGGTGTTGCGTCGTGCCTGACTCTTACCACGTCGTGCTGCCATCTACCACTTCTCCGAAATCATGTCGTTGCGGGCCATGTGGCCCGACTTGGAGCGGCTGTCGAAAGGATTACGCAGCCACTCGGCGGCCGCGGCCGGTCGTCGGGCAGCGTGCATTGCGTACCGCTCGACGGGTGCAGTCCGAGCGCGCCATCTACGCTTGGCGGACGACTGCCGACGCTGTGCTGTTAATCACGCTTACATCTTTTCCGGGGCGCTGACGCCGAGCAATTTCAGGCCGTTGGCGAGCACCTGTTGCGTGGCCACGGCGAGAGTGAGCTTGGCGTCGCGCTCTGCGGCATCGTCCACCAGCAGTTTGGTGTTGTGATACCACGTGTGGAAGGCATGCGCCAATTCACGCAGGTACTGCGCGATCTGGTACGGCTCCAGCGCTTGACCTGCGATTTCGACCACCTCCTGGTAGCGCGACAGCTCCAGCATCACGTTGAGCGAATGCTCCTCGTCCAGGTGTGCGAGCTCGGCCAAGCCATTGGCCTGCTCGTACTTGTAGCCCTTTTCCTGCGCCTGACGCAGCACGCTGCACACGCGCGCATGCGCGTACTGCACGTAGAACACCGGGTTGTCGTTGCTCTGCGCACGGGCCAGGTCGATATCGAAGGTGAGCTGCGAATCGGGCTTGCGCGCGATCAGGAACCAGCGCACTGCATCGGCACTGGTTTCTTCGATGAGATCGCGCAAGGTGACGTAGCTACCGGCACGCTTGGACAGTTTCACTTCCTCGCCGCCGCGCATCACTGTGACCATCTGGTGCAGTACGTATTCCGGCCAGCCCTGCGGGATGCCCAGCTCCATCGCCTGCAGGCCGGCGCGCACGCGCGCCAGCGAACCGTGGTGGTCGGCACCCAGTTCGGTGATGGCGCGCTCATAGCCGCGCTGCCACTTGGTCAGGTGATAGGCCACGTCCGGCACGAAGTAGGTGTAGGTGCCGTCGGACTTGCGCATCACGCGGTCCTTGTCGTCGCCGAAGTCGGTAGACTTCAACCACAACGCGCCGCCTTCCTCGTAGGTGTGGCCGGAGGCGATGAGCTTTTGCACGGCCTCCTCGACCTTGCCGTCCTTGTACAACGAACTTTCGAGGAAATAGATATCGAAATCGACGCGGAACGCAGCCAGGTCTTGGTTTTGCTCGTTGCGCAGATAGGCCACGGCGAAGCGGCGGATCGATTCCAGGTCGGCCGGATCCCGGGTGCCGGCGACCAGATGGCCTTCCAGGTCGACGGTGGCGCCGTCCAGGTAAGCGTTGGCCACATCGGCGATGTAGTCGCCGCGGTAGCCATTCTCCGGCCAGCCGGCGCTGTCGGGGGTGAGCCCCTGTGCGCGGGCCTGCACCGACAACGCTAGGTTCTCGATCTGCACGCCGGCATCGTTGTAGTAGAACTCGCGCTTGACGTTCCAACCGTTGGCATCGAGCACGCGCGCCAAGCTGTCGCCGATCGCCGCTGCGCGGCCGTGGCCAACATGCAGCGGGCCGGTCGGATTGGCCGAGACGTATTCCACACCCACCGAGCGTCCGTTGCCGGCCAACCCGCGACCGTAGTTGCGACCCTGCTTGATCACATGCGCCACTTCGCGCTGATACGCGGTCGGGGCCAGATGGAAATTGATGAAGCCCGGGCCGGCGATTTCTACCTTGGCCACGTCGTCGCTGGCCGGCAATGCGGCTACCAGCGCCTGAGCAAGTGCGCGCGGGTTGCTGCGCGCCGGCTTGGCCAGCAGCATTGCCGCGTTGGTAGCGAAGTCGCCGTGCTCGCGCGTCTTTGGTCGCTCGACCACGAAATCCGGCGGCAGGGTGCCGGCAGGTAAAGTGCCGTTGGCGCGCAAGGCTTCAATGCCTTGGCCAATCAGTGCGCGGAGTTGGGCTTTCACGTGAGGTCTGCTTGGAACCAAACCATCGATTTTACCCGACCGCGCACGCCGGGGTCCGGCCGATGGTTCAGGTCAGCGCGAGGCCGTCATTCCAGCCAGCCGCGCTCGGCCAGCGACACCGGGCGGCCATCGCCGATCACGAAGTGGTCGAGCAGGCGAATATCCACCAAGTCCAGCCCCTGCAGCAGGCGGTGGGTGACCGCGCGGTCTGCCTCGGACGGCTCCGGATTGCCGGACGGATGGTTGTGCCCGACGATCACTGCTGCCGCGTTGTGCAGGAGCGCCCGCCGCACCACCTCGCGTGGATGGATGTCGGCGCCATCAATGGTGCCGGTGAACAGTTCTTCGAAGGCAATTGCGCGATGGCGGTTGTCCAGGAATAGCACCGCGAACACTTCGTAGGCACGTGCGCGCAGCTGCTGCGAGAAGTAGCGGCCCACGCTGGACGGGTCGCTGAGCACCTCGCCGCGTTCCAGATCGCTCATCAGATGTCGATTGGCCAGTTCCATCGCCGCGTTGAGCTTGCACGCCGAGGCCGGCCCCAGGCCCGGCAGGCGCACCAAGGCCGAGGCCGGGCGATCCAGCAGCAAGCGCAGCGGGCCGTGGCGATGCAGCAGATCGCGCGCGGTCTGCACGGCGTCCTGGCCGCGCAGGCCCGAGCCGACAAAGATCGCCAACAGCTCGGCATCGGACAAAGCAGCGGCCCCGCGCGCCAGGAGTTTCTCGCGCGGGCGTTCGTGGGTGGGCCAGTCGTGAATGTGCATATGGCGAGATTGCCGGTCCTCATCGCCGACGCCTATCAGGCCAAGCGGGGGCATCGGCTAATCTAGTTGTCCTTGCAATCGTAGGACGACTCCGACGTGATCGGCTCCACTCAGGCCCGCCCCCTGGACGGACAGCGCTTGCTGCTGTGCGTCGGCGGAGGCATCGCCGCTTACAAATCGCTCGAACTGGTCCGTCGCCTGCGCGACGCCGGTGCACAGGTGCAGGTCGCCATGACCAGCGGCGCACAGCAGTTCGTCACCCCGCTCAGTTTCCAGGCATTGTCCGGGCAACCCACCCGCACCACGCTGTGGGACAGCGCCGCCGAGCAGGCGATGGGGCATATCGAACTGGCCCGCTGGGCCGATCAGGTGATCGTCGCTCCGGCCACCGCCGACCTGCTGGCGCGTCTGGCGCATGGCCTGGCCGACGATCTGGTCACCACCCTGTGCTTGGCCACGACCGCACCACTGACCGTGGCCCCGGCAATGAACCACCGCATGTGGCTGCACCCGGCCACCCAGGCCAACGTTGCCACCTTGCGCGCGCGCAGCGTGAGCGTGGTCGGCCCGGACGATGGCCCGCTGGCCGAAGGCGAATCCGGTCCTGGCCGACTGGCCGAGCCGGCGGCGATCATTGCCGCCCTGGCCGGCAGTGCTGCTAGCGGCAGCGTTGCGCAGGTCGGCTCCAAGAGCGTAGCTGCGCGGGCCTTCGTGCCCAGCAGCGCGCAGTTGGATGGCTTGCGCATCGTGATCAGCGCCGGCCCCACCTTCGAGGACCTGGACCCGGTGCGCTACATGGGCAACCGCAGCAGCGGCAAGATGGGCTACGCGCTGGCCGCCGCCGCTGCGCGCCAGGGCGCCGATGTGGTGCTGGTCAGCGGGCCGGTGCATCAAATCACCCCGGCAGGCGTGCAGCGGATCGATGTGCGCTCGGCCGCGCAGATGCACGATGCGGTACTGGGCGCGTTCCCGGCCGACATCTACATCGGGGCCGCTGCAGTGGCCGACTACACTCCCAAGCGGGTGGTTGCGCAGAAGATCAAGAAGACCGGCGAGACACTGACCCTGGAATTGGTGCGCACCCCGGATATCCTCTCGGAGGTCGCCTCGCAGACCGGCGCGCTGAAACTGGTGGTCGGTTTTGCCGCCGAAACGCATGACGTGGAGCACTATGCACGTGGCAAGCTGGTGGCCAAGCGGCTGGATCTGATCATCGCCAACCAAGTGGGGATCGAAGGCGGCGGCTTCGAAAGCGACAACAACGCTGCGACTGCGTATTGGCAGGGTGGCCAGTGCGCGTTCCCCAGTAGCAGCAAGACCGCATTGGCCGACCAACTGCTGGCCCTCATCGCGGAGAGATTGCAGGCATGAGCACCTCAACCCAGTCCTTGCAGGTGAAGTTGCTCGACCCACGCTTCGGCGACCTGTGGCCGCTGCCGGCCTACGCCACCGAATGCAGCGCCGGCATGGACCTGCGCGCCGCGCTGGAAGCGCCGATGACGCTGGAGCCTGGCGATGCGGCCCTGATTCCCAGCGGTATCGCAATTCATTTGTCCGATCCACAGGTGTGCGCGGTGATCCTGCCGCGCTCCGGCCTGGGCCATCGCCACGGCATCGTGCTCGGCAACGGCACCGGCCTGATCGATGCCGATTACCAGGGCCCGCTGTTGATCAGCACCTGGAATCGCGGCCGCGAGGCCTTCACCATCGAGCCAGGTGATCGCATAGCACAGCTAGTGATCCTGCCGATCGTGCGCGTGGGCTTGCAAGTGGTGGATACTTTCGTCGACAGCGCGCGGGGAGCGGGTGGGTTCGGCCACACCGGCGTGCGCTGACTGGGGAGTCACATGAGCAAGGCGAACGGGCGCAGGCAGTCGATGTCCAGTGTCCATACGAGTGGTCCGGTGTTGGGGGGGCTGTTGTTGTTTGCCGCTTGGTTCGGCTGGAACAGCTTTGCGCAATGGCGCGAAGAAGCGGTTGCGCAAAATCTGGAGCAGGCGCGCGACCGCGCCGTGCAGTACATCAGCCAGGCGATGGCCAAACAGGCCAGGCAGCTCGACGCTGTGCTCAAGCAGCCGCCGGTCATCGCCGCATTGGCCAATGGCGACGCACTGGCTGCCGCCTCGGCCATCCGCGAGCGCTTCAAGGGCGCCGAGGACGTGCAGGTGCTGCCGGGCCATCTCACCGCCGCTTATGACAATCCCAAGGACTTCGGCTACGCGCGGCTGAGCCTGCTCGAGTCGGCAATGGTCGCCGAACGCGCGCAGGTACACGTGGTGCGCGACGCCAAGCAGGTACGTCTCGGTGTGGCGGCAGCGGTACGCCTGGGCGCGCAGCCGGCGGTGGCCTATGCGCGCCTGCCGTTGTTGCGCCTGACCGGCCCGCTGGATGCGATTGCGGTGCCCGGGAGCGCCTATCTGGCACTGCGCCAGGGCAGCTACAACGTGGCCCAGCAAGGCAATACCGCATTGGCTGATGCCGCCGAAACGCTGGCCAAACCATTGGGCACCAGTGGCCTGCGCGTCGCTGCTGCCGTACCGCCAAGCCACAACGGCCCGCTGGAGCTTGGCGCGCTCGGCTGCGCCATCGTGGCCGCTTTGCTGCTGAGCATCGCCGTCTTGCTGGTGCTGGTCAGCCGTGGCCGTGTTGCCCTGCCGCGCCGCCGCGTTGCCGGCGACTCGACTGCCGACGAGCCCACATTCAGTCAAAGCCTGCAGTACGATGCCAGCATCGCCAGCGAGGCGCGCGCGCTGGACGAGGAGCGCGCACTGCCTGCAGCACCGGGGCCGGTGCCGGCCGTGCAGATCGCCATCGAGATGTTTCGCGCCTACGACATCCGCGGCGTGGTCGGCAGAGACCTCAATGCTGGCATTGCTGCGTTGATCGGCCAATCCATCGGCAGCGTGATGCAGGCGCAGGGCTTGCGCGATGTGGTGGTCGGTCGCGACGGGCGTCTATCGGGTGCGGAGCTTGCCAATGGGTTGATCGAAGGCCTGCGCCGCGCCGGCTGCAAGGTGATCGACATCGGTCTGGCGCCCACCCCGGTGGTGTATTTCGGCGCCTACGAATTGCGCGCCGGCAGCTGCGTGGCGGTCACCGGCAGCCACAATCCGCCGGACTACAACGGCTTCAAGATCGTGATCGGCGGCGAGACCTTGTCGGGTACAGCAATTGCCGAGCTGCACCAGCGCATCAACCAAGGCCGCCTGCACACCGCCGCCACGCTTGGCGAGTTGGAACAGCGCGACATCAGCGATGCCTACATCCAGCGCATTGTTAGCGACGTATCGCTGGACCGCCCGATCAAGGTCGTGGTGGATGCCGGCAATGGCGCGGGCGGCGATATCGCGCCGCGTCTGCTGGAAGCGATCGGTGCCGAGGTCGTCCCACTGTACTGCGAGATCGACGGCACGTTCCCCAACCACCACCCCGACCCAAGCGAGCCGCACAACCTCGACGATCTGGTGAAGATGGTGAAGCGGTTCGATGCCGACATCGGCGTGGCCTTCGATGGCGATGCCGACCGTCTGGGCGTGGTCACCAAGGAAGGTTCCATCGTGTTTCCGGACCGCCTGCTGATGTTGTTCGCTGCCGATGTGCTGCAACGCAATCCCGGCGCGCTGGTGATCTACGACGTGAAGTGCACCGGCAAATTGTACGACTACGTGCTGCGCAACGGCGGCAGCCCGTTGATGTGGAAGACCGGGCATTCGTTGATCAAATCCAAGATGCGCGAGACCGATGCCGAACTGGCGGGCGAGATGAGCGGGCACTTCTTCTTCAAGGAACGCTGGTACGGCTTCGACGACGGTATTTACGCGGCCGCACGTTTGTTGGAAATCCTGGCGCAGTGCGAGCAAACCCCCTCCGAGGTACTTGACGCATTGCCAGAAAGTGTGTATACGCCGGAGATCAAGGTGCCGG
Organism: Xanthomonas fragariae; assembly: GCF_900183975.1. Classification (NCBI taxonomy): domain Bacteria; kingdom Pseudomonadati; phylum Pseudomonadota; class Gammaproteobacteria; order Lysobacterales; family Lysobacteraceae; genus Xanthomonas; species Xanthomonas fragariae. The sequence continues at coordinate 259,956 of NZ_LT853882.1, forward strand.
TGGACGGCGACGCGCACGCGCTGGTGGCGCGCTTTGTCGAGCGGACACAGGCCGGCGAAGGATCATCGTTCGAGTCGGCGCGCTTGTCGATGATTGACGGGTTGCGCGCGGATTTCGCCGACGGTTGGGGCCTGGTACGCGCGTCCAACACCACGCCGATTCTGGTGCTGCGTTTCGAAGCCGACACCGAGGCTGCATTGCAGCGGATTCGCGCGTTGTTCCGCAGCCAATTGCAGGCATTGTTGCCGAAGCATCCGCTGACGTTTTGATTGCCGGATGGCGGATGACTGCGCTGCCTGGAGCGAGGCAGAACAGGCTGGGTGCAGTTGCCGATCCGGCGCTGTTCGAGCCTGCTGGGATGACGATGACCATCAGCTGCCGCCCAGACCTGCCATACATGACCGATCACCTGGCGCAGGTATCGCGGCCGCAGCTCCACCGTCATCGTGCAGCAACCAGACCGCGTCCCAATACGGATAGGCGCCGATCTGATCGGCCAATCCTGCACGCAATGGCAGTGCGACCAGCGAGCGCGCGAACTGCCTGTGATCGGCATGCAGCGCAAGCGCTGTTGCCTCCATCGCCGGCTGCCACACCGTTCCGCCACGTCCGCGTGCGCGATTGACCGCATCGCTAGCGGTCTGTCGTGCCGCCATCGCCATCTGCAGCAGCGCAGCCCTACCCGGCGCCTGCAGCAAGGCGCACCAACTGTCCGGCAACAACACCCAACACAGCAACTGAGCACCGCGCCAATGACTGGCCGCCGCCAGGCTGGATGCTGCCGCCCGCGCGCAACGCCAGTCTGCAAAAAGCGGTACCTGCTGATGCGTGTGCAGACGCAGATACCAGTGCGCTGCGATGGGCGCCGGCATGGACAAGGGACGATGGGGCAATGCGCTGGACATGGCCCCATCGTGCCGATGGCCAGGCAATTGCGGCATCGGCCACACGCGCTACATCAGGTCGGTCACCATCGCGTCACGATGTACGAAGAAACGTTTCGAATGTCAGACATCGAGCAGTCCGCCTGGTCCATCGCAGAGCGGAGCTAATGCATCGTGATGCATCAGCGTCACTCACACAGCCAGCCTCACGCCAAAGGCGGGAGAATTGGAACCCCGAACACGCCAATCCCCAATCCCCGCTCAATGCATCGCCCGATCCCGCATCCAACCGCGATGCTTCACATCCAGATACAGGCTGTAAAACGCGGTAAACGCCGGGAACAGGTTCTGCAGCACACCCACCGAATCCTGCTTTGCCGAGAACACGAAGTAGCTCAGCGTCATCAGACTGCCGACCACGCTCATGTACCAAAACATGCGCGGGATCACCGGTTTGCCGGCGCGCTTGGAGGCGACGAACTGCACCAGCCAGCGGCCGCCGAACATCAGCGCGCCCGCATAGCCGATCAGCTTCCATCCGGTGACGTGCAGCCCTGTCCAGAACAGCCAAGTCAGCGGTTGATCTAGCCAATGCAGTTCCATCAGCGTTCCTGCACGATGGTGCGCTTGCTGCGGGTGATCAACCACGCCACGCCGCGCAGGTCGCGGATGCCGACCAGGGCGCGATTGAGGTTGTTGTATTTGGACACGCCGGCGGTGCGGTGGCGGTGGTTCACCGGCACGCTCACGGTGCGCCAACCGGCGCGCTGCATCAGCGCGGGGAGGTAGCGGTGCATATGGTCGAAGTAGGGCAGGTCCAAAAACGCCTCGCGCTCGAACAGCTTGATGCCGCAGCCGGTGTCGGGGGTGTTGTCGTGCAGCATGCGCGAGCGGATGGCGTTGGCCCACTTGCTGGCCCAGCGCTTGGAGCCCGAGTCCTGGCGGTTGACCCGCCAGCCGGCGAACAGCTTGACCTGCGCATCGGCGCTGGCACGCGCGGTCAGCAGCGTGGGGATATCGGCTGGATCGTTCTGGCCGTCGCCATCGAGCGTGGTGATCCAGCTTGCGCGCGCGGCCTTGACCCCGCTGCGCACCGCCGTACTCTGCCCACTCTGGGTCACGTGATGTAGCACGCGCAGTTCCGGCGTGATGGTTTTCAGGCCTTGCAGCACCTTTAGCGTGTCGTCGCGCGAATGGTCGTCGACATAGACGATTTCAAAGGCCATCAACCCGCGCAATGTGGTAACGATTTCGCCGACCAGCGCAGCGACGTTGTCGCGCTCATTGAACACCGGGACGACGACGGAAAGCTGAGGTTGGCTCATGGATTCGTGGTGGCCGGATGAAGGCTGAGCGAAAAAGATCGCGCATTGTGCCCTGACTGTCTGAGTCAGGCATGAAGCGAAAGTGCGCTGTGTGCGTTGGAGCGAGTTGAAAGCGGCTTGTAGCATGTAAGAGCGCGTCAAATTACGCGCCGCGAGCAAGCCAGCCGAGACCTCGCGAGCCGCGGTCGGGCGGGTGCAAACGGTGCGCAGAAAACCTCAATGATCAAGCACCACCTGCTAATGCCAGACAGCGCCGCACGATCGCCTGACGGCTGCGCAGTCGTTTCGATGGTGCGTTAAGCGCGGTTGCCGAAATAGTTCCGACACCACGCCACCACCTGCGGCAACCCGCGCTCGACTGGGGTGGCCGGGTCGAAACCGAATGCTGCCTGCGCGCGCTGGGTATCGGCCATGGTGCGGATCATGTCGCCCGGCTGCATCGGCAGGTAGGCCTTCTCGGCAGGGCGGCCTGCGGCCTGCGCGATCACGTCGATGAAATGTTCCAACTCCACCGGGGTGTGGTTGCCCAGGTTGAACATGCGGTGCGGCACCGGCTCGCTGCTGGGCGTGTCCAGCGCACCGAGCACACCGGCCACGATGTCGTCGACAAAGGTGAAATCGCGCTGCATCTTGCCGTGGTTGAACACTTCGATCGGGCGCCCCGCCAGCACCGCGCGGCTGAAGATCAGCGGCGCCATGTCCGGCCGGCCCCATGGGCCATACACGGTGAAGAAGCGCAGCCCGGTCGCGCACAGGCCGTACAACTGCGCGTATGTATGGCCCATCAGCTCGTTGGCGGCCTTGGTCGCCGCATACAGCGAGCGCGGCTGATCCACGCGCTGGTCTTCGGAAAAGGGCGGGGTGGCCGAATCGCCATAGACCGAACTGCTCGACGCATACACCAGATGCTGCACGCCGCGATGCCGGCATAGCTCGAGCATGTTGACGAAGCCGACCAGGTTGCTGTCGACATAGACGGTCGGATTTTCCAGCGAATACCGTACTCCGGCCTGTGCGGCCAGATGCACCACGCGGGTGGGCTGGACCTCGCCGAACAACGCCGCTAGGCCGTCGCGATCGGTCAGGTCCAGCGTGCGGATATCGATGTCCGGGCACAACGCCGCGACGCGGTCGCGTTTGAGCTGCGGGTCGTAGTAGCTGTTGTAGTTGTCCAGACCCACCACCGATTCGCCACGTGCAGCCAGCGCGCGGCAGGTGTAGGCACCAATGAAACCGGCGGCGCCGGTGACGAGAATGGTCATTGCAGTAGTCCTGGATATTTCAAAAATCAATGGAGCAAGCAAGCGGCGCTTGGGGCAGCCCGAAGCGCTTTTTTTTGGCAACGTCGAGGCGATTAAGCGCAATGATGTCTCTAATCCCCTTGGCATCGAAGCGATCTGGCACGCGTCGCTGCCGTCCTTCAGCTTCAGCGCCGTCTCCTCCGGGTAGAGCGGCACCACGCTCATGCACAGGATCGCATCGAGATGCACGGCGTCGGAAATGATGTCATGCAACACGCTCGACATTGGCCTCAGATGCTGTTCGATATGCGCGCTGATCTGCTCAATGCAGGCTTTGCCATATGCCGGCTCGCAGTCCTTATTGCTGCGCGCGCGTCATTAGCGTGCTGCCGCCCAGGTTGATCTGGTCGTTTGCATTGCTCCTGGGTCGCTCCTGTTGATGGCAGCGCTTGGTCAGGGTACGCGCTCACCCCAAGCTGAGCGGTGCTTCGCTGGCGAGCAGTGCCTTGCGCTCCTTGCTGAACGCCCACCATGGCTGCGGGGCCTCGCCTTCCATGAATCGCACGATCGACAGGAACACGTCGATCACGCAGGGGTCGCACGCCGGTGCGCAGGCATAACTGTGCGTACATGTCTTAGGCATCGCGACCGCGCAATTGCGCGGCGACGCGGATGCCGATCCGCTGCAAATCCTTTTCGCAGGCCGGCCCAACGTTCGGCAGGTCGGTCAGATGCAGCAGGTGCTTGCGATCGACCTTGACTGGATTCATTGCCGGGGATGCTCCTGGTGCGTAGGCAGAGAACTCAACTGCGCTGCATGCGTAGACGTTCGAGCACGCCGTCCAGCGTGTCCAGGTCGGTATAGTGGATCACCAGTTTGCCACTGCTGCCGCGGCCGTGATTGAACACCACCTTGGTGCCCAGCGACTCGGACAGCTCGGTTTCCAGCGACACGATATCGGCCTGCGGCGCGACGGCGGCCGGCTTGAGTTTGCGCAACGAGCCGGGCACCTTGCCGGCGGCGAACTGCTGCGCGCGGTGTTCCACTTCACGCACCGACCAGCCTTGATCGGCCGCTTCTTGCGCCAGCTTGCTGGCCAGTTCCGGCGCCAGGGTGAGCAGCGCACGCGCATGGCCCATTTCCAGACGGCGGGTTTCCAGCAGTACCCGGATCGCCACCGGCAATTCCAGCAGCCGCAGCAGGTTGGACACCGACGCACGCGAACGGCCCACCGCGCCAGCGGCTTCGGCGTGGGTCAGCGAAAATTCGTCGATCAAGCGCTGCAGCGCCTGCGCTTCTTCCAGTGGATTGAGGTCTTCGCGCTGGATGTTCTCGATCAGCGCCATCGCGATGACGGTGCGGTCGTCCAGCTCGCGCACCACCACCGGCACCTCGGTCAGACCTGCCAGCTGCGAGGCGCGCCAGCGGCGTTCGCCTGCCACGATCTCGAACTGCCCCGGCGCCAGCTCGCGCGCCACGATCGGCTGGATCACACCCTGCGCCTTGATCGATTCGGCAAGCTCGGCCAGCTTGACCTCGTCCATCTCTCGACGCGGCTGGTACCTGCCCGGCTGCAGCTGGGCCACTGGCAACTGGCGTAAGCTATCGCCCGGCTGCAACGCATCTTCGCTGGCTGCGCTCGGTGCCGCTGCAGCGGCCGCGCCCTTCGGTCCCAACAGCGCTTCCAGGCCACGGCCCAGACCGCGCTTCTTTGCGGGGATCGGCTTGCTCATCAAACGGTCTCCACGGGCCGGACGGCCTTGTTGCAGTCGTTGTGGCGGCGCACGATCTCGCCGGCCAGCCCCAGGTACGCTACGCCACCACGCGAGGTGCGGTCGTAACCGACGATGCTCTGGCCATGGCTGGGCGCCTCGGCCAGACGCACATTGCGCGGCACGATGGTGCGGAAAACTTTGTCGCCGAAATGCTCGGTCAGCTCCGCCGATACCGCATTGGCCAGGTTGTTGCGGATGTCGAACATCGTGCGCAGCACGCCTTCGATTTCCAGCGCCGGATTAAGGTCGGCGCGCAACGCCTCGATCGTTTCCAGCAGCGCGGTCAGCCCTTCCAGTGCGTAGTACTCGCACTGCATCGGCACGATGATCGAATCGGCCGCGGTCAATGCATTGAGCGTCAGCAGCGACAACGCCGGCGGGCAGTCGATCAGGATGAAGTCGTATTCTTCGCGGATTGGCGCCAGTGCGCGCTTGAGCCGCTGTTCGCGCCCGCCCTGGTCCATCAGCTGGATCTCAGCGGCAGTCAGGTCGATGTTGCCCGGCAGCAGGTCGAAGCCTTCCGGCGCGGTCACCCGGATCTGTGCAGCGGTGTTTTCGCCTAACAGCAGATCGCAGGTGGAGGCGGCAACGTCGCGTTTGTCGATGCCGCTGCCCATGGTGGCGTTGCCCTGCGAGTCCAGATCCACCAGCAACACACGCTTGGGCGCGCGCGCCAGGCCGGCCGCCAGATTGACTGCGGTCGTGGTCTTGCCGACGCCGCCCTTCTGGTTGGCAATGGCGATGATCCGGGCCATGCGGGAGAGCCTCGTGGGCAAGGAGTAAGACAGGCCATTATGCGGGCAGGGCGTCGGATCGGGAAATGCCGCCCGCAGCAGTGCGCTGCACAGCCGGGAATGACGGCCGAGTCACTCAGCCGGTAGGCGAGGCGCCGCTCTGCGGCTCCTTCATGGCCCGATAGCGCTGCAGGACGTCGGCGATCTCGCCGTCCAGCGCCACCCGTTGCTGCTCAAAGCTGGTTTGCAGACGCAACTGCGTCATCAGCTCGCGATGGCGTTGCTGGATGTCCGCGGCCAGCTTGTCGGCGACGGCCTGGCCGGCCAGTTCGCGATCGCCGGCGCTGCGTAGCATGCTGGCCAAGCCTTCGCGCAGGCTGGTCACGTTGAATCGCGCGGTGTGGATGTTGTTGTCGACGATGGCGATGCGCTCTGTGAACACCCGGCGCAGGCCCTCTTCGCTCTGATACGACATCAACATCGCTTGGTCGGTGCGCTGGCGCATCTGCTCGGCGGCCAGGTCTGCCTGGCGTTGTTGCGCGCTGGCAGCAGCGGCAGCACGCTCGTCGCTGCTCATCGCGCGTTGCACCTCGGCACTGCGCATACCGCTGTTGACGTTGAACTCGTCGCGCGCCTGATTGACCGCCTCCGATGGAAGCGTATCGCTGCATACGCGGGCACCGTTCTGGTTCCAGCAGTACAGCTTTTTTGCCGCCGGCTTGTCCTGCGCAATGGCGGGCGCGGCGACAACGGCCGCCGCAACGGCGGCCAGTAACGTCAAACGTGTGTGTATCGGCATCATCGCAGCCCCCTGTCGCCTGCCGTCAGTCTGTGGTGTCGGTCCCGTAGCGACCACGATAAGCCAGCAGCGGCTCCCGGAAGCCCACAAGGTCGGCGTTTCCTGCAGCAAAAGCAAGCAAGTCGGCCAGGTTGGCCACTGCGATCACCGGGATGCCGGCCTCGGCCGCCACTGCCTGCGCTGCCGAGCGGCGATCTTGTTCGGACGCGATCTCTTGCCGGTCCAGCGCCACGACGATCCCGGACGGAATCCCGCCCGCGCCGCGGATGGTGCCCAGCGCCTCGCGGATCGCGGTACCGGCGGTGATCACGTCATCGACGATCAGTACCCTGCGGCCGGCCAGCGGCGCACCGATCAGGGTGCCGCCTTCGCCATGGTCCTTGGCTTCCTTGCGATTGAAGGCCAGCGGCAGGTCGCGCGCGCGCCCGGCATAGGCGCAGGCCAGTGCAGTCGCCAACGGAATGCCCTTGTAGGCCGGCCCGAACAGCAGATCGAACTCCACCCCGGCCGCATCGATCGCATCGGCATAGCACTGCGCCAGCTGCGCGGTCTTGGCGCCCGAATCGAAACGCCCAGCATTGAAAAAGTACGGACTGACGCGCCCGGACTTGAGCGTGAATTCGCCAAAGCGCAAGGCATCGGCGCCCAGGGCCAGCTGCAGGAAACGGGTGCGGTGATCGGTCATCGGACGGGATTGGGGAGTGGAGAACCGGGAATGGTAAACGCATCGGTCGCAAGCAGCCTTCCCGGCGGCGCTGGGGTAGGCTTTACGATTGTCCATTCCCAATTCCCTATTCCAGGCCCCTATGCGCATCATCAGTTTCAACGCCAACGGCCTGCGATCGGCCGCCACCAAGGGTTTCTTCGAGTGGTTCGCCGCTCAGGACGCCGATGTGCTGTGCGTCCAGGAGACCAAGGCCCAGGAGCATCAGCTGGCCGGGCCGAAATTCCTGCCCACCGGCTACAAGGCATGGTTCCGCGACGCCAGCACCAAGAAGGGCTACAGTGGCGTGGCGATCTACAGCAGGCACGAGCCCGATGAGGTGCGCACCGCGCTGGGCTGGCCCGAGTTCGACGAAGAGGGGCGCTACATCGAAGCGCGCTTCGGCAATCTCAGCGTGGTGTCGTTCTATATTCCGTCCGGGTCTTCGGGCCAATTGCGCCAGGACTACAAGTTCCAGGTGATGGAATGGCTGCGGCCGATCCTGGACGCGTGGTTGGCCAGTGGCCGGCAGTACGTGCTGTGCGGCGACTGGAACATTGTGCGCTCGGTGCTGGACATCAAAAACTGGAAATCCAATCAGAAGAACTCCGGCTGCCTGCCGCCCGAGCGCGACTGGCTCAACGGCCTGTGCGCCGACGCGCTGGACGACGCAAATGCCGCCGATGGCCGCGGCTGGGTCGACAGCTATCGGGTGCTGCACCCGCAGGGCGAGGACTACACTTGGTGGAGCAACCGCGGCGCCGCGCGCGCCAACAACGTCGGTTGGCGCATCGACTACCAACTGATCACCCCCGGCCTGCGCGACACCTTGAAAGCCTGCTCGATCTACCGCGAACAGCGCTTCTCCGACCACGCGCCGTACATCGTGGATTACGCGCAGTGAGTCAAGCACTGGCATTGGCTTCTGAAAAACAACGCCAGCTTTTTGCCGCTACCGAACTGGGCCTGGCTGACGACGTTGCCGCCACACAGCGCGACTTGCAGGGTAGGGCGATTGGCAGTCAGGGTCGGTTGCCCTCGAGCGGCCTGACGACACAGATGAAGACGTTGGTCGTGGAAGCTGTACTACCTCACTTCGATACGACGCACGCTGATGCCATGGATAGTCTTCGAAGCGCGCTGTCTGCCTCCGAAAGCTCGACCCACGCCACGGCGCGACGCATTCAATCGGCCGCGCCGATCGCCTTCCGCTCCCACCGGCCACACGCATGACCAAGCCCGCTCCTCTCTACAAAAGCTGGCGAGGCATCCAGCACGCCTTCGCCACGCCATCGGCGGCGACCATGGCGCTGCTCGGTTTCGGGAGCGGCTTGCCGTTCCTGCTGATCGCCTCGCAAACCTTGTCCACCCGATTGCGCGATGTGGGCCTAGACCTGCGCAGCATCGGCCTGATCAGCCTGGCCAGCTTTTTCTATCTGCTCAAATTCCTGTGGGCGCCGCTGATCGATCGCTACGCGTTTCCGCTCACTGCATTGCTGGGGCGCCGTCGTTCCTGGCTGCTGGTCGCGCAGATCGGCGTCACCATCGGACTGTTTGCATTGGCGTTCTCGCGACCGGACCTGAGCGTCACCGGTTTGGTCGGTTGGGTCCTGTTTGCTTCGTTTTGGGGCGCTACCCAGGACTCGGTCGTGGATGCGTATCGCATCGAAATCGCCCCGGATGCGGCGCAGGCCGCGCTGGCCGCGACCTACACGCTTGGCTATCGCATCGGTCTGATCCTGGGCGGTGCGGGCGCGCTGTACATGGCCGAATACCTCGGGTGGACGTGGGCGTATGTGGGCATTGCGGCGCTGATGCTGTTGCCGATCGCCACCACCTTGTTGTGCCGCGAACCCGACCGGACCGAGGCGACGGTGATGCGCCGCGTCGATGTCGTCGGTGCGTTCTGGCAGCCGATTTCCAGCTTCTTTTCCAGCAATGGCCTAGCGCTGGGCATCGTGCTGCTGCTGTTCGTGGGCTTGTACAAGTTCCCCGACCAGGTGATCGGCGTCATGGCTGGCCCGTTCTATCTGGATTCGGGCTTCACCAAAGCCGACATCGCCACCGTCTCCAAACTGTTCGGCGTCTGGATGGGGATCGTCGGTGCCTTCGCCGGCGGTGCAGCGGTGGCGGCGTTCGGGTTCCGTCGCATGCTGCTGGTCGCCGCATTAGGCGTGGCGCTGTCCAACCTCGCCTTCCTGCTGATGGCACACAACCCCGGCAAGTTGTGGGCGTTCTATGCCGCGCTCAGCGCAGACAACTTGTTCCAGGGCTTTGCCGCCACCGTGCTGGTGGCCTTCATGTCCTCGCTGACCGACCGCAACTTCACCGCGACCCAATACGCCTTGTTGGTCTCGCTGGCCAATCTGCCAGGCAAGTTCGCTGGCGGCGTCTCCGGCTTCGTGGTCGAGGCAACCTCCTACAGCACTTTCTTCATCCTCAGCGCCCTGACCGTGGTCCCGACGCTGCTGCTGCTGGCCTGGCTGTGGCCGCGGCTGTTGGCGCATGACAGGCGGCAGGATTGAAACGCCGGCCAAGGTTGCCGGTGATGCCAGCGGGGCAGCGCATTGCACGAGGCAGGGCATGACCGATCTGGTATTGCGTGACATCGATCCAGTGCTGGTGGACAGGGTCCGCCGCATTTCCGTGGCACGTGGCTGGACCCAGCACCAGACCGTCATGCATCTGCTCAAACAGGGCCTGTTTGCGAGCGAATACGAAGTCACCGGCGGCGTGCAGCACCCGGAAGTCGATGCCCTGGCTGAAGCGATCGCCGCGCTCGAGGCGCTGCCGGCGGGGAATGATCCGTAGCTGCGTGTCGGCCATCCAAATGATGCCTGGCCCGTGAGCGCATCCGCGCGCGATCAAGCCTTGCAAGTATCAGGAGCTGCCAACCAGGGGATGCGCCTTTCCGATAACACCTCAACGCCGAAGGTCCCAATGCCGCACGACGATGTGGACCAGGCAACGCGGACCAGGCAACGCCCGTCATCCAGGCCATGCAGTCCGGCTCACGCCGGATATATCGCTCCCAGCCGCCGCAGCCCGGCCGCCCCGGTCACGGATGGCAGATTGGCTGCACGTCCTGCCAGCAGTTCGGCTGCCAGCCATGCAAAGCCCATCGCTTCCAGGTAGTCCGGATCCAGCCCATGTTGCGCGCTGGATTCAACCACCACGCCTGGCAGCCGTGCCACCAATCGTGCCATCAACACCGGATTGCGCACTCCGCCGCCGCACACCAGTACTCGGCGGGTGTCGGGTTGCAGCCGCAGCAACGCATCGGCCACGGTGGTCGCGGTGAGTTCCAGCAAGGTCGCCTGCACATCGGCCGGATGGGGCGTCGCGCTGCCTATCGTCTGCATTGCCTGCAGCGCCCAGGCCAGATGAAACTGTTCGCGCCCGGTGCTCTTGGGCGGCGGCAACGCAAACCACGGGTCGGCCAACAGCGCCTGCAGTAATGCCGCATCGACTCGCCCACTTGCGGCAAACGCACCCTCGGCATCGAACGACCTGCCATGGTGTTGCTGGCACCAGCTATCCAGCAACGCATTGGCCGGCCCGGTATCCAAGCCCCGCACCGGGCCATCGCGCGGGATCAACGTCAGATTGCCGATGCCCCCCAGATTGAGCACGGCACGGTCTTCGTCGCCCGCGCCCAGCATCGCCAGATGGAAGGCCGGCATCAGCGGCGCACCCTGCCCACCGGCAGCGACATCGCGGCGGCGGAAATCGGCCACCGTGGTGATCCCGGTGTGCTCGGCAATCCGGCTGGCGTCGCCAATCTGCCAGGTGAAAGACGGATTCGCTTTCGGTCGGTGGCGGATGGTCTGCCCATGCGAACCGATTGCGCGAATGCGCTGCCGGTCCACGCCGCTTTCGCCGATCAGCTGATTGGCAGCAGCGGCAAACGCCAGTCCCACCTGCGCGTCGAGCTGGCCGAGCGCATCGATGGCGATCGCCTCAGCACCTTGACCCAGCGCCACCAACGTCTCCCGCAGTTGCGGTTCCCAGGCCACCGTGGTGCCTGCGACGAGTTCGCAGCGGCGGTGTGTGCCGTCGGCAAAGCGCACCAGCGCGGCATCGATGCCGTCGGCGCTGGTGCCCGACATCAGGCCCACATAGAGCGGGAATTCCACGTGTTTCAGAGCAGACATGCCGGAGCCAGATATGCACAATCACCCAGCTTGTGCAGCTGGGGCAGGGACGTCAACCAGCTTTTCATTCATAGTAACGGCTTAGCAAGGCTGCGCATTCGGCATGAACAGGTGCCATGCACGCATCCTCGATGCCGGTCGTGAGGCGGCAACTATCTGCTGCCTGCAGTAACAATCAAAGTGTTTGACCAGGGAACTGCTTGCAAAGGCTTGTCAGACGCTCCACTTAACCGCGCGGCTTGCTCTTGCCAGGCTTGGCGGCATCGGCATAGATCAGCTTCTCGATGCTTTCGATACGTGCCAATGCAGGCGCAGTCTGCGCGCGGAACGCCGCCAGCTCGGCGCCTTGCAGCGGCTCCGGCGGCGGCATGGTCACCGACATCGGGTTGCGCTGTTGGCCGGCGACGCGGAATTCGTAATGCAGATGCGGGCCGGTCGCCAGACCGGTCATGCCCACATAACCGATTACCGTGCCCTGATTGATCCGCTGGCCGGCCTTGATCTTGCCGAAGCGCGACATGTGCCCGTACAGCGTGCTGAAGTTCCTGCCGTGGTCCAGGATCACCACATTGCCGTAGCCATGCTGGGTGCCCACAAACACCACGCGCGCATCGCCAGCAGCCATGATCGGCGTGCCCGAGGCGGCTGCGTAATCCACACCCTTGTGCATGCGCATGGTGCCCAGCACCGGATGCTTACGCGCGCCAAAGGTGGAGCTGATGCGGCTGTAGGCAACCGGCATACGGATGAAACTTTTCTTCAGCGGCCGGCCGTTGATGTCGAAATACTCGGCCGGCTTGCCCTCGCGCTTAAAGCGGAATCCGGTATAGGTCTTGCCGCCAGTGGTGAAGGTCGCCGCCAGGATCTCGTCGGTGCCGATCCGCTCGCCTTCGCGCCAGGTCTCATCCATCACCACACTGAAACGGTCGCCCGGCTGCAGGTCCTTATCGAAGTCGATGTCGTACTTGAAAATCTCGTCGGTCATGATCTCAACCGCCGCCGGTGACAGGCCCGACTTGCTGGCCGATGCATACAACGAACTGCTGATTTCCCCGCTTGCCACCACCGTACGCATGGTTGTCGCGCGCTCGATGACGTTCTCGCGCACGCTGTCGCCCAACAGGCGCAGCTCCACACGATGGCTGTCGTCGCGATCGAAGCGCAGTGCGCGCAGCTGCCCTGGCGCTGGCATATCGAAGGCGATCTCGGCGCCTGCATGCAACTTGGTCAGCGCGTCCTTGGTGCCCGGATGCGCAAGCACCTGATACATCACCGCGGTCGGAATTCCCAACTCGCTAAACAAGGTGCTCAGCGTCTGACCGGGTTTGACCTGCACCGTTTCCCAATCGGTGCCGGGCGCGCGCTGCTTGCGGCTAGGTAACAAGGGCGGCAGCGGCAATGCCAGCGTGGAATGGCTGGAGAGTGGCGTATCGATGGCGTTGGAAAAGCCCGGCACGATCGTCGCGACCAGCGCGCCGATGGTCGCGAACAGACTGACATGGATCCAATGGCGGCGTGTCCAGCTTTCATTGAATGCTGCCGACAGGTGTGCCTTGAGCTTGCGATGCAGTGCAGTGTCGTGGAGGACGTGGAGACGTTCTTGAAAGCGCCGCTTACGTGCACGGCCCTGCTCTGAGTTCTGCATCGTTCAAATTCCTAAGCGGCTCGGAATGCGAGCGCAAACATCGGTAACATAGGCACCATGTAACAGCGCGTCAAAGTATTGAGCCTGTTCATTATTTCACTCGGCGCGGAATTAACTCGCGTTTAACATCATTCATGTTTTTTGACGGCGCACGCCGCTGGAGTCTGTGGTTGGCCACTATCGAAGAATCCCTTGCGCTCATTGGCCGCGGTGTCGACGAGATCCTCAAGCTCGATCAGCTCGAAGCGCGCCTCAAATCAGGTGTCCCGCTACGGGTAAAGGCCGGCTTCGATCCTACCGCACCGGATCTGCATTTGGGCCACACCGTGCTGCTCAACAAGATGCGGCATTTTCAGCAGCTCGGCCATCAGGTGATCTTCCTGATCGGCGACTTCACCGGCATGATTGGTGACCCTAGCGGCAAGAACGTCACCCGCAAGCCGCTCACTCGCGAAGAGGTGCTGGCCAACGCGCGTACCTATGAGGAGCAGGTCGTTAAAATCCTCGACCGCGAGCGTACCGAGGTGCGCTTCAACTCCGAATGGTTCGGCCAGATGAGTGCCGCGGACATGATCAAGTTGTCGGCGCAGCACACGGTCGCGCGCATGCTCGAGCGCGACGACTTCGCCAAGCGCTTCAGCGGCCACCAGCCGATCGCCATCCACGAGTTCCTGTATCCGCTGGTGCAGGGCTACGACTCGGTTGCCTTGAAGGCAGACGTCGAACTGGGTGGCACCGATCAGAAGTTCAACCTTCTGGTGGGCCGCGGCTTGCAGGAACATTATGGACAGGCGCCGCAGATCGTGCTGACCATGCCGTTATTGGAAGGTCTGGATGGCATTGCCAAGATGTCCAAGTCGCTGGGCAACTACATCGGTATCAATGAGCCCGCCATCGACATTGTCACCAAGACGATGAAGATCGGTGACGAGTTGACCTGGCGCTGGATCGATCTGCTGTCCTTCGACATTGGCGTTGCCGAGGCCGCGCGCCTGAAAGAACAGGTCGTTTCGGGTGAGCTGCATCCGCGCGAAGTCAAATTGCGTCTGGCTCGCGAACTGACCGCACGTTTTCACGATGCCGCAGCGGCCGAGCAGGCCATTGCCGGCTGGCACGCCGTGGTGACGGGGCAGGGCGACACCAGCCTGCTGCCACTGCACGAAGTCGCCGTGCCGGCTGAAGGGCTGCGGATCGCAAGCCTGCTCACTGCCGCCGGCCTGACGCCCAGCAATTCCGAAGCCACGCGCAAACTCAAGGAGCGGGCAGTCAAGATCGACGGCGAAGTGGTCGAGGATCCTTCGCGCCAGTTTGGCCAAGGCTTTGAGGGTGTCATCCAGGTTGGCAAGCGCAATTTCGCGCGGGTCGTGCTTGTCACCGGTTGAGCTGCCAGAAGTTGCTGCGTGGCGGCAACCCAGATTTCTGACACATGCAGGTATTGCATCGTGGCAAGGCCAAGACGCTGACGCGACGGCAATTAGTCGTCGTCTCAGTCGCCCATTGTCAGTAGTGAGGCGTTGCCACCTGCTGCTGTGGTGTTAACAGTGACGACCTTTTCGGTTGCAAAACGCAGCAGGTAATGCGGACCGCCGGCTTTGGGCCCAGTGCCGGATAGGCCCTGGCCGCCGAAGGGCTGTACGCCGACGACGGCGCCGATCTGGTTGCGGTTGACGTAGACATTGCCGACCGTGACGCGTGAAGTAATGCGCTCGATGGTCTCGTCGATGCGCGAGTGCACTCCCAGGGTCAAGCCATATCCGGTGGCGTTGATTTGATCGATAACAGTGTCGAGCTGATCGGCTTTCCAGCGGATCACGTGCAGGACGGGACCGAAAACCTCGCGATGTAACTGCGCAAGCGACGTCAGTTCGTACGCACGCGGAGCGAAAAAGCTGCCGTTTGCGGTCACTGCATCCAATGTGGTGCAGCCGATCAGGCGAGCTTCGCTATCCATGCGCGCTGCGTGATCGCCGAGAATTTTGAGCGCATCGGCATCGATAACGGGACCAACGTCGGTGGACAACTGGCCGGGGTCGCCGATTTTCAACTCACCCATGGCGCCGGCGAGCATGGTCATGACCTTGTCGGCGATGTCGTCCTGGACGAACAGCACGCGTGCGGCCGAGCAACGTTGGCCGGCAGACATGAAGGCGCTAGAGATCGCGTCCTTGACAACGGCCTCCGGTAGCGACGACGAGTCGGCGATGAAGGCGTTCTGGCCGCCAGTCTCGGCAATCAAGACGCCGATCGCGGCATCACGCGAGGCCAGCGTGCGATTGATGATGCGTGCGGTATCGGTGGAGCCGGTAAAGGCGACGCCGGCGACCCGCGGATCGTTGGTCAGTGCGGCGCCGACGGTGGCGCCATCGCCTGGCAAGAACTGCACGACTGCTTCGGGGATGCCAGCTTCATGAAGTAGTTTTACCGCAGCATATCCGATGAGGTTGGTCTGCTCGGCCGGTTTGGCTATGACGCTATTTCCTGCAGCGAGGGCGGCTGCGACTTGGCCGAGGAAAATGGCGAGCGGGAAGTTCCAGGGGCTGATGCAAACGAATACGCCGCGGCCGTGCAGCTGCAGCTCGTTGGATTCGCCGGTTGGTCCGGGCAGGCGTTCGGGCGCGCTGAACTGCGCCCGTGCCTGGCTGGCGTAATAGCGCAGGAAATCCACCGCCTCGCGCACCTCGGCCACTGCGTCGGGCAAGGTCTTGCCGGCTTCCTTGACGCAGATCGCCATGAATCCGGGCATGCGCGCTTCGAGCAGTTCGGCGGCATGTTCCAGGATGGTGGCGCGACTTGCTGCAGGTGTGCGGTTCCAGGCGGGCTGCGCGGCGGCAGCGGTCGCCAGGGACCTCTGCACGGTGGCCGGGTCGGCTGGCTGCCACTGCCCGACCGTTTCGCGACGATCTGCCGGGTTGAGCACCGCCTCGCTGGGCGTGCTGATCACCGCACCGGGCACCAGCGGGGCGGCCTTCCACGGTTTAATCGCGGCATTGAGTTGCTCGGCCAACTGCCGCAGATCGTTGTCGTTGGCGAGATTGGCGCCCATGGAGTTTTTCCTGTGCTGGTTCTGGCTGCGCAACAGTTCGGTTGGCAGCGGAATCTTGGGATGCGGAATGGAGGCAAATGACAACACCGCTTCGACCGGATCGCGAATCAGCTCTTCGATAGCGACGGTTTCATCGGTAATACGATTGACGAAGCTGGAATTGGCGCCGTTTTCGAGCAGGCGGCGCACCAGATACGGCAGCAAATCCTCGTGCGAGCCGACCGGTGCATACACGCGGCACGGCAGCCCCAGACGATCGAGCGGAATCACTTCGGCATATAGGTCATCGCCCATGCCGTGCAGCTTCTGATACTCGTAAGTCTTGCCTGCAGCAATCGCACGTACCGCCGCGATGGTCTGCGCGTTATGGGTGGCGAACATCGGATACAGCGCATCGCTGTGCGTGAACATGCAACGTGCGCAGGCAAGGTAAGACACATCGGTGTTCTGCTTGCGCGTAAACACCGGGTAGCCGGGATGGCCCTCGATCTGTGCACGCTTGATTTCGGCATCCCAATACGCGCCTTTGACCAGACGCACAGGAATGCGCCGACCGAGGCGACGTGCAAGATCGGCAAGGAAATCGATCGTATACGGCGTGCGTTTTTGATACGCCTGCACGGCAAGACCATAGCCTTCCCATCCGTCCAGCGACCGGTCGGAGAACGTGGCCTCGATGATGTCCAGCGACAGTTCCAGGCGGTCTGCTTCTTCGGCGTCGACGGTGTAGCCGATGCCGTAGGCCTTGGCCAACTGCGCCAGCTCCAATACGCCGGGAACTAGCTCGGCCAACACGCGTGCGCGCTTGGCATGCTCGTAGCGCGGGTATAAGGCTGACAGCTTGATCGAAATGCTGGGAGCTGCGAACACGTCGGTGCCAACGAAGCTGCCGCTGCGGCCGATTGCATGAATCGCATCGCGATATGCCTGCAGATAGCGCTGCGCATCCTCCATGGTGAGTGCGCCTTCGCCGAGCATGTCGAACGAATAGCGGTAATCGGCGTTGTCGCCTTTGCGCGAGCGCGACAATGCCTCACCGATGGTGCGTCCCATGACGAATTGATGGCCCATGATCTTCATTGCCTGACGCACAGCCAGACGAATCACCTGTTCGCCGACGCGGCCGATCAGTCGCTTGAATGCACCTGGCACATCGGCGCGGGTGAGCTCGTTGAGCTGCACCAGCTTGCCGGTGAGCATCAGCCCCCAGGTCGATGCGTTGACCAGCACCGAGTCGCTGCCGCCCATGTGCTTGTTCCAGTCGGCATCGCCGAGCTTGTCGCGGATCAGTTTGTCTGCAGTGTTCTGATCGGGAATACGCAGCAGCGCTTCGGCCACGCACATCAGCAGGACGCCTTCTTCGCTGCCCAGGTCGTATTGGCGCATGAAGGCTTCGATCGCGCTCTGGTCGTGTGCGCGTGCACGCACGCGGGTGACCAAATCGGCCGCGACCGCTTGCACCTTTGTTTGTTCGGCGGCCGGGAAGCGTGCATGGGCTAGCAATTCGCGCACGTGCTCGGCTTCGTCTTTGAGCCAGGCGGCGGTGACGGCGGCACGCAAAGCGCCTGGCGCGGCGGGCAGTTCGGGCGCCAACAGCGGGCGCGCAACCGGGTTGGAGGCAAGCGGGTCGAGCTGAGCGTTCATGCGAAACAGGGCTGGGAATCCTCGCTCATTCTAGTGAGCCGACCCGCCCGCGCACTTGTGTGGAAGCGGCAGCTTTCCTGCCGTTTTGTGCATGTCGGTCGCCAGTACGTGCTTTGGCGGGCCCGCTTCGAAGCAGGTGTCGCCACGGAAGCAGGTGTCGCCACGCAGCTCGGAAGTGGTTGATTTACGCGCATTTTTTAGCTGCACTGCAGCAAATCCTAGATCTTCGGAAACGCTTGCCGCATGCATTCGCGCGGGTCTACCATCAGGGCATTCCCGCAGTGCGCTGCGTCTACCAATGATCGAATTGCTGCCGTTGATGGCCGAAAGGGTTGGGACGCAAGTGCGGTTGCGGCCTCCGCGGGCACTGTCGGGCAAGCAATTCGTGCTGCTGTTCGCAGTGTTGGCGGGAACGATGTGGTTGTTTGCAGGCTTGGGTTGGTGGACCGGTAATGCGTTCGCGCCGATGTTCGCCCTATTGCACAGTGGTGTGGTGGCGCTGGCGCTACGGCAGTTGTGGCGAAGTGGCGAGCGCGAAGAAGCGATCCGGGTGGGTGAAACCGTTGTCGAGGTGTTTCCGTTCGGACACGCGCCACCAGCGTTTCAGGCACATCCGCATTGGGTTCGGTTATGCATGGAGCGCGACGACAGAGTGTTGCTGGTAAGCAGCGGCAAGCAAATCGAGATCGGAAGTTTTCTCGGGCCGGCCGAACGTGTGGAACTGGCAACTACGCTAAAACGCTTGCTCGCGGCCGCCAATGGCCGTCACCGATGACGTAAGGGTCTAGGCAATGACGCAACGCAGCAGCTGGAAGTCGATGCACGCACGCTTGGGCTTGGCGATGACGGCGCTGCTGAGCGCGCCGGCCGCATGGGCGCAATCGGCCGACCTCAAGCAATGGCAGCTCAACATGGGCCGAGGAGTGACCCAGACCGCACGCATGGCCTATGAGGCGCACATGGTTGCGCTGTGGGTGTGCGTGGTGATCGGGGCGCTGGTGTTCGCGGCGATGGGCTATGCGATCTTCAAGTTCCGCAAGTCTAAAGGCGCGGTGGCTGCGCAATTCAGTCACAACGCCACGGCCGAAATCTTGTGGACGGTGATTCCGGTGTTGGTGCTGATCGCGATGGCGTGGCCGGCGACAGCCAAGTTGATTGCGATGTACGACACCCGCGAATCGGAAATGACGGTCAAGGTGACCGGCTATCAGTGGATGTGGAAATACGAGTATCTGGGCCAGGGTGTGGAATTCACCAGTCGCTTGGCGCGCGAATCCGACCGCATCCGGCAGAGCGGTGAGCGCCCGACCGCTGCGTCGCAGCCGCATTATCTGCGGGACGTCGACAACCGCCTGGTGCTGCCGGTCAATACCAAAATCCGCTTCGTGATCACTGCCGACGACGTGATCCACGCTTGGTGGGTGCCTGCGCTGGGCTGGAAGCAGGACGCAATTCCCGGCATCGTCAACGAGGCATGGACCAATATCGAGCAGCCGGGCGTGTATCGCGGGCAATGCGCTGAGTTGTGCGGCAAGGATCATGGATTCATGCCGATCGTGGTCGAAGCATTGCCCAAAGCCGAGTTCCAGCGCTGGCTGGCAGCGCGCCGCAGTGTTGCGGGTGCATCTCCGGCGGCCGCTGCACCTGTGACGCCGCCTGACGAAACAGCGCCAGCCGCGGCGCCGACCGCCGTTCTTTAATCGCTCACAACCGCTCGCTTCGCAGAGGTCGTTCCGTCATGGCGCATACCGCAGTCGATCACCACGGACACCACCAGCCCGGTTTTGTCGAACGCTGGTTTTTTTCGACCAATCACAAGGACATCGGCACGCTATATCTGCTGTTTTCCTTTGTGATGTTTATCGTTGGCGCGGCGATGAGCGTGGTCATTCGAGCCGAATTGATGCAGCCCGGATTGCAGTTCGTCAAACCGGAATTCTTCAATCAGATGACCACCGTGCATGCACTGGTGATGATCTTCGGTGGCGTGATGCCAGCGTTCGTCGGTTTGGCCAACTGGATGATTCCGCTGCAGATCGGCGCCCCGGATATGGCGTTGCCGCGCATGAATAACTGGTCGTTCTGGTTGCTGCCGGTCGCGTTCACCTTGTTGCTGCTGACGCTATTTTTGCCGGGTGGCGCGCCGGCGGGTGGTTGGACGTTGTATCCGCCGCTGTCGTTGCAAGGCGGCTACAACGTGGCTTTCAGCGTGTTTGCAATCCACGTTGCCGGCGTCAGTTCGATCATGGGTGCGATCAACATCATCGCAACCGTGCTCAACATGCGCGCGCCGGGCATCGATCTGTTGAAGATGCCGATCTTCTGCTGGGCCTGGCTGATTACCGCATTCCTGCTGATCGCCGTGATGCCAGTGCTGGCCGGTGCGGTGACCATGTTGTTGACTGACAAGTTCTTCGGTACCAGCTTTTTCAACGCGGCCGGCGGCGGTGACCCGGTAATGTACCAGCATATCTTCTGGTTCTTCGGGCACCCCGAGGTCTACATCATGATCCTGCCGGCGTTCGGCGTGGTCAGCGAAATCATTCCCACCTTCAGCCGTAAGCCGCTGTTCGGTTACCAGGCGATGGTCTATGCCATTGCCGCAATCGCCTTCCTGAGTTTCATCGTGTGGGCACACCATATGTTCACCGTGGGTATGCCGCTCGGTGGCGAAATCTACTTCATGTTCGCCACGATGCTGATCTCCATCCCGACCGGGGTGAAAGTGTTCAATTGGGTGAGCACAATGTGGAAAGGCTCGCTGACGTTCGAGTCGCCGATGTTGTGGGCAGTGGCATTCGTCATTCTCTTCAGCATCGGTGGTTTCTCGGGCCTGATGCTGGCGATCGTACCGGCGGATTTCCAGTATCACGACACCTATTTTGTTGTCGCGCATTTCCATTATGTGCTGGTTACCGGTGCGGTATTCGCATTGATTGCGGCGGTGTATTACTGGTGGCCGAAGTGGACCGGACGCATGTACAACGAGACCTGGGCCAAGTTCCACTTCTGGTGGACGATGGTGTTCGTTAATCTATTGTTCTTCCCGCAACACTTCCTCGGTTTGGCCGGTATGCCGCGGCGTATTCCCGATTACAACGTGGTGTTCGCCGACTGGAATCTGATCAGTTCGGTCGGTGCGTTCGGCATGTTCGCCACACCGTTCCTGATGGCCGGGATTCTGCTCGCGTCGTTGCGCAGTGGCGCAAAGGCCGATGCGCGCGCATGGGAAGGGGCGAAGGGTTTGGAGTGGACAGTGCCCTCACCTGCGCCGGCGCATACCTTCACCGTGCCGCCGATGATCAAGCCTGGAGATCTTGCGCATGAAGACATCGGTTACTGAGCCCGCGCCGGCATCGGCCGTGATACGTTTGCTCTCCGCTGCCGAACGGCAGGCGCAACAGCGTCGTGCCGTGCGCCGCACTGCGGTCACTGTCAGCATCATCGCAGCGCTGATCTACGCAGGCTTCATCGCCTCTGGAGTCATCGCACGATGAATGCCCGCGTGCCCGCGCCTGCACCGACTGCCGGCCTGTTCAAGCTGCTGGGCGTGGTATTGGGCGTGTTCGTGCTAACCTTTTCGCTGGTGCCGCTCTACCGCATCGCCTGCGAGAAAGTGTTCGGAATCCGCATGGAGCGTGCCCCGGGCAGCTCACGTGCAAGCGAGGGTGCGCCTGCTGCATCCGGCAAGCGCACCGTGCGGGTGGAATTCGATGCCGGGGTGAATTCCAAACTGCCGTGGACCTTCCATCCCGAGCAGATGACGATGGACGTGGTGCCTGGCGAACTCAACGAAGCGCTGTATTTCGCGCGCAACGACAGCCCGCGTGCAGTGGTGGGTAGCGCGGTGCCGTCGGTCGCGCCAGCGCGTGCATCGGGATATTTCAACAAGACCGAATGTTTCTGTTTTACCGCGCAGACCTTGCAGGCCGGGGAAACGCGCGACATGCCGCTGCGCTTTATCGTCGACCCTGCCTTGCCGCCGGAAGTCACCACCATCACTTTGTCTTACACGTTCTATCGCAACGACGCACTGACCTCGGAATTACGGGGCGCTGGCGCATCCAGCGCGCCGCGCGCAGCACCGTAACTCGTCATCCACTCGCACCACGACACGGAAGCAACGCCATGGCCGACCACAGTACCAACGCCGATGCGTATTTCGTCCCGAGCCAGAGTAAGTGGCCGTTTGTGGGGTCGATTGCGATGTTCGTGATGATGATCGGCGTGGCAAGTTGGCTCAACGACGCTGCATGGGGGCGCTGGACGTTCTTCGCTGGCGTGGCGATGTTGCTGGCGACCTTGTTTATGTGGTTTGGCGATGTCATTCGCGAATCCAACGCCGGGCATTACAACCGCCAGGTAGATGGCTCGTTCCGCATGGGGATGGTGTGGTTCATTTTTTCCGAAGTGATGTTTTTCGGCGCCTTCTTCGGTGCGTTGTTCTACACCCGCGTGCTGACGCTGCCCTGGTTGGGCGGCGAAGGCGATGGCGTGATGACCAACGAGTTGCTGTGGAACGGCTATTCCGCTGCGTGGCCGACCAATGGCCCTGGCACGATCGGTGGGCAATTTCAGACTATCCCGGCCTGGGGCTTGCCGCTGATCAATACCCTGATCCTGCTCAGTTCCGGCGTGACCTTGACCATCGCCCATCACGCGCTCAAAGGCGGACGTCGCGGTTCGTTGTCGCTGTGGCTGGGCCTGACTGTGCTGCTGGGTTGCGTGTTTTTGTTCCTGCAGGCCGAGGAATATATCCACGCCTATACCGAACTCAATCTCACGCTTGGATCTGGCATCTACGGTTCGACCTTCTTCATGCTCACCGGCTTCCACGGCATGCATGTGCTGCTGGGCACGATCATGCTGGCAGTGATGTGGCTACGCGCCGCGAAGGGGCACTTTACCCGCGACCACCATTTCGCTTTCGAAGCAGCAGCGTGGTATTGGCACTTCGTGGACGTGGTGTGGCTGGCGTTGTTCCTATTCGTGTATGTACTTTGAGGGCTGGGATTGGGGAGTGGGGATTCGTAAAAGCGCAGTGACAAGTCGCTCTTGCGCATCTCCAATGCCGCATCCCGGCGCGTCAGCGCCCAATCCCATGCGGCTTGATCCAGCCGGTGTAGATACCGATGATCACGACCGCGATCAACGCGACCGATAGACCGATGCGCCAGGTGAGTGCGTTGACTGTGCGCTTGGTCTCGCCACGGTCGGTGAGCAGGTAGTAGAGGCCGGCGCCCAGGTTCCATAGGATCACGATCAGGAAGGCGACAATCAGCAGCGTCTTGAGCGAATCGTTCACAACAGCCCCGGTAGTCGTTGGCGTGGTAACGGCATTGCACGCCTTTTTGCGTCGCTTGTCATGATGCGCAAGCACACGATGGTGCTGGGTTGGTGTCTGGCATTATTGGTCAGCGCTGGTTTTGCGGCGCTTGGGCAATGGCAGCTGCAGCGCATGCATAGCAAGCAAGCCTTACTGGAACGCGCTGCGCATGTTCGAGAGACGCCGTTGACCTTGATGCAGGCATTCGCCATGCCGCATGAACTGGCCTGGGTGAGCGGGCGCGTGCGCTTTCTGCCGCAGCAGGTCTTGCTGGACAACCAATTACACGAAGGGCGCGCGGGTGTGCGCGTCTATCAACTTGCAGCACCGGAAGGCATGTCAGGCACGTTGCTGGTCGAGCTGGGCTGGCTGCCGCTGCCGGCGAATCGGCAGTTACCAACGATCACTCCGATGCAAGGTACCCAGACAATACAGGGCTTGTTGGGCGCACCGACTTCGGCTGGACTCGCCATTGGGCCGGCATTGGCAGCGGTCGATGCACCGCAGATCTGGCTAGCCACGCGCCTGGATACAACGGCCTTGCGCAGCACGCTGGGCAGGCGCGACATTTCGTCGCAGGTATTGCGCTTGGATCCGGCCCTACCGGTCGGGTATGTGCGCGATCTGGAGATGCTGCCGAACACGCTACCACCCGCGCGGCACTTGGGTTATGCGGTGCAATGGTTCGGGCTGGCTACGGCAGTGCTGGTCACTGCAACGCTGCTGACGTGGCGTGCGCGCCGCCGCCGTCGACGCGGGCACTGACGCCTGCGGCATGAGAAAATCGCCGGCATGACCTCATCCACATCGGCCACGCCGCACTCGGTCAAACGCGGCCGCAGGATGCTGATTGCCCTGGCGGTGCTGTTCTTCGGCTCGATGTTGCTGGCCGGCGTGCTGCGCTTCTCCGGCTGGCAGCCGGCGTCGATGCGCAATCATGGCGAACTGCTGAAACCGCCTGCCGACCTGCGTGCATTGGTTCCGCTACGCGCGAACGGGCAGCCATATGCGTGGGCGCCGATCGAGCGGGTCTGGCGGATTGCGCTTGCACCGCCGGCAAATTGCACACAGCAGTGCGTGGCGCTGGCAGCGGAACTGGACAAGGTGTGGCAGTTGCTCGGGCATCGCGCCGACAAGGTGGAGGTGTTGTGGATCGGCTCGCCGCCGGCCGGCCTGCCGCCGATGCCGGCGTTACGCGTACTGCGCGGCGATGCACGGCTGCGGCAGGCATTGCCGCGCGCCACCGACGCTGCCGGCGTGCCGGTGTATGTGATCGACCCCAATGGCTTCGTGATCCTGCGTTACGCCCCGGACTTCGACCCGGCCGGCTTGCGTGCCGATCTGGTCAAGCTGCTGAAACTGATGTGAGCCTGTTTCGATGAATCTGTTTGCGCCACCGGCATTGTTTCGCCACTTCCACCGCATGGCCTGGCTGGCTGCGTTGTTCACTGCGAGCACGATCCTGTTCGGGTCGTTCGTGCGCCTGTCCGATGCCGGCATGAGTTGCCCGGACTGGCCGACCTGCTACGGCCGCGTCACCTGGCCGCAGACCACCGACCAAGCCAACACGCATGTGGCCAGTCAGATCCGTCCGCTGGAATCGCACAAGGCTTGGCGCGAACAGGTGCACCGTTTCCTGGCCGGCGCACTCGGTGTAGAAGTGCTGGTGTTGTCGTTGCTGGCAGCACGTCGGCGTCGCATGGGCATTGCGCAAGTGGTATCGGCCGCAGTGTTGGTGGCGCTGTCGATTCCTCTCTACATATCCGGCTGGCACGGCGTCGCGTTTGGCATGGCGGTCGCGGGCGAGGCCGTCCTGCTGCTGGCGGCGCTGCGCTGGAGCAATATTGATCTGGCCCGCGCTGCGGTGCTGACGCTGGCGGTGGTGATCTTCCAGGCGCTGCTGGGCATGTGGACGGTGACGCTGCTGCTCAAGCCCATCGTGGTAATGGGGCATCTGCTTGGCGGCATGCTGATGTTCTCGCTGCTGGTGTGGATGGCTTGGCGCGCGACCCATGTGCCGATCACCTTGGCAGACGCCTCGCGGCTGAAGTGGCTGCTGCGCCTGGGCGTGGCGGTGCTGGGCCTGCAGATCGCGCTCGGTGGCTGGGTCAGTGCCAATTACGCGGCGTTGGCGTGTGGCGGCGGCAGTTGGTCGGCCGACAACTTCCCGCGTTGCGTCAGCCAGTGGTGGCCGCCGCATGACTTCCGCGAAGGGTTCACGCTGTGGCGTGGGATCGGCGTGGATTACGAAGCCGGCGTGCTCGATGGCGCGGCGCGTATCGCCATCCAGATGGCACACCGGCTGTGGGCCATTGCGACGTCGCTGTACCTATGGTGGCTGGCGTGGCGTTTGTCGCGCTCGCCGGGCATGCGCGGCTGGGCGGTCGCTCTGACAGTGCTGGTGGCGGTGCAGGTGACGCTGGGCATGCTCAACGTCAAGTTGGCGCTGCCGCTGGAAGTGTCGGTCATGCACAACGGTGGCGCGGTGGCGTTGCTGTTCGTGCTGGTCTCGCTGCTGGCGCGGTTGCGCGCCCCGGAGTGAGGATGGCTGTCAGCGCACGCGATTACTGGGATCTGACCAAACCCAAGGTGGTGGCATTGATCGTGTTCACCGCGTTGGTCGGCATGTTCCTGGCTGTCCCCGATATGCCGACTTGGCCGCAGGTACGCACCGGTGCGCTGGGCTTTCTGGGCATCTGGATGGCGGCCTCGGCGGCGGCGGCGATCAATCAGTTGCTCGATGCCAAGATCGATGCGCAGATGGCGCGGACCTCATGGCGGCCGCTGGTGGTGGGCAAGGTGCGCCCGTGGCATGTGCTGGTATTTGCCAGCGTGCTGATCGTGATCTCCATGACCATCCTGGTGGTGTGGGTGAACGTCATAACCGCGGTGCTGACCTTCGCTTCGCTGATCGGCTATGCGGTGATCTACACGGTGTACCTGAAACGTGCGACCTCGCAGAACATCGTAATCGGCGGGCTGGCCGGTGCTACGCCGCCGATGCTGGGCTGGGCCGCAGTGACCGGCTTGCCGACCAGTGCCGACTGGATAAACGCCTCGCTGCTGGTGCTGATCATCTTTATCTGGACGCCGCCGCATTTCTGGGCGCTGGCGATCTTTCGTCGCGCCGATTACGCCAAGGCGGCGATCCCGATGTTGCCGGTGACCCACGGCGTGCCGCATACGCGCAGGCAGATCCTGATCTACACGGTGCTGTTGGCGATCGTGACCGTACTACCGGTGGCAGTGGGCATGAGCGGCGTGTTTTACCTCGGCGGCGCAGTGGTGCTCAACGTGGTGTTCCTCTGGTACGCGTGGCGCATGCTTGACCCGCCAGACGAGCTGTTCTCGATGAAGATGTTCGGCTACTCCATCGTCTACCTGATGGCGTTGTTCGCGTTTCTGATGGTCGATCATCTGCTGCTGCCTTGGGTGCGTTAGCCGCAACGACAGGCAGTTGCCACCAAGAGCGACTGACAAAACCGCCGCGCTCACCGCCAGGCAGGCGCGGCCGCTGCTCGGAATGGCATGTACCCGATTGCACAAGTCGGTTCTGAGCGCGCCGTGCAGCACCACCGCACGCGCACTCGCTAGGTTTTGCTCGCCGCGCTAAATCACTGCGCAGCTGCCCGCCCCGTCGCTCAGGCTCAACTCAGCCAGCTGGCGCACTCTCTGGTGTTCTTGCTGCCGCAACTTGTCAGCATCTTTTGCTGCAGGCGCGTCAGCACTGCGCTGCCTTTCTGGCGATGTTGTTTGCTCCAGCTCTTCAGTACGGTGACGAGGATGGCCAAGCGCTGACGGGTGCGCTGACGGTAGCCATCGGGTCGCCCGGCCAGCTCGCCGATCACCTGCGTTTGGGCAGCCTCGACGCCGGTAGTGTCGTCGGGGCGGAACCGGATCAACCCATCCACACAGAGCACGTCCCACACTGCACGCGGGCGGTAGGGCCTTGCGCACTTTCGTAAGCCTTCTTGAGCTAGGGCAACGCAATCTTTTTATCGCTGCATTGTTCGGCCAGATCGGGCATGAGTAGTACGGCGTCTTGCTGCGTGCCAACTCGGCCAGCAGCAATTGCTCGGCGCCGCTGCTGTCGCCCACTTCGCTCAGCAACGCCGCGGCAGTGCTGATGGTGGATTGACGCCGCTTGCCGCTCGGCCAAGGCATCTTCGACATCGCCCTCGCGCCAGGCGGGGGCCGGCGTGGCCGCAGCCTTGGTCGGTGCGGAATTGTTGCAGGCAGTGAGCGTTGCCAGCACCGCCAGCAGCGCGATCAATGACGGGAAAGAGCGTCGAAACGACAGCGTCATGGCAATTACCGGTGGGGCGGCAAAAGGCCGATCGAACACTCTGGCGAACGCTGGCGCGCCAGCGTCGGGGGCGCGTCACACTCTTGCATATCTGCTTACACCCCAAATCAGCAGGCACTGCGAACTGCTGTCACGTGGAGCGCAGTGGTCTGTACACCGGCGCTATTTCCACTCAATGCCGCCCGGCATCCGTTTGCGGATCGCTCGATGCGGTACGTGCATAACGCGCGGCCACGAATGCGCACACGATCAGCTGCAGCTGGTGGTACAGCATGATCGGCAACACGATCGCGCCAAGACCGCCACCAGCGAACATCACCTTGGCCATCGGCACGCCCGTGGCCAAGCTCTTTTTCGAGCCGCAAAAAACAATCGCGATTTCGTCGGCGCGGCTGAAGTGCAGACCTCGCGCGATGAAGGTGATCAACAGCATGGCCGCTGCCAGCAACAACGCCGCGGCACCGAGCACGGCGAGCAAGGCGGGCAGCGGCGTTTTCTGCCACAGCCCTTCGTTGACCGATGCACTGAAGGCGGTATAGACCACCAACAAAATGGTGCCCTGGTCGGTGTAACGCAGTACCGGGCGATGACGTTCGACCCAGCCGCCGATCCACGGACGCAGGAAATGACCAGCCAGGAACGGCACCAGCAACTGCAGCAGGATCTTGCCGATCGCCTCGGCTGGATGCGCCATCGCGCCCTGCCTGCCAACCAGCGCGCCCATCAGCAATGGTGTGAAAAACACGCCTAACAAGCTGGAAAGCGAGGCGGCGCACACCGCGGCCGGCACGTTGCCGCGCGCCATCGAGGTAAACGCGATCGACGATTGCACCGTGGACGGCAGCGCGCACAGGAACAACATGCCGACATACAGCTCCGGGGTCAGCGCGAGATGCGCGAGTGGTGTGAACAGCAGCCCGAGCAGCGGAAACAGCAAGAATGTGCAAGCCAGGATCACCAGATGCAGGCGCCAATGCAGCGCACCGGCCTTGACCGCTTCGCGCGACAACCGCGCGCCATGCAGGAAAAACAGCGCAGCGATCGCCACGCCGGTGACATCGTCCATGATCGCTGCGGCGACGCCCGAGACTGGTAGCAGCGAGGCGAACGTGACCGTGCACAGCAGCGCGAGCGTGAATGGATCAATGCGCAACCGCGCCAGCAGATTTTTCATCGAGGTCCCGGAGCGCGCACGATCAGGCGGTTGGTGCGGGCCATTCTACGACGTGCGGCTTAGAGCGCTGCGAGCGCCTTGAGCAACTCGCGCATTTCATATTTGTCGGTGTTGTCCAGCCCTTGCGAGCGCTGTTTGGCCTGCAGTTCTTCCACGCGCTGACGCAGTAATTGCTTATCAAGTTGGGTAACCACGTCGTGCAACTCCATTGCCCAGCTGTGTTCGTCGCCGGGAAGCGCTTGCGCGGCCAGTTTCTGCAAGGCGGCCTGTTCTGCGCGGTCGGCAAAATGTTCCAGCAGCGCACCGGTGCTGATTTCGGGACGTTGCTGCACAAGATCCAGCAACTCGATCAGCAGTTCCACACCAGGCAGGCGCAGGCCGGCTAGGTCGTGGTGACGGTCTAGGCTAAGCGCCAGCGATGGCTGTTGCAGCAGGATCGCAATGGCGGCGCGCACCAAGCTGCGCTTGGGAACTGCCTCTCGGCCGTTGGTATTGGATGGAAGGCTGCTCTGCCTCTTAGATGCTCCAAAGATATCCTGGCCGGTAAGTTCTTTGATCCGGGTAACCATGATGTCTCTGAAACCACTATCCGGCATCGCCACGATATCGGGTTTGCATTTGTCGAAAAAAGCAGCCTGTCCGGTTCTGCTGGCGAGTTGTGCTCCTTGCAGACGCTGATTGAAATAAAACTCTGAAATAGGGGTTGCCTTTTCAAGGCGTGCATTGAATGCGTCGGGCCCCTGACTTCTGACGATGCTGTCCGGATCCTCGCCATCGGGAAGGAAGAGAAAGAAAGCCTGCTTTTCTTCTCTCATTTTCGGCAGTACCGATTCCAACGCTTTCCACGCTGCAGACCTACCCGCTCTATCGCCGTCAAAGCAAAAATAGACTTTGTGTGCGTTGCGGAACAGCAGTTCGGCATGTTCGGGCGTGGTTGCCGTGCCCAGCGTGGCCACCGCCTGGGTGACGCCGAACTGGAACAGCGAGACCACATCCATGTAGCCCTCAACCACGATCAGCCGCTCGATCTTCTGGTTGGTCTGGCGCACCTGCCACAGGCCATACAACTCGCGGCCCTTGTGGAATAG
This sequence comes from Xanthomonas fragariae, assembly GCF_900183975.1. Taxonomy (NCBI): domain Bacteria; kingdom Pseudomonadati; phylum Pseudomonadota; class Gammaproteobacteria; order Lysobacterales; family Lysobacteraceae; genus Xanthomonas; species Xanthomonas fragariae. The sequence continues at coordinate 289,798 of NZ_LT853882.1, forward strand.
CGCGGTTTCCGGCGAATTGAGGTACTTAGGCCCCGGGTCGCGGCCGTCGGCCGGCGCGCCCATGATGCGTCCGCCGAAGGCGATCACGCGGCCACGCCGGTCGAAGATCGGGAACATCACCCGGTCGCGGAACTTGTCGTAGACGTGGCCGCGATCGTTCTTGGAAAACAGCCCGGCGCGCTCGAGCACACTCATACGGCGCGCATCGGTGCCGAGCGCGTCCTTCAAGGCGCTGTAGCTATCGGGCGCGTAGCCGATCTGGAAGCGCATGCGGTTGTCGGCATCCACGCCGCGTCCATCCAGGTAGTCGCGGGCGCGTTCGCTGCCCTCGAGCTGGCGCTGGAAGAACTTGGTGGCGGCCTCCAGTGCCGAATACAGCTCGCGGCTGTCGTCCTGCTGTTGGGGCGTGCGTTGCTGGGTCTGTTGCGGAATTTCCATGCCGGCACGCTTGGCCAGCTCGTCGACCGCGTCGAGAAATTCGAGGCGGTCGTAATTCATCAGAAAACTGATCGCGGTGCCATGCGCGCCGCAGCCGAAGCAGTGATAGAACTGCTTGGTCGGCGACACCGTGAACGAGGCCGAGCGCTCGTCGTGGAACGGGCAGCGCGCTGAATATTCCCTGCCCTGGCGCTTAAGCGGCACGCGACCGCCCACCACCTCGACGATGTCGGTGCGTGCGAGCAGTTCGTCGATAAACGCGTCGGGGATGCGGGGCATCCCGCTAGGATATCCCAGCAGCTGGCGCTCGCCTGATTCAGCGCGCTGCTGCGTGTGCGCGGGTCATGCGCCGCAGACTTTGCCAGGCGTAAATCAGCTACGCGTGGGCGTGTCCTGCGTGGCCGACGCGGTAACGACCGGTGCGACCGACCCTTCCAGCACATGCTCCGGATCTACCCCGGCCTCGCGCAGCTTGCGGTGCGAACGCACGCGTTCGTCGATTACCGCGGTCAGCAAGGCGCCGACGAAGAACACCACCGAGGCGTAGTACATCCACACCAGCAAGATAACCAGCGTGCCCATCGAACCATACGCGCTGCCGGGTGCGGCTTCGGCGATATACAGTCCGATGCCGTAACGCCCCAGCGCGAACAACAGTGCAGTGATGAGGCCGCCAATGAAGGCTTGCCGCCAGTTCACGGTGCGATCGGGCAGATAGCGATACAGGAATGCGAACGCGAGCGTATACAGCGCCAGTGTGGTGACGTAGCCCAACGCCGGCAGCACCGATGGCAGCCGTGCGAACACCACTTGCAGCGCGGTGGTGGCGATCATCGACACAATCAGCAAAAAGCCCAGCGCCAGGATCACGCCGAAGGAGAACACGCGCTTCTTCAGCCACGCCATGACGCCTTCCAGGCGCTGCTTGTCGGTGCGGAAGATCAGATTCAGCGCGTTCTGCAACTGCGCGAACACCGCGGTGGCACCAATGAATAGCAGCAACGTGCTCCACAGTCCGGCCAGCGAGCCGACGCCAGGTTGATCGGTGGCATTGCGGATCACGGTATCGGCCACTTCCGCAGCGCTACCACCGGCCAGTTGCGCAATTTGCTGCACCAGTGCTTCCTGCGCAGGCGGATACAGCGAGGCGGTCAGCCACAGCAGCAGCACCAGCAATGGTGCCAATGACAGCAATGCGTAGAACGACAGCGATGCGGCTTGCGTCATCACATCGATCTCGAGAAAACGATTCAGTAGTGCTATCGGCAGGCTGCGCTGCAGGCGGCCGAGATGCTTGTGCAGGTGTTCGGTTGAGAGCTTCGTCACCGGCGATGGAATCCTTGGGCATACCGTCGAGCGCGCAGGTGTCGTTAGGCAAAACCGGTATGCGGAGTGCTTCGCCCGCGCCTGCGCTGGCGGATCCGTTCTAACAGGGCGGGATCGAAGGTCTGGTGAAAGCGTAGCGGTTTGGTGCAATGGTGCGTGGAACGCGTTGCTGCTAATGTAGGTGTGACTGGGTACATCGCTTCGTCCAGCGCTAGTGAGTCGCGGTCGCTGGGTAACGCGATTCATGCGGTGTGGACGATGCCGGATGTCGTGCACGTGTGCCGATCGCACTGGTGTTCAGGGCGGCGAAGCGAAGTGCTTTGTCGAGATTGCTGACTCAACCATTGGCTGACATCGATCGTGAGATCGACAGTTGCTGCAGCACTGCGACATCTTCATACGTTCGCTATTGGCAATGTCGCCCCGCGTCTACTGGACGCGACAACCAAGCAGGATCAAGCAGGCTGCTTCGTTGAAGGACTCACAGCTGGTAAACCACCCCACCGGCGCCACTCAGCCATCGAAGCGCAAGCCTCGCTCTGCCCTGGCCAACTGACGCAGGGCAGTGCGGATGGAGATTTCAGCCCGCCAAGTGCTGCTTGACCAGCGTCGAGACCAAACCCATGTCGGCCTGACCGGCTAGCTTGGGCTTGAGCGCACCCATCAACTTGCCGATGTCAGCCGGGTTGCTTGCTCCGGTTTCGGTGATTGCAGCCTGGATGGCGGCAACGATCTCGGCTTCGCCCATCTTGGCCGGCAGATAGCGCTCGATCACCACGATTTCCTCGCGCTCGATCTGCGCCAGGTCGTCGCGCGCGGCGGCTTCGAACTGGGTCACCGAGTCCTTGCGCTGCTTGACCATCTTGTCGAGCACGGCGATCACGGCGGCATCGTCCATCTCGATGCGCTCGTCCACTTCCTTCTGCTTGATTGCGGCATTGATCAGCCGGATCACGCCCAGGCTGTGCTTGTCGCCGGATTTCATGGCGGCCTTCATGTCGTCGGTGAGCTGCTGCTTTAGGGGCATGCGGTGACTCCTAAGATTTGCATGTTGAATGTATGCCGATACGCTATGGCTGGCAGAGCGCAGCGGCAGGAGATAGAGGGGCGAGCGAGGCGCATGCGGTTGCGACCAAGCTCGGCAGCCACGCAGCTGCGTAGATCGCAAGGACTGGCCTGACCCAGGACCAATACAAAAAGCCGGCAACGCTCGCGCGTGCCGGCTCTTGGGTTCGATCCCGGTGGGCCGCGCCTACAGCGCCTACCCACCGGTAAGGAACCGCATTCGATCAGTACAAGCGCTGGCGCTTGGTGACGTCGCGCGAGGAACGACGCAACTGACGCTTCACTGCAGCGGCAGCCTTACGCTTACGCTCTTGGGTCGGCTTTTCGTAGAACTCGCGCTTGCGGGTCTCGGCCAGCACGCCGGCCTTTTCGCAGGTGCGCTTGAAACGGCGGAGCGCAAATTCGAAGGGCTCGTTCTCGCGGACTTTAACGCTGGGCATGGGTTCTCCAGATAATGGGATTTCCGTCCGGGAGCCCCGGGCGGGTGCGAGCGGACTCGCGTGACGGAGTTTCCGGGTTGCCCCGGCGAGCCGCGCATTATAACGACTTGCCAACGACCTGCAAGCCCCCGGCAAGGTCTACCTCTGCAGGCCTGTAAAAGCGTACGTTTGGGCCCGATTCGACAGCGATCACACGGCGGTGCAGCATATCGCCGCCAGCCGATCGGCGCAGCACAAAAGCTGCGAAAATAGAAGCATGTATCTGACTGCCGAGCTGCCGTGAAAGTCCTTGGGATCGAATCATCGTGCGATGAGACCGGCGTGGCGGTCTACGACACCGCACTGTCAGGCGTGCCGGCGCTGCGCGCCCACGCGGTCTACAGCCAGATCGCGTTGCATGCCGAATACGGTGGGGTGGTGCCGGAACTGGCCAGCCGCGACCATGTGCGCAAGCTACTGCCGCTGATCCGCCAGACCCTGGGCGAGGCCGGGCTGCGCATCGACGAACTCGATGGCGTGGCCTACACCGCCGGTCCGGGCCTGGTTGGCGCACTGCTTGTTGGTGCTGGCGTGGCGCGCTCGCTGGCCTGGGCGCTGGACGTGCCGGCGATCGGCGTGCATCACATGGAAGGCCATCTGCTGGCGCCGTTGATGGAAGACGACCCGCCGCAGCTGCCGTTCGTGGCGCTGCTGGTCTCCGGCGGGCATACCCAATTGGTGTCGGTGAAGGCGCTGGGCCGCTATGAAGTGTTGGGCGAGACCCTGGACGACGCGGCTGGCGAGGCCTTCGACAAGACTGCCAAGATGATGGGCTTGCCGTACCCGGGTGGGCCGCAGCTGGCAGCGTTGGCTGAAACCGGCACGCCGGAACGCTATAAATTCGCGCGACCGATGACCGACCGGCCAGGGCTGGATTTCAGTTTCAGCGGGCTCAAGACGCAGGTGCTGCTGGCTTGGCGCGCCAGCGACCAAACCGACACCGTACGGGCGGACATCGCGCGAGGTTTCGAGGACGCGGTGGTAGAGACGCTGGCGATCAAATGCCTGCGCGCTCTGGATGCGGCCGACTGCAACACCCTGGTGGTGGCCGGCGGCGTGGGCGCCAACAAGCGCCTGCGCGCGCGCCTGCAGGAAGCCGCGCAGCGACGCGGCGGCCGGGTCTGCTTCCCGCGCCCGGCCTTGTGCACTGACAACGGCGCAATGATCGCCTTCGCCGGTGCGCTACGGCTGGAGGCCGGCGAGCGTGCCGATGCCGCGGTGCATGTGACGCCGCGCTGGGATATGGCTAGCTTGCCGCTGCTGGCGAAGGGGCGGGTATCGGGAGCGGGGAATCGCCAATCGTAAGAGCGTCACTCCGATCCCGTCCGCGCTGCTGTGCTGTTTCTTGTGTTTCTCACCATTTCCTATTCCCCATTGCCGATTTTCCCCATGGACAAAGTCTTCATTGAAGGTCTCGAAATTGATGCGCTGATCGGCATCTACGACTGGGAGCGGCGTATCCGCCAGACCCTGCGGTTCGACCTGGAGATGGGTTTCGACAACCGAATTGCGGCGGCTAGTGACGACATCGCCGATACGCTGAACTACAAGGCGGTGAGCAAGCGGCTGATCGAATTCGTGCAGGCCTCGGACTTCGGGCTGGTCGAGACCCTGGCCGAGCGCTGCGCGGCGATCGTGCTGGACGAGTTCCAGGTGCACTGGCTGCGGTTGAAGCTGAGCAAGCCGGGCGCGGTGCGCGGCGCGCAGGCGGTGGGCGTAATCATCGAGCGCGAGCGTGGATCAATATAGACGTCAGGTGTACGCCTGCAACAGGACGTAGGTGTTGTGTTGGACCTTGGTGATCCGTGAGGCGAGGCCAAAACATAGTCAGACCCGGCTCTACGACTCCCCCCCAGTCCCGCGTCCCGACTCCCGAAACTTGTATCCTCGCGGTCGCGTCAAGCTAGAATTGTTGGGTATGTAAACGTTTTCTCAAGGATCTCATGGCTGCTGATCGCATCGAAACCCTGATTGCCCGGATGACCGTCGAAGAGAAGGTCGGACAGTTGGGTGTATTCGCCGACATGGTGCGGCCGTTCGCGCCGGACGTGAATCCCGAAGCAAACGTGCTCAACGCCGACGAGGTATTGCAGCAGGTGCGGCAGGGCCGTGTCGGCTCGCTGTTCAATGGCGTCGGCGCCGCGCTGGGCATGCAGATCCAGAAAGTGGCGGTGGAAGAAAGCCGCTTGGGCATCCCGGTGATCCTGGCGGCCGACGTGATCCACGGCATGCGCACGGTGTTCCCGATTCCGCTGGGCGAGGCGGCCAGCTTCGAGCCTGAACTGGCCGAGCGCACTGCACGCGCCACCGCGATCGAGGCCACCGCCGCCGGCTTGCATTGGACTTACGCACCAGCGGTGGATATCGCCCGAGATCAGCGCTGGGGCCGTGGGGCGGAAGGCGCTGGCGAGGACGTATTGCTGGGTGCAGCGTTTGCTGCTGCCCGCGTGCGTGGCTTCCAGGGCGCCGACCTGAAGGCATACGATTCGCTGCTGGCCACTCCGAAGCATTTCGCCGCGTATGGCGCAGTCGCGGCGGGAATGGAATACAACACCGTCGACATTGCGCCGCAGACCTTGCGTGATGTGCATCTGCCGCCGTTCAAGGCCGCCTTCGATGCCGGCGCGTTAACCGTGATGTCCTCGTTCAACGATATCAATGGCGTGCCGGCCAGCGCCAACCATGAGCTGCTCACCGAGATTCTGCGCGGCGAATGGCAGTTCCCCGGTGTGGTGATTTCCGACTACACCGCCGACATGGAATTGATCGCGCACGGCTACGCGGCCGACGAGCGCGACGCGACCAAAAAGGCGTTTCTGGCCGGGCTGGATCTGAGCATGCAGAGCGGTTTCTATGCCGCGCATCTGCCATCGCTGGTGGAAAGCGGCGAGGTGCCGATGGCCACGCTGGATGCCAGCGTGCGCCGCATGTTGCAGCTGAAAGAGGCGATTGGGTTGTTCGACAATCCGTATCGCTCGCTGGATCCGGCCCGCGAAGCCGATGCCACGCATCTGCCGGCGCACGATGCGTTGTCGCGCGACGCAGCGCGGCGTTCGATCGTGTTGTTGAAGAATGAAGGCGCGATATTGCCGTTGAAGAAGAGCGGGCAACAGATCGCATTGATCGGCCCGTTCGTGCAGGACCGCGAGAACATCGAGGGGTGCTGGACGCTATTCGGCGATAAGAAGCGTTACGTAACCCTGGAGCAGGGTGTGCGTGCGGTGGTCGGTACCGAGAATCTGAGCGTGGTGCCGGGCTGTGGCGTGGAAGAAGCGCTGCGGGGTGGCATTTCCGCTGCCGTCGATGCCGCGCAGGCTGCCGACGTAGTGGTATTGGCGCTCGGCGAGCCGCAGCGTTTCAGTGGCGAGGCGCAGTCGCGCACCGAGATCACCTTGCCGCTGGCGCAGCAGGCGCTGGCCGAAGCCGTTGCAGCGACCGGCACCCCGATCGTGGTGTTGCTGCGCAACGGGCGGGCGCTGGCATTGAACGGTGCGGTGCGCGATGCCGATGCGATTGCGGTGACCTGGTATCTGGGCACGCAGACCGGCACCGGCGTGGCCGATGTGTTGTTCGGCGACTACAACCCGTCTGCGCGTTTGCCGATCAGCTTCCCGCAGGTGACCGGGCAGCAGCCATATTTCTACAACCATTTGCGCACCGGTCGCCCGGAATTGCCGACACTGGCCGAATACAAGGCGCGCTGGCGCGAAATGCCCAACGAGCCGCTTTACCCATTCGGCTATGGTTTGAGCTACACAACGTTTGCCTACGCGCAGCCGCAACTGAGCACTGCCCAACTCGGCTGGGACGACACGCTGGCGATCACCACCCGCGTGACCAATACCGGCAGCGTTGCAGGTGAAGAAGTGGTGCAGCTGTACGTGCACGATCGCGTGGCCAGCCGTGTGCGTCCAGTGCGCGAACTCAAGGGCTTCCGTAAGGTGTTGTTGCAGCCGGGCGAGAGTATGGATGTCGTGTTTACCTTGGCGCGCGATGCACTAGCCTTTACCAACCACAAGGGTGTGTTCGGCGCCGAGCCGGGTCTGTTTGACGTATGGGTCTGTGCTTCGGCCAAGAGCGGCGACGCGGTGGCGTTCGAGTTATTGGAAGGCTGAGCGTTGGTGGGCGTCTGCTCACCAGTTCGAAGCGCACGACGCGATCGACTGATCAACAGGCGCTGCGTAGTGCGCAGAGGTTGATCGGTGGTTCTGAGGGCCCGGGACTACAGCTGCGAACGCTGTGCAAACACATGGGCCCGGAGTACTGCAGCCGCCTGCAAGCGATAGATTTTTATCGCAACCATCGCCAGCGAGCGTGTAGCGATGATTCCAATCAGTGACTCGGTGCTGCTACTCAGTGCAGCACCGGTTGGTGCGGTGATCCGAGACGGCGAACAACAGGTAGTTGTGTTGTCGTCGCATTCGGGTGATGCATCGACTCAAGCGTCGTTCTCGGCCGCCTTGTTCCTGGGCGTCAACTTGAGCAGGCGCCCGGTACTGCCGCTGGCCTCGTCTTCCAGCAGCCACAGCGCGCCGTCCGGGCCTTGCTCCACTTCACGGATGCGCGCACCCATGTCGTAGCGGGCCACTTCGCGTGGCTGATCGCCGAGCGAAACCTGCACCAGCGCCATCGACGACAGACCACCGATGAAGCCATTGCCGCGCCACGCCGGGAACTGCGTGCCGTTGTAGATCACAAAGCCGGCAGGCGAAATTACCGGCGTCCAGCTGATCTTGGGCGCAGCGAATTCCGGGCGGGTGGTGTGGTCGGGGATCGGCGTGCCGTCGTAATGATCGCCGTTGGACACGATCGGATAGCCGTAGTTGGCGCCACGCTGGATCAGATTAAGCTCATCGCCACCGGCGGGGCCCATCTCGTGTTCCCACAAGCGGCCCTTGTTGTCGAACGCAATGCCCAGAATATTGCGATGACCCAGCGACCACACCTGCGCGGCGACGCCGCCTTGCGCGGTAAACGGGTTGTCAGCTGGCACGCTGCCGTCGTCGTTGAGACGGATCAGCTTGCCGAGGTTTGCCTTCATGTCCTGGGCGGGATCGAACTTCTGCCGTTCGCTAGAGCTGATCCACAGCTTGCCTGCCTGATCGAAGGCGAGCCGATGCCCGAAGTGGCCATTGCCGGTGACCTTGGGCTCCTGGCGCCAGATCACCTTGAGATCCGACAAGGTGCCGCCGCCGGTCGCATCCAGGGTGAGCTTGGCGCGTGCCACGGCGGCTCCGCTGGTATCGCCCTGGCCCGGCTCGGCGTAGCTCACATAAACCAGGCGGTTCTGGGCAAAGCGCGGGTGCGTGAGCACATCGCCAAAACCGCCCTGGCCGCCGTAGGCCACGGCCGGCACGCTGGTGATGGCACTCTGGCGCTTGGTCTTGGGGTCCAGGCGCATCAATGCGCCCCGTTTTTCGCTGACCAGCAGCGTGCCATCGGGCAAAAAAGTCATTGCCCAGGGTTCTTCGAAATCGGCAATGGTGGTGGCCTGAAACGGCCACTGCGCCTTGGGAATGGAGGCCGCTGGGGCCCCAGCAGACGCGGCGATTGCAGCGCTTGCGGTGAGCAGGGCGGCCGAGCACGCCAGTGCACGCAGACGTCGGATAGACATGAGGTTCTCCAGAGGATAGGGCGTGGTTGCGCTGCAGCCTTTCGGCAACGTGTCCCGCGTCGGGTTCAAGTGCCTTGCACGACGCCGTGCAGGTCGCCCTGGTTGCGGATCACTCTCTGCAAGACGCCCGCGTCTCACTGCAAAAGAGCGTGCGTGACCGCGTGGACGGTATTCCGGTGACCGGGTTGTATTACGCCATTTTCTGGTTCTCGCTGATCATTGCGCTGGTGCTATTGGCCATCGGGTTGATCAACGCGACCTTGTTGCTGCAAAAGTTTCTACGCAATGGCATATGCACTGAGCCTGTTGGATGGCGTTGCGGTGCAGAAGAACATTCGCGCTGTGATGGATGTGGATGCGTCCGCGCGTTCGCGCTCGGCGCCGCCTGCATTGGATTGACGCGCCAAGCATACGCCGATGCGACAACGGCACCTTGACGGTGGCGTTGTGGTTTTCAGGGTCTGGACTTCTCATCGCCAGTGACGAAATCGGGCGCATTTTCCCACGCACGACGCACGGCATGGCGTGCCTTGCTCCAACTCAATGACGAAGAGCCGCGGTTGGTTTCCCAGTCCTTGTGCAAATCCGCTTCTATCTGGTCGTAGGCGAGTGCGACTTCGCGCATGCGTGCTTCGTGTCCCGCGAGATAAGCAGGCTCGTAATCTTCGTAGCGATCGCCGTCGGTGTAATACGGCTCTTCGGTAAAGCGTTCGCGCCAGTAGTTCGACACGTTCTGATTTCTGCTTTCATCCGGGGCGCGGCCAGGAATCTGATACGGCACGCTCATGCTCGTCTCCGTGGTGTATGTGCAATCTACCGTAGGCGGGCCGGTGTTAAATTCATTGCCAAGACGGGTGAGGACAGCATCAACGCGGCTGGTCGAAATGGCGCGTGGTCTGCAGCAATTGCGGGCCAACGATATCGATGCTGCGTTCCACAGAGCGCCTTGCATCGGTGCGTTATTAACGTATCAGGTAGCCGCAGACGCCGCGTCGTAGGGCAGCTGTGTTGCACCTGCAGCAACCACTGTGGATTGCGCAGTCTGCAACGATGCTTGATCCGCATCGATGATCACCAAGACGCGCCCGGCCTGGATTTCGTCTTCGAATAGACGTCGCACCGGATCAGGCACGGTTGCGCCAATCAGCGCCGAGGACCAGGCGCCGACCAACGCACCGGCCAGTGCCATGACGCCGGCGCCAGCCAACGTCAGCCCAATCGACGGCACTGCGATCGCCACCAGGCCTGCGATCAGGCCGGCGGCACCACCTGTGGCAGCACCGCGTGCGGCAGCGGGGAAAAAGTCGGTCTTGGCGTTTTTGCGTTCGTCGGGCATATCTTGCAACTCGATATCCGAGCGAGCGATCAGCGACAGCGCATCGTTGTCGATGCCTGAACTGCGCGCGGCTTGCAGCACACGTTGCGCGCTCTCGAGATCGGATGTGCTGTAGACATGGCGCAGTTTCATCGCAAGCTCCCATGGAGGTGAGAGCCGCAGCGTTGGGCGTGCGCGGTTAGGCGTGCGTGAGCGCTGCGCGAGGGTGTTGCGAAACCACTACGCGACCTTACGCGGGAACAGATAGAAAGCCCCGCCGACCAGTAACGCCACGCCTGCAGCGGCCAGATTCTGCCAGCTGGCACTGGCCAGCAAGCCGAGCGAGAGCAGCAGCGCAGCGATGGGGATGGCGGGGCCTCCGGGCAGGCGCAAGGTCTCGGCGCGTTGCCGATACCGGCGCGCTAGCACGATCACCGCAGCTGCCGTGCCGATGTAGGCAAACAGGCGCGTGACCATCGACAGCAGCGCCAGTTGCGTAAACGAGCCCGACAACGCCAATGCAAGCGACAGCACGCCTTGGGTGAGGACCGCCGCTGCAGGCGTGTGGAAGCGCGGATGCACGCGTGCCAGAAACGCCGGGCCATAGCCATCCTGAGCCAGCGCGAACAAAAGACGTGGGCCGAGCATCACGGTATTGCTGGTGGTGCCAAGAATGGAAATGGTGGCGCCAACAGTGAGGATCAGCGCCAGCGCTTCGCCACCAAAGCGGCTAGCGGCATCGGCCAATGGCGTGGGCGAGGCGGCAAGATTCGGCAGCGTGCCTTGCGCAACGATCTGCACCGCGGCGTAGATCATAGTCACGGTGATGATCATGGTGATCAGCGCGAACGGCACATCGCGACGCGGGTTGCGGTATTCGCCTGCGGCCGCGGGAATGTTTTCGAAACCGGCGTAGGCGAACAGCAACAACAAGGCGGCTTCGCCGAGATTGCCAAGGTTGCGCAGGTCTGGCGTGGTGCCGGCAAAGGCCCATGACCAATCGACATAAAACGCACCGATCGCCACGAACAACAGCAACGGCACCAGCTTGCCGATCACCAGCGCAATGCCGGTACGCGCGGCCGACTTCATCCCGATCACGTTGATGGCGGTCAGCAACCCCAACGCGCCGACCACCACTAGCAGACTTGCCCATTGATCGGTGGCTGCGGTCGGCCAGAACCGCGCCACCGCATCGGCCAGCCCGTTGCTTAATGCAGCTGCCGAACTGATGCGCGTAAGCCAGATCATCCAGCCGGTCTGAAAACCCACAAACGGGCCGAATGCTTCGCGCGTATAGAGGTAGCTGCCGCCGGGCGTGTCGAAATAGCTCGCCGCCTGTGCGTAGCACAGCACTAACAGAGCCACCGCCAGGCCAGCCAGCATCACCGCCCACAAACTCATCGGCCCCAACAGTGCGGCGGTGGCGGCCGGAAGCAGATAGATGCCGCTGCCGATCACATCGTTGATCGATAACCCGACGATCTGCCAACGGCTGACGACGCGGACCGGCCCGGACGCATCGCGCGGAGCAGTTGGCGTACTCATGGTGCAGCCTCCGCCAATACCGGCAATTGCCACTCTGTTTGCAGGCGCGCATATTCGGCGCGCGGCAACAGCACCAACAGCGGGTTGTCATCGGGCTTCAACCACGCAATCAGGCGCCGCATGTCGGCCGGTGCCATTGCGGTGCAACCAGAGGTCGACTGCCCTGGCGTAAGCCACAGGTGCGCGAAGATGCAGCTGCCGCGGCCGGGAATGGCCTTGGGGTTGTGCGCGATGACAAAACCTTCGCTGTAGCGCGCACCGCTGCGATGGTGCAGATCCGGGCGCATCGGTTCGGTCGAACCAGCCACTGCGGCCTCGCCGACCTGCGCGGCATCGACAATGCGGTTGTACAGCGGCGAGCTGGGCACGTCCATGCAGTAGTTGGTGGCGCTCATCGCCTGATACGGCATCGCGCTCTCGATCCTCGGCGCATCGCCGAAGGCCGTGCCGATGGCGAACACGCCGGCCGGGCTGCGGCCGTCGCCCTCGCGCTTCTGCGGGCCTTGCGTTTGCGCCGGATGCAGGCCCTCGCCCCAGGCGCTGCCATGGCGACCAAGTGCGACTGCAAACCCCGGTACGGCGGCCGGTTGCCACTGGCCGTCCACATGCGTGAACGTCTGCAGGCGGGCCTGGGTGCTGTTCCAATCCGGTGTGGTCACCACGATCAGGGCGCGTGCTTGATGCAATGCATCGATTGGCGCGGCCGCGCATGCGAGGCTGATAAAGCTCGCCAGCGTCAGCAGCGCGACGGATCGAAACGGGATGGCAAGGCGCATGCAGGCTCCGGAGGAAGGGGCGAGCTGGGATAAGCCCGCGTCTGATCAGTAGATGATGCGCAACGATGAGGCCGTGCGCCTACAACGTGTCATGCGCAAACACTCGGCCCCTACTGTACCCAGCAATGCGCGCGCATGCCGCATGCGCTCTGTGCTGTTTGTACGCATGCCTGCAGCAGCGGTACTCAGCCCGGCAGCAACTCGAGCCCGCGGATGCGGCCGATACCCAGCCCCGGCGAATCGTCGATGTGGATCTGCGCCGCATTGAAGTGCACGCCGCCGTCGGTGGGATCGAACTGCCCGAGCGCCGGCGCATCCAGATCCGCCAGGGTGATGCTGTCGGCCTTGGCCACCGCCAGATGCACCGCCGCGGCCACACTGACGCTGGATTCGATCATGCAGCCGATCATGCACGGCACCCCGTACAACGCCGCGACATCTGCAACACGGATCGCGTTGGACAGCCCGCCGGTCTTCATCAATTTGATGTTGACGATATCGGCGGCGCGGCGCTGGATGAGGTCGATCACCTGTGTTGGCGAGAACACGCTTTCGTCGGCCATCACCGGGGTGTCGATGCGTGCGGTGACGAAGGCGAGCCCGTCGATGTCGGCGGCCCTGACCGGTTGCTCCAGCAGTTCCAATACGATGCCGGCGTCTTCGAGCGTGCGCATAGTGCGTATCGCCTGCTTGGGCGTCCAGCCCTGGTTGGCATCCAGTCGCAGCGATGCGCTTCCGTCGACCGCTGCATGGATTGCCTTGACGCGTTCGACATCCGAGCCGGGGTCCTTGCCGACTTTGATCTTCAGCGATCGATAGCCGCGTGCAAGCGCCGACTGCGCCTGTGCGACCATGGTGTCGATGGCATCGACGCTGATAGTGATATCGGTGGTGATGTGTGGCGTGCCGCCACCGAGCAGCTGATACAGCGGCGCACCGAAGGCCTGGGCCCACAGGTCGTACAGCGCGATTTCCACTGCGGCCTTGGCGCTGGTATTGCGTTCCAGCGCGTGTTGCACGAGCCCGCATAGCCGATTGAGATCGGCCACGTCCTGGCCGATCAACTGTGGGCCGATGCAGTGTTGGATCGCGGCAATGATGCTGCCATGCGTATCGCCGGTGATCGGTGCAGTGGCCGGTGCCGCGCCATAACCGATGTGGCTGCCGTCGGTCTGCAACAGCACCACCACATCTTCGATCGCGTGCACGCTGCGCACTGCAGTGTTGAACGGGGTCTTCAATGGCACGCGCAGCATGCCGAGTCGGAAGCTGGTGATCTTCATGGGGATCCAATCGGTACGATGCGATGGATGCCGGTGATGTTGTCGATGAACGGTGTGCCGTCGCTGGCGAGCAATGGCAGCAGCGGCGTGACCGATACGCCATTCAAACGCGCGCGCTGCACACTACCGTCGGCGGCGCGGTAATTGGCGCCGGCCACATCATGGATCACCCACGGCGCGCCGCGCTCGTGACCGATGACCAGCATCACGTGACCGGGGAGATAGATCAGGTCGCCGATCTGCACCTGTGCGAGCTGTTGCAAGCGCTGTGGCATCGGTGCGCGTACGTCGAACGGCACCCTGCGCAGCACCGGGCTGCGCGCCTGATCGCCGGTATTGCGTGGCAATACGATGCCCAGGCTACGGTAGACATCCAGCACGAAGCCGCTGCAGTCGCGCGCGTCGTAATCGTTGCCCCAGCCATAGCGCTCGCCAAGGAATTTAAAGGCTTGTCGTAGGAGTGCAGCATCGCTGGCCGGCAATGGGCCAATGCGCACATCGGCGGCGCGCGGAATCAATGCCGGTACCAGCTGTAAGCGCCCATCGGCGATGCGCAGCGGCAGTTGCACTACATAGGCAGCAAGCGGCAACTGTCCGTGGACCGGCTGCTGCGGTGGCCAGTCGCTGAGCAACGGCAGGTTGGTGCCCATGTCCAGCGTGAGAGCGGAACCGGCAGGCAGTTCAGGCGTGTAGGCAGTCTGCACGTGGGCACCGGTGACGATCATGCGTGAGCCGCGTTGCGCGTAGTCCAGCACCTCGGCGCGGCTGCCTTCGGCAATCTGATCGGTAGCGACCCATGCCGCGTAATTGGCGGCGAGTACGAACTGCCATGCGCCATCGGCACTGCCGTGCAACACGGCAACAGGTGTGCCGGGATAGAGCGCCGATTCCTGAAAGCGGTCAATATCGTGGTCATCGGTGCTGGTGAATACCCGCTGCGAGGTTGGGAAGGTGCGTAACGCGGCGCGCTTCACCACCAATGCAAAGCGCGGTGTTACCTGATCGGGAAGCGCATCCAGCGCCAACGCGTTGCGCAGTGCTTCCAAACGCGTCGCAGCGATGGCGTTTCCATTCGCGTCGTACAGCGCCCGCATCGGCGTGGCCGATAGCGCCTGGATGCGTGCGCGCACATCGGCAGCTGGCAGTGTCTCAGGCAACTGCCACAGATCGTGCATGGAGGCATCGTCGCGCATCAAATGCGTATTGAAGCCGGCAATCTGCATGGCGTTCATGCGCGGCGTTTGTGCTGTGCGACTGCGTTGGATCCAGTAATCGGGTGTTAGCTGCGCGTCACCGATCACAAACGGAGCCATTTGCTGCACTGGGGTGTAGCGGGTTGCCGCAGCGGCAATGCAGGGCGCGGCGACGACCAGCAGCAACGTCAGCAAATGGCGCGACAGTGGCATGAACAAGGCTCTTGAAGGATGCAACGACCGACAACCGATGAAGCACTGCGCGATGTGCGAATGCCCAGCATCGACACCTGCCAACAGCGCGCACGGCTGGCAGTATATCGTGGACATGCCGATGCCGATGCCGATGCCGATGCCGTGGCGCGCGCCGTCGGGCGATGGCGCAGTGGCGCGATTCCACACGTCGCGCTCGCGTCGCCATGCCTGCTCTTGGCCGGGAACCGACTGCAGGGTTTATTGCAGGCGTTGGCACTACATTCGTACGCGCTTTGCCTGAGGGAATCTATGACATGTCACGAAAACCATGCGACGTGCAGGATGCTCGGTAAAGATGGCATCGTCAGCAACCCAGCTGCATGCCCCTGGACCCCGCTGCGCCTGATGGCGCCTACTGTGGCCTACTTAGCAGATAATAGGTGCTTGTCATCCGGTGTCCATTCGGGACCGAAGCACGGTGCATGCCATTGTCATTTGACCAGGAGAAATCGATGTTATCCACTTCCAACCTGATGTCACCGGTCTGGCTGCGGCCCGCCTTGTGCATGGTCTTGCTGTCACTGGGTGCCTGCGCACATGCACCACAGCGCAATCCGCTCGCTCAATGGGTGCCGTCGCCCAATTACGATGCGCGACGGCCGATCCTGATCGTGCTGCACTTCACCGGCCAACACTCGGTGCAGCAGAGCCTGAACACATTGCGCGGGCGCAATAGCGGTGGTCCGGTCAGTGCGCACTATTTGATTGGCGAAGATGGGAAGCGCTACCAATTGGTCAGCGATGAGCAACGCGCCTGGCATGGCGGCGCCGGCCGCTGGGGCACTATCACCGACGTCAACTCCGCCTCGATCGGCATCGAGCTGGACAACGACGGCAGAGAGGCATTTGCGCCGGCGCAGATCGACAGCCTGCTGCTATTGTTGGAAGACCTGTGCACGCGTCTGCGCATCCCGCGCACGCAGATCGTCGGCCATGAAGACTTCGCGCCGACACGCAAGGACGACCCTGGCCCGTTATTCCCCTGGAAGCGTCTGGCTGACGCCGGATTCGGCCGCTGGCCTGCCGCCGACACCCCAGCCGCTCCGGCAGATTTCGACCCCTGGCAGGCGCTGGCCCTGGTCGGCTACAGCCTTGACGATCCCGCCGCCACGCTGCGGGCTTTTTATCATCACTATCGTGGGAACGATACACGCACCTTCGATGCGGAAGATTTGCGCATCCTCTACGCGCTGACCGGACGGCTGCGGCCACCGAGTTTGCCCGATGCCGTCGAGCCGCTTGAGGGCGACAGCCGATAAGTGCATCGTGATCGGATAAAAGCCGCGTATTGCTGACACTAGGGTGTGGAGCTCGTTGCGTAGCGCGCAGAGCTCATGCTCCTGTAGAGGAACAGCTAGAGGAACAGCGATGAAAAAAACCACGCTGTTACAGACTTCGCGCTGTTGGCGGCATCTCGTTGCCTGGGGCATCGTGCTGCTGATAACCACCGCGCCATTTGCCATGATTGCGGCCGATGTGCACGTGTCTTCAGCAAAAACAACCGCCGAGGCTGGCCTGGTCGACGTACACCGTCTTGCGCCCGAGATTGCGGTGGACATGCGCTATGCGGGCAGCAATAACTTCACCGGGCGTGTAGTGCCAGGCTATGTGGCGCCGACGTGCTATCTGCTGCGGCCGGCTGCCGAGGCATTGACGCGGGCGGCGCGCACGCTAAGGGCCGAAGGGTATCGGTTGCAGGTGTTCGATTGCTATCGACCGGTGCGGGCAGTACAGGCATTCGTGACCTGGGCTGCGGATTTGCAGGATCAATCGACCAAGGCGCAGTACTACCCACGTGTAGACAAGCGTGCGCTGCTCGGTGATTACATTGCGCAGACGTCCGGACACAGCCGTGGTGCGACGCTGGACCTGGGGTTGCTGGTTTGCCGGTGGGGTCCGTGCCGCGCTGTGGACATGGGTACCCACTTCGATTTTTTCGATACGCGTGCGCATACCGATTCGCCCGGTATCAGCGTGGCGCAGCGTGCGCACCGTCAGCGACTGCTGCGCGCACTGGCGGCCGAAGGGTTTGCCAACTACCCGACGGAATGGTGGCATTTCACCTTCCGTCCCGAACCCACCCCCGACACCGCCTACGATGTGCCGGTCGACTGACAGCGACGCGTCGAGCCGCTGCGCACTCGCCGAGCGGGCGCGGTTGCCGGAATCGGCATGGACCCTCGTACACTCCAGGTTTGCGCGCGGACTGCTCGATCCGACAGTTACTCGCGAGGGTTTATCTGCTTCAAGGAACTGCCATGTCCGAACCGGAACGCTTTGTCGATATCGCCTGCCCGTACTGCGGGGAGTGGATCACCCTGGCGCTGGATCTAACCGGCGGCGACCAGCACTACATCGAAGACTGCCAAGTGTGCTGCAAGCCGATTTCGGTCGGCGTGCAATGGGATGAACAGGGCGAGGCGCAAGTGCGCGCACGTGGGCAGAACGACGCCTGAGCCCAGAACCACAGGAACGCATTGCCCGGACCGCGCATCCAGCCTCGCCAGCGTACACGGCAAGGATCCATCGCCCACAGCCGCTAGAAGGATGCGCTTGCTGCCTGGATCGTCACAATGAATTTGCCGCTGCACTTCGGCTTGCTCGGTTCGCTGGAGGCCGGCTCGATCGCACTCATCCTCGGTGTGCTGGTGTTTGCGGCGGTAGAGCACATCGGTCGGCGACTGCACTTCACCTACGGGCACACGCTGGGGGTACTCACGGTCGCCTTCGGCGCCGGTTACGACATCTGGAATCTCCTCTACACCAGCATCGTGCGGCTGGAGTCGCCGCTGTATGCGCGTGTGGCGCTGATCAAGATCCAAGATCCCAACGCATTGGGTTCGCGCATGGTGCTGGAAGTGGTCGGTGCGATTGCCGGAGTCGTGGTGGGTTGGAAACCGTTCAGTTCCGGACGTTGGGACGACGCTGCCTCAAGGTCTGAAATCAGTGCATAAAACGCGCTGTGTTTCGCAAAATTTTATATATTGAATGAGGCACTTCTATTTGGCTCACCGACGCCTAACAGACGGCTAACCGCAATCGTTTGTTGTGTGGTTAAAAGGTCGTTTTGCGCGAAATTACGGCGGGTTGAATGTTCATTTGCGTTGGGTAGGGTAGCGGAATGCGCGGCGACACCGCGCATTCCCAAGCCAAGGAGACCACCCAATATGAAGAACCGCACCTCGCTGCTCGCCGCCACCGCCGCTCTGGCCGCCGCTCTGGCGCTGCCGGCCATGGCCCAAAGTCCCGCTCAGGATGCCGCCGCGCAGTCGGGTAGTTCGGCCGCTTCGGCCACTTCGGCCCAATCCAGTGGTGCGAGTTCGGGCGGCGGTCAGACGTGGGCCAGCGTGGATACCGATAGCGACGGCACCATCAACAAGCAGGAGGCGCAGGTCAATGCAGGGCTCGTACAGATTTACGATCAAGCCGACGGCAATACCGACGGCAAGCTGACCACGGATGAGTACAAGGCTTTCGTTGCCAAGCAACAGAGCGGCGGTGCAGCAACCGGTTCGCAGGGCAACTGATTACATACTCGCGCACGTCTTCTGCCACTCTCCCGCACGCTATCGAGCGGATGGCAACGACAACCCAATTTTCCGTGGCGCCGTTGTGAGGCCACCGGCAAGTGAGTTACACCAAGCAACAGGCAAGTGAGTTAGACAAAGCAACAGGATGGACGCGCGGGAGCGATCTGCCAGGATCGCTCCCATCTGCCGCGCTACGGTGATGTATTCCGCGTCAGGTCGTCCCCCATGCCGCAGCTGCGCATCGCTTTGTTGGTCGGGTTGTCGGGTCCAATGCTGGCGCTCGCCGCGCCACCGAAATTGCCGCAGGCCAACCCGGCGCCGGTAGTGCCGGCCACTCGTGGTGCGTCGTCGATGTTGCCGTTGCCGATCGATCCGACAACCCCGGCCACAACGCCCTTGCTGCCTGTCGATGCTTCCGGGCCATCCAGCACCAAGAGCGGAGCCGATGCATCGGTCGCACCGGCCGGTACGCTGGCGCCGCGCAGCTTTCGCAGCCTGGACACCGACGCCGATGGGCTGCTGATCGTGGCCGAAGCGGGCGCCGACCCGATCCTGCGCGAGAATTTCGCCGGTTTCGACAGTAATGGCGACGGGCGTCTGTCGCGCGACGAATTCGCAAGCTATCAGCCCGGCCCGGGCGATGCCGCAGGGGACTGAGCGTAGCACCGCCATACCGCGCTGCTAGACTTGCGCGATGACCTCTTTTGCACAGCGCGAAGGCCAGGCCATCCAGCTGGTCGGCTTCGATGGCGACGACACCCTCTGGAAGAGCGAGGATTACTACCGCAGCGCCGAAGCGGAGTTCGAAGCGATCCTGGCCGGTTATCTGGACCTGGGCTACAGCCGCATGCAGCAGCATCTGCTGGCGGTTGAGCGGCGTAACCTCAAGGTGTTCGGCTACGGTGCCAAGGGCATGACGTTGTCGATGATCGAAACCGCAATCGAGTTGACGCAGGCCCGCATCGACGCGCGCGACATCCAACGCGTCATCGAGATCGGCCGCGCCACGCTGCAACACCCGGTGGAGGTGATTGCTGGCGTGCGCGAGGCGGTCGGTGCGATCGCTGCCGACTACGCGGTGGTGCTGATCACCAAGGGCGACCTGTTTCATCAGGAGCAGAAGATTGAGCAGTCCGGTCTGGCCGATCTGTTTCCGCGGGTGGAAGTGGTTTCCGAAAAAGATCCCAAGACTTATGCGCGCGTACTGCGCGAATTCGACCTGCCGGCGCATCGTTTTGTGATGATCGGCAATTCGCTGCGCTCGGACGTGGAGCCAGTGCTGGCGATCGGTGGCTGGGGCATCTACACCCCGTACGCGGTGACCTGGACGCACGAGCAGGAGCATGGTGTAGCCGCCGACGAGCCGCACATGCGCGAAGTGTCCGCGGCCGCCGGCTGGCCGGCCGCGGTGCATGCGCTGGATGCAGTGGCCCGGCAGCACGCGCCAGGCTGAAACATGTCGCGGCTGCCACCGTGACGCCGGTTTACTATGTCAACGAGTCAACAGGCGGGCGCGTTGCAGTGCCCAACGACAGGACGTTTCCAGTCGGGCGTACGCGCCCGGCCGACCTTGGAGGGATCTCCGACGACCATGTTGTCCGTCGCCCATTCGACCGAACGAGCGCGATTTGATCGCCTGGAACCGGATTCACCCCGATGCACGCCGTCATGCCGAACTAAGGAAGGTCTGAACAACGCACCAGACCTCTAAAATTCGAGCCTGCTGCGTGCCAATAGCGCACAGAGTTGATGCGTACGATACGATTTCTACGGTTTCTTGCGGCGTTGGCTGGCGCCAGGCAGCATTATCCCCTGGCCGGCAGCAACTGCCGGCGCACCATCCACAGATTGGATAGTGCGAACAGGGTCAGCACATGCGCGGTGTTCTTGGCCAAGCCGCGATAGCGGACCTTGGTGTAGCCAAACTGGCGTTTGATCACGCGGAATGGATGCTCCACCTTCGCACGCACACTTGCTTTGAAGTATTCCCAACGTTCTTCCTGGCGGCGCTCGCGTTTGTTGCCAATGGCTTGAATCGTCGAACGCTTGGCGGCAATGAAAAAACCAGCCTTGCAGGTCTGCAGTTCTTCGCGTTTGTCCGCACCGGTGTAGCCGCTGTCGCCGAACACACTGTCTTCTTTGCCGTGCAGCAATGCGTGGGTCACCGTGACATCGGCCACATTGGCAGCCGTACAACGGACGTGGTGCACCAGCCCGGAAAACTCATCCACGCCGATGGGTGCCTTCATCCCGAAATACCACTGATTGCCTTTCTTGGTCTGATGCATTTCAGGGTCGCGCGCGCGGTCGGTGTTCTTGGTCGAACTGGGCGCAGCGATCAGGGTTGCATCGACGATCGTGCCGGACCGCAGGCTCTGACCCTTGCGCACCAGATCCGCGTTGACGGCCTCCAGCATCCGCGCTGCAAGGCCATGGGTTTCCAGCAAGCGGCGAAAGTTGAGAATCGTGGTCTCGTCGGGAACATTGTCCAAACCGCCGAGCCGGGCAAAACGGCGCAAGGTCGGGATCTGGTGCAACGCTTCTTCCATCGCCGGATCGCTCAACGCATACCACTGCTGCAGCAAATGAATCCGCAACATCGTCGCCAGTGCGTACGGCTGTCGACCAGGCCGCCCCGACACCGGATAGTGCGGCGCGATCAGTCCGAGCAAATGCCTCCACGGAACCACCTGCTCCATCTCGGCCAGGAAGATCTCGCGGCGAGTCTGCTTGCGCTTGCCCAAACCTTCAGCGTCACCGAACGTCAGTTGCATGGATGACTCCTCAACGTAGGTGTGTAGTGTCGCGCATTTGAAGTGCGTTGTTCAGAGGTTCCCTAATCTCAAACCTGCAATCAGTGGCGTGCCTGAGGCCATCGCGCAAGGCAAACACGCAAGAGATTCTCTGGCCCAAGTCTCCTATCGTTTCGATCGCAGATTCTGCTTGCGCGCGATGCTGCCGCGACTTGCCATGGCCATGCTGCAATCCAAACCATGTACTGAGCCAGGTCTACGCGCAGCGAGTAATTTCTATAGCTGAGAGTCAGGGCTAATCAGGAAGAATTTTGCTCAAACGCGCCGATTGTCCATGCATGAAAATCATGTGCTTACGCATCGCGGCGATCGCCTCGGTTGTTGATCGAAGGCTCATGGGAGAGTTGTTAAGAGCTTGCTTGATGCTGCTCCGATTGCGGCCCAGGATGCTGCTTCTCGCTCTGTCCGTCCTCGCCTGCATCGCCTTGCAGCTGCGGTACTGCTTCCCTGTGCATCTGGCCATGATTCGGCACTTCCGGGCGGTTTTCCATCATCAGCGACAGCGCGGCCTTGGCCATCAAATGCGCGCTGATCGGTGCAGTGATGAACAAAAATACGGTAATCAGCAATTCGCGCGGCTGCGGGTCCACGCCCAGGAACAGGTGATAGCCCACCGAGGCCAGCAGCACGCAGCCCACCCCTAATGTGCTGGCGTTGGTCGGTGCATGCAGGCGTTTAAAAAAGTCAGACAACTTCACCAGCCCGAACGCGCCGATCAGGATGAAGAACGTGCCGACCAGCAGCAATGCGCTGAGCAGATATTCGGTCAAGGCGATCATTCGACAATGCTCCTGCGCAGCACATATTTGCTCAGCACCACAGTGCTGCCGAAGCCCAGCATCGCAATCACCAATGCGGCCTCGAAGTAGATCGGTGAATCCAGATACATGCCCCACAGCATCAGCTCGGCGATGGCGGTGATGGACAGCGTGTCCAGCGCCAGGATGCGGTCGGGCACGGTCGGCCCGCGCAGCAGCCGCCACAGCGCCATCAGCATGGCCAGGCCCACCGCGTGCGTGCAGATGACGATGGTCGATTCGATGAACATGTGGCCGGTCATGGAAAGATCTCCATCAGGGGCTTTTCGTAGCGATTCTTGATCTGGGCGATCAACGCGTCCGGATCGTCCAGGTGCAGCACGTGCACCAGCAGATAGTGACGGTCTTCCGAGAGCGCCGCCGACACTGTGCCGGGGGTCAGCGTGATCATGCTGGTGAGCGCGGCGATCCCGTGGATGTTGGCGATATCCAGCGGCACCCAGATGAAGCCCGGATGGATGTGCGACTCCGGGCCGAGCACCTGGCCGGCGACCTGGATGTTGGAGCGCACGATGTCGCCCGCGGCCACCAGCAGCATGCGCGGCACCGAGCGCAGCGAGCCGATTTGTGCGAACTCGCGGTCCAATCGCGCAGCGAACATCGGCACCACCCAGCCTAGCAATGCGCCCAGCACCCATTGCTGCGGGCCGAAGCTGTCGCTGAGCAGCAGCCAGAACACGAAGACCGTCACGCTCAATGGTGGTGATGGAAACATGCGGCGCTTCAACGGCACCTGCCTGGTCATGGCTGTCTCCGCTGCGGCGTAGTGGCGCGGACCTGCTGCACATACGCGCCCGGGTCGCGCAACTGTGCACCGGCGGCATTGGTGTAGCGCATCAACGGCCCTGCCGCCACGGTCATCGCTACCAGCCCGGTGAGCAACACCACGGTGGCGGCAGTTTCCACCGGTCGCATGCGACCGCGCCGTTGCGGCTGCAACTCGGGCGCGCCTTCCACGGCGGCTGGCACGCGCCAGAACAGACGCACACCCGCACGGGTCAGGCCGATCACCACCAACAGACTGCTGCCGAGGATCGCGGCCCACACCGGCCCGACCAGACCTGCGGGCACGTGCTGCAACAAGGCTACCTTGGCAAGAAATCCCGACAGTGGCGGCAGGCCCGCCACAGCGATCGCGGCGATCATGAACATGGTGCCGGGCTTTCCACGTCGCGGCAGCGGCGCGACCACCTCCTTGCGATCGCTGGCACTGCCGCAGCGGCGCCGAATCAGATCCGACACCATGAACAACGCGGCCGCTACGAAGCTGCTGTGCGGCAAGTAGTACAGGCCTGCACCCACTGCGCCGGCATCATCCAACGAGAACGCGATGAACAACGTCGCTGCCGAAAACACCACCAGGTACGACACCATCACCCGCAGCCGCGATGCAGCCATCACGCCGAACGCGGCCATCAGCAGGGTTGCAATGCCCAGCCACAGCAGTGCATGCCGACCGAAGCCATGCAGTGCGCCGGCACTAACGCCAAACCATAGCGACGACACCCGCAGCGTGGCGTATAGCCCAACCTTGGTCATGATCGCGAACAACGCGGCCACCGCTGCTGGCGCACGCGAATAGGTTTCCGGTAGCCACAAATACAATGGCAACAATGCGGCCTTGCTGCAGAACACCAACAGCAACAAGCCAAGCGTGGCCTTGGCCAACGGCACATGCTGCGCCGGAAGATCGGCGATGCGGTGCGATAGCTCGGCCATGTTGAGCGTGCCGAACACACCGAACAACAAGCCCAGCGCGATCAAAAACAACGTCGACGCACACACGTTGAACACCACGTAATGCAGGCCGACACGCATCTGCAGGCCGCGTCCGCCGCTCAGCAGCAGGCCGTAGGAAGCGATCAACATCACTTCGAAGAACACGAACAGGTTGAAAATGTCGCCGGTCAGAAACGCGCCGTTCAAGCCCATCAATTGGAACTGAAACAAGGCATGGAAATGCGGCGCGCGCCGGTCCCAACCAGCGCAGGCGTGCAGCAGGCAGGCCGCGCCCAGGATCAAGGTGGTCAACAACATCCACGCCGACAAGCGGTCGCCCATCAGCACGATGCCGATACGCGCCGGCCAATCGCCGAGCAGATACACCAGTACCTTGCCGTCGGCGGCACGCGCGAACAAGGCGATGACTGCCGCTGCCAGCAAGGCCATGCTCACCCATGCCACCGTGCGCTGTACGCGTGGCCCATAGCGGCGATGCTCGACAAACAGCGACGCCGACGCGCCCAGCATCGGGATCAGGATCGGCAGGATCGGCAGATGATTCATCGCCGCGCCTGGCGTGTATCCACACCGGTGGCGGCATCTTCGTGTGCATCCACATGATCGCTCCGGTTGTCGCTGCGGCTGCGGATTGCCAGCACCAGACTCACCGCCGTCATCGCAAATGCAATCACGATCGCGGTCAACACCAGTGCTTGCGGTAGCGGATCGGTGGAATGCATCAGGTCGGCAGGTACACCGTCGCGCAACACCGGAGCCTGGCCGCTACGCAGCCGCCCACCGGCGAAGATCAGCAGGTTGGTCGCGTACGACAGGAACGTCATTCCCAGAATCACATCGAAGCTGCGCGCGCGTAGCAACAAATAGATTGCCAACGCGGCGAGAACGCCGATTGCGCTTGCCACTGCCAATTCCATCAATGCTGCTCCGCAGTGCGTGTCGAACGTTGGGTAGGGTCGATCTCGCCACGCTGCGAACTGCGCGTACGCGAAGGTTTGATCGTGCCCATCATCGACAGCATCAACATCGCTGCACCGAACACCACCAGATACACGCCGATATCCAAGCCCAACGCGCTGGCGAGTTCCAGCTTGCCCAAGAGCGGTAATGGAATCTCCAGATGCCCGCTGCTCAGAAACGGCATGCCAAACACCAGCGAACCCGCGCCGCTTACCAGCGCGCACAGCAGGCCGATACCGATCAGGCGGATGTAGTCGAAGCCGAAGCGCAATTCCACCGATGCGTTGCCTTGGATCACGTACTGCATCAGCAGCGACACCGCCAGCACCAGGCCGGCGATAAAGCCACCGCCAGGCGCGTTGTGGCCACGCAGGAACAGGAACAACGACACCGTGAGCGTCAGCGGAAACATGATTTGCGCAAGATCGGCCGGCACCGGCAACTTGATCGGCGGCCCGGGCATGGTGCGCTCAGGTGCCATGCGCGAGCGCCGCAGCAAGGCGTGCACCACCAGCCCGGCAATCGCGAATACAGTGATCTCTCCGAACGTATCGAAGCTGCGGAAATCCACCAGGATCACATTGACCACATTGCGCCCGTAAGCTTCCGGCAGCGCGCGTTGCAGCAGTTCGCCAGCAACGGTGCGGCTGGGCTGTGTCATCAACGTATAGGCCAACGCTGCCAAGCCTGCACCGCAGACGATGGCAATTGACGCATCACGGATCTTGCGTAACCGTGCACGCTCGGGCAACGACCGCTCGGGCAGGTAATTCATCGCCAGCAACATCAGCACCAGCGTCACCATCTCCACCAGCAACTGCGTCAGCGCCAGATCCGGCGCCGACAAAAACACGAAGGTCAAACTGACCGCCAGGCCGGTGCCGCCGAGCACCAGTACCGCAAGCAGGCGCTGCTGGTACAAGAACAGGCTGCCCAGCGCACATGCCATCATCAGCAGCCACACCATCCAACCCAGTAACGGCATCGGCGTGGGCGCAGGCCAGTCCGCCAACGTGCCGCCTTGCAGGAACGGCACCAGCGCAACCACCACTGCGCTCAGCACCAGCAACATCAACATGCGCTGCAGATTGCCGTTGGTGACCGCATCGGTCATGCGTGCGGCGCCGGCAAACAGCGCGCGCTGGTTCCATTGGAACAATGCCTTGCCCGGCGAGCGGTTCTGGATCGCGTACAGATCCAACGTGCGGCGCAGCGCCATGTACAACAGCATGCCGCCGATCATACCGGCGACGCTCATCGCCAGCGGCCAGTTGAAGCCATGCCACAACGCCAGGCTATAGTCGGGCAGCTTGCCGCCAAGAATTGCACTTGCACCGGCGCGCAAGACCGGCGCCACAGTCCACGCCGGCACGATGCCGACGGCCACACACGTGAGCACCAGCACGTCTACCGGAATCCGCATCCAGCCCGGTCGCTCATGCGGCGTGGTGTCCAGATCGCGCGGGCCTTCGCCAAAGAAAGTGTCGTGCACAAAGCGCAAGCTGTAGGCCACGCCGAGCAGACCGGCCAGAAGCGCAGCAATGCTCGCCAGAATGCGCATCAGCTGCGGCGCTTCGGTCTCCAACGCAACAGCGAAGAACATTTCCTTCGACAAGAAACCGTTGAGCAGCGGAACCCCCGCCATCGCCAGCGATGCGGTAATCGCCAGCGCGCTGGTGACCGGCATCAAGCGACGCAGATTGCCCAGCTTGCGCATGTCGCGCGTGCCGGTTTCGTGGTCGATGATGCCGGCAGCCATGAACAACGAGGCCTTGAACAACGCATGGTTGAGGATATGGAACACGCCGGCCACCATCGCCATCGGCGTGGACAAACCAAACAGCATCGTGATCAAGCCCAGATGCGAGATGGTCGAGTACGCCAGCACACCTTTGAGATCATGCTGAAAAATCGCGTGCCAGGCGCCCAGCAACAGCGTGATCGCGCCGATGCTGGTGACCGTGTAGAGAAACAGATCGGTGCCGGCCAGCGCAGGGTGCAGGCGCGCCAGCAGGAACACGCCGGCCTTCACCATGGTGGCCGAATGCAGATATGCCGACACCGGCGTGGGCGCGGCCATCGCGTGCGGCAGCCAGAAATGGAACGGGAACTGCGCGCTCTTGGTGAAAATCCCCAGCAGCACCAGCCCCAACGCATATGGGTACAGCGGGCTGGCGCGAATCACATCGCCGGCAGCCAGTACTGCATCCAGCTGAAAACTGCCGACGATGCGGCCGATCATCAACACGCCGCCCAACAACGCCAATCCACCGCCAGCGGTCAATACGAAGGCCATGCGCGCACCTTCGCGTGCATCCTTGCGATGCGACCAAAACCCGATCAACAAGAACGAACTGATGCTGGTAAGTTCCCAGAACACCATCAGCAGCAACAGATTGCCCGACAACACCATGCCGAGCATCGCACCCATGAACAGCATGAGATAGGCGAAAAAGCGTGAGGCGCTATCGCGTGCGCTCAGGTAGTAATGCGCATACATCACCACCAATGCGCCGATGCCCAGCACCAGCAGCGCAAACATCCAGGCCAGGCCATCGAGCCGTAGCGAGAACATCAGGCCGATCTGCGGCAACCATGCATGTTCGCTGCCAATCACCTCACCGCGCAGCACCGCTGGCGTCAACAGGGCCAGCACCAGCAGCCCGGCCAACGGTGCAGCCGCAGCCAACCACGCAGTGATCGAACGGGATGTGCGCCAGAGCAGCGCGGTGGCGGCCGCCATGATGAAAGGCAGCGCAAGCAGGATTTCCAACGAAAAAGGCATGCAGGGAACACGAGATTCGCGAGCAGGCCAGGGAGCTTAACAAAACGTTGACTGACGTCCGCGTCAACGTCGTCGCTGCGCGTGGGATTAAATTCGCGCTGGATTGGCTTCGCACCACTGCGCTGCACTCAGTATGCTGCAGTCATTGATCACCGTGTAGCTGCCACGTGACCGCCGCCAATCCCCATCCGTCCACCGCTGCATCTGCGCCACGCGCCCTGGTTTTCGGCGGCAGCGGGCAGATCGGCGAGCGTCTGCTGATGCGGCTGCTGAGCCGCGGTTGGCAAGTGACGGCATGGTCGCGTCAACCGCGTGCCGCGCGCTCCGGGCTGATCTGGCGACAGGGCGATCTAGCCGTGCCGGCGGCAGCCGGTGCAGCCTTCGAGGTGATCTTCAGCTGCGGTCCGCTGGATCATTTCGCACGTTGGTATGCCGAAAACCCGGTGCTGGCGCCGCGCATCGTGGCGTTCGGCTCGACCAGCGTGGAGGTCAAGCAACATTCGATCGACGCGGCCGAGCGCGATCTGGCTCAGCGCCTTGCCAACGCCGAACAAGCCCTGTTTTCCGCAGCCCAGGCGCGCGGCGCGACCGCAACCGTGCTGCGCCCGACGCTGGTCTACGGTGCCGGACGCGACCTTACGCTTAGCCGGATCGCCGGGCTGGCGCAGCGCACCGGCGCCTTCGTGCTGCCCGCCAATGCCACCGGCCTGCGTCAGCCGGTGCATGTGGACGATCTGGCCAGCGCCGCATTGGCAGTGGTTACCCAGCCGGCCACCCAGCAGCGCAGTTATGCGGTGGGCGGTGGTGAGGTGTTGGCTTACACCCAAATGGTGCAGCGCGTGCTCGAAGCGCTGCCACGGCCTGCACGGCTGTATCGGGTGCAGCCGCGCCTGTTTGGATTTGCGCTTACCGTTGCGCAACGCCTGGGGTGGCTGCCTGGCATGAATGCCGCCGCGCTGCAGCGCATGCGCGATGACTTGGTGTTCGATCTGGAACCGGCACGCCGCGATTTCGGCTATGCACCGCGTGCGTTTCGGCCATTGCCGGAAGAGCTCGGTATTGGTGAGTGACGCCTGCTTGGACGTCTACCGGCTTTGAAGACCTGCGTAGTGCGCCGCCCCAACTTCGATTGATCGCACGGACCGAGCGCACGCGTTCATCCGTGGCCGGTAACCCTGGCAAGCAGTGGTTGGTAGATGCGGGTGATGCGCAGGGATCGCACTGGTCGAGCAGTCCCTGCCGCCAGGGAGCACGATCGCGCAATTGGCGCTCGTGCGTGGAGTGGCTATCAAAATGACTGCGCTCACCGCCACGCGGGCGCCGCTCGGAATCGGCATGTACCACCTAAGAACCTGTTCACGATCTTTCCTGATTGGTGCAGACTCTGCGGATGCGCCAAAAAACCTATCCGAGCGACATGAGCCGGGAGCGTTTCGAACACATCCTCCCGATCCTGGAACAAGCGCGCAAGCGCACCAAGCCACGCCGAGTGGATATGTATGAGGTGTGGTGCGCAGTGTTGTACGTGCTGCGAACCGGTTGCCAATGGCGAGCGCTACCCAGCGACTTTCCGAAGTGGCGGACCGTGCACGCGTACTTTGCCAAGTGGAGCGAGTGCGACGATGAAGGAGTGAGCCTGCTGGAGCGGGCGCTCAAAAAATCAGGTTGGCGTGGCCCGCCAGAAACAGGAGCGCAACATCTTCAGCAGGTTCTTGATCGTGGACGCGCAGAGCGTCAAGAACACGGACACAGCCGGGCAAAAGGGATATGACGCGGGCAAAAAGGTGTCGGGCATCAAGCGGCATATCGCTGTTGATACCCAGGGGTTGCCCCATGCCATCGCGGTGACGACGGCGGAGGTGACCGACCGCAAAGGTGCGCTGCAGGCGCTGGAGCGCTGTCAGTCAAACTTGACGCATGTACAAAGCCTGCTGTGCGACAGTGGTTACACCGGAGTACCGTTTGCCGAAGGCGTACGAGAGATTCTAGGCGAGCAGCTCACGGTGCAGATTGCCAAGCGCAGCGAACTGCACACCTTCAAGGTCATGCCCAAGCGCTGGATCGTCGAGCGCAGTTTTGCCTGGCTGGAGAAAAACCGAAGGCTGTGGAAGAACTGCGAGCGCAAACTCAACACCAGCTTGCAGTTCATCCATCTGGCCTTCTTGGCGCTTCTACTCAAAAGATCGTGAACAGGCTCTTAGTCGTCCCTGAAAAATCCCCTTCAAGCGCCAAGTGCCGTCGGTGACAGCGGCACGGCGCTCAAGGATGACCATCCCATCGCCCGCATCCAGGCACGCAAAAACGCGATCCAGCGCAGCAGCCAGCGCAGGTTGTAGCAGGCGGCGCAGCCGAACACGTGCAGCGCATCGCCTTGGGCACCTTTCAGCCTGCAGCGACGCAACCGGCAGTCGTCTTTCAGATGGCTCCACCGCCTGCCGTCGCTTGATCCAGCGCCATTGCCGTCGCGTCAGCGTCTTAGCCTTGCCGCGATGCAGGACCTGCACGCCATCGACCTCGCGCCTGCGATCGCCCAGGTCCACGATCGCCACCGTCGGTTCTACGCTCACATCCTGCAGCAACCCGCGTGTCTGCTCCAGCTGCTCGGCCAAGGTATCGCCGTCGTACGGGTTGCCCGGGAAGCTGCGTGCACCCACGACCAATCCCTTGCAGGCAGTGACTGCAATGCCGACCTTGACGCCGAATTCGTACGCTTGACGCGCCTTGCCCTTGCCGATGCATTCCACTTCTGGGGCATGCAATGCGTACAGTTTTTGTTTGTCCTTCGGACGCTGCGTGTACAGCCGTTGCGCACGTTCCAGCCAGACAGCGATGCGCTCGCGCACGCCGGTGTTTACCTGATCGAGTTTGCGTTGGATGTCGCGCACGAGCCGTCCCAGCACTGTGCGTTGACGTCGCAGGACGCGCCGCATGCGCTTGAACTGGCGCGCATGCGCATACCGACCTGCCTTGCGGCTCAGGGCCGGGCCTTGCCGCGCGTAGCTCTGCCGCAATCCGATGCCGTGCCGCTTGGCCAGTAACACCAGCTTCTTGCGTGCCACCTCCAGCAAACGGCTGTCGGTCGGATAGGCGATCGCCTTCTCTTGCACCGTGGTGTCCACGATCACCCGCGACAACTCGCGTGCGTCCACCGCCTGCATCGCATGCGCGGCGTTGATGGTGTGCGCCAACAGCTCTTCCATCCCGGCCTCACCCAGGCGCTACCGCCAGCGCGTCAGCGAGCTGGCATCGCACGGCAAACGCGTCTGGAACACGACCTCGCCAGTGAAGAACTGCCAGTACGGATTCTCCAGCCAACGCTCGCACACCGCTTCATCGGACAGGTCGTAGGCGTGTTTGAGGTAGAGCAAACCGGCAATCAGCCGCACCGGCAATGCCGGCCGACCGCCACCGGCCTGGGTGGCCGGCAAGCGCGATGAAAGTGCTTGCTCCAACGCCGCCCACGGCATCCGTTGGCTCAGCCGCGCCAGCGGATGACGCAGATCGATCTGGTTCTCCAGCCGCGAACGAAACAACTCGTCGGCAGGCATGTGCTCGGCAGCAGGACGGCGTGTACGCATAGGCGCAAATTGCCAGAAACCAGCCTTCAGCGTAGCGAACACTGGTAGTTTTGGCACGCCGGTGCAGACATCAAGGCCTTGCGGTCGTTGGGTGGTTGGGGTTTTTCAGGGGCGACTTTTTAGCCACTCTTCGGCCTGTCAGTGGATCCTAATATCGCCAGCGCAGCTGACGATACAACTTGGCCAATAACCAGATCGGCCCGATCAGCAGATACGTTAGATCGGTCAAAAAGCTTGGCTTACGGCCTTCGATCGTGTGACCGACGAACTGCGCAATCCATGCCACTACGAAGACCGTCAGCGCCGCGGTGAACAATCCGGTCAGCCCGATACTGCCCTCGATCAGTCGGCACAGGCAGCCGAAGAAAAAAAAGACCCCCAGCATCCCCAGCCCGAGCTGGCGCGACAGCCGGTTGTAATACGACCATGCCGCGAACATCGACAGCGCCGCCCAAATGCCACTGGTGAACAAGGTGCCGCCGACCGGAATGCACCACAGCAATGCTACGACCGACCACAGAACCGCCGGCACCGCCAGCACATGAATCTGCTGATTGGTCGCGTTTTGATGATCGTCGGAATAACTGGCGAAATAGCGATCGATCGGTCGTGCGGTCGTGCTGCGTTCGGTCATGTTCCCTCCCAGGAATGACCCAAGCATACGCGCGCCGATAGTGCTGTGGCAGCCGTGCCCCTCGCCACCCGTCGATCGCGTGGCGAGGGGCGCGGGCACATCAGTTCACCGACACCGCGCTCCACGCGGCGCGCAACCGCGCGGTACTGCGTGGAGGCGCTGCCATACAGATCGGTGGCCGCGCTCAACGTTGCCCGGCGTGCGGCCGCGTAATTGTTCGAGCAGGTCATACAGACCGCCAATGCGCGCTACCAGATGCGGCTGGCCGCGGCGCGTCCGATCGCCGTCAACGCGGTATTGCCGTTGCAGACCAAACCGGCCTGCGTCACGTTCTAACTCGTGCCCGAACCGAAGCCACTCGGCACCACTGCGCCTTCGGCCGATAGATAATAGAAGTCATTGGCCACGCCCGAGTTGTAGTGCGCGTCGAGCGAGCCCCGGGCGCTGCCTTAGAACCTGTTCACGATCTTTCCTGATTGGTGCAGACTCTGCGGATGCGCCAAAAAACCTATCCGAGCGACATGAGCCGGGAGCGTTTCGAACACATCCTCCCGATCCTAGAACAAGCGCGCAAGCGCACCAAGCCACGCCGAGTGGATATGTATGAGGTGTGGTGCGCAGTGTTGTACGTGCTGCGAACCGGTTGCCAATGGCGAGCGCTACCCAGCGACTTTCCGAAGTGGCGGACCGTGCACGCGTACTTTGCCAAGTGGAGCGAGTGCGACGATGAAGGAGTGAGCCTGCTGGAGCGGGCGCTCAAAAAATCAGGTTGGCGTGGCCCGCCAGAAACAGGAGCGCAACATCTTCAGCAGGTTCTTGATCGTGGACGCGCAGAGCGTCAAGAACACGGACACAGCCGGGCAAAAGGGATATGACGCGGGCAAAAAGGTGTCGGGCATCAAGCGGCATATCGCTGTTGATACCCAGGGGTTGCCCCATGCCATCGCGGTGACGACGGCGGAGGTGACCGACCGCAAAGGTGCGCTGCAGGCGCTGGAGCGCTGTCAGTCAAACTTGACGCATGTACAAAGCCTGCTGTGCGACAGTGGTTACACCGGAGTACCGTTTGCCGAAGGCGTACGAGAGATTCTAGGCGAGCAGCTCACGGTGCAGATTGCCAAGCGCAGCGAACTGCACACCTTCAAGGTCATGCCCAAGCGCTGGATCGTCGAGCGCAGTTTTGCCTGGCTGGAGAAAAACCGAAGGCTGTGGAAGAACTGCGAGCGCAAACTCAACACCAGCTTGCAGTTCATCCATCTGGCCTTCTTGGCGCTTCTACTCAAAAGATCGTGAACAGGCTCTTAGCAGTCCGGCGAATCGCCATCCAGGCTGGGCTTGAACATGTAGCGCAATGCCAGCGTGCTGTTGCTGTTCCCGGGCACGATTTTCTCGCCGATCAGGTAATTACCCGGCTGCGCGCTGTTGTTGGCGTAGTACTCCACCATCGTGCCCCGGCTGTCGGAAGTAGCTTCGTTCAAACCGCCCGATTGGCCCGAATACACCAATTGCGCACGCCGGCTGGTCACGCCGTGGGTCATCATCGTGGCCGGCCACATCCACCGACACCAGCGGCGTGAATGTGCTGCCGTCGCCATCGCCGAAGATCATGCACAAACAGCTGTCCGACCACAACGCGTTGTTGTAGCGGCTACCGTAATGCACGCGGCTACGCGCACCGGCGCCATCGTTGGCGATGCCGCTGCGCGCATGCGTGGTGCGGAAATAGTCCCAGGTCAACGCAACGCCGTAATGCGCATTACCCGGTACGATCGCCGGACGCAGGTTGGTCTCCATGGTCTGACTCAATTGACGCATCACTCCGCGCCGTGAATGCACCACCACATCGCCGCCGAGTGGAGCGCATCGCAGTGATCGTTCCATGGCCCAGCATCATCTCGTCGCTATCGATGACGTATGGTTAATGCTGCGCAGCAGGCGGTGCATTAGGTGCGTGGCATCTGCACACGCACCATGGTCTTCAGCCTGCACAATCAGCGCGCAGGCTCCAACAATCAACCAACCGAAATATTTGCCAGCCGTTGCAGTGCCTCAGCATATTTCGCCCGCGTGCGTTCGATCACCTCGGCCGGCAAGCTCGGGCCAGGTGCGGTTTTTCCCCAGTCCAGGGTTTCCAGATAATCGCGGACGAACTGCTTGTCGTAGCTCGGCGGGCTGGTACCCAGTTCGTACTGGTCGGCCGGCCAGTAACGTGAGGAGTCCGGGGTCAGCATCTCGTCCATGATGTAGAGGCGGCCATCGGCGTCTGTGCCGAATTCGAACTTGGTATCGGCCAGCAGAATGCCGCATTCGGCCGCGTAATCGGCGGCAAAACGGTAGATACGCAACGTGGCATCGCGCACGCGCTCGGCCAGTTCGGCTCCGACGGTCTTGACCATCGCATCGAAGTCGATGTTTTCATCATGGTCGCCGACGGCGGCCTTGGTCGAAGGGGTAAAGATCGGCTCGGGAAGTTTCTGGGCCTGACGCAGGCCGTCGGGCAATTCGATGCCGCTGATCTTGCCGGTGCGCTGATAATCCTTCCAGCCACTGCCGATCAAATACCCACGTGCGATCGCCTCCACCGGGACCGGCTTGAGCTTGCGCGTAACCACTGCGCGTTTGGCGTACAACGCCGGGTCCACGCCCTCGGGCAGCACCTGATCCACCGTGATGTCGACCAAGTGGTTGGGCATCAGGTGTTCGGTCTTGTGGAACCAGAAGTTGGACACTTGGCAGAGCATCTCGCCCTTGCCGGGAATCGGGTCGGGCAGCACCACGTCGAACGCAGATAGACGGTCGGTCGCCACCATCAACAGATAGTCGCCCGGGGGCGCGTTGGCGGGCAGGCGGTCGCGAGGGATGGCGAAGACATCGCGGACCTTGCCACGGTGACGCAACGGCAGGCCGGGCAGATCGGATTGCAACAGCGTGGTCGACACAGGCACTCCTAAGGACGTCGCAATGACGCTGTCCCCGGGACCCGGCGGGCCCGCGGGTGGGCAGCGGGCCGCGTAGTGTACGGCGCTTCGGCGCGTTCCGCTGGATTGACTGGAGTCAGCCGGGCGGTCGCTGTGCGCGCCCTGGCAGCCAAGCCGAGTGTGCGTTCGGGTAAGATCGCCAACCAGCCTCCCCGCCCCGATTGCCTATGTCCTGGTACGGAAAACTGCTCGGTGCACTCGCCGGTGCCTTGCTGTTCCGCGGGGCACCGGTAGTGGGGCTGATGATCGGCCTGGCGATTGGGCACGCGGTGGACGCCGGCTGGTTCAAGCGTCGTGCGGAAAACCCGTATGAACCGCTGGGGCTGGAGCCGGACGCCACCACTGCCGAGATCGATTTGGCCTATCGCCGGTTGATGTCGCGCTACCACCCCGACAAGGTGACCAATGCCGACCCGGAAGCACGCCGTCAGGCCGAGAAAAAAGCCAGCCAGATCAACGCCGCTTACGACCGCATCCAGCGATTGCGCAAACGCTAATTGCAGGTCGCGTATCTGGTATCGGCACGAGCCCGTGCGGCGACCTGCTCCTGGATCGAAGCTGGCATCAATGCACTAATGCACTAAAACGCCCGACCAGTGATTGGTCAGGCGTCGTGGTCACGCAGACACCAAAACTCAGAAACGGTACGTCGCCGTCAGCCGCACCGCATTCGACGAAAAATCGGTATCGCTTCGACGCAGATCGGTGCCGGCCGGATTGACGCGCAGGAACGGGTTGGTCGCCGGCGCAGTGCCCGGTCCAACGCGCACGCGGGTGTCTTCGTCCTGCAGACGGGTGAACAGGTATTCCACGCCTACCGCGACGTTGTCGCTCAAGCGGCGCTGCAGGCCCA
The DNA here is from genome assembly GCF_900183975.1 of Xanthomonas fragariae. Classification (NCBI taxonomy): domain Bacteria; kingdom Pseudomonadati; phylum Pseudomonadota; class Gammaproteobacteria; order Lysobacterales; family Lysobacteraceae; genus Xanthomonas; species Xanthomonas fragariae. The sequence goes on from NZ_LT853882.1 coordinate 325,779, forward strand.
GGCCGGCCTGATAGCCGTCGGCGCTGTCGCCACCACTGCTAGTGAAGCTGTTGGCGGTGTTACTGCTGGAGAAGCTGTGGTCGAACTCGCCACGTGCCACGCCGGCGGTGAAATAGGCGAGGTAATCGCCTTGTTCGCCGAACGCATGGCCGATGCGGCCGCGCAGTGCGGCGGTGCGGTTGAGCTGGCGGGTGAAGGTGTAGAACGCCGGGGTGGTGCTGAAGGCGCTGACGCTGTCGCGTAGATCGTTGCGAGTGTATTCGGCCACCACGCCGTAGACCCAGTTGCCGGCCTGCCAGTCGTAACCCAGCCGTGCACCGTATTCGACACCGCCCTTGTCGTTGCTGCAGCCGCTGGCCGGTGTGCGTCCGGCTGCGGCGCCACCGCAGAACCCGGGCGAGAACGCATCTGCACCGGTGGCGGTACTGACCTGGTCGCCTTCGCGGCCGTCCAGATTGGTGTCGAAGCCTAAGCGGCCACCGGAGACGCCGCTGAGATCGGCGCCGCCGACATTGGCTCCGATCGAGAAACCGGACCAGTCGGCCGGGCCGGATTGCGCCCAGGCAGACGGAGTGAGGGCCAACAGAGCGAACGCGGCAGAGGCGAGCGGGGTGGTCTCCATACGGTGTCCTTGCAAAAGGCGCGGTGCGCCGGTCGAGTGCATACGCCGCTTCGACCGTTGCGGATGCACCGGCTTTGCCCGCCTGCGACAATGCGGCTTCCGTTCTTTGACGAGCTGCCCATATGCAACCGACGGCGATCGCCCCGTCCATCCTGTCCGCCGATTTTGCCCGTCTGGGCGAAGAGGTGAACAACGTTCTGAAGGCCGGCGCCGACTGGGTGCACTTCGACGTGATGGACAACCACTACGTGCCCAACCTCACCATCGGTCCGATGGTGTGCCAGGCGCTGCGCAAGCACGGCATCACCGCGCCGATCGACGTGCACCTGATGGTCGAGCCGGTGGACCGCATCGTGCCGGACTTCGCCGACGCCGGCGCCACCACGATCAGCTTCCATCCCGAAGCCAGCCGCCACGTGCACCGCACCATCCAGCTGATCAAGTCGCATGGCTGTCAGGCCGGGCTGGTGCTCAACCCGGCCACGCCGGTGGATATCCTGGAGTGGGTGCTGCCAGAGCTGGATCTGGTGCTGGTGATGTCGGTCAACCCCGGCTTCGGTGGGCAAGCCTTCATTCTCTCGGCGCTGGACAAGCTGCGTGCCATCCGCACGCAGATCGACGCGCTGGGCAAGCCGATCCGGCTGGAGATCGATGGCGGAGTCAAGGCCAACAATATTGGCGCAATTGCTGCAGCCGGTGCCGATACCTTTGTCGCCGGCTCGGCGATTTTCAATGCGCCCGACTATGCCGACGTGATCGCGCAGATGCGCGCAGCGGTGGATGCCGTGCGATGAGCCCCACCACGCTGCAGATCCGCGCTGCCACGCCCGACGATGCGCCGCTGCTGCACGCGTTAATCACCGCGCTGGCGGTGTACGAGCGCGAGCCCGATGCGGTCAAGGCCAGCCCGGAGGATCTGCGCGCCAGTTTGTTCGGCGACGGCGCCACTGCGCACGCGCTGATCTGCGAGCACCACGGCCAGGCATTGGGATTTGCGGTGTATTTCTTCAACTACTCGACCTGGCTCGGCCGCAACGGGTTGTATCTGGAAGACCTGTTTGTGCGTCCGCAAGCGCGCGGGCGGGGCGCCGGCCTGGCGTTATTGCGCCATCTCGCGCAGTTGGCCGTGCAGCGTGGCTGCGGCCGCTTCGAATGGTCGGTGCTGGACTGGAATCAACCCGCCATCGACTTCTACCAGGCCGTCGGTGCGCGCCCGATGAATGGCTGGACCATGTACCGGCTCGACGGCGAGCGGCTGGTGGCGTTTGCGGCTGGCGCTTGAGCGCAAGTGCACCGCACAACAATGCGCTACGCAAAAAGAAGGCCGCCCCAACAGGAGCGGCCTTCGAGAAAATTGGAGGCTGATCCTGCCTCCGCCCATCGTCCCTGCTATGGCCTTCCATCCTCCGTGTGATCGATGACGTGCCAATGACAGCCCGGTGGCGCTGCCCCATTCACGATCCACGCATCGGCCCGCTGCTAGCCTGCGCCCATCACCCTTACAGCATCGGCAGCGCGCATGGCCCCGCTCCACTGGCGTCTGATCCTCAACGGCAAGTCCACCGACAATCCGGACCTGCGTGAGGCGGTGGGAACGCTGCGCAAGCGCGGCATCCAGCTGGACGTGCGGGTCACCTGGGAAGACGGCGACGCCGAGCGCTATGTCGGCGAAGCGGTTGCCGATGGTGTGCACACGGTGGTCGCCGCCGGTGGCGACGGCACCCTGAGCGAAGTGGCTGCCGCGCTCGCGCATCACGATGCCGACGCTGCCACGCTGCCGTCGCTGGGCCTGGTGCCGCTGGGCACCGCCAACGACTTCGCCACTGCCGCTACTCTGCCGATCGAGCCGTTCAATGCGCTGAATCTGATCGCCGAGCGTGCCGCCCAACCGATCGATCTGCTGCGCATCGATGCCGAACACGGCCCGCACTGGTGCGCCAACGTCGCCAGCGGCGGCTTCGGCACCCAGGTCACCGTCGAAACCGATGAAGGCTTGAAGAAGATGCTCGGCGGCTTGGCTTACCTGATCACCGGCATGTCGCGTCTGGGCCGGATCGACCCGATCAGCGCCCGCTTCAGCGGCCCGGATTTCGACTGGGAAGGCGAGTTCATCGCGTTGGGCCTGGGCAACGGGCGTCAGGCCGGCGGCGGTCAGGCGCTGTGCCCGGAAGCGCTGATCGACGATGGCCTGCTCGACGTCACCATCGTGCCCGCGCTCAACGGCGAAGTCGCCGCCACGCTTGGCGCGCTGGTCACCGGCGGCAAACAGGCCGCGCTGGAACGTGTGGCCGTGCGCGCGCGCCTGCCGTGGCTGGAAATCAGCTCTCATCAGCCGCTGACCTTGAACCTGGACGGCGAACCGGAGACTTCGCTGCATTTCCGCATCGAATGCGCACCGGCGCGGTTGCGGATGCATTTGCCTGTCGATTGCCCGTTGCTTGGAGTTTGAGAATCGGGAGTTGGAAGGGCGGCGCGCAGATGTGATTGCGGTCGGTGCAACCGGCCATGCCGAGCAGCACCGTTGCCGCCTGCAGCTTCGCAATTCGAACGGCTCCGCTAGCTGCCTGCTGCCCTGGGCCAGCAGTTGCGCTACAGTAGCCCCGTGTCCCGCCTGACGACTCCACGCTCCTTCTCTTCCGCTCGCCGCTGGTGGCGATGGTGGCCCGTTGCCGTCGTCCGCCCCGCCACAGAGTCCCAGAAGGAAAGTCGTTTTGATCACTGCAGAGCAGTTCCAGCGCCAGGCCGCTGAAGGTCACACCCGTATCCCCGTTGTCCGCGAAGTGCTGTCCGATCTGGACACGCCGCTGTCGGTCTATCTGAAGCTCGCCGACGGCGCCTACACCTATCTGTTCGAATCGGTCGAAGGCGGTGAACGCTTCGGGCGCTATTCCATCATCGGCCTGCCGGCGCGGCGCGTATACAGCTTCCGCGGCCACACGCTGGACATCAGCGAGCACGGCGAAGTGCTCGAAACCCGCGAGGTCGCCGACCCGCTGGCCGAGGTCGACGCCCTGCGCGCCGAGCACTCGGTGCCGCAGCTCGATGGCTTGCCCGGCTTCACCGGCGGCCTGGTTGGCTGGTTCGGCTTCGAGTGCATCCAGTACATCGAACCGCGGCTGGGCAGCGGCGACAAACCCGACGAACTCGGCACCCCCGACATCCTGCTGATGCTCTCCGAAGAGCTGGCGGTGTTCGACAATCTCAAGGGGCGTTTGTACCTGATCGTGCATGCCGACCCGCGCCAACCGCAGGCCTACGTGCGCGCCAACCGGCGTCTGGACGAGCTGGCGCATCGCTTGCGTCAGGGTGGCGCAGGTTATCCGCAGGCGCAGATTTCCGACGCGATCGACGAAGCGGATTTCCACTCCTCATTCACCCGCGAGGAATATCACGCGGTGGTGCGCAAGGCGCAGGAATACGTGCGCGCTGGCGACATCTTCCAGGTGGTACCGTCGCAGCGGTTACGCGTACCTTTCCGTGCGCGCTCGGTGGACGTGTATCGCGCCTTGCGGGCGCTCAATCCATCGCCGTACATGTATTTTCTCGATGTCGGTGGCACGCAGGTCGTCGGCTCATCGCCGGAAATTCTGGCGCGTTTGCGCGATGGCGTGGTGACCGTGCGGCCGATTGCCGGCACCCGTCCGCGCGGTGCCACGGCCGAGCAGGACAAGGCGCTGGAAGCCGAGCTTCTGGCTGATCCGAAGGAACGCGCCGAGCACGTGATGCTGATCGATCTGGGTCGCAACGATGTCGGCCGCGTCGCCGAACCTAGCACAGTGACAGTCGGCGAGCAATTCGTGATCGAACGCTATAGCCATGTCATGCACATCGTCAGCGAAGTCACCGGCACGCTCAAAGCGGGCCTGAATTACAGCGATGTGCTACGCGCCACCTTTCCGGCCGGCACCGTCAGCGGCGCGCCGAAGATTCGCGCGCTGGAGATCATCCGCGAGCTGGAGCCGGTCAAGCGCAACGTGTATTCGGGCGCGGTTGGCTACATCGGCTGGCACGGCGATGCCGATACGGCGATTGCCATCCGCACCGCGGTCATCCAGGACGGCTATCTCTACGTGCAGGCCGGCGGCGGTGTGGTCTACGACTCCGACCCCGACCTGGAGTGGCAGGAGACGATGAACAAAGGCCGCGCGCTGTTCCGCGCGGTTGCCCAGGCAGCCAAGGGGCTGTGATGGACGGGCAGGGCGGCGCGCTGCTGGCCAAGGGCGTTATGCCGGGGCGCGCAGTTCGCAGGCATCTGCGCACCCCAGCTAGAAAACGTCGCTGGATCGCACGCATTTCCACATCTCCCAGCAAACCGCAACTCAACCTCTTTCGAATCCTCTGAGCAATTCCCAATCCGTAACGCGCCTATCGTATTCGGCTTGTTCCCATTGCGCGGCGTGTATGTAGTGGTTGACGACCTCATCGCCTAGCACCTCGTGCAGCCATTTCGATTGCGAACTGATGTCGATGGCAGCTCTCAGCGTTTTCGGAATCTCCGGTAATCCTTTACCGTGATAAGCGTCGCCCGCAAATGGTTCTGGCAACGACAGTTTCTCGTCGATGCCTGCCAGACCTGCCGCAATCAGGCCCGCGAAGGCGAGGTAAGGATTCATATCCGCACCGCCTATACGGCACTCTACGCGGACAGCGTCTGAACCTTGGCCACAAACGCGGAAGCCAGTCGTCCGATTTTCATGCCCCCAAGCGACCTTGGTCGGCGCGAATGTACCGATCTGGAATCTCTTGTAGGAGTTAATGTATGGCGCGAGTAGAAGAGTAATATCTCCTGCGTATTTGAGCATTCCGCTTAAATAGCGCTGCATTACATCGGACATGCCGTGGGAAGCCGCCTGATCGTAAAAAAGGGATCGGCCTTCCAGCGACCAGAGCGACGAATGAACATGGCTGGACGACCCAGCAAGCTCATCATCCCATTTCGCCATGTAAGTGATCGCTTTGCCGTGCTGAGCAGCGATTTCCTTACTTCCATGTTTGATAATCGTATGATGATCTGCCATCAGCAAAGGATCCGCATAGCGAACATTAATTTCTGCTTGACCAGGGCCTCCTTCGCCCTTGGTGCATTCAATTGCGATCCCCGCACCGTAAAGTCCGTTTCTGATCGGGCGCATCACATGCTCCTGACGCGTCGTCGACAGGATATGGTAATCCTGATTGTAATTCCCCAGTGTCTCCATTCCATGGTATTTTTTTTTCCATATCGCATCATAAGAATCGTCGAACAAATAGAACTCGAGCTCTGAGGCGAAGCTGGCGCGCATACCTCGATCGGATAACCGCTGCAACTGCTTTTTCAGAATCTGCCTTGGAGAATGACCCACCGGCATGCCGTTATCGTCGTAGACATCGCAAATCACCAGCGCGGTTGCGTTCAGCCATGGAAGCAGCCTCAAGGTGGAGAGGTCAGGCTTGAGTACGAAGTCACCATAACCCCCGGTCCAGCTGGCGCTCGCGTAGCCTGGTACAGGTACCATGTCCATGTCGTCAGCCAACAGATAATTACAAGCATGATTTTTTTCATAGCCATGACGGATAAAAAAATCGGCATGACAGCGCTTTCCCATGAGGCGGCCCTGCATATCCACCATGCACACCATTACGGTGTCGATTACACCGGAAGCAACCGCTACTTCAAGTTCATCTTGTTTCATAGATTAGATTTCTCACCATTTAGATTGACGATAGTCATCCGCTTAAATTTATTCGTGGAAATCGAAATATCTAGTGCTGATGAATTAGAGAAATTCACGCTTTGCGCTAGATGAGCGGAATTTTCATTCATGGAAAAATTTTAGGCCCAACGTGGCTTTTAAACATCTGCGTGAGCCAGTTTCCGAACAGCAGATGAGCGTGACTGTGCCATTGATTTTTTGGCTGGATATCTTCACGATCATCGGGGAAATAATTTTTTGGAAAATTAATTTCTCTTCCCATTTTTAGGTCGCGAAAGTATTCGTCTGCCAGAGTGTGCGATTCGTATTCAATATGATTAAAGAAATGAAGCGCGTGATGTTTGGGGTCGCTAAGTAAACACAGGCCAGTGTCCGGCGAGTCAATCAGAACGGAGACGCCGCTATCGACCGGGATATCGGCCTGCCGCATTTCTGTCCAGCGCGACACTGGGATATAGAAATCGTCGGATAATCCACTCAAATATGGAGATTCTCCCTTTAGAATATAATGCCGAAAAACACCAAAAGCTTTCTCATCTAAAGTGTACTTTGGCATCCCGTGAAAATAATACATAGCCGCTTGTGCCCCCCAGCAGATGTTTAAGCAGCTTCGGACATTGGTCTGTGTCCAACGTAAAATTTTTGTCAGTTCTTCCCAATAGTCAACGCGTTCAAACGGAATCTTTTCGACAGGGGCGCCGGTAATAATGAATCCGTCGAACATCTGTTCCTTTATATCTACCCAGCTCTCATAAAACGACACCAAGTGTGCGATTGGAGTATTTTTTGGTGCATGGCTCGAAGTTCTTATAAGTATCAATTCGACATGGAAAGGTGTAGCACCCAGTAGACGTGCTATTTGAGTTTCAGTACTTGTCTTGTTAGGCATGAGATTTAATAAGCCTACCCGGAGCGCACGCTGATGCGGATCGACAAGTATTTCTTCGTCTATTAGTGTGAGTCCTTCTGTCTCCAATATATGACGAGAAGGCAAACCCTTTGGCATTTTTATAGGCATGCACTTTTAGCCTCAGCTAAGTATCCTTCGATTTCTTATGAAGAGACTGCAAGTCCGTTTGGTTAAAAATCAAAGAATTTCAAGAAAATTAAATGATTGCCAGGAAAGCTGCGACAATCGCATAAATAAAACCCGTAAAAAGATTTATTTTATATTCATTATCGAAAATGGAACGTGCCTTTTGTGCGAGTAGCATATATCCACCGTAGATAAAAAAAGAGATGACCATTCCTGCCAGACTCAATGTAATCGCCTGCTGGACGTAAGAGAATCGAGGACTGATAAAGCTGGGATAGGTGAGTAGGGTCGCGAGCCATCCCTTTGGGTTAGTCAGTGCAACAAGTAATGTATCGGCAAAGATTTTCCAAGGGCCGGAATCCATTACTTGTACGCCGCGCTGCCCCGGCTTGTAGAAAAACGCTACGAGCGCAAGGTACGTGAGATAGATCGCACCGATCCAGCGCAGGTAGTTAAGGATTAAAGGACATTCTTGAATTACTAAACCGATACCCGAAAACGCAACGGCTGCGTGAATCGCGGTAGCCAACCCAAAGCCGAACGAGCAAGGCGCTATTATCTTGATTCCATGCTTGAGCGCTTGAGCTATGGCAAACGCTACGTTCGGCCCTGGCACGGCAACTGCACACGTAAACGCAATAGCGAACAATACCGTTAACTTTATATCCATAAATTTGAAAATATGTGACTGGGTATTCGCTTGAATTAATAAAAAAATCTCTTGGACATCTGCGCTGCAGCTATCTTGGCGATGACATCGCGGCCAAATATACTTGGCAGGCATTGCCGAATAACCGGAATATCCTCTGGCTGGTAACGTCGTTTGCCGCATGCCATTCTGGGTGCCACTGCAAACCGAGCTGAAAAACCGATGTCTGGTAGGAAATGGCTTCGATTACGCCATCCTCAGCGACAGCCTCGACTTGAACTCCGGGTACCGTCTGAGTTACACCTTGATTGTGAAGTGAATTTACCCGGAGTTGATCCTGCTCGACAATGGACGCCAATAGTCCATCTGGCACGATCCGAATCGCATGTGCCGGAAGATATTGCTGATCGCGAGGTAGATTGGCGGGTTCTCTATGCACCAAGCTTGACCCCGCTACTGACAGATCGGTATTCAGAACTCCACCCCTGTGAACAGTCATTTCCTGCAGACCTCGACAAATGCCGAGGATCGGCATGGCCAGCTCTATTGCCACCGACAGCGCGACACACGATAGACGATCTCTCGGCCGGTCTCGCTCATTTTGAATGACGTCGTCTTCGGCCTGGTCCCAACCGCGTTGATGTTCGTCAAAGATGTTCGGGTCGAGATTTGACTCGTCGCCAGTCAAAACCAGACCGTCAAGACGTCGTACTAGGCCACGGACCTTTTTAATGGTGGCATCCCGAGACAGATTTCCGTCGATTGTCGGAAGAATGACACATTCGACGGCTGCATAGGTGTCGAGCGCTTCGATATAGCGTCGTCGCAGCCAATCCCGATGAACCCCATCGTCAAGATGGCGATTTGATGTGACGCCTACAACGGGACGAATGAAATAATTGGGATCAGGCGTCATTATCAATGTACCCCGGTTCGGTAAGGTGCATGTTGCGTTCATATAGTCGACGGTTTCGGTCGAGCAACTGGGAAATCACGCTGGGCTGCCCCGCGGAACCACGTACAAAAAGACCTCCCCAGGAATCTGCGATCTCAGCATAGCCAGGGTCTCGCATTCGAATCTTTTGCGCGCGTTTCAACATCCAGAACGGAACGCCCGGCGATAGATGATGCTCCAGATGGTACTCATCGGAATTAACACCGAACAACACACGTTCAATTAGGTTGCCTTTTCGATTGCGCGTTAGGTAAACATTTTTTTCTTGGACTTCACACATCGGCGAGTGTTCAGCGAGCTCAGTGAACCACCCCAATATTTGGAACGTAGTAAGGTAAGGAATCAACCAGAACAAGACCAGAAGATGTAGTGAATCGGCAATAACGAATCCTGCAATAACTAATATCCAGAACGATATAAAACCATAGGAATCAATAATGTAGCCCCATTTATCGACGCTTTTCTCATTTTTTTCTAAAACAAGGAAACGGTTGTGCCATAGGTAGTCTAAATAGCGAAGCGTCGCACCGCCAAAAATCGCCTTCCAGACGATCAGGAACTTGTACTCTTGCGGTTCGCGGACTGTATAAACTCCAGACTTTATGAAGAACTTCAGGTCGGGATCTCTATCCGGATCACCTAGATGAGGATGATGCAGATGTACATGAGAAACACGATAAGCCCAGTGCCGTTGGAAGATAGGATAAGCGGCAAATGTGGTACCGAGGAAATTGTTCCACCATTTATTTTTTGCAAGTATTCGATGAGCCGCATCATGCGAGATGGTCGTTAGCCCACGCTGGTGCGCGCCAATGATAAGCACTGCTATCGGGTAAAGCCACCAGTCGAGCTGAATCGTTACAGCCGTACAGAAAAAAATGACTATATAATCTTTTAGGACATACAAAGCTCCAGTTATGTTGTCCGGACGCAATCCAGCCAGCTCGCGCATGATATCGCGAGAAAATTGGAATGTAGCGAATCGCTTGTTTCTAAGCTTCCACGTCTGAGACGTTTCCATAAAAAGATTTCCTGTCAGATTGATCATTAAATGGTGTCAAGACCCCGTTTGATGTCGTTAACAAGATCATTAACGTCTTCTATGCCGATGCATATGCGAATCGATCCGTCGAATATTCCGGCGTCTTCGCGCTGAGATTTTGGCACAGTTGTATGGGTGGTCGAGACCGGGTGTGTTACTAGCGTTCGCGCGTCGCCCACGTTCGACACGTGATACATAAGTCGAACGTTCTGTATGAATGCCCGGCCAGCAGCCTCGTCATCCAATTCGAACATGATCATGGCGCCGTAACCGAAGCGCGCATCGACCAGTTCGTCAACGATGTCGCGCTCACGTCCGGTGGCAAGCCCTGGATACGAAACTCTTTTGACCTTGGGGTGACTCTGCAGGAAGCAGGCGACTACTGCTGCGTTTTCGCAGTGGCGTTGCATGCGTAGATGCAACGTTTCTAACCCCTGAATCAATTGAAAACTCGACAATGGACTAATTGCAGCTCCAGTATCGCGAAGCCAGGTCATGCGTGCTTTCAGCAAATAGGCGCTTGCCCCAAGGTCTTCCAGTTCACGCACAGCATCGTGCCAACGTATTCCGCCATGGGCATCGTCAGGGTTGTTGAGTAGCGGCAGGCGCGGAGACCTGTCAAAAGCGAAATTACCGTTGTCGACCACCAGCCCCCCTAGCGTGGTGCCGTGACCGCAGATGTATTTTGTGGCGGAATAGGTACTGATGGCCGCACCGAGTGAGGCGGGTTTACATACCAATGGCGTCGTTGTATTGTCCACAACCAGCGGAATGCTATGGGATCTTGCGATTTCAGCTAGCTTTGTGACCGGTAATGGAATAACGCAAGGGTTGGAAAAGACTTCGCCGAAAAACGCGATGGTTCTATCGTCGACTTGTCGATTGAACGACTCCAGCTCCCGAGGATCGGCTGATCGCGCCTCGATGCCCAACCGTTTGAAAGTGTTGAAAAATAGATTCCAAGTATTTCCATACAGATACTTCGAAACCACCACGTTGTCGCCCGGTCGCCCGCTGCACAGGTTGATCAGTGCGAGGAAAGTAGCGGCCTGTCCGGACGCTACCGCAAGTGCATCTGCAGCACCGTCCACTTTCGCGTATCGACGTTCCAAAATTCGCGTTGTAGGATTGATGATGCGGGTGTAGGTAAATCCGTCTTTTTTAACGTTGTAGATGTCAGCAGTCTTGGCCAAGTTACCGTCGAGCTCGTAGGCGGTAGTCTGGTATATAGGGACCGCGATAGCTTTGGTGAGAGGGTCGTGGCGATAGCCCGCATGCAGAAGAGCCGTCTCCACTGAAATTTCGCTATCTTTAACAATATCTGACATGCCTAAAAACTCCCGCTCGCAACTAATGACTTGGTATGCGTAAGCGCCTGTCGGCAACTTTCGCGGTTGTCGAAAAAGTCCCGAAACGCTGCTGACAGCAGAAGGATCCAAGCGGGTTTGATGGCGCCCATGCATCCGATCCTGAAGCTGCGCGTCTGAATGTGGAATTTTGAATAGATACAGAGATTGTAGTTAAAAAGATGCATATAAAATGAATTGAAGTCATTCTCTGTGTCGATGACTCCTTTTGCCGTGAGCGCTAAACATACAGGGGATCTCGCTTTTGCACTCAGAAGGGGTGCTGTGTATCGATCTGTTGCTCTGATGATCTCATCACGCACCGATCCGTAACGGCTACTGCGATGACATACGCCTTCACGAGTCAGCAGTTCAAGCGCCCTCGTGCTGGCTTGGACCACGTGCGTGGGAGGCGTCGATCGCCATTCCCCTGTCTCTTCGAGAGTTTTCCATTGGTCGCGCACATCGAGGACGAAGGAATTGACTGGATGTCCCTTCTTTTTTAATAGATCTATTGTAGCAATCACAAAGGCAAGCCCTGGCGGGCCTTCAATACATTTATTGCTTGACGTTACAAGAACATCAAAGGGTGTGCGCTTCGCACTGATATCGATGGCTCCGAAAGAACTAATTGCATCCACGATCGTTACGAGGCCGTGTTGTTTAGTTAGCTTGGCTATCTCATCTAGTGGATTGATAACACCGGTAGTGGTCTCGCAATGAACGAAACAGACGTGGGTGATTGATTTATCTTTTTCCAGATACCCAGCTATGTCAGTCGCCGAAAGCGGCTCGTTACTAGGCGCTCTCATGCTGACGGCATGGATGCCCCTTATTTGGAGTATTTTCAGTATGCGCTCTCCATAAATTCCATTTATGCAGACAAGCGGCTTATCACCTGGAGATACAAAGCTTGCCAATGCAGCCTCCATCCCGTAGGTACCGCTACCTTGGATGGGGATAGCTGAGTGCGACCTCTGCCCTTCGATCAAATTTATCGTCAGCTCGCGCATTAAACCGGTGATTTTTTTGAAGCTCCCTTCCCGTGAGCCCATATCAAACTGCATCTGTGACTTTACTTCTCCGCTCAAAGCCAAAGGGCCAGGCGTCATTAGGAAATAATGCTGTCCATACATGTGAAGGTCCCTCGTGCGTGCAGATAAGGCGGGGCAAATTTTTCATGCGGAATTATGTGGGTCCAATAATCAAAATATTAAGAAGCATGAAGAAATAAATTAATTTATTCTTAGTGTTTTAATATTGAATACATAATTAAGTTAATCTAGGTCGTGTTATGAAATTGGGAAGAGCGCGGGAGCGTTGCCGAGCATAAGCATGAGGGTGGCAAAACGATGCAATGCAGTCCGGCCCGTTTTTTGGCAAGCGCTCATCGTCGCGTGCGAGGCGTCGGAAACGATTTGCCCACCTGACGCTGCGCTCAGGCACTCAGCTTCATGGAAGCAATCAACGCCTTTCTTTGCCGCCTGCAGCGTGGTCGTATGTCGCTCGATGCCCTCTCCCCTGGCTGTTTGCGCAGGGTCTTGCCCGGTGCCGCTCTGTTTGGCGAACGCGACCTTCACAGTTTCGTCTGAGACAGGTTGGACCTCTTGCACAAGCGATCGCATCTGCATGCTCTCCCGTTCGTTTGCAAAGGCGATCTGCACAGTGAGCAGATGCTAGAGCGTATCGACCGCCATGTTCGCCTTGCTGCTTTTCTTGCGCTGATAGCCGTCATCGCCATGGGGTGGCCCACCCTGGTAAACGGACTGCAACGTGTAATCATCGATGATCACTGTGCTGGTTTTGAGCTTTCTTTACGCCGCAGCAAGTTGCAGGGCAGTCATCTCTAATATGTTTCAGCACGAGCGATCGACCGCAACGCGTTGAATATCGGGCCCAGCTCACACGTGCGTTGCGACGCCTATGTCTTCATCATCGTTAAATAGGGTGCTGCAAGAGCCCGTTATTCGTCGAAAACATCGGTTGGATAAGGGTTAAGATTTTTAATAATTATACATTAGATTGATACTTTTAAATTTAATAATCAATTCGGAGTTAATAGTTCGCAGGAGTAATTTATAGTAGCTTGGGATGAGATAATTACAAGATAATTGCGTCAGAAAACGCGCATGAACTCCGTCATAAAATTCACGTTAATTTTTCTTCGTGAAATTGTTACGCGGTCGTGATTCGACAAGATCTTTACTCTTCCGTTGCAGGGACTGCATCAGGGTAATGGAGACTTGGTTAATCTGAAGTGGTTGGTGGGCTTCGATGCGCTCTCTTATCTTCGGTGGATCCAACGATGAGATTTTTTGTAGCGGGCAGGAGGGCTGCAGTTTTGGTTGCATCCATCGGGGTTCCGGCAGCGCATTCGGACAGTCGGCACGCCAGTGCACATGGATCATGAGTGTCGCATCGACAGTGCCTCAAGCTGGGATTACGATCGCGTTCAGTCCCGGCATTAGATGTATCGGATCCACCTTGAACCGCTCGGGTTCGGATGTGCACTGCTTGCAGATGAATTCGTACGGTGTCAGGGCTTTGAGCCTGCGAGCGAAGTTGTAGGCGTCGATGAAGTCGGCCAGATCTGATGCAGTTGTGCGTGGTCGTCGTAGTGGAAGCGTTTGACAGTGGCTTCCTTGATGGTCCGATTCATCCGCTCGACCTACCCGTTGGTCCAGGGATGCTTGACCTTGGTCAAGCGGTGTCGGATGCCGTGTTCTTTGCAGACACGACTGAAGAGATGCACGAAGGCATAGCGGTCGGAACTGCGGTTGGTGAACTGGATGCCGTTATCCGTCAGAACCGTATGCAGGGTGTAGGGCACCGCCTGGATCACATTGCGCAGGAACTGCGCTGCAACCAGCTTGGTGGCCGAGGGATGGAGTTCGGTGAGCGCAAACTTGGACGTCCTGTCGATGGCCACGAACAGATAGAGCTTGCCCTCGGCCGTCTGCACCTCTGCGATGTCGATGTGGAAGTAGCCAATCGGATAGTGCTTGAACTGCTTTTTGGCAGGTTTGTCGCCCTTGATGTCTGGCAGTCGCCAGATGCCATGGCGTTGCAGGCAGCGGTGCAGCGATGAGCGCGTCAGATGCGGGATGCTTGGCTGCAGTGCATAGAGACAGTCGTCCAGCGGAAGCAATGTGTGCCTGCGGAAGGCGACGATCGCCGCCTCATCCTCAATGGACAACACCGTGGAACACGGCTGCCTCGGCCCGGTCGGCACATCGGCAACCGAGGTGCGCTTCTGCCACTTGTCCACCGTCTTCTGGTTGATGCCGTAGCGCTTGGACAGCGCTCTCAGGCTCTCTTGACTCTGTTGTATCGCTCGACGGATCGCCTCTGTCGTAGTGGCGCTCTAGCCCATCGTGCTTGCTTCCATTCGAGGGAAAAGAGTGCACCATCAAAGCCTGGGATCAAACGTCTAAGAGTGGCTAACAAAACTACTGTTCAGCCGTCAGGCGGGCGCGGCCGGTGCTCGGAATCGGCGTGTACCACTTGTACACTGCGGGTCCTTCGCGCCGTGCGCACCCACTTGGCGACTGCTCACTACGTTTTGTTAGCTACTCTTATCAAAATAAGATCAATAGGTTAAGCAGATGAATGTTTTGATGCTCGACAACTACGACAGCTTTACCTACAACCTCGTGCAGTACCTGCAGGCATTAGGCGCCGAGGTCACCGTGGTGCGCAACGATGCGATGAGCGTCGATCAGATCGCTGCGCTCAAGCCGGAGCGCATCGTGATCTCGCCCGGCCCATGCACGCCAAACGAGGCCGGCATCTCGCTGCAGCTGATCGAACAACTGGGCCAGACCACACCGATCCTGGGCGTTTGTCTCGGGCATCAAAGTATCGGGCAGGTCTATGGCGGTGATGTGATCCGTGCCGACAATATCATGCATGGCAAGACCTCGCCGATCCGCCACCAAGGCAAGGGCGTGTTTGCCGGGTTGCCAGACAGCTACGAGGCTACTCGCTACCACTCGCTGGTGGTGGACAAGACCACCTTGCCGGACGTGCTGGAAGTCACCGCTTGGACCGAGAATCCGGATGGCTCGATCGAAGAGATCATGGGCCTGCGGCATCGCCAGTTTCCGGTCGAAGGCGTGCAGTTCCATCCCGAATCGATCCTGACCCAGCACGGGCATGCCTTGTTGAAGAACTTTCTGCAGCGCTGACCGAAATGGGCAGCGCGCACGCCGTCGATGTCGATGCAGTCTTCATCAGTGTCGATGCATCTTTCAGCGGCGTCGTACATCCGCTGCGCAGCAGTGCGATGCCTGCGATCATTTGCGCTGCAAGGCGCAGAGCAGATGATTTGCCCTGCGCTTCTTCTACGCCTGCAACCGGATCACGATGAGCACCACCAGCGACAGCGTCCACTTCTACGAGCCCGCCCACGGCCACGGGTGCCGCACGATCCGTTCAATGCCATCGTTGGTCCACGACCGATCGGCTGGATCGGCTCGCGCAGCGCCGATGGCATTGCCAATCTGGCGCCTTACAGCTTCTTCAATGCCTTCAATTACGTGCCGCCAATCGTGGGCTTCGCCAGGATCGGTCGCAAGGACAGCCTGCGCAATATCGAAGCCACCGGCGAGTTCACCTGGAATCTGTCCACGCGCCCCCTGGCCGAGGCGATGAATGCCAGTGCGGCGATGGTGCCGGCGGAGGTGGACGAGTTCGTATTAGCCGGCTTGCAGATGGCGCCGTCGCGCTTGATCGGCGCCCCGCGCGTTGCGGCAAGCCCGGTCAGTTTCGAGTGCCGGCTCAGCCAGCTGTTGCCGTTGCAGACTGCAAGCGGGCAGGCCATCGAAACCTAGCTGGTATTGGGCGAAGTGGTCGGCGTACATCTCGCGCGCGCGGCGCTGCACTACGGCATCTACGACCCGGCAGCGGTGCAGACGGTCCTGCGCGCCGGTGGTCCGGCGGATTATTTCGAAGTGCAGCCGCAGGCGCGTTTTCCCATGAAGCGTCCAGATCAATAATCGCCGCAGGCACGGCCGTTTCGCCTCGGGGCTACGGCTAGTACCTGCAGTTGGCCACACTGATCGAGCTGGTCGCAAGGCGGCTCGGTATATCTTTCCCACATATCGCCACGATTGTCTCATGCCCATCACCATCACTCCGCAAGAAGCCCTGCAGCGCGTCATTGAACACCGCGAAATCTTCCATGACGAAATGGTCGAGTTGATGCGGCAGATCATGCGCGGCGAGGTGTCCGACATGATGGTCGCCGCCATCCTCACCGGGCTGCGGGTCAAGAAGGAAACCATCGGTGAAATTGCCGGTGCGGCCAAGGTGATGCGCGAGTTCTCGCGCCGCGTGGACGTCACTGACCGTCAGCACATGGTCGACATCGTCGGCACCGGCGGCGATGGCTCGCACACCTTCAACATCTCGACCTGCGCGATGTTCGTGGCCGCGGCCGGCGGTGCCAAGGTCGCCAAGCACGGCAACCGCAGCGTTTCGTCCAAATCCGGCAGCGCCGACGCGCTGGAAGCGTTGGGCGCGGTGATCGAGCTGCAGCCTGAGCAAGTCGCCGCCTCGTTGGCGCAGACCGGAATCGGCTTCATGTACGCGCCCGTGCATCACCCGGCCATGAAAGTCGTAGCGCCTGTGCGTCGCGAAATGGGCGTGCGCACCATCTTCAACATCCTCGGCCCACTGACCAACCCGGCTGGCTCGCCGAACATTTTGATGGGCGTGTTCCATCCGGATCTGGTCGGCATCCAGGCGCGCGTGCTGCAGCAACTGGGCGCCGAGCGCGCGCTGGTGGTGTGGGGCCGCGATGGCATGGACGAACTCTCACTCGGTGCGGGCACCCTGGTCGGCGAACTGCGCGATGGCAAGGTCCACGAATATGAAGTGCATCCAGAAGATTTCGGCATCGCCATGTCGGCCAGCCGCAACCTCAAGGTGGCCGATGCCGCGCAATCGCGCACGATGCTGCTGCAGGTGCTGGACAACGTGCCCGGCCCGGCGCTGGACATCGTGGCACTCAACGCCGGTGCGGCTTTGTACGTGGCCGGTGTAGCCGACAGCATTGCCAACGGCGTCGCGCGCGCGCGCGTAGTGCTTGCCGATGGCTCGGCACGCGCCAAAGTGGACGCCTATGTCGCATTGACCCGCCAGGTTGCCATGCAGTCCTGACCCATGCCGAGAGCCGCAACGCAGTGGCAATCGCGGGTCGGCATCCGCACGGCCTCGCTGGCATGCTATGCGCTGGCGTGTAGCCGCGGTCCGTTGCGGCCGTCTTGACCGATAATGCCCGCCCGCCAGGACCCGATACGATGAGCGACATCCTCAACACTATTCTTGCCCGCAAGGCCGATGAAGTCGCCGAGCGCAAGGCGCGCGTGCCGTTGGCCGAGCTGATCGCGCGCAGCGCTGATCTGCCGCAGACGCGCGGGTTTGCGGCCGCCATGCAGGCGAGCATTGCCGCCGGCGACCCGGCCGTGATCGCCGAAGTCAAGAAGGCCAGCCCGTCCAAAGGCGTGATCCGGCCCAACTTCCACCCGGCCGATATCGCAGTCAGCTACGAATTTGGCGGTGCGACCTGCCTGTCGGTGCTCACCGATGTGGATTTCTTCCAGGGGGCCGATGACTATCTGCGCCAGGCGCGCGAAGCCTGCACGCTGCCGGTGCTGCGTAAGGACTTCACCGTCGACCCTTACCAGGTCTACGAAGCCAGCGTGCTTGGTGCCGACTGCGTCCTGCTGATCGTCTCGGCGCTGGAAGACGCGCAGCTGGCCGATCTTTCCGGCCTGGCCATGCAACTCGGCCTGGACGTGCTGGTGGAAGTGCATGACATCGACGAGCTCGAGCGCGCCGTGCAGGTACCGGCGCCGCTGATCGGCATCAACAACCGCAATCTGCGCACCTTCGAAGTCTCGCTGCAGACCACCTTGGATATGCGCGCCGCGGTGCCGCGCGACCGCATTCTGGTCACTGAAAGCGGCATTGTCACGCCGGACGATGTGCAGTTGATGCGCGGCCACGGCGTGAACGCGTTTCTGGTTGGCGAGACCTTCATGCGCGCGCCCGAACCCGGCGAGTCGCTGCGTCAGCTATTCTTTGCGCATGACTGAGTCGTATCCCGCGCCGCGCAAAGACGCACCGCTGGTGGTCTTCGACTTCGACCACACCCTGTATGACGGCGATTCCGGCAGCCATCTGTTCGCCTGGCTGATCAAGCGCAACCCGTTGCGCTTGCTGGTCGCGTTGTTGGCCTCGCCGATCCTCGGCCCGATGGTGGCAATACTGCCGACCCGTCGCCGCGGCGTGTCCGGATATGTGTGGATCGCTACCTTCGGCCTGCACCGTGCGCGCGAGTTCAATCGCTTCATCGATGCGTACGTGCTCAAGCATGAGGCGCAGATCCGTCAGCGCCTGTTACCGCATGCCCTGAAGGTGTTCACCGAACATCGTGCTGCGGGCGACCGCGTGGTGGTCGCTACCGGCGCGCCGCCGGAGCTGGCCCGCGCGATTCTTGGATTTGTCGCGCATCAGGATGTACCGGTCATCGGCAGTTTGGTCGGCCCACGCTTGGGTGCGGTCACTGCGCGGCGTCACTGCCACAACGAAGAAAAGATGCGCATGCTGCGCGAGCGCGGTTACGCCGATATCGCCATCGCCTATTCGGACAGCACTGCAGATTTGCCGCTGTTGAAAGCCGCGCGTGCGCCGGTAGTGGTCAATCCCAAAGCCAATCGCGAAGACCTGTTCCGCCAGGTGCTGCCCGCAGGCACGCCGATCCTCAACTGGGGTTGTCGCGACCGCGGCGGCAAGGCGCTTTAACGCGCTCAAGCGTGTGAGGGTTGGAAGCGAACACTGGCAGCGATCGCGCTCCGGCTTGCGAAGGGCGGGCGCGGCAAGCGTCAACTAGAGAACGGATCGCCGCGTGCAGTGAGGCGCGACCAACGGTCTCGATCACGCTTGGGTCTTTCGATAAGCGTGGCAACGCAAGCCAGCTGAAGCATACGCAGGCAGGGCTCGCAATCAAACATGCTTGAGCAACAACTACAACGCAGCGCCATCAGCGGGCGCTTATTCGCCTGAGATCGGTCAATGTCGATCCGAGGTCAACGCTGCAATCGCTACGGAACTAGATCAGGTCGCTCGCTCTTCAAGATTGCGGCCCGCTTCGTTGGGAGAAGCGGTGGTGAGATGATTGCGAAAGGATCGCCACACCACCACCGCATGCCGTCGCCGCACGCGGACCACTCGGCGGTCAGTGCGAATCTGCACCGACCGCCGAGTGCCGCTCAGCGCGTGCCGTACAGCACAACGGTCTTCCCGCGTGCATGCAGCAAGCCATCGACTTGCAGCTTCTTGAGCACCCGCCCGGCCATTTCACGCGAGCAACCGACCAGGCGTGCCAGTTCTTGGCGCGATACGCGCAACTGTGTGCCCTGCGGATGGCTCATCGCCTCTGGCTCCTTGGACAGGTCGTGCAACGTGCGCACGATGCGGTCGGTCACGTCCAGGAACGCCAAGCGGCTGGCCTTTCTTGTGGTATCGAGCAGCCGTTTTGAAAGCTGAACGCCGATCGCGTACAGGATCCGCGGTGCATCCGGCGACAGGCTGGTCTGGAACAGCTGCTGCAGCCGCTCGTAGCTGATCTCGGCCAATTCGCATTGGGTGCGGGTGCGCAAGATCACCTCGCGGGTATCGGATTCGATGAACAACCCCATCTCGCCGACAAACTCGCCGCTGCCGAAGTAGCCCAGCACCAATTCACGATCATCATCTTCCTCGGCAATGATGCTCACCGAGCCGCTGATCACGTAGTAGAGGGTGCCGGCCGGGTCTCCTGGCCGGAACACATCGGTCCGGGTCGGATAGCGCCTGCGGTGGCTGTGCGCCAGAAAACGCTCGATGGTGCCCGCGTCTAGCGCCAGGGAAGGGGTAGCGTTACGTACCGTCGTAGTGACAACCGTCGTGTTTCCTGGGCTCATGGTAGTTCCGCGTGTAATTCCCGAAGCTTAACGGCATGAGTCGTGCAAGGTAAACCATTCTTAACATCGGCATTTCGTTGCTGGGATCTTTGGCTCATAATTGACTTCTTTTCCTCCGCTTTCCATAAGGACAGACTGACGTGGTCAAGCCGTTGCCTCGCCTGAGGCTACAGGGGTTCAACAACCTCACCAAGGCGTTGAGCTTCAACATCTACGACGTCTGTTATGCGCGTACCGAAGAGGAGCGTCAGCGCTACATCGAATATATCGATGAGCAGTACGATGCCGACCGCCTGACCCAGATCCTGACCGATGTGGCCGAGATCATTGGCGCCAATATCCTCAATATCGCACGTCAGGACTACGACCCGCAGGGAGCATCGGTCACGATCCTGATCTCGGAAGAGCCCGTCATCGACAAGAAGCAGGCCGGCAAAGAGTTGATCTCCGATGCTGTGGTTGCTCATATGGACAAGAGTCATATTACTGTACACACATACCCCGAAACGCATCCGCAGGAAGGTATCGCCACTTTCCGCGCCGACATCGACGTCGCCACCTGCGGCGTGATCTCGCCGTTGAAGGCGCTTAACTACCTGATCGAGAGTCTTGAATCGGACATCGTGATCATGGATTACCGGGTTCGTGGCTTCACTCGCGATGTGAAGGGCAAGAAGCACTACATCGACCACAAGATCAACTCGATCCAGCACTTCCTCGCCAAGAACGTGAAGTCGCGCTACGAGATGTTCGACGTCAACGTCTATCAGGAAAATATCTTCCACACGAAGATGCACTTGAAGGATTTCGATCTGGATCAGTACCTGTTCGAAGAGCGCGCCAAGAATCTCTCTTTCAAGGAGCGCATGAAGATCGAAACGCTACTCAAGCGAGAAATCGAAGAGTTGTTCCACGGGCGCAATCTGAGCGAATGAGCGCAGGCAATTGGCTGTTGCGCGCCTGCTTGCACGTGCGGGAAAGACACAAGGCGGGACGGCCCGCCACGCGATGAGCTCGCGTTCCACAGCCGACGGCGGCCCAGTGCGCGACCACTGGGTCGCTTTTTTTTATCCGTTTTCTGTAGATGAGTCCGGTATCGGCGCGCTGGGCGTGACCACCGCCGGCATCGCGCTGTTCGGCGATTGCGACTCGTGGTCGCGCTTGGCATGCGTTGGTTTGATCGTTGCAGGCGTGATCGGGTTGAAGCTGGTGTCGTAGTCAGCTCCAGCTTCGCGGTGCTGACCACCCAAGGCTTGCTGTGCAAACCGTTTGACTCCAACGCGTCAGCTACCCATCCCTGCCGCGCTTTCGGCGCGCGCCCTCAACGTAGTGGGCTTTGCTTTCGCAGGGAGTGCCGAGCATCTGCGTGGTGCCTTGCCTGTTGTCTACAAGCGGTAGGCGATGGTCATCATTAACTTGGAGGCTAGGGCCATGGCGCTGGGGATCGGGGGCGGGAGGATGCGGGCGCCGGCTTGTTCGGCCTGGTCGGCATGGCGTGCTTCGTCGATTTTCATCACGCGCAAAATCGCGCGGCTGCGTTGGTCGATTTCCGGCAAGGTTTCCAGGTGTTCGTCCAGATGGGCCTCCACTTGGCGCTCGGTTTCGACCACAAAGCCCAGACTCCAGTGGTCGCCACGTAATCCTGCCAATGCGCCAAGTGCGTAGCTGCCGGCGTACCAGAGCGGGTTGAACAGGCTGGGGCGGCTATCCAGTTCGTGCAGGCGGTCGGCGCACCAGGCCAAGTGGTCGGTTTCTTCCTGCGCGGCTTCCAGCAGATGGTGCTGGGTGTGTGCATCGCGGGCCACCGCGGCTTGGCCGAAATACAGGCCTTGCGCGCACACCTCGCCAACATGATTGATGCGCATCAATCCGGCTGCATGCCGGCGTTGGTCCGGTTTCAGCACCACATCGGGTGTGTTCGTGGCCGGATTGGGCCGCTCGGCGGGCGGGTTGCCGAAGACGGTATCCAGCGCGCGCTGGGCTTCGACCAGCAGCCGGTCGAGCCGGCTATGCAGTCGGGAAGGAGTCGTTTGGGCCATGCGTCGATTCTGGCCCCCTACCGACCCGTTGCCAACCGCGCAGCTCGCGTCTGTCGCAACTTGCGCTGCGGCGGAGTGTTCCGTATGATTCTCGATCTTGTGTTTCGCCATCACAACGCGTGGCAAAATTCCAGTGGTCATCGGCCGCTGCAATCAGCCCGACCACTCAAGAGTTTTATCATGACTACGTTCACCGCAAAGTCCGAGACCGTCCAGCGCGACTGGTATCTCGTTGACGCCGCCGGCAAGACGCTCGGCCGTCTGTCCACCGAACTGGCTCGCCGTTTGCGCGGCAAGCACAAACCGGTTTATACCACCCACGTCGATACTGGCGATTACCTTGTGGTGATCAATGCCGAGAAGATCGTGGTCACGGGCAACAAGCTGAAAGACAAAAAGTATCACCGTTTCACCGGCTACATCGGTAACTTGAAGACCGAGAGCCTGGAGCAGGCGCTGCAGCGCCACCCGGAGCGCGTGATCGAAATCGCTGTCAAGGGCATGCTGCCGAAGGGTCCTCTGGGCCGCACCATGTACCGCAAGCTCAAGGTCTATTCGGGTGCCGAGCATCCGCACGCCGCCCAGCAGCCGCAAGTTCTGGATATCTAAATCATGGCTATCACGCAAAACTACGGCACTGGTCGCCGTAAGTCCTCCACCGCTCGCGTGTTCCTGCGCAAGGGTAATGGCAACATCACCGTCAACGACCGTCCACTGGACGAGTTCTTTGGTCGTGAGACTGCACGTATGATCGTGCGCCAGCCGCTGGAGCTCACCAAAAACACCGAGAGCTTCGACATCCTGGTCACCGCTTCAGGCGGTGGCACCACCGGTCAGGCCGGTGCGATCCGTCTGGGCATTGCCCGTGCGTTGGTCGAATACGACGAAACCTTGAAGTCCGAGCTACGCAAGGCTGGCTTCATGACTCGTGACGCTCGCGAAGTCGAGCGTAAGAAGGTCGGTCTGCATAAGGCCCGTCGCGCTACCCAGTTCTCCAAGCGCTGATCCATCGCGCTCGGTGCGTCCCGGTTCGCCGGGGCGCTTGCTTCAAAAGCCCGGCCATGCCGGGCTTTCGTCGTTTTGGGGTTTGCGAATCCGCAGCTTGCGACGCGTTGCCTCGTGGGGGGGGGGCTTTCGCCGGACCTGGCGGCTTAGCAGGTGGCCAATAGCCATCTTGTGCGGATCGCGTACGGGCGGCGGCGACAGCTGCGTGCGCAAGTGACGTCATGGGCGATGGCGGGTTATTGGGCCACACTACCTCGTGTGTTCCGGACCCATCGTTGGCGCGTCGATTATGTTGATAGGGTTAACGGGCCGGTGACTGTAGCGATTTTCGCCGGTCTCGGCGCAGGGATATTTTGCGTCCCCCGGTGGCCGAGTGGTTTCAGGGCAAGAGTGGTTGGGCAACAAAAAGGTCCGATCTTTCGATCGAACCTTTTGTGTTTGGCTGCCCCGGATGGATTCGAACCACCGATGCCTGAGTCAGAGTCAGGTGCCTTACCGCTTGGCTACGGGGCAATAAAACGCGTCGATTCAAGATTATTGCATGCCTGCGAAGGCGTGAATACCTTGGTGGCTATGGGTGGACTCGAACCACCGACCCCAGCATTATGAGTGCTGTGCTCTAACCGGCTGAGCTACATAGCCTAGGTAGCCGGTAATTCTCACAATGCGTAACGGTGTTGTCAAGTATTTCGTTTACAGCTTGTGAGCCGGGCGTCGCCGTGGCAGAGTCGGTGACAGTAGATTTTCAGGAGTCCGCATCGTGATCGATCCGGACGGTTTCCGGCCAAACGTGGGCATCGTGCTGATGCGGCAGGACGGTCAGGTGTTCTGGGCACGACGTGTGCGTAGAGACGGCTGGCAGTTCCCGCAAGGTGGCATGAATACCGATGAGACGCCCGTCGAAGCCATGTACCGCGAGCTGCGCGAAGAAACCGGGTTGTTGCCCGAGCATGTCGAATTGCTCGGTGCCACGCCTGGCTGGCTACGCTATCGCTTACCCAGCCGGGCTGTGCGCCGGAACGAGCGACAGGTCTGCATCGGTCAGAAACAGGTCTGGTTCCTACTACGGTTCACTGGCGAGGAATCTCACCTCAAGCTCGACCATACCGATACACCTGAGTTTGACCACTGGCGCTGGGTAGATTTCTGGTATCCGGTCGAACATGTGGTGATGTTCAAGCGCGGTGTGTATGCACGGGCGTTGCGCCATCTGGCGCCGCTTGCGCAGAATCTGGCCGGACCCGGGGCGGTCGGTGCGATGCCTGAGCGTGCGCTAGAAGCATGGTTGCCGGGCAGCAGCGCTGCGGGGCACGACAGCCCGCGCAAGCGCCCACTCAAGCGCAGCGGGGTGCGGCCGGTCCGGATTAATAATGATTAACCTTTGGAATTGACACCTATTCTCGTTTGCGGTGCAATTAGTCCCGGTCCTTTCCGGATCGCCAACACCCCACCGATACCGTGTACGTCTGCATATGTAATGGGGTCACCGACCACCAGATCCGCGAAGCGGCTGAGAACGGCTGCGCCAGTTTGGCCGAGCTGACCGTGCGCACCGGCTGCGGGTCCAATTGTGGCTCGTGCCTTGAAATGGCTGGCGACTTGTTGAGCCAGGTACATGCAACGCGCGCGCTGCCGCTGCCCCTGTTGGGTTTGGCCAGCGCTGCGTGAAGGTTGCCTTGTGCGTTTTGCTGACTCGTTTTGATGGTCGGTGTGCAGATGCCGGCTTCGCCGCGTCGATGAAGCACGCGTTGCGACGCACGAGGTTCTGAAACCTTTTGGTTGCAGCCTGTTGCGCTGCTGGTCGGCGAAGGATTGTAGCGTTGGCTCCACTAGATCGATGATCGCTCTCGCTCTCGCTCTCGCTCTCGCCTGGCTGCCGGCCGGGTAGCTCTTGCGGCTGTCGCGCTGTTTGTGGAGGAATGGATTGCAGCTGTAGCTTCATCGGACCTAAGAGCATCTTGTCCTTGCTGCTGACCGTATGGCGGCTTGTCTCGTGGTCGGCCATGCGTCCCGCAACTGATCACGATTCGCGTTCCTTCATGTGCCGCGTCATCGCGTTAGAGTGCGGTCGGCTCACTGTCTCGGAGACATCGCATGAAGGGCGATACCAAAGTCATCGAGCACCTCAACAAGGTGCTCTACAACGAACTTACCGCGATTAACCAGTACTTCCTGCACGCCAAGATGCTCAAGAACTGGGGCCTGAAGGAATTGGCCGAGCATGAGTACAAGGAATCCATCGACGAGATGAAGCATGCGGACAAGTTGTCCGACCGCATCCTGTTCCTCGAGGGACTTCCCAATTTTCAGGTGCTGGGCAAGCTGCGCATCGGTGAGAGCCCGACCGAGATGTTCCGCTGCGATCTGACCCTGGAGCGCGAGGCGGTGGCGGTGCTGCGCGAGGCGGTGGCCTATGCGGAGTCGGTCAAGGACTACGTGAGCCGGCAGTTGCTGGTGGACATTCTGGAATCGGAAGAAGAGCACATCGACTGGCTGGAAACCCAGCTGGATCTGGTGGCGCGGATTGGCGAGCCGAATTATTTGCTGACGAAGTTGGATGATTGAGTGCGGCTGACGCACTGTTGCGTTGCTTTGCTGCGTCAGGTGTGGTCTTTGCTGGTGTCGCGGCCCAGCACAAACGTAGTCGAGCGCCGAACTGCCGATTGTTTGTCATGCGTGGCGTGCTGGGGTGTATGGGGCTTCGCCCGTACCCTCGCCCCAACCCCTCTCCCGCAAAAGCGGGGCTTTTTTTGTAGCCCTCCTTTTTTTGGGGGGGGGGGGCGGTGTCGAATGAGCTTGCGGGAGCAAGCACGACGCACCCTCTCAGCGCTCAGCTGGGTTCGTCGTCGTGCTGATCATTCGGTCAATACACAGCTAGCTGTCGCCGCTCTGATCGTGTTGTCAGTCCGCAGCTAGTTCCCGCTGTCCTGTGTACTTAGCTAGCGGCGCGGGTTGCGGACTGCAGGCGAGCAATCTTGTCTAGCAGTGCCAAGCGAGCGCGGGCGTATTCAGCGACGACCAGTGCGACCATGACCGAGGGGCGTTCGATGGTACCGGTGCGGGCGGCCAGTTCAATGCGTCGTGCCGCGTTGGACACCGCCTGGGCGCCGACGTTGGCGCTGGACGACGTGAGGGTGTGGGCCAGATCGCGTAGCTGGATGCTGTCGCGATTGGCGGCGGCGACTTCCAGTCGCTCGATGATGAGCGGTGCGTCTTCCAGGAACAGCTGGAGGATGGTGAAAGTATCTGCGCCCGCCACTTCGTACAGCTCATCGATGACGCTGTTGTCCAGGATCGGCAGTACCCGTGCCTGCGCGGCAGCACTTGCGCTCTCTGGATTCATCGCGGCTGGGCCGCAGCTGGCCAGTTCGGGCAGCGCTTGCTGACGCGGCAGCCAGCGCTGCAGGCAGGCATCGAGTTGTTCGCGTGCGACCGGCTTGGACAAATAGTCGTCCATGCCGGCAGCCAGGCAGCGTTCGCGGTCGCCAGCCATGGCATTGGCGGTCATCGCCACGATCGGGACCGGGCCGCGGCCACTTTCGGTTTCCATCGCGCGCCAGCGTCGGGTGGCGGCATAGCCGTCCAGCACCGGCATCTGGCAATCCATGAACACCATGTCGTAGCGGGTGGATTCCATGCTGCTCAGCGCGGCTTCGCCGTCAGTGGCGGTGTCGGCTTCGAAGCCGAGGAAGGCCAGTAACTTTTGCGCGACCAGCAGGTTTACCGGGTTGTCTTCCGCCAGCAGGATGCGCACGTCGCGTGGATTGGCCATCGGTGGCGGCAACGGGTCTGGGATCGCTTCCGAATCCAGCGCGGCTGCATGGGCCGGCTTGGGATCGGGCGGCAGCACCAACGCGCGCAGCGTCTCGTCCGGGCTCTGGCGCGGCACCAAGGTGGCGTTGTCCTGCAGTTCTGCAGGGACCGGCTCTTCGCCGTACAGCCAGATCAGCCGCGAGCCTCTGAGGTCTTCCGGGCGGGCTAACGCGCGATGCACGGCGCGCGCGCTGTAGCGCAGCTTGTCGTGGTCGGCGATGACGCAGCGGAAGCCTTCGGTGTCGCTGTGGCGACGTACGCGTTCGAGCGCTTCCTGAGTGGTTTCCATCAGCACATGCGACACGCCCCAGCTATCGAGTAAGCGCTTGAGGCGTTGCGACAGGCGAGCATCCGAACTGATCACCATGACCCGTGCCGCATCGGTGCCGGTGTTCTGCTGCAGGTCGCCGATGACTTTGAGCAGCGGGATTTCGAACCAGAAGGTGGCGCCGCGCCCAGGTTCGGATTCCACGCCGATGCGGCCGCCCATCAGGTCGACGATGCGCTTGCAGATCGCCAGCCCCAGCCCAGTGCCGCCGTACAGACGCGTGGTCGATGCATCGGCTTGCGCAAAGGAGCGGAACAGGCGAGCCTGCTGATCCGGGGCGATGCCGATGCCGGTGTCGCGCACCTGGAAGCGCAGCAGATGCTGGGCGCGTGTTTCGCCCAGGCGGCGCAGTAGGATATCCACGCTGCCACGCTCGGTGAACTTGATTGCGTTGCCGATCAGGTTGCCCAGCACTTGGCGCAGGCGGATCGGATCGCCGCGCACCAGCAGGCGCACCGACGGCTCGATGTCCAGACTCAGGCGCAGCTGGCGACCTTCGGCGGTGCGTTGCAGCAGCTGCACGACGCCGTCGAGCAGTTCGCGCAGGTTGAAGGTAGTGGTCTCCAGTTCCAGCTTGTTGGCTTCGAGCTTGGAGTAGTCGAGGATGTCGTCGACGATGCGCAGCAACTGCAACGAGCTGCCAGTGGCGGTCTGTAGCATTTCGCGCTGGTCCACACTGAGCTGGCCACTGGAGATCAGCTCCAGCATCGGAACGATGCCGTTGAGCGGTGTGCGGATCTCATGACTCATGGTGGCCAGGAACTCGCCTTTGGCCAGCGTGGCGGCTTCGGCGGCCTGCTTGGCGCGCAGTAATTCTTGCTCGAGTTCACCGTGGCGTTGCAATTCCTGCTGCAGTCGCTCGCGGGAGAGGTCGGCTTCTTCCAGGCGCTGCGAGAGCGCCTGCTGTGTGCGCAGGGCACGATTGGCGGCGATGGCGGCGCACAGGCCGAACACCATTGCGAGCGTCGCCGAAACTGCGGTCACCGCCAGCCATGGGCCCTGCAGTGCGGACCATTGCAAGCCTGCGCCCAGCGCTGCCACCAGGGCGGCCAGGGTGGCTAAAGTGCTCCAGGCGCGAAGGCCTCCTGCACGCGCTGTCACTCAGAGCACCGCGTTCGTGAAGTCGAAGTCCAGTTCCTTGCCGACCGTCTGCACCAGGTTGCCCTGGATGAAATCCACACCGCTGATCCACATTGCGGCAGCTGCCTGCGGATCTTCGATGCGTTGGCCGATGATCAGCAGACCGCGCTGGTGGGCGATGTCGATCACGCTGCGCAATTGATCGCGCACCGCGGTATTGCCGTGGGAATCGGCGAAGCGGTTGGCCATGCGTACGAAGCTGAGCGGCAATTGGCTCAGCAGCGCGTTGGCTTCGTCGCCGGGTTCGAACTGGCTGAGGCAGAACTGCACGCCGGCCGGCATCAACTTGGCGCAGAACTGCTGCACGGTGACGGTGTGGATCAGTGCATCGTCCAAGCGCAGGTCGACGATCAGCGATTGCCCGGCCACGCCGCGTTCGACCAGTTCCTTGAGCAGCCAATCAGCGAAAGCGTCGCGTGCCAGCGTGCGCGGCGATTGCGAGACGAACAGGCGCAGCGGCGGGCTGGCGTGCTGGTACAGATGCAGCAAGCCGACCGCGTGGTCCATGACCTGTTGGTCCAGATCGGCGATGCGCCCGGCCGCTTCGGCAGCGGGAATGACTTGGCCGGCCGACAGTAGTGTGCCGTCGGCCTGGCGCAGCCGCAGCAGCACTTGGTACTGCGCGGTGTCGCCGCCGGCCACGGCCACGATCGGTTGGTAGGCCAATTCGAGCTGGCCTTCGACCAGGCGCAGTTGTTCCTGTTGTTCGGCCTGGCTGGGTGCCAGATAGGCCTGTACGCCATCGCTGCGTAGGCGTGCCTGCAAGGCGGTGCGTTCGACCGCTTCCAGCGCGCTGCCGGTGTCGTCGAAGCCAAAACCTAACGGCGCCACACCGATCGCGCAGCGCACGTGCACGGATTCATCTTCGCGTACCGGGAAGGCGTTGGCCGATAGTCGCTGCCTGATCTCCAGCGCGTGCTGTTCCAGGCCGGCTTCGGGCATGCCCACCGCCAGCAACAGGAAGCTGTTGTCGTTTAAACGCGCCAACGGATACGGATGCGCGGCACTGGCCAAGCGATGGCCGGCCTGGGTCATCAGGCGCTCGTAGTCGGCGTAGCCGTAGCGCTCACGCAGGCCGAGCGCGCTGGCGATCTCGATAAAAAATAGGCCGCCGGACTGCTTGCGCTCCAGCGCATCGGCGAGCAACTCCATCACGTGGCCGCGCGTGGGTAGCCCGGTTTCCGGATTGCTGCGCACGCTGATCTGTTGGCCGGCCTGCTGCAGCGCCTGCTTGCGCGCGCGACGGATGCGGTTGGACACCGCGGCGATTAAGTGGCGTGGGCGGACCGGTTTGGTCAGGAAATCGTCGGCGCCGCTGTCGAGAACTTCGAACTGGCGCTCCGGGTCCGGGTCGCCGGTCAGGAACACGATCGGCAGCAACTGCTGGCTTGGTTGCTGACGGATCAGGGTGGTCAGGCGTATGCCGTCCAGTTCGGGCATATGCAAGTCCATAAGGATCAGATCCGGATGATAGTCCTGGATCGCGTGCGGCACGTTGACAGCGGTCATTTCGATCTGTGCATGCATGCCGGCGCCATGCAGCACGCTCTGTGCGAACAACGCCTGCGAGCGGTCGTCCTCGACGATCAATACGCGATACGGCGCATCGGCCGGCACGTTGCCGTCGCGCGCCACTGCGAGCGCCACTGACGCCGGCGCGGTACGCGCGCTGCTGATATTTGCCACGGCTCGCGGCGACGCGATTTGTGCTGCCGGTCCGGACACAGCCGCAACCGCAACCGCAGATGCGGGAATGATTGCTGCGCTCACCGGCGCGACGCTGTCGGCCGCCGCAGCCTCGTCGGCCCAGCGGCGCCAGTGGTCTGCCGGCGGGGTCTCGGCGCGCAGTGGGCGATTACGCGTGGCGGTATTGTCACGGGTGGTGAAAGAAACCGGATCTCGGGCGGCCATCGATACTCCCTACAGTCGCGGTGATTATGCGATGAACCATCACGATAGCGGGGAGCGGCGTGTAGCCGGTGTGGTGGCAGCACGCGTTGGCGCGACCAGCCGATGCACGCCCCGCCACAGCAATCGCCAGACCCACCACACCACCAGCGCGGCCAGCACACTCGATCCTACCGCCAAGCTTAGCGCCAGCCATGGGTGCGCCAGTGCCAGTGCCAATGCGGTGGTGGCGATAGTGTCCTCGGCCAGCGAGGCGATCCAGTTGCTGGCCGGTTCCGGCGAGGTATTGAGCAGCGCGCGGGTGCCGGCCTTGAGCGTGTGGCTGGTTAGTGCCAAGCCTGCGCCTGCGGCCAGCGCGCCGGTGCCCAGATTGCCATCGGGCGACAGCGTGGCCGCGGCCAGGAATGCGCCTGCCGGCACGCGGGCCAGCGTCTGCACCAAGTCCCAGCCCGAATCCACGCCGGGGATCTTGTCGGCGAAGAATTCGGCAACCGCCAGCGCGCCCGAGGTGCCAAGCACCCACCACGATTGCGCCGGATGCAGGGCGGGCGGCAGCTCGATCCAGCCGAGCAGGCCGGCCAGGCCGACGCCGAACACAGTGAGGTAGACACGGATTCCGGCGAGCCAGGCCAGCAGGATGCCGATCACGAACAGATGGGCTTCGCTCATAGCGTCGTTCTCTGCAAACAATTGTGGAACTATCGGATAACCGCCGGTTCAGCGCCAGCGCGGCCGCCGCCGAGGCTCTGGCACACTACGCCGCCCATGACTGCGCCGGCCCGTCCGGACCCGATGCCCATGCGACCAGCCGCACGCATTCAGATCGTTCGCCGTGAGTCGGGCGGTGGCCGCTCCAGCCGCCGCTGGGTGTGGGTGGGGGTGATCGCCATCTTGTGGCTGGCATCGCTGGGTGGGGCGTGGTGGATGGCTACGCGTACCGCCGCGCCGCGTTTGGTCGAGGCCGAATCGGCGCTGCAGCAGGCGCAGCGTCGCCAGGCCCGGCAGCGGCGGCAGATCGAGCAGTTGCAGCAGCGGCAGGTCAATCTGGCGATGTCCGACAAGATCAGCCGCGCCGCCAACACCGAGGTGCAGGCCTCGCTGGCCGAGCGCGACGAACAGATCGCCGCGCTGCGCGCCGATGTGGCCTTTTACGAGCGGCTGGTGGGCTCCACTGCGCAGCGCAAAGGGCTCAACGCGCACTCGGTGCAGTTCACCGCCGAAGCTGGCGGCACCTGGAATTACAGCGTGGTGCTGACCCAGAACCTCAATCGCGGCGCGATCAGCCAGGGCCAGCTGCGCTTTGCGGTGGAAGGCGTACGCGCCGGCAAGCTGGTCACGGTGAGCTGGAACGAGCTGCATCAGAAACCGGACGCCGCTGGGCAGCCGTACTCGTTTCGCTATTTCCAGCAATTGGACGGCAGCGTGATCTTGCCGAAAGATTTCACCCCGCAACGTGTCAAAATCTCCCTCAGCGGCGATGGGGCGCCGGTCAATCAGACATTCGATTGGAACATCGCCGGCATTGGCGCGGGGGGAGTAGCTCATGTTCGGAAATAAGTCCAACCGTGGTGCGCAGACCATGGTCGATACCTTAATCGGGCCGCAGGTGGTCATTTGCGGCGACCTGATGTTCAGTGGCGGGCTGTATGTGGAAGGCCGCATCCTGGGCAAGGTCATTGCCGAAGACGGCGCCAGCGCCACCTTGACGGTGGCCGAGCAGGGCAGCATCGAGGGTGAGGTGCGCGCGCCGGTGGTGATCATCAATGGCCAGCTGACCGGCGACGTACACGCTGCCGAGCGGGTCGAACTGGCCGCCAACGCGCGTGTGCAGGGCAATGTGCATTACCAAGTGGTGGAGATGAGCGCCGGTGCGCAGCTCACCGGACACCTGATCCACGCCGCCATCGCAGACGCGACCGCTGCGTTGCCGGCGCCGGACGCTAGTGGCGCAGAGCCGGTCAAGGCCTTGCAGGCCAAAATTGCCGACGCCTGAGCGTGCGGGTGCGGCTGAAGCTGGCTCCGGCATTGCTCGAATCGGCTTGAAGTGGGGTCGCCCGGCCCCCATGCTAACGTCATGAGTACGCTCGTTTCGCTTCCCACCGCCGCCCCGGCGCCGGACTACCAGTCCATCGACCGGCCGCTGAACTTTTCCGTGGCCGCCGCCGCCAAGGTGCGCGAGCTGATCCAGGAAGAGGGCAATGCCGATCTGGCGTTGCGTGTGTATATCCAGGGGGGCGGCTGTTCCGGCTTCCAGTACGGCTTCGAGTTCGACGAGAACCGCGCCGAGGATGACCTGGCTGTGGCCACCGATGGCGTGACGCTGCTGGTCGATCCGCTGAGCCTGCAATACCTGATGGGCGCCGAGGTGGATTACACCGAAAGCCTGACCGGTGCGCAGTTCGTTATCCGCAATCCCAATGCGAAGACCACGTGCGGGTGCGGTAGCAGCTTCAGCGTCTGATCACGCGGTGCTGGCGCCACGTCATCTGTGTGCGACTGGGCCTGACCGATCTGGTACTCGACGATAGCCTGCCAGGCATCGATCAGCTCAAGGCGTATTTCCAGCTCGGGTTCTATCGTGACTTTGCCAGCAACCCGGGTGATCCGTTCCGCAAAGATCTGGTGCGTAACGATCTGCTGGACTGGGCGCCGCAGACTCCGACGCTGCTTTTCGCTTCGTCCAACCGTGCCATCACCCGCTCAAGAATGCGGTGACGGCGGTTGCCGGTTTCAAGCGTCGCGGCAGCGCGCAGGTGTCGCTGGTGGAGGTGGGCGGAGCCTAAAGACGCCCTTACGCA
Source organism: Xanthomonas fragariae (assembly GCF_900183975.1). Taxonomy (NCBI): domain Bacteria; kingdom Pseudomonadati; phylum Pseudomonadota; class Gammaproteobacteria; order Lysobacterales; family Lysobacteraceae; genus Xanthomonas; species Xanthomonas fragariae. Next base: position 359,122 of record NZ_LT853882.1, read on the forward strand.
AGCCATTGACTCTAAAGCATTTCGGGTCTTCCAGCTGAGCCTGCTTTGATACCTCGAATGATACCTAAAGTCCTGAGCTGAGGAAGTGGGGAATGGCGCTATCGATCAAATGCAGCAAGCCAGCCGGCTGCACCGCTTGATCGGTAGCCCCTCTCTGAGATGGCTGCTCAGCAGTCCAGCTTGCTGTCGCGTCTTGGCTTGCCGCACTCCAAGACTGCCTAAGGGGCTAGGGATAGACCAAGTCCATGGCTGCTGACAGCGGCTCGCGCAAAGCGAAGCCGCAACCTTGACCACCAGTTGCCTCCGGCGATGGTGCTGCCCCCGCACTCGGTTTGAGAGGTTGATCGGTCCGCGCTGTCGTCTTTTTCGGAGCTCAATCGAAGCTCCAAGAGAGACAAAGCAGCGCGCAGCCGGTTCGTTGTTGATGCGTATCCCTCACTATTTGCCGCGTTCGTTGCCCTCCGGTCGATGGTCCTTTCGGCAGCGGGTTCCCACTGATCTACAACCGCTGCTCGGCTTGCAGGCGATCAAGCGCACCTTGCATACGACCGTTTTGGAAGAGGCGCAACTGCGCGCTGCCACCTTGGCATCGCACTACGAGCGGCTGTTCGCGCGGTTGCGGGACGACGGGTTAGATCGACGCAGCAGGCAGACGCTTCCGCATTGTTGGCATCCGCCTCTGCTGCAATACCCTTCCGCAACCTGACCTTGCATCGAACCAGGACGCCAGACGGGACCGTGCATGAGCGCTGGCAAATCGACAGCACCAAAGGCGTGAGGCTGTTTCGAGAACTCCACGAAGGCCTCGGCTCGGAAGGCGAACGACCCGTCGCGCTGCCGGCGTCGCCACTGGCCATCGCAGCGTATGCCACCAAGCTCGGCTCGACCCTTGAGCCAATGACGCTTGGGAGGGCGTGACATGCGTGGTTGGCGACCTTGAACGGCCGCACCTTGCCCAAGACCTATGTCATCAAGAAGTCGGCCATCCAAGGATTCGTGGACTACCTGGGTGAGAAGACGAAGATCCATACGATCACGCGGTCAGACCTAGCTCGCTGGTTTCAGCAGATGCGGAAGGAAGGCGCGTCTACGCCAACGCTGACGAACAAGCAGAGCTACATGGTCGGGAAGGGAGGATTCTTCGATTGGGCGATGGTCTCTGGTCATTACCCCCAAGGCGACAACCCGGCCAAGGGTCATGTGAGCTATTCGGCCGGGGAACGGCGGGCTCGACGGAAGCTTGGGTTTAAGGCTTTTGATCGTGAGCAAATCCAGGCAATCTTCTCGCCGGTCAACTTCCCCAGGCTTTCTCCAAATGCCCGCTGGGCGGCGCTCATTTGATACGCCCAGGGTTTCCTAGACATCTCAAGGCCATGGAAAATGGTCAATTCGGAGGTGTCCATGAGCAGCAAGCGGTATACGGATGAATTCAAGATCGAGGCGGTCCGGCAAGTGACCAATCGTGGTTTCAAGTACGCCTTCATGCAAGCCCACTGCGGGGAATTCAGGGTGTGTGCGATGTGCCGGGTATTGCGGGTCAACCGGTCGGGCCATTACGCCTGGTTGTGCTCGCCCAACAGTGAGCGCGCCAAGGAAGATGAGCGCTTGCTTGGACTGATCAAGCACCACTGGCTGGCCAGCGGCAGTGTCTATGGGCATCGCAAGATCACCAGGGATCTGCGCGATCTGGATGAGCGTTGCAGTCGCCATCGGGTGCATCGGCTGATGCGCACCGAGGGACTGCGTGCCCAGGTGGGCTATGGTCGCAAACCGCGCCTCCATGGAGGAATGCAGTGCAAGGCGGCGGCCAACCTGCTTGACCGACAGTTCGACGTGACTGAGCCGGACACTGCCTGGGCGAGCGATTTCACCTTCATCCGCACGCATGAAGGCTGGATGTACCTGGCTGTTGTGATCGATCTGTTTTCCCGGCAGGTCGTCGGCTGGGCGATGCGCGATCGGGCCGACACCGAGTTGGTCGTGCAGGCCTTGTTGTCTGCGGTGTGGCGGCGCAAACCCAACGCTGGTTGCTTGGTTCATTCGGACCAAGGGTCTGTCTACACCAGCGATGACTGGCGCAGTTTCCTGGCGTCCCATGGCGTGGTGTGCAGCATGAGTCGGCGTGGCAACTGCCACGACAACGCACCCGTGGAGAGCTTCTTCGGACTGCTCAAACGCGAGCGGATCAGGCGGCGGACCTATTCCACCAAGGACGCCGCTCGCGCCGAGGTATTCGACTACATCGAGATGTTCTACAACCCCAACCGCCGCCACGGTTCAACTGGCGACCTGTCCCCTGTAGAGTTTGAACGGCGCTACGCGCAACGAGGGTCTTGAGTGTCTACGGAACCCTGGGCGTATCAGCGTGACCCGGCAGACCGCTGCGCGCCATCTCAAGGAACTGGTGAATATCGGCGTTCTGCAAGAGCAGCGCCTGGGCAAGGAAAAACTGTTCCTACACACAGTATTTTTGCAACTTCTGTCCAGTGATGGTCATCAACTACCGCCTTATCGGACGTATTTGCGGGAAGCGGAATGACGCTTAGGATCTATCCAGATATCTGCCTCGGGCGCCGCGCTTTGAGCCTGTCGCAATGTGGTGACCAACGTGATGTTTTATCTCTGTGCGCTGCAGGCCAACGCCTGCGCCATGCGGACTCCCTCGGACTGAATCGGATGCGATTTACATGACTTACCCCGGCTATCCCTTCACTCCCAAGCGCCTTGAGGTGCGGCCCGGCGTTGCAATGTCGTATCTGGACGAAGGTCCGCCCGATGGCGAGGTGGCGGCTGCAGAAGTGATTGTCATGCTGCATGGCAACCCATCGTGGAGTTATCTGTGGCGACATCTGGTGGGTGGTCTGTCCGATCGCTATCGCTGCATCGTGCCCGACCATATCGGCATGGGGCTGTCCGACAAGCCGGACGATGTGCCTGACGCGCAGCCGCGTTACGAGTACACGCTGCAATCGCGCGTGGACGATCTGGATACGCTGCTGCGGCATCTCGGCGTCAGTGGGCCGATCACGCTGGCCGTGCACGATTGGGGCGGCATGATCGGGTTCGGCTGGGCGTTGTCGCATCACGCGCAGGTCAAGCGGCTGGTGATCACCAACACCGCCGCGTTCCCGTTGCCGCTGGAAAAGCCGATGCCATGGCAAATCGCCATGGGCCGGCATTGGCGGCCCGGCGAGTGGTTCATCCGCACATTCAACGCGTTTTCTGCCGGCGCTTCGTGGCTGGGTGTGTCGCGGCGGATGCCGGCGGATGTGCGTCGCGCGTATGTTGCGCCTTACAACAACTGGCGCAACCGCATCTCCACTATCCGCTTCATGCAGGATATTCCGCTGTCGCCCGCCGACAAGGCCTGGTCGTTATTGGAGCGCTCGGCGCAGGCGTTGCCGTCGTTCGCCGATCGCCCGGCCTTCATCGCGTGGGGGCTGGGCGATATCTGCTTCGATAAACATTTCCTGGCCGGCTTCCGCAAAGCCCTGCCGAATGCCGAAGTGACTGCGTTCGACGATGCCAATCACTACGTGCTGGAAGACAAGCACGAGGTGCTGGTGCCGGCGATTCGGGCGTTTCTGGAGCGTCATCCGCTGTAAACGCAACGCCGCCGTCGGCGTTGCGTTACAACGCCGGCAGAGGATTGTGCCGTGCCTCGTCTACGCCGAGCCAATCGGCTTCGGTGAGCGTGTGCAGGCCATGCGCCAATCGAGACTTGTCGCATTGCGCGCTGCGCTGCCCAAACTCCAGCGAGGCCGGCACAGCGGCGCAGGAGGAAGGGCGACGGTCGTAGATGCTGCAGCGGCTGTAGCGGCCGATATCCGCATCCAGCGCGATACAGCGCGGCTGCGATTGCGAAGTGCCGCGCATGATGCGCTCGTGCGTGCGCAGTGCATCGGTCAGCGCGATGGGGACCCTGCCGCCCAATGCAGGGTCGGCTTCGCTCCAGTGAAAACTGACGCGGAAATAGGCGCAGCAGGCGCCACAGGTAAGGCAGGGATGCGCCATGGGGTGCCGGGCCTTGCGCGGCAAAAAAATGTGGATAGCACGGAATTCTGACCGAACCACGGTGCGATACAAGTGGCGCAGACACGTGCAGGTCAGCGATTTATCTGCGCGGGTGGGGGGAAGCATGTGCGCAATGAACAGCGAGTCGCAGGTTAGAGCGTGTAGCGCGCACCGCGAAGGATTTTTCCAGCCAGACAGTGCGCACTCAGCAGCGACACGGCCGTTGCGATGACGGCACCTGCGATGTACGCACGTGGCTTTTGAGAATAATGCAAGCGGCCGGCGCCGCTGACGCATGGGTGATAATGCGGCAATGACGACTCTCTGCAATATCGCCGCCACCCTGCCGCAGCTGGCGCGCGAGCGCCCCGATCAGATCGCCATCCGCTGCCCGGGCCGTCGTGCCGCCAACGGATTCGCTGCCTACGATGTGACCTTGAGCTATGCCGAGCTGGATGCCCGCAGCAATGCGATCGCCGCCGGATTGGCAGCGCACGGCATCGGACGTGGTGCGCGCGCAGTGGTGATGGTGCGGCCGTCGCCGGAGTTCTTCCTGCTGATGTTTGCGTTGTTTAAAGCCGGTGCGGTGCCAGTGCTGGTGGATCCGGGCATCGACAGGCGCGCGCTCAAGCAATGCCTGGACGAAGCGCAGCCGCAGGCATTTATCGGCATTCCACTCGCGCAGCTGGCGCGTCGCTTGTTGCGCTGGGCGCGCTCTGCCAGGCAGATCGTCACCGTCGGTGGCCACTATGGGTGGGGCGGGGTGACCCTGGCACGCATGGAGCGCGATGGCGCAGGCGCCGGCAGCCAGCTGGCCGACACTGCGCCCGACGACATGGCCGCGATGCTGTTCACCAGTGGCTCGACCGGTGTGCCCAAGGGCGTGGTGTATCGGCACCGGCATTTCGCCGGGCAGATCGAATTGCTGCGCAATGCCTTCGACATGCAGCCCGGCGGTGTGGATCTGCCGACGTTTCCGCCGTTCGCTTTGTTCGATCCGGCATTGGGGCTGACCTCGGTGATTCCGGACATGGATCCAACCCGTCCGGCTACCGCCGATCCCCGCAAATTGCACGATGCGATTGATCGCTTCGGTGTGACGCAGTTGTTCGGCTCGCCGGCGTTGATGCGGGTACTAGCTGACTATGGCCAGCCGCTGCCCAATGTGCGCCTGGCCACCTCGGCCGGTGCGCCGGTGCCGCCGGACGTGGTGGCCAGGATCCGCGCGCTGCTGCCGGCAGATGCGCAATTCTGGACACCGTACGGCGCCACCGAGTGTTTGCCGGTGGCAGCGATCGAAGGACGCACGCTGGACGCCACCCGCGCTGCCACCGAGTCAGGTGCCGGCACCTGCGTGGGGCAGGTGGTGCCGCCGAACGAGGTACGCATCATTGCCATCGACGATGCGCCGATTGCCGACTGGAGCGGCACGCGCGTGTTGGCGGTGGGCGAGGTCGGGGAGATCACCGTCGCCGGCCCTACCACCACCGATACCTATTTCAACCGCGATGCGGCCACGCGCATCGCCAAGATCCGCGAACGCAGCGCCGATGGCAGCGAACGCATCGTGCACCGCATGGGCGATGTCGGCTATTTCGATGCCGATGGGCGGCTATGGTTCTGCGGGCGCAAAACGCACCGCGTGGAAACCGCCACCGGCCCGCTGTACACCGAGCAGGTGGAGCCAGTGTTCAACATGCATCCGCAAGTGCGGCGCACCGCGTTAGTTGGAGTGGGCGCGCCCGGACAACAGCAGCCGGTGCTATGCGTGGAGCTGCAACCGGGCGTGTCCGCATCGGTATTTGCGGAAGTAGAAACTGCGTTGCGCGCACTGGGCGCAGCGCATCCGCACACGGCTGGTATCAGGCGTTTTTTGCGTCACACCGGCTTTCCTGTGGATATCCGTCACAACGCCAAGATTGGCCGCGAAACGCTGGCGGTCTGGGCGGCGCAGCAGCGTGATTGATCTGCTGCAGCACGCTGCGCATGCATGCGGTCGCGTCGCCAATCCCGGTCGCGCCCGTTATCGTGTGCGTCCTTGCGATGGAGGTGGTGTGTGCGAATCCTGGTAACCGGCGGTGGCGGCTTTCTCGGCCAGGCGTTGTGCCGCGGACTGCGCGCGCGCGGGCATGCGGTGGTGAGCTTCCAGCGCGGCGATTACCCGATCCTGCTAAGCCTGGGCGTGGCCCAGATTCGTGGCGACCTGGCCGACCCGCAGGCGGTGCGGCATGCCTTCGCCGGTGTCGATGCGGTGTTCCACAATGCCGCCAAGGCCGGTGCGTGGGGCAGTTACAACAGCTATCACCAAGCCAATGTGGTGGGTACGCACAACGTGCTCGATGCGTGCCGTGCGAACGGCGTGCAGCGGCTGATCTACACCTCTACGCCCAGCGTCACCCACCGCGCCACCCATCCGGTGGAAGGTCTTGGTGCCGACGAAGTGCCATATGGCCAAGACCTGCGCGCGGCGTATGCGGCAACCAAGGCGATCGCCGAGCGTGCGGTGCTGGCGGCCAACGATGCGCAGTTGGCGACGGTGGCGTTGCGTCCGCGTTTGATCTGGGGGCCGGGCGACAATCATCTGTTGCCGCGTCTTGCCGCGCGCGCGCGCGCCGGGCGGCTACGCATGGTCGGCGACGGCAGCAACCTGGTCGACAGCACCTACATCGACAACGCTGCGCAAGCGCATTTCGATGCGTTCGAGCATCTGGCACCGGGCGCTGCATGCGCAGGCAAGGCGTACTTCATTTCCAATGGCGAACCGTTGCCGATGCGCGAGTTGCTCAATCGCTTGCTCGCTGCGGTAGACACGCCGGCAGTGACGCGCTCGTTGTCGTTTAAGACGGCATATCGCATCGGTGCGGTGTGCGAAACATTGTGGCCACTGTTGCGTCTGCCAGGAGAAGTGCCGTTGACGCGTTTTCTGGTGGAACAGCTGTGTACGCCGCATTGGTACAGCATGGAGCCGGCACGCCGTGACTTCGGTTATGTGCCGCAGATCAGCATCGAAGAGGGGCTGCAACGGCTGCGATCCTCATCTTCCAACGACATCGCCATCACCCGGTAAAGACCGCCGCCTCTTCAAGATACGTCTGCGCCGATTCGGCCACCACACTTTCTGGATACCTTGCCATGCTGCATTACGCCATCATATTTTTCGTCATCGCTATCATCGCCGCTGTGCTGGGCTTCAGTGGTATCGCTGGTGCGGCGACCAACATCGCCTGGATCCTGTTCGTGGTGTTCCTGATCCTGGCAGTGATCTCGATGTTCCGTCGCGGCAAGGCTTAACGCCCAAGCTGCGATACGTTACGGTAGCGGCGCTGCCGGTCGGCGCTCACATCGCCCGCTTCCGCAAGGAGGGGGGCCATGTGCGTTGTGGCGGGTTGCATCGGATTTTTCACGGGTGACAGTAGATTCTCCGGCACAACGTGCGCAAAGCGCTCGGTCAGCCATGCGACGTTCGGATTGGCGCATGCCGCGCTTTGACCTAATGCGACCAACGGGCCATCGGCGGATGAAAACACGTCCACACGCGCCATGCCGGCGCAGTCAAGTGCACGGCGATCTGCTGGATGCGCTACTGCATCTGCGCGTCGATGTCAGCCGGGATCACGATATTGGCGCCGTGCTCGCTGATGTACCTGGTCTGGTACGAATAGAACGCGTCGTGCACGACCACTTCACAGCACATGCTCGCCTGTGGCATGGCATTACCCAGCCACCGCGCATTCGATCTCGCGCACCACAACCGCCGCTTCCACCAGCATCTTGTAGTCGTGGGCCAAGGCCAATGCGAGCACGGCGGCAAACGCGTCGGTCGTACGCACCTAGCTGACGCCTGACGACGAGCCCTGGTTGGCCGGTTTGACGAACAGAAGCAAACTCAACTGCGCGATCAGTACATGCACGTCCGTCAAACAGTTGCGACATGCAGGGGCGGTAGAATGCGCGCATGCCCGGATCACTCTTCAACTCACTCAAGCCGCTCGCCGGCCAAGCCTTGCAGGCGGCGCTCAACCGCGTGCTGGCGTTGGATCCGGATACCCGCGATGCCCTGCTGCCGCTGGAAGGGCAACGCATTGCACTGACGTTGGAGGCGCCGGCACTGGCCCTGCAGATCCGCGTGCACGAGCGCCGGTTGCTGGTCGGTCCGGTGGACCAGGCGCACGAGCCGGACCTGGCTGTACGCAGCAGCCTGGACGGCTTGCTCGGGCAGCTGCCGTTTCTGGTCAACGCGCGCCGCCCCGGCGCGCCGGCCGGCCGGCTCAAGGTCTCCGGCGATGCCGAGCTGGCGCGCCAGCTGCAACAACTGGCCGGCCGCTTCGATCCGGATTGGCAGCTGCCGTTCGTGGCGGTGTTCGGCGAGATGCTCGGCGTGCAGGTCGCCAGTGCGGTGCGTGCAGCGTTGCAGCAGGCGCGTCGCAGCGCGGTGGATCTGGCGCAGACCGCGGCCGAATTCGTCACCGAAGAATCGCGCGATGTGGTACCACGCGCCGAACTCGAGGCCTTCTATGACGATGTCGACGAGCTGCGCGACGACGTCGAACGGCTGGCCGCACGTGTCACCCGGCTGCGCGCTGCCGGAGGTGCTCCATGAAGGCGCTTCTGCGCGCCAGCCGCATCGGCCGGGTGATCCTGCGCTATCGCCTGGACGACCTGCTGCAAGGCACCTCGGTCGAGCGCTGGCTGCGCTTGGCCAAGCCGTTCGTGCCGCGTGCCAGCGCCGAAATCGCTGCGCAATCGCGTGGTGCGCGCTTGCGGCTGGCGTTGGAGGAGCTGGGCCCGATCTTCGTCAAGTTCGGCCAGATCCTGTCGACCCGGCGCGATCTGATTCCCGCCGATGTCGCCGAAGAACTCACCTTGCTGCAGGACCGGGTCAAACCGTTCGATGGCGAGGCGGCGCGGCTGATCGTGGAGCGCGCGCTGGGTCTGCCGGTCAGCGTGGCATTTGCCGCGTTCGATACGGTGCCACTGGCGTCGGCCTCGATCGCACAGGTGCATGCCGCTACCCTGCCACCGGACATCAACGGCATGCGCCGCGAAGTGGTGGTCAAGGTATTGCGCCCAGACATCGAGCGCCAGATCGACGCCGATATCACGCTGCTGCATTCGCTGGCCGCTCTGGTCGAGCGCACCCACCCGCATGCGGACAAGATCCGTCCGCGCGAAGTGGTGGCCGAGATCGAAGGCACCTTGTCGGCCGAACTCGATCTGCAGCGCGAAGGCGCCAACGCCAGCGTGCTGCGCCGTTTCTGGGAAGGTTCGGACGATCTGTACGTGCCGGAAGTGATCTGGTCACACACCGCCGAGCGTGCGCTGACGTTGGAGCGCGTATACGGCATTCCGTCCGACGACATTGCCAAGCTCGATGCTGCCGGTATCGATCGCAAAGCGCTCGCGGCCAAGGGCGTGCGCGTGTTCTACACGCAGGTGTTCCGCGACAACTTCTTCCATGCTGATGCGCACGCCGGCAACATCTGGGTCGATTCGGACCCGGAGCGCCGCCTCAATCCGCGCTTTATCGCGCTGGATTTCGGCATCATGGGCCAGCTCTCGCAGGAAGATCAGTACTACCTAGCCGAGAACTTCATGGCGATCTTCCACAAGGATTACCGCCGCATGGCCGAGCTGCACGTGGAAGCGGGCTGGATGCCGAACAACGTGCGTATCGACGAACTGGAAGCGGCCGCGCGCTCGGTGTGCGAGCCGTACTTCACCCGGCCGCTGTCGGAGATTTCGCTGGCACAGGTGCTGATCAAATTGTTCCGCGTGGCGCAGCGCTATGAGCTGACGTTGCAGCCGCAATTGATCCTGTTGCAGAAAACGCTGTTGAATATCGAAGGCGTCGGTCGCCAGCTCGATCCCAGGCTGGATATCTGGGCGGTGGCGCGGCCGGTGCTCGAACGCATCCTGCGCGAGCGCTACAGCCCGCGGCGCGTACTTGGCGAACTGCGCAAGCGGCTGCCGGAAATCATGACCCACGCGCCGGACATGCCGCGTCTGGTACACAGTTGGTTGAAGCAGCAGGTGGAAGGCCGCCATCAGGTGGACATCCGCTCGGCCGAACTGCATGCGCTGGACCTGAGCTTGCGCAAGTTGCAGACGCGCGTGGTTACTGCCATCACCGGCAGCGGCCTGCTGGTGGTTGCCGCGGTGCTGTACGGGCTGCATCCGGATGGCTGGTATCTGGGCACGGTGCCGGTGTGGAGCTGGGTCAGTGGCGCGGCCGGCTCGGTGGCCTTGCTGGTTGCCTGGCTGCGTCGTTAGTCGTCCCTGAAAAATCCCCTTCAAGCGCCAAGTGCCGTCGGTGACAGCGGCACGGTACTCAAGGATGACCATCTCATCGCCCGCATCCAGGCACGCAAAAACGCTATCCAGCGCAGCAGCCAGCGCAGGTTGTAGCCAGCGGCGCAGCCGAGCACGTGCAGCGCATCGCCTTGGGCACCTTTCAGCCTGCAGCGACGCAACCGGCAGTCGTCTTTCAGATGTCCGATCACCGGCTCCACCGCCTGCCGTCGCTTGATCCAGCGCCATTGCCGTCGCGTCAGCGTCTTGGCCTTGCCGCGATGCAGGACCTGCACGCCATCGACCTCGCGCCCGCGATAGCCCAGGTGCACGATCGCCACCGTCGGTTCTACGCTCACATCCTGCAGCAACCCGCGTGTCTGCTCCAGCTGCTCGGCCAAGGTATCGCCGTCGTACGGGTTGCCCGGGAAGCTGCGCGCACCCACGACCAATCCCTTGCAGGCGGTGACCGCAATGCCGACCTTGACGCCGAATTCGTACGCTTGACGCGCCTTGCCCTTGCCGATGCATTCCACTTCTGGGGCATGCAATGCGTAGAGTTTTTGTTTGTCCTTCGGACGCTGCGTGTACAGCCGTTGCGCACGTTCCAGCCAGACAGCGATGCGCTCGCGCACGCCGGTGTTTACCTGATCGAGTTTGCGTTGGATGTCGCGCACGAGCCGTCCCAGCACTGTGCGTTGACGTCGCAGCACGCGCCGCATCCGCTTGAACTGGCGCGCATGCGCATACCGACCTGCCTTGCGGCTCAGGGCCGGGCCTTGCCGCGCGTAGCTCTGCCGCAATCCGATGCCGTGCCGCTTGGCCAGTAACACCAGCTTCTTGCGTGCCACCTCCAGCAAACGGCTGTCGGTCGGATAGGCGATCGCCTTTTCCTGCACCGTGGTGTCCACGATCACCCGCGACAACCGCGTGCGTCCATCGCCTGCATCGCATGCGCGGCGTTGATGGTGTGCGCCAGCAGCTCTTCCATCCCGGCCTCACCCAGGCGCTGCCGCCAGCGCGTCAGCGAGCTGGCATCGCACGGCAAACGCGTCTGGAACACGACCTCACCAGTGAAGAACTGCCAGTACGGATTCTCCAGCCAGCGCTCGCACACCGCTTCATCGGACAGGTCGTAGGCGTGTTTGAGGTAGAGCAAACCGGCAATCAGCCGCACCGGCAATGCCGGCCGACCGCCACCGGCCTGGGTGGCCGGCAAGCGCGATGAAAGTGCTTGCTCCAACGCCGTCCACGGCATCCGTTGGCTCAGCCGCGCCAGCGGATGACGCAGATCGATCTGGTTCTCCAGCCGCGAACGAAACAACTCGTCGGCAGGCATGTGCTCGGCAGCAGGACGGCGTGTACGCATGACTGAAAATTGCCAGAAACCAGCCTTCAGCGTAGCGAACACTGGTAGTTCTGGCACGCCGGTGCAGACATCAAGGCCTTGCGGTCGTTGGGTGGTTGGGGTTTTTCAGGTGCGACTCGTTAGGCACTGCCATGCGCAGTGGAGCCGACGCAGCCAGGGGCCGGCCAAGCGAGCAAAACGAATTGGCCGGTTTCGGCAACGACAATGATGCGCAACAGCACGCGCGTGATCAGCGCATGCTCAACATCACCCCCGATACCGGTGCGTTGCTGGCGGTTCGCGGCGCCGCCTGGGCGCACGCCACAGACCATGCACACGACCTGCGTCAGCGTGCTTGGTTGGCGTGCGCCACGTGGTCGAAGAATTGGTAAATGCCGTCGTCGCTCATCTTGCGTGCGTTGGCCAGCTCGCCGGCACGTGTGGTGTACAGCAGCTTGCCCGCGGGCGAGACCACCACCGCGGCGGGAATGCCTTTCTGGATCGGGTCGCCATAGCGCTGGCTGATGTCCAGGTTGTGGTCGAAATTACCCACGTCCACCTTCACTACCACGAACGACTTGCTGATCAGCGGCGCATTTTTCGCGGTGTGCAGCGAGGTGTCCAGCGCCCGGCAGTCGTGGCACCAGTTGGCGCCGAAAATTACCAGGGTGGGCTTGTGCGCTTTCTTGGCGGCCGCCAGCGCATGGCGCAGTTGCGCGCTCGCATCGGCGTGTTCGTCGTAGGGCAGATCCACGGCGTGGGCCAGCGGAACAACCGCCAGCAGGCAGAGCAGGAGCCAGGTGCGCATAGAGGCACTTCCTTGATGGGAAACCGGCATGCTCTGCCAGCCGTCTGGCGCGGTCAACGGGCAGGTGAGCGCAGCGACGCGGTGGCATGCGGTGTCAGCGACACAGATAATCCGCCGGTGGAGCACATCCCCAAAGCATTTGCTGATTCTCTACCAGGACGACGTCCTGGCCGTCGTCGACAAACCCACAGGCCTGATGGTCCACGACAGCAAGCTGGCACGAGGGGAAGACGACGTTCTTGCCCACCGTATGCGCAAGCAACTGGGCCGGTGGATCTTTCTGGTGCACCGGCTCGATCGCGCTACCAGTGGCGGTGCGTCGCGGCTGGCCGGCCAAGGAGCGCTTTATCGTTGACCACGATCTGGATGGCGGTCCAGGCAAGCCGGTCAAGAAGCCGGCAGCAACGTACTTCCAGCCGCTGGCCACCGGTGACCTGGAGATTCCTTGGCACCGGTTTTGCCACCTCTCGCTACGCGCTGGAGAGGAGCTAATCCGCATTCGATCTACTTACCCCGATCCCGAATTCCCGAATTCCAGCTCTTCAGGGCTTCTGCGCCGCCGCAGGCTCATTGACGATCTTCTCCAAATCCTTCTGCAGATCCGCAAACATCGGCAGCATCTTTTGCTGGATTGCGCCCATCAGGTTCTGGGTCAGCGCCGGGGTCTTGTCGAGCAGGCGCTGGCCGGCCGAGCTCTCGTAGAACTCGGCCATGGCCAGCACGTCCTCACGCGAGAACGAGCGCTTGTAGATGTCCACATACATCGGGCGCAGCTCCGACCACGATAGTGCTTTGCGCACGGTCTGGCGGGTACGCTCCTGGATACGCTGCAATTGCGCCTGTTGCGCGCTATTGAGCTGGCGTTGCGCGGTGAGCTGAGCGAATTGTTGCTGCTGCATCGCTTCGACCTGCGGCAGCATAGTGTCCAGCATGGTCTGCGCGCGTGAGGCGGCCAGCAGACGGTTGATCTCGGCATCGCTGGGCGCCTGTGCGAATGCGGCGGGCGTGGCAATCGCCAGCGCGGCCAGCAAGAACAGACGGCGCGCGACAGCGTGGGCGGCGGCAACGAAACGAGGGAGTGGCATCGGAGCATCTGCGCAGTTTGGGAACCGGCAGCAGCATACGGGAAGCCGGCGTTTTCGCGCGCGTCCACGCCGCTGCCGATACAATTGCAGCGCATGGCCAGCGACCCGATCCAGATCACCCCCAGCCTGACGATTCCGCCCAGCGAGATCGTCGAACGCTTCGTGCGCGCTAGCGGCGCGGGCGGGCAGAACGTCAACAAGGTCTCCACTGCGGTGGAGCTGCGTTTCGACGTGGCCGGATCGCCGACGCTGCCCGAACCCTTGCGCACGCGCCTGCTGTCGCGGCGCGACCGCCGCATGACCGCCGACGGCGTGCTGGTGATCGATGCGCAGCGCTTCCGTACCCAGGACCGCAACCGCGACGATGCGCGCGAACGGTTGTTCGAGATCATCAGTGCGTGCCTGTCGGTGCCCAAGCGCCGGGTCGCCACCAAACCGAGTCATGGTGCCAAGCTGCGGCGGCTGGATGCCAAGCGTGAGCGCAGCCATATCAAGCGTGGACGCTCTGCGTCCCACTGGGAGTAAGCGTGAGTCATACCGACCCGTCGTTGCCACCGGTAACACAGGCCAACATCCTGCTACAGCCATCCCCGCCCAGCATGCCGCGAGCCCACGGTCGCTTCGGCCGTTGGTTTGGCCGCACCGGACTCCGCCTGACTGGCTGGCGCCTGGTCGGGCGGCTGCCCGACGAACCCAAGCTGGTGATGATCGTCGCCCCGCATTCGTCCAACTGGGACGGATTTGTCGGCTTTGCGGCCAAGTTCGCGCTCGGCTTCGAGGTGCGTGTGCTGGGCAAGTCGCAATTGTTCTGGTGGCCGCTTGGCCCGCTGCTGCGCAAGCTCGGCGCCATCCCCCTAGACCGCAGCTCGCCGCAGGGCACCATCGGCCAGGCGGTGCGGCTGATCCGCAATTCCGAACAGATGTGGTACGTGATCACTCCCGAAGGCACGCGCAAGCGCGTGGAGCAGTGGAAGGCTGGCTTCTGGAAGATCGCTTCCGATTCCAAGGTACCGATCCTGCCGGTGTATTTCGACTATCCCAGCAAGACCGTGGGCATCGGCGAGCCGTTCTGGACCGGTAGCGACATGGCCGCCGATATCGCCGCCATTCGCACCTGGTACCGGCCCTGGCGCGGCAAGCATCGCGATACGCTTTGAAGGCGGTGTCGAGCGGCCGAAAGGTCGCTCGACAACTGCGCGAACAGGTATCGGGCGATTGGCTGGCCGAGCGCAGTAAAGCGGTGCCGCGCACGCAGCTGATGCGCAGCGCCAGCTGTGCCGCCAGAGCGAGTTATGCACTTTGGAAAAGCGCGGAGGCGTTAGGGAACCTCTGAACAACTCCTCCTGGCTGCGCAACACTACACATCTCCGTTGAGGAGTGATCCATGCAACTGACGTTTAGTGATGCCGAGAGTCTTGGCAAGTGCAAGCAGCTCTGCCGTGAGATCTTCCTGGCCGAGACGGAACAGGTGGTGCCGTGGAAGCAACTGCGCGCACCCAGGTGAAGGCACCGCTTGCGCATGGGAGAGAGGGACAACTCAGATTGCGGTATGCCTTCCCGACTCGAAAGGGAGAAGGTGCCCGAAGGGCGGATGAGGGCGCAACGGCCGCGACGCTCAATCACCCCTTTCCAGCACACGCCGACGCAGGACCCAATTCAACGGCACATGCCAGCGGGCGGCAAACCCGCTAGTGTGATTGGCTGCTCTACCCACTCAGGACTCACACGCCATGTCGCGTACCGTCGTTCTGGCCGTTGCCATCACCCTGGCACTGGCTGCTTGTTCTGGAAAAAAACCGTCCGGTAAGGAGTCCACCGCCGTGCCCGAAAAGACCGCCACCACCCCGGCTGCGGATGCTGCGCCGAATCCGCTGCTGACCGCCAGCACGCTGCCGTTCCAGGCGCCGCCGTTCGACAAGATCAAGGACGCCGATTATCTGCCCGCCTTCGATGAAGGCATGCGCCTGCATCTGGCCGATATCCGCAAGATCGCCGACAACCCCGAGCCCCTCACCTTCGACAACACCATCGAGGCGATGGAACGCAGCGGCGAAACGCTCGCGCGTGTCTCGCGCATTTTCTTCGGGCTGGTGCAAGCCGATACCAGCGATGCACGCCAGAAGATCCAGGAAGAGATCGCGCCCAAGTTGGCCGCGCACCAGGACGAGATCTATCTCGATCCGAAATTGTTCGCCCGCGTCAAAACCCTTTACGACCAGCGCGACACACTGAGCCTGGATCCGGAGCAGAAGCGTCTGGTCGAGCGCGATTACGAAGAGCTCGTGCGTGCCGGTGCGCAGCTGTCCGAGACCGACAAGGCCAGCCTGCGCAAGCTCAATATTGAAGAGACCAAGCTTTCCACGCAGTTCCACACCCGCCTGATGGCCGCCTCGGCTGCCGGCGCGGTGGTAGTTGACGACAAGGCCAAGCTCGATGGCTTGAGTGAGGGCGACATCGCCGCCGCTGCCGATGCCGCCAAGGCGCGCAAGCTCGCTGGCAACTATCTGCTCACCTTGCAAAACACCACCCAGCAGCCGGTACTGGCCTCGTTGAAGGACCGCCAGCTGCGCGCCGACGTGCTCAAGGCTTCGGAAACGCGTGCAGAGAGAGGCGATGCCAACGATACCCGCCAGACCATCCAGCGCCTGGCACAGTTGCGCGCTCAAAAAGCCAAGCTGCTCGGCTTCGGCAACTACGCCGCCTACAGTCTGGGCGACCAGATGGCCAAGACCCCGGACGCTGCGCTCAAGCTGCTGACCGACACCGTGCCGGCAGCTACCGCCAAGGCACGCCGCGAAGTGGCCGAGATGCAGAAGGTCATCGATACGCAGAAGGGCGACTTCAAGCTCGCCGCCTCCGATTGGGACTTCTACGCCGAGCAGGTGCGCAAGGCCAAGTACGACCTGGACGAAGCGCAGATAAAGCCGTATTTCGAACTGGACAACGTGCTGCAAAACGGCGTTTTCTACGCGGCCACCCAGCTGTACGGCATCACCTTCAAGCAGCGCACCGACATCCCGACCTATCACCCGGACATGAAGGTGTATGAGGTGTTCGATCACGACGGCACGTCGATGGCGCTGTTCTATACCGACTACTTCAAGCGCGACAGCAAGTCCGGTGGCGCCTGGATGGACGAGTTCGTCAAGCAGGACGGCCTCACCGGCGCCAAGCCGGTGGTCTACAACGTCTGCAACTTCACCAAGCCGGCTGCCGGCCAGCCGGCGTTGCTGAGTTTCGACGATGTCACCACCTTGTTCCATGAGTTCGGCCACGCGCTGCACGGCATGTTCTCCAAGGTGAAGTACCCCTCGATCGCCGGCACCAGCACCTCGCGCGACTTCGTCGAGTTCCCCTCGCAGTTCAACGAGCATTGGGCCTCCGATCCCAAGGTGTTCGCGCACTACGCCAAGCACTATCAGACCGGTGCAGCGATGCCGCCCGAGCTGGTGGAGAAGATCAAGAAAGCCAGGACCTTCAACAGCGGCTACGCCACTACCGAATACCTGTCGGCCGCGCTGCTCGATCTGGCTTGGCACACCCAGCCGGCCGACGCGCCGTTGCATGACGTGAGCAAGTTCGAAGCCGATGCCTTGAAGCGCTTCAAGGTGGACCTGGCCGAAGTACCACCGCGTTACCGCAGCAGCTATTTCGACCACATCTGGGGCGGCGGTTATTCGGCCGGTTACTACGCCTATTTCTGGTCGAAAGTGCTCGACGAAGATGCGTTCGAATGGTTCAAGGAAAACGGCGGGTTGAATCGCAAGAATGGCGACGCCTTCCGCGCCAAGATTCTCTCGCGCGGCAATACCGTTGATCTGGCCACGCTGTATCGCGATTTCCGCGGCAACGACCCCAGCGTCAAGGCGCTGCTAAAAGATCGTGGTTTGACCGAGTAAACAAGCCGCGTGCACGACGCGCGCGGGTGCCGGCGATGATCGACACGGGATGGCCTTGCGGCCATCCCGTTTTTGTTGCGTCGCATTTGATGCATTGCAGTGGTCAACGCCGCATCACGCCGGTCGCGGCGGCGCCTCATCGTCCGCGATCTGCACGATCACCTCGTGCGACTGCGGCGCAGACGCCCCTGCTGGGCGCAGTTGTTTCACCGCTTGCGGCAGGGTCAGCGACGGCGCGGTCTGCACTCTGGATGACGTGGCCCGGGACTGTTGGATGAGCTCCCTGGCCTGCTGCAACAAATTTTCCACATCGTTGCCCTGCAGAAGCTCACTGATCTTTAGGCTCGCCTTGGTGGCCCGACGCTGGGACAGCGCTTCGCTGGCGCCCCCCATCACACCGCGGAGGACTTGCTGCTTCAATCCGATGTCGGTGTCGCCCTCGCGGCGATTGTTCTTGACGGTGATGGCGGTGTGCTGATTTAGGGCGCCAACCGCAGCCATGGCTCCCGACAGTGCGGAGATCGCCAGGGTCTGCTTCGTCGGCACCTTGCGCGCTCCGCCATGCGCCGCTGAGCTGGCCTTGCCGATCACCGAGGACGCCGCGCTGCCCAGCACGCCGAGGTGGAACATCTGGCCAATGCGTTGAGCGGTCTGTGCGGAGAATTCGCGCAAGGTGTACTTCTTGGCGATATCGCTGATCAGTTGATCCGACACCACCGACTTCTCGGCGTTGAGCAGCACCTCCGCAGCCACACCGTCTGGGTCAAGTTCGTCCAACTTGCCTTCGCGCAAGGCTTGCAGGTCCTGGCTCAGCAGTTTCAAGGCCTTCGCCGGGCCGGCGCCGTGACCCGATTCCAGATCCAGGTCGTCGGCGTCTGCCGCCCCCTGTGGCGAGGGCGATGCCGCCACCTCCGCCTTGAGCGCTTTCTCCATCGATGCCAGTGCGTTGGTGACGCGTTTGACCAAAGCTTGCGTGGGCGACTGAATCAATTTGCGGAGTCTGCTTTGATCGATATCGTCTGCCGCGACCGGCTCGCCACGCGCAAATTTTGACTTGCCCGTCTCGGTCAGTACATCGGCGTACAGCAGATTGAGCTTGTTGTTGTAATCCTGTTTTGCCTGTTCGTCGAAGCCGGCAGCCACATGCTGCGCAGCTGTCATCAGCAGGGCACCGACGGTCTGGGCGGTTGGCGACAGCGCCCGCATTGCGCCGGTCTTGCTGAGCAGGCCCAGCGTGCCGGCCAATGGTGAGCGCAGGATGCGCGGGACGGCCTGCCAGCGATTGCCCATCCATTGCCGGTCGTGCGCGCCCTGGGTCATGACAAAGTCGTGCTGGCCCTGATGCAGGCGTGCTTCGGCTTCCAGCAATTTGTGGGCAGCGGCCATGAGGTTGCCAGTTGCTGTCGTCGAGTGGGTGCTGTCCGCGACGTTCTTGAGTTCGCGGAACTGATCGCAACAACCGCCGAATTCTGCGACATGGATTTCCAACGCCTTCGCAAGGTCCGGTAGCCAATGCTTGTCGTTGATCTGATTCTTGTCCGGCACGATGACGTGACCGCCATGCTCGCGAATCGACTCGCACAGGCTGACCACCGCCGACTGCTGGGCCGCATTCATCGGCGCGGCGATGGCCGCTGTCGCAACGCCGAACCCTGCGCCCGCCCAAGGCTGACGGGTTGCATAGTTGATCCAGGGCGAGACGATGTACTGCATCGCATTGTTTAGAAAACTGCCGGTGGGATTGGGCATGCCGGACAGCAGCGCGGTACGTCGCAACTTGGAAACCTCGCCTTCGCTCAACCCCTGCGCCTTGTACCAATCCATCGCATCTGTTTCGCGGACGCGGCTCAAAAGATCCGCGTGCGTTGCTGCACGTTCCTCCACGGTGGTGCCGTCCAGCAATTTTACCCGCCCATTCATCGGCCTGACCGCGTTGATGAGTGTCGCCGCCAGTTGGGGCTGGACCTGGCGGCGGTTGTCGGCAGCCAGTTTGTCTTTGAGTCGCGTCAGCCGTGACCCACGAAGGTTCGACGAAACTGCAGGCGGCACACTGTGCATGCCGACGGCGCCCGATTGCACAGCCGCCTGCGTCGCCGCAGGCGTCGCATGCGAAGTGGCGCCTGCGACCTCCTTGCCGCGCCTGCTCGGACGGCGCGGCAGTATGGTCAGTGGGGTATCGGGCTGGATGTCCGAATGGCTGGGTAAAACGCTGGAGGAGGCTTCTTTTCCGATGTCCTGGATGTTCGGGTTCGACGCCGACGCGTTACGATTGACTGAATTGGCGAATGTAGTAATCTTCATCAGATATGTCCTGGCTCTAAATGCAGTGACGGCATCGATTGATAGCCGGTGCCGAGGAATGCGACCGCCACGCAGCCTTGAAGCTGAGTGCATCGTCGACGGACGGCGTAGTTTCCATATCTCGAAGAGAGCACCGAGCTCAGGTACGCGACGCAGCCATTGCTGAGATGAAAGATCCAAACTGCGGACCGCATTGAGCGAGGATTGAATCACTCTGCAAGCAACATTTAGGCCAGACAGCGAACTGATGTCGCTGCGCCCGAATCTCTCCGTACGTTGCCGATATCGGAGGTTTGGCGCATTGCTGGCCGATAGCAGAGCTGGCGAAGCCTTACGCGGCAGCTGGCGTCGCACGAGCATCTGCCCCGCCCACGCCGGAGCGCGCGCAGCTGTCGCCGTTGGGCAGCAAGGAGGAAGGAACCACCACCTGGCGACGCGTTGCGTTGGCCGACGGGCGGCTCGCAAGCGTGGAGCCGCACTTCGCCGCGCAGCAGCTGCAGGCGTTGGTGCAGGGCTTCGCGTTCTGGCCGCAGCTCGCCACGGGCCAGCCGCCGCTGTCGCCGGAGCAACAGACGCAGATGGCCGAATCGGCGGTGGCGATGTTCCTGGGGTTTTACTGGCGCAAGTGAGTGCACGCGCGGGTGATGCGCGCGGCGTGGCTTTATCGCAGTGCATCTTCCGCCGGTTTTCCCCTGCGTTGCACGTCTGTTGAAGGCGTCGACGACGTCACGCGTCGTACACTGCTACGCCTGCGCAAACATGCCTTTCCAATGCGCGCGCGGTTAACGTCACCTGTTCAACAGCACATGCCGATGCATGGAGCACTGCAGGTCGCCTGTCCATGAGACGCGACAGTCGTGGCAAATACAGCGCGAGAGTGGACGGGCCGGTCGCATTTATGCGCTGCCTAGACGGCAGTGAATGCACCGGTCTGCTATGCGTGGCGCGACGATATTTCTGAGCTGCCTGCGCGGCAGTGAACGAGAGGCTTGTTGAGTCCATTAAAATCAAATGTTTCTGAGCTGCCTACGCGGCAGTGAACACGCGGGCAGTTCTGGTGCACCTGCTTGGTAATTTCTGAGCTGCGTACGCGGCAGTGAACCTAACTACTACACATGATACGCCCAGGGTTTCCTAGACATCTCAAGGCCATGGAAAATGGTCAATTCGGAGGTGTCCATGAGCAGCAAGCGGTATACGGATGAATTCAAGATCGAGGCGGTCCGGCAAGTGACCAATCGTGGTTTCAAGGTGGCAGAAGTCGCGGAGCGACTGGGTGTCACCACGCACAGCCTCTACGCCTGGCTGCGCAAGTTCGGCAAGCCTGGCGTGGTGCAGCGCGCCGAGGTGGACCAGAGCGCCGAGGTTCGGCGGCTGAAGGCAGAGTTGCGTCGAGTGACCGAGGAGCGCGACATCCTAAAAAAGGCCGCCGCGTACTTTGCCAAGGGGTAAGGGCAAAGTACGCCTTCATGCAAGCCCACTGTGGGGAATTCAGGGTGTGTGCGATGTGCCGGGTATTGCGGGTCAACCGGTCGGGCTATTACGCCTGGTTGTGCTCGCCCAACAGTGAGCGCGCCAAGGAAGATGGGCGCTTGCTTGGACTGATCAAGCACCACTGGCTGGCCAGCGGCAGTGTCTATGGGCATCGCAAGATCACCAGGGATCTGCGCGATCTGGGTGAGCGTTTCTGGGTGAGCGTTGCAGTCGCCATCGGGTGCATCGGCTGATGCGCACCGAGGGACTGCGTGCCCAGGTGGGCTATGGTCGCAAACCGCGCTTCCATGGAGGAATGCAGTGCAAGGCGGCGGCCAACCTGCTTGACCGACAGTTCGACGTGACTGAGCCGGACACAGCCTGGGCGAGCGATTTCACCTTCATCCGCACGCATGAAGGCTGGATGTACCTGGCTGTTGTGATCGATCTGTTTTCCCGGCAGGTCGTCGGCTGGGCGATGCGCGATCGGGCCGACACCGAGTTGGTCGTGCAGGCCTTGTTGTCTGCGGTGTGGCGGCGCAAACCCAACGCTGGTTGCTTGGTTCATTCGGACCAAGGGTCTGTCTACACCAGCGATGACTGGCGCAGTTTCCTGGCGTCCCATGGCGTGGTGTGCAGCATGAGTCGGCGTGGCAACTGCCACGACAACGCACCCGTGGAGAGCTTCTTCGGCCTGCTCAAACGCGAGCGGATCAGGCGGCGGACCTATTCCACCAAGGACGCCGCTCGCGCCGAGGTATTCGACTACATCGAGATGTTCTACAACCCCAACCGCCGCCACGGTTCAACTGGCGACCTGTCCCCTGTAGAGTTTAAACGGCGCTACGCGCAACGAGGGTCTTGAGTGTCTACGGAACCCTGGGCGTATCAGTTCGCGATGAGCAGATGGTTCGTATCCGCGGCATTGAGTACCGCGTCTTCACCAAACAGGTCGAGGTGGATGGGGTGAACCAGGCCAAACTTTGGCTTAAACCAGAGCAATTTTGAGGTGGCTGAGCGATTCGCCCTAAGCGTGTGGACACGTTGCATGGCGCATCGTCGATGCAGTGCGCTGACATCCCGCCAGAAGCGGCTACCAAAACGCAGAAAGTCGCCGTCAGCAGATATGAGGTGAGCGAGCGCAATGCCAGATTAATAGCGGTGCGGCGTCCCAAGTGGATGCGCAGATTGCCCCTCCCTGCAAACCAGGCGTGGGGATGTTTGACGCTCCGGGGATGCGGCACAACCGGTCTTTGCGCGCAATCCCCTTGCGGGCGAGACGCGCAATGATGCCACGCCGCTTGAGGTGATCGCGGCAGCGGTGGATGTCGATCGCATTGCGACATGCCATGACCGCAATTTTCGCTATTATCGATACAGCAGAAAAAGGTTGTGTTAGCTGCTATTACAGTGAACGAAAGAATAGATGTGCTACTGAACGTGGTCGTCAGGTTGCATGCACTACACGGAGGTACCGCAGTAGCCGCGTAACGAATGCCGCTTCGCGCACCTACACGCGCCTGACAGCTGCGCAATAGCTTTCATCGGCTCTCTCAACTGATACGGAAGCCCATCGTCGCTTCCACCGCCTGCTGCCAACCGGCATAAAGCTGTTTGCGCTTGTCCTCGGCCATATCCGGCGTGAAGCGGCGATCCACCGCCCACTGCTTGGCGATCTCTTCGCGGCTGCTCCAAAACCCGGTCGCAAGTCCTGCAAGATACGCCGCACCGAGTGCGGTGGTTTCGGCCACTTCCGGGCGTAGCACCGGTACATTGAGAGTGTCGCTCTGGAACTGGGCCAAGAAATCGTTGGCGATTGCGCCACCGTCGGCGCGTAGCTCCTTCAATTCGATGCCCGAATCCAGTTGCGTCGCGGTGAGCACGTCGCGGGTCTGATACGCCATGGATTCGACCGCCGCCCGGATGAAGTGTTCCTTGCTGGTGCCACGCGTCAGCCCGAACACCGCGCCACGAATATCGCTACGCCAGTACGGCGCGCCCAAGCCGACGAAGGCCGGCACGATATACGCGCCGTCGTTGTCGCCGGCGCGTTCGGCATACGCTTGTGAGTCGCTGGCCTTGCCCAGCATGCGCAAGC
This sequence comes from Xanthomonas fragariae, assembly GCF_900183975.1. Taxonomy (NCBI): domain Bacteria; kingdom Pseudomonadati; phylum Pseudomonadota; class Gammaproteobacteria; order Lysobacterales; family Lysobacteraceae; genus Xanthomonas; species Xanthomonas fragariae. The sequence continues at coordinate 382,436 of NZ_LT853882.1, forward strand.
CATCGCGCAACCACTGCACCACCGAGCCGGCCACGAAGATTGCGCCTTCCAATGCGTATTCGACCTTGCCGTCGATGCCCCACGCGATGGTGGTCAACAAACCGGCCGTGGAGGCCACCGCTTTGTTGCCGGTGTTCATCAGCATGAAACAGCCGGTGCCATAAGTGTTCTTGGCCATGCCCGGTTCGAAGCAGGCCTGGCCGAACAGCGCAGCCTGCTGGTCGCCAGCGATGCCTGCAATCGATACCTGTTCGCCGTAGAAATACTGGGTCTGGGTCATGCCATAGACCTCGCTGGACGAGCGCACTTCGGGCAGCATCTGCGGGGGCACGTCGAGCATCTCCAGCAGGTCCGCGTCCCATTCCAGTGTGTGGATGTTGTACATCATGGTGCGCGAGGCGTTGGTGTAATCGGTGACGTGCACCTTGCCGCCGGTGAGGTTCCAGATCAGCCAACTGTCGATGGTGCCGAACGCCAGCTCGCCCCTGCGTGCACGCTCGCGCGCGCCTTCCACACGATCGAGGATCCACTTGACCTTGGTGCCGGAGAAATACGCATCGATCAGCAGACCGGTCTTGTCGCGCACCATCTGCTCATGACCGGCCGCTTTCAGCTGGGTACAGATGTCATTGGTCTGCCGCGATTGCCACACGATGGCGTTGTAGATCGGCTGGCCTGTCGCCTTGTCCCATACCACTGCGGTTTCACGCTGATTGGTGATGCCGATACCGGCAATCGAACGCGCATCGATCTGCGCGTTGTTGAGCAGCTCGGTGATCGTGGTGTAGACGCTGGTCATTATCTCGCGCGGGTTGTGTTCCACCCAACTCGGCTGCGGAAAGATCTGGCTGAACTCACGCTGCGCCACACCGGCCACCTTGCCCTGGCGATCGAACAACATCGCGCGCGAACTGGTGGTGCCTTGATCGATCGCAAGGACGTACTGCTTTTCCATCGGAGAGTCCTCAAGCAATGCCGGCGCTGGCGCGCGGCGAAAGTGGTCGGTGCAGCATGGTGACGACGTGTGAGCGGCAACAGGTCGGTGACTATTTGCAGATGCGTCGTCGGTTTTGATGCTCGCTTCAAGGCAGTGCAATCACGGCGGATCGAGCGGCCGCGTACCGCCCTGCAGATGGCGCACGCACGCCGGCAAAAACGGCAGAATCAGCCACTGGTAAGCCAGCGCACCGATAGGGCCGCCGATCAGCGGGCCGACGATTGGAACCCACCAGTAATTGTCCTTTGCCGGCAAGGCGGCTTCGCCCCAACCAGCGACGTAGGCGAACAACCGTGGGCCGAAGTCGCGCGCCGGGTTCATCGCCCAGGCTTCGAGATACCCCATCGACGCGCCCAACGTTGCCACCAGCAAGCCGATCATCAGCGCGCCGGAATTGGCGGTCGGCGCTGCCTCGTTGAACTCTTCGGTGATGGCAAAGACGCCGAAGATCAGGAACGCCGTGATGATGATCTGGTCGACCAGTGCATGCATCGGCGTGACTGCAAGGCCAGGTGCGGTAAAGAACACCCCAGCTGCGCCACCGGCTTGGCGGGTGAGCTGCTGTACTTGGTTGTAGTGGTCGATCACCGGCCCGTACAGCTGATAGACGATCGCCGCGCCAAGGAAGGCGCCGACGACTTGGGCGACCCAGTAGGGCAGCACTTTCTTCCAGGAAAAATCGCGGAACAACGCCAGCGCCAGCGTCACCGCGGGATTGGCATGTGTGCCGGAGACCGAGCCGGTGACATAGATCGCCAGCGTCACCGACAAACCCCAGGCAATGCATACGCCCCAATAAGCATTTTGGTACGGGCTGGGGTCGTAGAGGATGTACATCGCGGCGACCGAATCGCCGAACGCGATGATGATGAACATCGCCACTGCTTCTGAGATCAACTCACCCACCAATTGGCGGCTCATGCGCGCGAGCCCGCGGAGGCGTCGGCGATGCAAGCGGGATGGTGCGACGCGCGTTTCAGCGCGCAGTGGTGCTCGGTGATGCGCATCTGGGTTGCCCTCCACGTGACTCAGGATGATGCCGGAGTGTGCGCCAGGATACGTTGCCGGACGCCCCGTCCTGGCCGGCAACGCGGTATGTTCAAGTAGATACCACGTCGGTCTGCTGGACTGATTGAGTCTGCAAATAATCTTCCAACCGCTGCCGGCCGGCCGCATCGATACGCAAACCGAGTTTGCTGCGGCGCCACAGGATATCGTCGGCGGTCAATGCCCACTCGTGTTGCCGCAGATACTCCACCTCTGCCTGATACAGGTCCGCACCGAAGTGCGTGCCGAGGCCGGCCAGATCTTGTGCATCGCCCAGCAGTCGTTCTGCACAGGTGCCGTAGTTGCGCACCAATCGCTGTGCGGTGGCCGCCGGCAACCAGGGATGCGCATTGCGCACGCGTTCCAGAAGGCTGGCGATATCGCGTTGTTCGCCGCCCGGCAGGGCATCGCCGCGCGCGGTCCAGGCCGGCTTGCGCGCACCCAGCGCATGCGTCAGCCGGTCGACTGCCTCTTCGGCGAGCTTGCGGTAAGTGGTCAGCTTGCCGCCGAACACGTTGAGCAACGACGCGCCGTCGGTGACCACCTCCAGTTGGTAATCGCGGGTGACTTCGGCGGCGTTGTCTTCGGCGTCGTCGAGCAACGGACGCACGCCGCTGTAGTTCCACACCACATCCTGCGGGCTGATCTGCTGTTGGAAATACAGGTTCACCGCATCGCACAGGTACTGCGCTTCGGCCGCATCGATCTTGGGTGACGCGGGGTCGGCCGCGTAGTCCACGTCGGTGGTGCCGATCAAGGTGAAGTCGTGCTCGTACGGAATGGCGAACACGATGCGTCGGTCCGGTTGCTGAAAGATGTAGGCGTGGTCGTGGTCGAACAGTTTGGGCACCACGATATGGCTGCCCTTGACCAACCGCAGCGCATGTCGATGCGGCACCGCGGCCACGTTGTCCAGGAACGATACCGCCCACGGCCCGGCCGCGTTGGCCAGCGCGCGCGCCTGCACGGTGCGGCGGCCGTCGCGGTCTTCGAGTTCGGCGTACCAGAACCCGGCATCGCGCCAGGCACCAACGCAGCGCGTGCGCGTCAGGATGTTTGCGCCGCGCCTGGCTGCGTCCATTGCGTTGAGCACCACTAATCGCGCGTCCTGCACCCAGGCATCGGAATACACGAAACCGGTGCGCAGCGATTCCTGCAGCGGCTGGCCGACCGGATGCGTGCGCAGCGACAGCTGGCGTGAGCGCGGCAGGCTGCGCTTGCTGCCACCCAAATGGTCGTACAGGAACAGGCCGGCGCGAATCATCCACGCCGGGCGCAGATGCGGCTGGTGCGGTAGCAAAAAGCGCAGCGGCCAGATGATGTGCGGCGCCAGCCGCAGCAGCACTTCGCGCTCGGCCAGCGCCTTGCCGACCAGCGCGAATTCGTACTGCTCCAGATAGCGCAGGCCGCCGTGGATGAGTTTGGTGCTGGCGCTGCTGGTATGCGCGGCCAGATCGTCCTGCTCGCACAGGCACACCGACAGGCCGCGGCCGGCCGCATCGCGGGCGATGCCGACCCCATTGATGCCGCCGCCTATCACCAGAAGATCGTACCTCTCGCCCATCGGTGTCTCCATCCGGGCGCGCACGTGAGCGAACCCAAGTTGTCGTTTTCAAACATATTCGAACATGGAGCCTTGTTGGCGCGTGAATCTACGGATTGGCTATAGTCGTAGCGCCAAAAGCGAATGGCATGAGCTATCAAGGCGCGAGGTTCGATCCGAACTTCGAATGCAGTTGCGCCCTTGTCGGCTGCCGCACATCAAAAACACACAAAACCGAACACTGACCGTTAGCCGGCGCCGCCAGCGTCTGCCAGATGCACGCGGGTGCCGGCCTCGGCCAGTATCGCGGCCAGTTCCTGCGGCGGCGGTCGGTCGGTGAACCAGTCGTGTATCTGGGCGATCGCCCCCAGCCGCACCATGGCGTTGCGGCCGAATTTACTGTGGTCTGCGGCCAGCAGTACCTGCCGCGAGTGCTCGATGATGGCCTGGGCCACGCGCACTTCTTGGTAGTCGAAGTCCAGCAAGGTGCCATCCAGATCGATGCCGGAAATGCCGATCACCCCGAAATCCACTTTGAACTGGCGGATCAGCTCCACCGTCGTCGCCCCGGTCACGCCCTGGTCGCGCCCGCGCACCACACCGCCGGCCACAATCACCTCGAAGCTCGGGTTGGCGCTGAGCATCACCGCCACGTTGAGGTTGTTGGTGATCACGCGCAGGCCGCGGTGCTGCAGCAATGCACGCGCCACCTCTTCGTTGGTGGTGCCGAGGTTGATGAACAGCGAGGCATCGTCGGGAATGAAGCGCGCGAGGTGTGCAGCGATGAGTTGCTTTTCGCGCGCTTGTATCGCCTTGCGTGCGGTATAGGCCAAGTTTTCCACGCTCGAGGGCATGCTGACGCCGCCGTGGTAACGGCGCAGCACACCGGCATCGCACAGCAAGGTCAGATCGCGACGGATGGTCTGCGGGGTGACCTCAAAGCGCGTCGCCAGGCCCTCCACGTCGGCGAAGCCCTGCTGTCGTACCAATGCCACCAATTGCTCCTGGCGCGGGTTTAACGCCAGCGCCGGGACAGTCTTGTAGTGAGTCGACTCCATGCGCAGATGATCGCGCATGGACTTGATGATGCAAGCGCGACTGCGACTGCGACTGCGACTGCGCGGTGTCGGATGACATAGTGGACGGCTGACGCGGCATCTCATCGGTCTGGATCAATCTCGTATGCTGGCCGGCTCTTCGGCGGGCTGGATGCGCTAGAAGTGCCTCTGGTGGAAGTGGCTGGCGACGACGATCGGGTCTGCCGCCTGCCGACCTGCGCGATGATGCGGCTGCCACCGGCCACCGGTGGGTGCCGATCACCCCTTCAATAAGAGGTTGCGTATGACCTTCCGAATCACCTGTCTGCTGTTGCTGCTATTGGTCACCGCTGCGCTGCAGGCACAACCGCATCCCGGACCCGGCACCCAGCTGTCGCAGGTCCACGCCGACGACGGTCGGACACTGGCGGTGTGGTCGCGCGTGCCCGCCCAGCCGCGTGGCACGGTCCTGCTGGTGCATGGCCGTACCTGGAGTTCGCTGCCTAATTTCGACCTGCAGGTACTTGGTGAACCGCCCGACTCGCGCTCGGTGCTCGCGGCGTTGGCGCAGGCCGGTTATGCCGCCTACGCGGTGGATCTGCGCGGCTACGGCGGCACTGTGCGCGATCCCAGCGGCTGGAACACACCCGAGCGTGCGGTCGCTGATGTGTGTGACGTACTGGTCTGGATTGCGCACACCCATCCCGGCTTGGCGCCGTCGGCGCTGCTCGGCTATTCCAATGGCGCCCGGGTTGCGCTGCTGATGCGCCCAGCCTGGGCGCCGATGTTGAGCGCGGCGACCACCTCGCTGCGTAGAGCAGGTCGCGCCTTAAAGCACACCCAGCGAGCAGGATGCATGTGCGGCGTCTGGATGCGGGCTCAAGCATTGGATCGCGTGTGGGATCAAGTCCCCTGCATGGTAAGCGCTCACGCCAATGCATGCTCCGCATGTAAGCGCTTCACCCTGCTTGCCGCATAATCGCCGCTGGTTTGTTTCGGATCGGTCCTCTTAGTCCATGAAAACCCCCAAGGGCCTGCAGCCGCTGATCGACGACGGCATTATCGACGAGGTGTTGCGACCACTGAAGAGCGGTAAAGAAGCCTCCGTCTATGTGGTCAGCACAGGCGCTGACATCCTGTGCGCCAAGGTCTACAAGGACATGGCGCAGCGCAGCTTCCAGGCGCGCGTGCAGTACCAGGAAGGCCGCAAGGTGCGTGGTAGCCGTCAGGCGCGCGCGATGGGCAAGGCCACCAAGTTCGGCCGGCGCGAAGCCGAAACCGCGTGGAAGAACACCGAAGCCGAGGTGCTCTATCAATTGATGGACGCCAGCGTGCACGTGCCCAAGCCGCGCGGCTATTTCCACGGCGTGCTGCTGATGGATCTGGTTACTGATGAAGCCGGCCACAGCGCACCGCGGCTGGGTGAAGTGGACCTGGAACCGGAGCAGGCGCGCGTCTTCCACACCAGCCTGATCGGTGACGTGGTCAAGATGCTGTCGCTTGGCCTGGTGCATGGCGATCTGTCCGAATACAACGTGCTGGTCTCGCCCGATGGCCCGGTGTTGATCGACTTTCCGCAGGTAGTCAGCGCTGCCGGCAACAACGCCGCGCGCGACATGCTGCTGCGCGACGTGCACAACCTGCGCGACTGCCTCGGCCGCTTCGTCCCCGAGTTGCTGGAAACCTATTACGGCGAAGAGATGTGGGCGCTGTTCGAAAAGGGCGAACTGCGCCCGGACAGCGTGCTGACCGGGCGTTTCAAGTTCGACACCCGCCGCGTCGATGTGCGGGTCATCCGTGCTTCGATCGAAGATGCACGCCAGGAAAATCTTATCCGTCAGCAAGGCCGCGCGGCGGCCGCAGAGGACGAAGACTAGGCCGGTGTGCTGCGCGCTCTACGGTGCGACAGCAGCAGTGCAGTGGCACTTCGTACGCGGGGCTGCACATCGCGGTCGGTTTTTCGTGGCAGCATGCGTTGGCCCAACGGACGCGATGCAGCGCAGCAAGACCCAGAGTAACGCTGATTCTTGTGCGTGCTCGCGCCAACGATCAGCAGCGCAGCCACAAAGCCTGACAACACGGGTGTTTGCAGCGCTGCGAAAAAGGTTTGCCAACGCCAGTGGAACTATTCAAGAATTTAAACAGTGGGCGCCTTTCAAAACCTCGACTCCATAAATTGCGCGCCATGCGCATCAATGACCTGCGAGCGCGTTGATCGAGTCTTTTTGGGTTGTTACAGGTGCCCTAGTGATGGACCATAACTATCTGGCAAGCTCGACCTTCGTCTCTTTGAGATCTCGTCATGTCGTTTGATCCTGATGTCGTGCGCCTGTTTGCCCGGCTTCAACAGTCCGGTCAACCAGCCATGGAAACCCTTCCGATCGAAGGCGCACGCGCCATGATGCGTGCACTCGGCGCGCAGTTCGGCTTCCCACGCGTGGAGATGGCCCAGGTACGCGATCTGCATGCCGACACAGCTGCCGGTCCTGTGCCGCTGCGTCTGTATCGACCGTCTGGCCTTGCCGCCGGCCCTGCTCCGACCTGCCTATTTGTGCACGGTGGGGGCGGTGTGGTGGGTGACCTCGACTCGCATGACGATGTGTGCCGGCACTGGCGGCGCGGGCCGGCTGTCAGCTGCTGGCGGTCGACTATCGACTGGCGCCGGAACATCCTGCGCCGGCCGGTGTGGAAGATGTGATTGCCGCTCTGCAGTGGCTGGTCGCCCAGCCCGATGCGGTCGGCGCCGATGTGCAGCGCCTGGCCGTTGCGGGCGACAGTATTGGCGGCGCGATGGCCGCGGTCGCAGCGCTTTCTGCGCGCGACGCCGGTATCGCGCTGCGCTGCCAAGTGCTGGTGTATCCGCTCACCGATGCACGCCAGGACAGTGCTCTATACCCCTCGCGCTCGTGCGACGCCGGCTTGCCGCCATTGACCGTGAATGCGGTGCGCTTCTTCAATCGTCATCTGTTGCCAGACCCCGCCATCGCACAGGACTGGCGTGTGTCGCCGATGCTGGTGCCGGACGTCGCTCGCATTGCGCCTGCACTGGTCATCGTGAGCGACCGCGACATTCTTTACGACGAAGGGCGAGCCTATGCCGAGCGTCTTCGCGCCAGCGGTGTGGAGGTCACGCTGCACAGCTTCCCCGGCATGATTCACGGCTTCCTCAACATGGGCGGCGTTTTGCGCGCTGCCGATGAAACGCTGGAGCTGGCTGCCCTTGTGCTGCGCCAGCGCCTGCTGCCGGCCGTCGAGCGAAGGGCGGCATAGGGGCTCGCGGCAGACGTGCCGATGCACGGGCTGCCGCAGCGTTTAGAAGCGACTAATAAATTGGCATGCTGGTTAATCGATCACGCGTGATTACGCATCGCCGATCGCCAACTACAAACCACTTACGCCACCTGACTGCGCCGTGCGCGCTCCAGATGCACCAGCAGCAGCGACATCGCCGCTGGCGTCATGCCCGGAATGCGCTGCGCCTGGCCGATGCTTTGTGGGCACACGCGTTCAAGTTTCTGTTGCACTTCGATCGACAGGCCGCGCACGCCGGAATAATCGAAACCATCGGGAATCGGTGTGGTTTCATGCCGTTGCTGACGTGCGATATCGTCGCGCTGACGAGCCAGATAACCGGCGTATTTGACCCCGATTTCGACCTGCTCTGCCACCTGTGCGTCCTCCACGCCCGGCCCCAGCGTCGGAACCTGCATCAATGTCGCGTAGTTCAGCTCCGGGCGTTTGATGAGATCCAGCACGTTGGTTTCGCGGCTGACCTCCACGCCCAGCGTCTCGGCCACTTCGCGCCCCAAGGCATTGCCCGGTGTCGCCCATAGCGCCGACAAACGCGCGCTTTCGCGCTGTACGGCTTCCTGCTTGGCCGAAAACCGCGCCCAGCGTGCATCGTCGACCAGACCCATCGCGCGCGCCACGCCGGTCAGACGTGCATCGGCATTGTCCTCGCGCAGTTGCAACCGGTACTCGGCGCGGCTGGTGAACATGCGATATGGCTCGGTGGTGCCGTGGGTGATTAGATCGTCCACCAACACGCCCAGATAGGCTTGGTCGCGACGCGGCGACCATGCCGGCAACGCCTGCACACGACGGGCCGCGTTGAGGCCGGCCAGCAATCCCTGTGCGGCGGCTTCCTCGTAACCGGTAGTGCCGTTGATCTGCCCGGCGAAGAACAGCCCGCCCACCGCCTTGGTTTCCAGTGAGGCTTTGAGCCCGCGCGGATCGAAGAAATCGTATTCGATCGCGTAGCCGGGGCGGGTGATATGCGCCTGCGCAAATCCGTGGATCGAGCGGACCAATGCCAGTTGCACATCGAACGGCAGCGAGGTGGAGATGCCGTTGGGATAGATCTCGGTCACCTCCAGGCCTTCGGGCTCGACGAAGATCTGGTGGCTGGTCTTGTCGGCGAAGCGCACCACCTTGTCTTCGATCGACGGGCAATAGCGCGGGCCGATGCCTTCGATCTGCCCCGAGTACAGCGGCGAGCGGTGCAGTGCGCTGCGGATGATGGCGTGGGTCTGCTCGGTGGTGTGGGTGATCCAGCAGCTGACCTGACGCGGGTGGTCGCTACGCCGGCCCATGAACGACATCACCGGCAACGGGTCGTCGCCCGGTTGTTCCTGCATGACGCTGTAGTGGAGCGTGCGCCCGTCGATACGCGGCGGCGTGCCGGTCTTGAGCCGGTCGATCGCAAATGCCCGCTCGCGCAGGCGCGCGGCCAACGTGGTGGCTGGCGGGTCACCCATGCGTCCGGCTGCGTACTGGGTCTGGCCGACATGGATCTTGCCGGCCAGAAAGGTACCCGCGGTCAGCACTACCGAGGTCGCTTCGAAGCGCAGCCCCGTCTGGGTCATCACGCCACGAACGCTGTCGCCCTCGGCGGCGCCGTTGTGGATGATCAGGTCGTCCACCGCCGCCTGGAAAACGGTCAGGTTGGGCTGCGCCTCGACAACGCAGCGGATCGCATTTCGGTACCGATTGCGGTCGGCCTGGCAGCGCGTGGCCCGCACCGCCGGACCCTTGGAGGCATTGAGCGTGCGCCATTGAATGCCGGCCAGATCAGCCGCGCGTGCCATCGCTCCGCCCAGCGCGTCGATTTCCTTGACCAGATGCCCCTTGCCGATCCCGCCGATGGCTGGGTTGCAGCTCATCGCGCCCACCGTCTCGATGTTGTGGGTCAGCAGCAAGGTAAGGGCGCCAGTGCGCGCGGAAGCCAGCGCGGCCTCGGTGCCGGCATGGCCGCCGCCGATCACGATGACGTCGTAGCGATAAAAAGACTCGGACATGGGCGTGGGAGGCTGTGAGGAAGAAAACGGCCGCGAAAGTATCGACTGTAAGGCGCTTGCGGGCCACCAATTGGATAAAAACGCGATGGAAATCGCACTCTAGAGTACTCGCACTCAAGTTGGCGTGTTTCGTGCGGATACCCCTACTGCACCCAATCGTGGCATTGCGACATGGGAGCAAAGGCTGGAATTGGAACAGGGGCCAGCCGCGCGTGCGATGGGGTAGCTTAAGGATCGGTAGTCGGGGGACTACCGATCCTTATTTTTATGCGATTCGGCGCCGCCGCCGGTGTTTTCTCACCGAGTTAATGCTTGCAGAGGTTGCACCGCGACATCACGACAAAAACATAAAGCCCCGGCATGCCGGGGCTTTATGCATTGAGGGCGCCGATATCCGACAGGGCCGGAACAGGGGGGATCCAGATTTCCCTGTCGGACATCGACATAAGTCGGTCAGTAAGGCGAGCTTGGTCAGAATAATGACCTAGCGGATACAACAGAGCACTTAGCTTGCGCCTAGGTGCTGGCTGAACGCAAGCCCCCAATTCCTTCATTTGTGGGCTGCATCGCAGTCAGTTACTCAGGGAATCTGCTCGCCAGTGTTGCGTGGTGCCGTTTGCCGTTGGATCTCCCGGATCACCCGCGGTGGAGCTCCAATGCGTGGCGATGGCCGCGACGGCGGAGCCTCGGCCGCCGGTAGGCGATCTGGCTGTTTCGGGCGCGGACCATCGGGACGAGGACGATTGTTGAACGAACCGTTTGGCCGTGACGGCCGGTACTGCGGACGGCGGTCGTTCGGCGGGTAGTAGTAGCCACCACCATCGCGGTAGACCGGATACACCGGGTAGTCGTACAAGCCGATCGAGCCCGCGCCGTATTCATACGGAACCTCGTACGGGCTGCCGTAGGAATAAGGCGAGTCATCGGGCCGATAGCGATACTGCACAGCAGGCGCACCACGGTAATAGCCGCCCGACCCACCGCCAGCGTAGTCATAGGTTGCACAGCCGCTCAGGGCCATAAGCCCGGCGGCGAAGATCAGATGTAATTTCATGGATAGGGAACTCCTGCAACCATGCTCTCACTTTCGAACCGATGTATTGAATCGGTCCTTAACTGTGCGGCGATGTGGCGCTTTTTCGTCGATCACGCATGCGCGGGCACTGTGCGTGCGACCCGTGGAGAGGTAAGGGATACGTTAATCTTGCAGGCATGATCGACCCGCTCCCTCTAACACATTCCGATATCCTGCAAGCCGCTGCGCGCATTGCGCCGCATTGCGCGCCGACACCGTTGCTGACCTCGCACAGCCTGGATGCGCTCAGCGGTGCGCAGTTGATCTTCAAGGCAGAGCATCTGCAGCGCAGCGGTGCCTTCAAGTTCCGCGGCGCCTGCAACGCGGTTTGGTCGTTGCCAATCGAGCTGGCTGCACGCGGCGTGGTCACGCATTCATCGGGCAACCACGGCGCCGCGCTGGCGCTCGCCGCGCGCAGCCGTGGCATCGGTTGCCATGTGGTGGTACCCGAGGGTGCGGTGGCGGCCAAATTGGCCAATATCTCCCGGCACGGCGCCACGCTGTGGTGGTGCGCACCGACCATCGCCGCGCGCGAGCAGCTGTGCGCCGAGGTTCAGGCCAGCAGCAGCGCGGCGATAGTGCATCCATACACCGACCCTGCGGTCATCGCAGGGCAGGGTACTGCCACATTGGAGCTGCTGCATCAGAGCGGCGGACTTGACGTCCTGGTGACGCCGGTCGGCGGCGGCGGGCTGGCGGCCGGTGCGGCGCTGGCGCTGCAGTGCATGCCCGATTGCGAACTGGTGCTGGCCGAGCCTAGCGGTGCGGCCGATACCGCGCGGTCGTTGGCGGCCGGTGAGCGGTTGGTCGACTTCGTGCCGGACACCGTCTGCGATGGTCTGCGCGGCACTTTGGGTGCGCCGAACTTCGCGCTGCTGCAGGCTGCCGGTGCACAGGTCATTACGGTGGACGATGCCGCGGTGGTGCGGGCCATGCGGCTGATCTGGCAGATTCTCAAACAGGTGGTGGAGCCGTCGTCGGCGATTACCCTGGCTGCGGTGCTGGCTGACCCGGCGCGTTTCGCCGGGCGCCGGGTCGGACTGATCCTGTCCGGCGGCAATGTCGATCTGGACGCGCTGCCGTGGGCCGCGGCGTGAGCAGGCGGTCGCGCGGAATTGGCCTGTGGGGCTGGTGTTGGCGGTTGTGCATGCTGGCCCTGATCTGGCTGGTGGGCGTGGCGGGCTGGATCGTCTTCATCGGCGACCGCGACCAGGCCGCGCCGGCCGACGTGATTATCGTGCTGGGCGCGGCGGCCTACGACGCGCGCCCGTCGCCGGTGTTCGAGGAGCGCATCCGGCATGCGCTGGATCTGTACGCGCAGGGCTACGCGCCACGGATGTTGTTCACCGGTGGCTTCGGCCATGGCGCGCGCTTTGCTGAGTCGCAGGTGGCCCGCCGCTATGCGCTGCGCCATGGCATCCCGCCAGAAGCAATCGTGATCGAAACGGTCTCACGCACCACCCGGCAAAACCTGGAGCAGGCCCGCACGCTGATGGCGCGCCACGGCATGCACCGGGCGATCATCGTCAGCGACCCGCTGCACATGGCGCGCGCGCTGCGGCTGAGCCAGGAGTTGGGCGTGGATGCGCTGGCCTCGTCCACTCCCAGCACGCGCTTTCGCAGCTTCCATACCAGCTGGCGTTTCCTGTTGCAGGAGGTCTATTTTTTCCACCGCGATCTGTTGGTGCAAGGATCCTGATAGCGGACCTATGATGGAGCTTTCACAGCGGCAGGTTCGAGCACGCGCGAGAGCAATCGACAACGCGCCAATGGCCTTGTGCAGGCCTACTACAAGGCATTCAACCGTGGCGATTAGGGCGGCATTGCTTCAGCGAAGCCTCCTACCTACCTGTGGCGCAGCAAGTTCGGCGGGATGAGCGTGCCCGAGATCAAGCGGCTCAAAGACTTTGAGTCCGAGAACGCCCGGCTGAAGAAGTTGCTGGCCGAGCAGCTGTTCGAGAACGACCTGATCAAGGATGCGCTTCGAAAAAAGTGGTGCGCTGGTGGACTGGAAGCGGCGCCAGCGAGCGTGGCGCCTTGGCGGCAATCGGCCTGAGCGCCGGCGCGCTGCGCTCAGGCCCACGCGAAGATCGCAACGTCGCCCTGCGCGAGCGTGGCGCATCGCCACCGGTGCTATTGATCAGTCGGAAGACCCCCGCTGTCGCGGGCCAAGACCAGCTTTGCAGGAGCGCGCTGGCGCGCGATGTGGCGTTACCGGCAACGCTTCATCGCGCTTCTGCAAAGCTGGTCTTGGCGTTACAGCAACACGATCCCGACCACCACCAAGATGAAGATGCTCCATTTGAGCACCTGGTAGAGCGGGTTGTTGCGCTCCTTCAGCGTCTTGGCCTTCAGACGTCCGACGTAGAAATAACGGAATACGCGATTGATGCCGCCGGTTTTGTCGCCTTCCTGGTTGGGCGAGGCACCGGCCGAGAGCAGGCTACGGCCGACGAAGCGGTTCACCGCGGCGGCCCAGTGCCAGCGCATTGGGCGCTCGATGTCGCAGAACAGGATGATGCGGTCCTGGTCGGTGTCGTTGCGCGCGTAGTGGATGTAGGTTTCGTCGAACATGGTCCATTCGCCGTCGCGCCAGCTGTGGCGTTGACCGTCAACATCGATGAAGCAACGGTCGTCGTTGGGTGTAACCAGGCCCAGGTGCAGACGCATGGAACCGGCGAACGGGTCGCGGTGCGGGCGTAACTCGCTGCCTGGCGGCAATTGGGCGAACACTGCTGCCTTCACTGTCGGGATGGCGTGCAGCAGCGCGGTAGTCTGCGGGCACAACTCTGCCGCCGACGGGTGCGCGGTGCCGTACCACTTCAGATAGAAGCGCTTCCAACCACGGCGGAAAAAGGAATTGAAGCCGATGTCGGTATAGCCGTCGGCGGCGCGGATCTTCTCCATCTGCCGCAGCCGCAAGGCCTCATCGCGGATCAGCGACCAGTTGGCGCGCAACGGCGCCAGTTCCGGAAATTCTTTGCCAGGATCGATAAACGGCGTAGTCGGCACCCGTGAGCACAGATACATCAACGTGTTGATCGGCGCCATGAAGGTGGAATGGTCCATTAGCTGCCGGCTAAGCCGGTGCCGCACGCGACCGCGGTAATGGATGTACAGCGCCGATGCGATGAACAGCGCGATGATGAGCCACTTCAACATGGGGAGGGGGAGGCCGATTGGGGGGCGGGGGACGCAAATGTAAGGGCGGCGACCGAAAACCGCTTCGCTCACCGTCGCGACGTGTCGGTGCCACTCCAGTCGGGGGGTTGAGCAAGGCAAGCCGTCACACGGGGGGCGGCTGTCAATTATTGAATTCTAGCAAATGTCGCTGTCGAGTCTGTCCGATCAGCATTAGCGTTGGCCCAACACTGTGTGTCTCACCGGTACCAGCTGCGTTGCGATCGGCGATCTGCACCACCGCTCAGTCGATGCGGCGGCGGATCGGGATCGAGGCCAAGGGTACGCTGGCGATGTCGTGTCCATGTTCGCGGATGGGCGCACCCGGCGCCGGCGCCCAGGCGTGGGCGTAGATCACTTCCCATGAACTGGGCAGGGCGCCATCCGGGCGCCGTAATGGTTCGTAGGCCGCGCTGGCCGCGGCAAAGCGGCCACGTCCGGTCAGAGTGGCGCGGCGATTGCTGAGCGCGTTGGTCGCGCCCATCGCACGCAGTTCGCGCATCAGGGTGGACAGGTCGTTGTAGGTCAGGGTGAACAGGTCGCGGTCCAGCACCGGGTCGCGGAAGCCGGACATCAGCAAGGCGTCACCGAACTGGGCGATCGGCGGAAAGCGGCTGACGTGCGGTGCGGTGTCGGCCTGCGCGAAGGCGTCGCGCAGTTCGCTCAACGTCTCCGGGCCGAAGGTGGAGCAAAGCAACAGCCCGCCCGGTCGCAGCGCGCGGCGGAAACCTGCAAATACTGCCGGCAGGTCTTCCACCCACTGCAGGCATAGATTGCTGAAGATCACATCTACGCTGCCATCGGCGATGGGCAGTGCGCGTGCATCGGCGCACACCTGCACGAACGGCTTCCACCAACCGGCCGCCTTGCGCGCCTGGCGCAGCATCGGCATGGCCTGATCCAGCGCGATGACCTGGGCCTTGGGCCAGCGCTTCTTGATTGCGCTGCTGGCATGGCCCGGGCCGGCGCCCACATCCAGCACCACCTTGGGTATCTGGTCGCCCAGGTAGTCGAGCGATTCGAGCAGGCGCGTTTCCGCTTCGCGCTGTAGCGCGGCGGCGGCGACATAGCTGCTGGCGGCACGCGCAAAGGCGCGCCGGACGTGGCGGGGGTCGAAAGTACTGTTCATTAGCGGCGCTATTGTCGCCGCTGCGCGCGGTGGAGGGAATCGATGTTTTGCGCAGGCCCACCACCATGCATCCGGTGGGTCTGGGGTAGTTGCTGTGGCGCGCCACAGGTCACTTCTTGGACGGGTTGGTCTTGGACGGGTTGGTGGTCAGCGGCACGGAGCGTGCGCAGCGCCGCTTGCCTTGGCGGCCGTCCAGCCGGCGCCGCGCAGCACCCGCTGCGCACCGCTGACCACCAACGCATCTCATCCCAAAGTGCATAACACGCTCCAATGGCGCTAATCGCGGAACGATCCCCAGCTGAAGGTGCCGATGCTGACCATGACCATGACCAACACCAACACCAACACCAACACCAACACCAACACCAACACCAACACCAACACCAACACCAACACCAACACCAACACTGGCTGCAGGCGACAGCGCCGGTGGCGTGGAATGCAACTGCGTGCGCACACGCAATTTCTATAAGGTACCTGGATAGCTGCCGCCATCGATCAGCGGGTTCTACCCGGTGATATAGGCGGCCTGAGCGCTGCACAGAAACACGCAGGCTGCGCCGAACTCGTCCGGCTCGCCGAAGCGCCTGGCCGGAATGCCTGCACGCTTGCGCTCGGCGACGTCTTGGGCGGTGCTGCTTTGCTGTTGCGCGATGGCGGCGAAATTGCCGCGCAGCCGGTCGGTGGCGAACTGGCCGGGCTGATCGTGACATTGTCGGCGACTGCGCTGCGTGCCAGCCCGGCAACGAAGCCGGTGAGGCCGGCGCGCGCGCCATTGGACAGGCCGAGGATGTCGATCGGCGCCTTCACCGCACCGAGAGGTGATGTTAACGATGCAGCCGAAGCGCTGCGCGCGCATCGCATCGAGGCTGACGCGGATCAGTTCGATCGGCGCCAGCATGTTGGCGTCCAATGCGCGCAGCCAATTCTCGCGCTCCCACTGGCGGAAATCGCCAGGCGGCGGACCACCGGTGTTGTTGATCGGGATGTCCACCTGCGGGCAGGCGGCGAGTGCGTCGGTGCGCCCTTGCGGTGTGACGATGTCGGCCACCGCGCTGCGCACTTCGCCTGCACCCGGAAGCGCATGCAGCGCGTCGTCAGCCTGTTCCAATACATCGCGGCCACGCGCCACAATTACCACCTTGACGCCTTCGCTGGCCACTGCGCGTGTACAGCCCAATCCCCAACCTTTGCTGGCGGCGCACGCCAATGCCCAACGTCCGGCGATTACTAAATTCAGGCGTTTCTCCCTCGATCATCGATGCCGCATGATCGGCGCTCTGCTCAAGGCAGGGACGCAACGAAGTGTTGCAGTGCCTCGGCGACCTGCTCGGCGTGGCCGAGAAACGGTGCGTGACCGCCGCCGGTAATGGTGAGTGCCTGCGCCTGCGGAGCCAGCGCAGCAGCAGCATGCACGCCGGCGGCCGGGACCAGGCGATCGCGTTGGCCGGCAATCCACAGACTCGGGCGTGCAAGCTGTTGGAGTGCGCGGCGCAGGTCGGTGCGTTCCAGCAGGCTCAGGCCTTGTTGCAGTGCCTCGGCAGCCGGTTCGCCGCGCGCAGTGAGCGTTTCGCGCAGGCTGCGCAACTCGGCGCGTGCATGTGCCGAGCCCAGCGTGTCCAGCGCAAGAAAACGCTCCAGCGTGCCGCGATAATCACGCGACAAGTCCTGGCCGAATTGCAAGAATATTTCGCGTTCGACTGCATCGGGCCAATCGTTGCCTTTTACGAAGCGTGGGGTGGCCGCGATCATCGCCAGCCCACGCACCTGCGGTTGGGTGGCCGCGGCATGCAGCGCGAACAATCCGCCCAGCGACCAGCCGATCCACACCGCTGGCGGTATCGCCGCAGCGATTTCCGCGACCACGTACGGCAGTGCCAGCAGCGTGCTGTCCTCGCGGCTGAAACCGTGCCCAGGCAGATCCACCAGATGCACTTGATAGTGCGGTGCCAGGCGCTCCACCAGCGGTGCGAATACGCCGCCATGCAGTGCCCAACCGTGCAAAAAAACCAGCGCAGGCCCTTGGCCGATGACATCGATATGCATGCGAGGATTGTCGCTGATTGTCGCTGACCGGCGCATGGGTCAGTGCGTACGGGTCGATGTGTCTTGCGTCAGCGCGCTGATCTTCGGTGCGTGCCAGTCCCATTGCGTATGCGCATGATCACGCCAACATCAACGGTCCGGCCAGCGCCAGCGGCGTGCATGCCGCGCGGCGATCGCGGCGGCCACCCCTGCCGGATCGAATCCATCCCACACGCTGGCCATGCTGCGCAGATCGCCGATCAACACCGGATGCACCTCGTACAACACCATCGTGCGCAGTTGCGCCAGCGGGAATGGAGAGGCGGCCAAGATCTGTGTAATGCTGTCGTGCTGGTTGTCGCATCCGCTGTCCAGATACAGCGGCACCAAGGCTTCTCGCACGCGGCGTTGTGCTGGTGTGGTTGTCGTCATGATTGGAGTGGCTAACGACACGTAAGCGATCAGCTTTCAGGTGAGTGCATGTGGTGCGCAGGGAGTGCATGGAGTGACCATGTCGCCTCGAATACCGTTGCGCCGCGCTCGCCCGCTGCGCTGTCGTTCTGACAGTCGTGCTCAGGCAGACACACGCAACTGCTGCCGGCTGATCACATCGCGCGCCTGCACGATCGCCTCGATCAGCGCCTGCACTTGTTGCGGCGTATGCAATGCAGACAGAGTCACGCGCAGGCGCGCCTTGCCTTCTGGCACGGTAGGCGGACGAATTGCGCCAACCAAGAAACCGGACTGTTCCAGCGCAGCGGACATTGCCATCACGGTCGCTTCTTCGCCGCACAGCAAGGGCTGTATCGGCGTATCGGACGCCATCAGTTCGAAACCATGCCGACGCGCGCCATTGCGGAAAGTGCTGATCAGCTCGACAAGTCGTGCACGCCGCCAATCGTCGCGACGCGCCAAGCGCACCGCCGCCAAGGTTGCAGCGACCTGCGCCGGCGGCAACGCGGTGGTGTAGATGTATGGGCGCGCGGTTTCGGTCAGATGACGCACCAGCGCTTGCTCGCCGACCACCACCGCGCCATACCCGCCCAGTGCCTTGCCCAGCGTCACTAATTGTAGGGGCACTTCGGCCAAACCAAGTCCGGCATCGGCCACGCAGCCGCGCCCTTGCGGACCGAGCACGCCCACGCCGTGTGCATCGTCGACATAGAACAACGCTTCCTGCGTGCGTGCGACCAAGCTCAACGCACGCAGCGGCGCGACATCGCCATCCATGCTGAAAACCCCATCGCTGGCCAGCATCGCCACACCGTCGGGCGACCCCTTGAGCTGACGCATCGCCCCTTCCACATCCAGATGCGGGTAGCGCCGCAACCGGCAGCCGGCCAGGCGTGTGGCATCGAGCAGGCTGGCGTGATTGAGCCGGTCCTGCACGCAGACATCGTCTTCTTCGCTGAGCAAGGCTTGCTGCACGGCCAGATTGGCGATGAAGCCGCTGCCGAACAACAAGGCCGACGGATAACCTAACCATTCGGCAATCTCGCGCTCCAGCATTTCGTGCGCGGTGTGGTGGCCGCAGATCAGATGCGATGCAGTCGCGCCGGCGCCATCGCGCGCCGCGGCGTCTTGCAGCGCGGCGATCACTTCGAATTGCTGCGACAGACCCAGATAGTCGTTGGAACAGAAACCGGTCAGCCAGCGGCCATCGATTTCCAACCGCACGCCATCGCGGCGGCTCACTTGACGCCGCACCCGCACCCGTTCCTGAGCCACACGCAATGTGCGCAGCGACGCAATCCGTTCGTGCAGATCGGGGCGAGCCATGGGGTCGGCCAACAACGAAGAAGGGCCGCTAGCGTAGCCTGCCGGGCTCAGCGCGCCCAGCCGGCGCCGACGACCGGTGCCGGAATCACGATCAGGCGGCGTGCTCGCAAGCCGCACTACAGGTGATGTCGGCATGCACGGTGCCGTGGTGGTCGTGCTCGGCAGCGTCAACGGTCACTTGCATCGGGCGCAGGCCCAGGCGCTGGAACAGAGCCAGGTCGCGTTCGGTGTCCGGGTTGCCGGTGGTGAGCAGTTTTTCGCCGTAGAAGATCGAGTTTGCGCCGGCCAGGAAGCATAGCGCCTGCAGTTCGTCGCTCATCGCTTCGCGGCCCGCCGACAGGCGCACCATCGACTTGGGCATGCTGATGCGGGCGACGGCGATCATGCGGACGAACTCGAACGGGTCCAGTTGCTGGGTGCCATGCAACGGGGTGCCGGCGACTTGCACCAACTGGTTGATCGGCACCGAGTCCGGATGCGCCGGCAGCGTCGACAGTGCCAGCAGCAGGCCGATGCGGTGTTCACGCGTTTCGCCCATGCCGACGATGCCGCCGCAGCAGGTTTTCAAGCCGACATCGCGCACATGCTCCAGCGTGTTGAGGCGATCCTGGTACTGGCGGGTGTGGATGATCGAGTCGTAGTAATCGGGCGCGGTGTCCAGATTGTGGTTGTAGTAGTCCAGCCCGGCATCCTTGAGCGCGCGCGCCTGGCCGGCGTCGAGCATGCCGAGCGTGGCGCAGGTCTCCAGGCCCATCGCCTTGACGTCGCGAATCATCGCGGCCACCTTCGGGATGTCGCGCTCCTTGGGGGAGCGCCAGGCTGCGCCCATGCAAAAGCGCGACGCGCCAGCGGCCTTGGCCTGTCGCGCCTTGGCGACGACTTCTTCGGTTTCCATCAATTTCTGCGCGGTCACGCCGGTGTCGTAGCGCTGCGCCTGCGGGCAGTAAGCGCAGTCTTCCGGGCAGCCGCCGGTCTTGACCGACAGCAGCGTGGACACTTGCACCTCGGCTGGATCGAAGTGGGCGCGGTGCACGCTGGCGGCGCGGTGCAGCAGCTCCGGGAACGGCAGATCGAACAGTGCCTGCAGCTCTTCGCGATCCCAGTCATGGCGGACGACAACAGACATCGGAGTTTCCTGACGGTCAGCGGCTTGGAAGCCAGGCAGTCTGGTGAGCATGGAAGATGCTGTCAACTTCAAAGAGGTGCGATCGGTTTACAAGTGGCCGCGACGGGTGTTGCGGCTGCTGCTACCGAGCTTGTGCCTGGTCTGCGCAGAAGCCGGCACTGCCGATTACGATCTGTGCCTCTGGTGTCGTGCCGCCTTGCCGGATCACGGTCACGCCTGCCCGCGCTGCGCCACCCAGCTGTATGCCCCTGATGGGGTGGCGCTGTGCGGGCAATGCCTGCAGCATCCGCCGCCGCTGCAGCATGTGCATGCGTGCTTTACCTATCGCTGGCCGGTGGACGGTTTGCTGCGGCGTTTCAAGTTTCATCAGGACCTGGCGGCGGGCCTCCTGCTCAGCGAGTTGATGGCCAGACGCTGTGCGGGCCTGCCACGCCCGCAGGCGCTGGTGCCGGTGAGCCTGCATCGGCAGCGCTTGCGTCAGCGTGGTTACGACCAGGCGCTGGAACTGGCCAAGCCGCTCGGTCGCGCGCTGCAACTGCCCTGCCTGCCATTGCTGCAACGCGTGCGCGCGACCGCGCCGCAATCCGAATTGGATGCGGCCGAGCGCCAGCGCAATCTGCGCGATGCCTTCGTCGTGCGCGGCGCATTGCCGGCGCACGTGGCGTTGGTGGATGACGTGATGACCACCGGCGCGACCTTGCATGCTGCTGCGCAGGCATTGCGTCGTGCGGGTGTGCAGCGGGTGGATGCGTGGGTGTGCGCACGGGTGCCGTGAGGATGACGACGAGGCTTCGCCTGTACACTCACCGCAACCCCTTATCCTCTACATTCTCTTTGCGATGTGTCAGATGCGGTGTCGATAGCCGACGTGGTCTACCGATGACCCACCGGACTGAGCGGCCGCGGAAGAGCGAGGTTGCCACGCCGGACTCTCCTGGCAAACGCCCGAACAGTTGCTGGAATTGGCACGCGTGATGCACACGTGCCGGCGATGATGGCGCACCTAGCGCAACGCCAGCGAGGCAGCGATGCTGACGAAGATTGCCAGACCAACCCAGTTGTTGTGCAGGAAAGCGCGGAAGCAGGGGCCGCGTTCGCGATGGCGGGCGATGTGGAATTCATAGATCACCAGCAGCGCTGCGACGCCCAGGCCGGCCCAATACGCCGCGGTGAGGCCGGCACGCACACCTACCAGTGCCAAGGTTGCAAACATCAGCGCATACAGCACGCCTTGTGCGACCAGGTCGAACTCGCCGAACAGGATGGCGGTGGATTTGCTGCCCATGCGAATGTCGTCTTCGCGGTCGACCATGGCGTACCAGGTATCGTATGCAGTCGCCCACAGGATATTTGCCGCGTACAGCAGCCACGCAAGCAGCGGCACGCTGCCTTGCACTGCGGCAAAACCCATCGGGATGCCCCAGCCGAATGCCATGCCCAGATAGACCTGAGGCAGGTGGGTGTGGCGTTTGAGATAAGGATAGCTGGCGGCCAGGAACACGCCGGGCACGCTCAGCGCCACGGTCAGCCAGTTGAGGGTGAGCACCAGCGCGAACGCCACCAGCATCAGTAGGACGAACAACCATAGCGCTTCGCGTCCGGAAACCGCGCCAACGGCCAGCGGACGCGACTTGGTACGCTCCACGTGCGGGTCCAGCCAGCGGTCGGCGTAGTCGTTGATCACGCAGCCGGCCGAGCGGGTCAGCCAGACCCCGGCGGTGAACACCAACAGCGTCCACAATGGCGGCATGCCGTCTGCGGCCAGCCACAATGCCCACCAGGTGGGCCAGAGCAGCAACAGGCTGCCGATCGGGCGGTCGCCACGCACCAGCTTCCAGTATTGCCCCAGTCGCTGCTGCCACGTCAGCGCGGACGCTGCGGGTATTTGTTCAACACCATGCTTGCTCATGCTGCGAAGGGTAGCAGCGCGGCTCGGCTGTGGTCATGCGTAGCCTGGAGATTGCGCCGTGCCGTTGACCTCCAAAGGTACTTAAGCAGCCTTGCCGGTGAATTGCTCCATCAACAACAAACGACATCGATGTCCGTGCCGTAAAGTGTTTTCACCGATTGCGATATCGGCATAAAGCTTGAGCAATCTGCGGCGAATGTGCGATCAACGTCGACCTGATGCCACGCATCCAATAACCGCAGTCCGCGCAAGCCCCAAGCTACGGCACGCTACTGCCTATTGCACCTGTGTGGCACGCCCAGCGTCGCCAAGCGCAGTCACGCGCGCGACGGCTGTTCTGGCATAATGCGCGGCCAGGCGCTCGTAGCTCAGCCGGATAGAGTAGTGGCTTCCGAAGCCATTGGTCGGGGGTTCGAATCCCTCCGGGCGCACCAGATTGAAGCAGTCGGCCTGCTGCCACGCATTCCCATGGCAGTGGGCCGAAGTCGTTTCTGGGCTGTGACGGCGAGAGCATCAACACGGTCGACGTGCATTGCAGGCGCCTGCCGTGCAGGCCGTCGGATGGGGGTCTCGCGAATCTGGGTGATTCACACCGGCGGCGTGTTGATCTTGGCGCTGCTGGCGATCACGGCCTGGATGAGCGCCAGCGGGCGAGCAGCCGCGGCGCCACCTTGCCAGGGGCCAATCAGATGTGTTCCGGCGGCGGGGCAGCCGCTTTGGACTGTTGCTTGCCGCGTGCGTGTTCGATGGCCGCGCGCAGCTTGCGGGCGGCTCCAGTGACGGCAGAGGCGGTGGTTTCGGCACTGTTGGTGGCCGCGATCGGCGGCAGGCCGGCGATGTGGGCTTCGATGCTGCAGGTTCGATCCGCTGCGCCGCCGCGCTGACCGTTCTCATCGCGTAAGTGCACTTCAACGCGGGTGATGTCGCTGGCGAAATGCGCCAGCTGGGCGGAGCAGGTCTTCTCGACATGCTGCACGACAGAGGGATCGTGCGGCACGTGCTTGTCGGTTTGGATCTGAATCTGCATAGAAGTGTCTCCTTCGCGGTCATCCGCTGCGTCTGCCGTAGCGGTAGCTGGATTCTGCGACAGCGGCGTGTTTTCGCAAAGTGACAAACGCTCGTCCCCATTCATGCGTAACTTGGGGTAGGGAGGCGAAGTAGGGACACCGCCGATGCGAGCGCGTCGTTGGATGTCGAAGACCAGTCACACTGCGCGTGCCGCCATCGGCTCACGCATGCCTGCCGTGGCTGAATCGTTGGTGCCGGTTGCTCGGCTCGACCGCGAGCGGTGGCTTAAGATGCCCGCACCCGCGGCGGTCCCGCGCCTGTCCGATGCCTGCCTGTGTCCGAATTTCGATGTGTCTTGGGTGCCCATCGTGGCGTGTTGCGGCGTGTGCTGCTGATTGCCGCGCTGTGGATGGTGAGCGTGGGCGCTGCGGTGGCGCAGGACCAGGACACGCTGCTGGAGGATGCGCAGACCCAGCTGGACAGTATGCAGAAGGTGCTGACTCAGGCCGAAGCGGGGATGGACGAATCCGACACCGACCAGCTGCGTAAGCTGGCCGACGACGTCATAGGCGCGCAACGGCAGGCGCAAGATCTTGCGCGCACGCTGGAGCCGCCGCTCAAAGAGCTCAGCGTACGACTGGAAGGGCTTGGGGTCGAACAGAAAAATGAACCGCCCGACTTACATGACCAGCGCCAGTCACTGACCAAAGAGCGCGATCGGCTGGATGCCGAGTTCAAACGCGCCAACCTGTTGGCATTGGAAGCCAAGGATCTGGCCGATCGGCTCGAGAGCGAGCGCGCGCACCGCTTCAGCGAGCTGTTGTCCACGCGGGTGGCTTCGCCGCTGTCGCCAAAGCTGTGGAACCAGATCGCACAGCAATGGCCCGACGACCGCGCACGCCTGCAGGGACTTTCCGACAAGGCGGTGCAGGTGGTGCGCACGGGAGCACCGGCCAACGGCATCGCAGGTCTGGTGACCGGTACGCTGGTGGCGCTATTGCTGGCGTTTCCGCTGCGCATCTTCCTGCGGCATCTGGGGCGGCGTTATGCGGCTTCGCGTGCGCCCGGCGGGCGCTTGCGACGCTCCGGGCTCGCCCTTTGGTTCCTGCTGGTCGGCACGCTGAGCCTGGGTACGGCCGTATGGGCGCTGGCCGAAAGCGTGCGTGCGCTAAGCGAGCTCCCTGCGGATCTGGAGCAGTTGCTGAGTGCGGTTGTGGTAATCAGTTATGTCGCTGCCTTCGTCGGTTCGCTCACCGCCAGCCTGTTGATGAAGCATCAGCCCACCTGGCGGCTGTTCCCGCTGGACGATGCCACGGTGGATCGTTTGCGTGTGCATTGCCTGGCCACGGCGGCGGTGAGCTGGTGCAGTGGCATGGCGATCAGGATCAACGATGTGGCACGCAGCAGTAGCGCGTTGACCACCGCCACCGATGCGGTCGCGGCACTGCTGTATGCCGGGTTGATCCTGTCTGCCTTGGCTGGTTTGAGTCTTTCATTACGCGCGCACGCCGCCAATGTGGGCGCAGCCGATCCCGGCAGCAGCGCGCCGCCGCCGGTGGTCTCGCGCGGCGGTGGTTACATCGTGCTGATCCGTCTGCTTGGCCATCTGGCAGTGATCGTGGCGCTGGTGGCGGCCTTGTTCGGCTACATCAATCTGGCGCTGTTCGTGGAACAGCAGATCATCTGGATCACCTTGGTGTGCAGCGTGCTCGGGTTGCTGGTGATGTTTGCCGATGATCTGACCACCTGGGTGTTCAAGCCGGAGAGCCGTTTCAGCCGTGCCCTGTCGCATGCGTTGAGCATCAGCAGCAGCCGGCTGGTGCAGGTGGGATTGCTGATGTCCGCGGCGGTGCGTGTGCTGCTCGTGCTGCTGGGCATTGCAGCGTTGGTGACGCCGTACGGTGCCAACCTAGCCGCCGTGACCGGCTGGCTGGAGAACGTCTCGCACGGCATCACTATCGGTAAGGAGCTGATCATCACGCCCAGCGACGTGGCCAGGGCGCTGTGCGTGTTCCTGCTCGGCATGGGCCTGGTGCACGTGGTGCAGAAGTGGTTGCTCAACACCTATCTGCCCAAGACCGAGCTCGATGCCGGCGCGCGCAATTCGATTAGCACGGTGGCGCGATATCTGGGATGGTTGATCGTGGTGGTGTGGGGTCTGACCGCGTTGGGACTGGACTTGAAACGGCTTGCGCTGGTGTTGAGCGCACTGTCGGTGGGTATCGGTTTCGGTCTGCAGGCGATCACGCAGAACTTCGTGTCGGGGCTGATTCTGCTGGCAGAGCGGCCGGTGAAGATCGGCGACTGGGTCCGTATCGGCGACCAAGAAGGCGACGTGCGCAAGATCAGCGTACGTGCGACCGAAATTCAAGTGGGCGACCGCTCTACCTTGATCGTGCCGAATTCGGAATTGATCACCAAGAGCGTGCGCAACATGACGCTGTCCAATCCGATGGGCCGGGTGCAGCTGCAGTTTTCGGTGCCCCTGGAAACCGACGTGGCCAAGGTGCGCGACATGCTGCTGGCATTATTCTCCGAGCATGCGAAGGTGTTGGCCGATCCGGTGCCGTTGGTGTTCATCGATTCGGTGGCCGGCGGGCACGTCAACTTCAATTCGTTTGCCTACGTCAGCAGTCCGCGCGATTCGTATGGCGTACGTAGCGAGTTGTTCTTCACGCTGCTGCAGCGGATGGGCGCCATGGGAATTGCGTTGCAGTCGCCCCAGGAGATCCGCTTCAGTCGTGCGGGCGCGGCAGTGGCGCGCGATGCCGGAGATGGGGAGTCTTCGACGTCCTCGCAGTGACGCTGCCGGATACGCGAGGCGACCAGGCACTGACGACGTTGAGAGCGCCTGCTGCGTATACGCCTGCGACGCGTACTATGGCGCGTATCAATAACGCCACGTTGCACGATCGCACTTAAGCGCCTTATTGAAGCGGTATCGTCAAGCGATACCGCCTTGCGTCGTGCTACCTCTGCCAACGCATCTATCGATGCCCACGCTCTTCGCGCGCACGCACGCGGCGGTCGAACAACAATGCGCTGAGCACGATGCCCAAGCCAAGCACGACGCCGAGCAGGAACAGCGCTAGCGCTATCGCCGGATAGCCCCACAGCTGCAAGCCGGTTTCGATACGCATCATCTGCGCCGAGGCCATGATCAGCGCTGCAGTCACGATGCCGGCCGCAACGCGGTTGGCGATCTTTTGCAGGCTTTCCATGAGGTGCGACTCTTCAAGGCCGGTGACGCGCATCTGCAATCGGTTTTCCGCGGCCAGCGAAAGAATTTCGGACATGCGGCGCGGCCCTTCGCGCACAAGATGCTGCAGTTCCATCGCTTCGCTGGCCAGGTTGGCAGCGGACAGCGATTTTTTCAGGCGCGCGCGCATCACGTGTTGCAGGTGGCGCTCCACGACGCGACGTGTATCCAGAGTTGGCGACAACGCGCGACAGACGCCTTCCAGATTCAACAGCGTCTTGCCAAGCAGACTTAGTTCTGGTGGCGTGCGCAAACCGTTGGAGGTGGCGATGCGCACCAGGTCCAGCACTATGCGGCCTTCGGATGTCGTGTCATGCGCGGCGTAGCGCGCGATCATCTGCCCGGTTTCGCGCTGATGGCGGTCTTCGTCGTAATCCTCCAGACGCGTGCTAAGTGCGATGGTCTCTTCGGCGACTTCCTCGCCGCGGCCATCGACAGCCGCAAACAACAGCTTGAGCAGGCGCTCGCGCAAGCGCGGCGGGACGTGCGCGACCATGCCCAGGTCGAAGATCGCCAGGCGCCCGTCTTGCAGGACGCGCAGGTTGCCCGGATGCGGGTCGGCATGAATTTCGCCATGCACAAACATCTGGTCCAGATAGCCCTTGACCAACTCGGCCGCCAGCTTGTCCATCGGTTGTTCGGTACGGCGCAGGCCCGAAATCCTGTCCACGCGCACGCCTTCAGCCAGCTGCATGGTCAGCACCTCGCGGCTGCTCAGGTCCCAGACCGGTTGCGGAACCCACAGCAGCGGGAATGGCTTGAGATGTTGACCGAAGCGCAACAAGGTTTCCGCTTCGTCTTCGTAGTTGAGTTCGGCGCGCAGGGTCTTGCCGAATTCGCCCAACCAATCGGCAAAGCGCACGCGCCGCCCGATGCCGGTCAGCCGATCGGCAGCGGTGGCAAAACTCTTGAGCACGTCCAGATCCGAGCGCACCTGCGCAGCGACCTCGGGTTTTTGTACCTTGATCGCCACCGGCGTGCCATCGCGCAACGCAGCGCGATGCACCTGCGCCAGCGAGGCGCAGCCCAGCGGCACCGGATCGAAAAACGAGAACGCTTTTTTGACCGACACGCCCAGCTCTTCTTCGATGATCTGGCGGATGCGTTCCACGGCTACCGAGCTGGTGTTTTCCTGCATGCGCTCAAGCGCGGTGGCGAACTCCGGCGGCACGATGTCCGGGCGCGTTGACAACATCTGACCCAATTTGACGAAGGTGGGGCCGAGCGATTCCAGGTCGGAGACGAACTGGTCCGGCGTACCTTCTGCGGGGACTTCGTACTCGTTGATCGCTGCCGGATCCAGACTCATGCCGGCAAATACGCCCGACCCGCGATACCGCAGCAACAGGCGCAGGATCTGCGTCCGCCGGCTCATGCCGCCTACCACGGAAGTATCTGCCGGGCTCGCGGGCTGGGCCGGTGCGCGGTACGGGTCGTTCGGACTCAAGGCCATCTCCGGTACGTCTTGCAAGAGGCGAGTTTGGCCAGCGCCGGGTCGTTGCGTGGTGAATCCAACCGCTCCAGCGTGGTGCATGCGAGCCCTGCCGGAACCAGCCACCACCGGGCGCAAGTGTTGCTACGCCGATGCCCGCATCACCCCTGTAACAGCGGTCAAACGCCGTGCAATGGCCGGTCATCACCCCACACAAGCGCTGGATCGGCGAGACTTCACAGCCACCAACGAAGGAACTCCGCATGGCCGGTGCCAGCCTGTTCACCCTGCTCGACGACATCGCCGCGCTGCTGGACGACGTTTCCGTCCTTACCAAGGTTGCGGCCAAAAAGACCGCTGGCGTGCTCGGCGACGATCTAGCGCTCAACGCGCAGCAGGTGACCGGCGTCAGCGCGGACCGCGAATTGCCGGTGGTGTGGGCCGTGGCTAAGGGCTCGCTGGTCAACAAGGTGATCCTGGTGCCGGCGGCGCTGGCGATCAGTGCTTTGGAAGCCTGGCTAAGCGGACGCGGTTACAGCGTCCCGTTGGTGATGCCGCTGATGATGATCGGCGGCGCCTATCTGTGCTTTGAAGGTGTGGAGAAACTCGCGCACAAGGCCATGCACGACGAGGAAGAACAAGCGCAGCGGCATGCCGAACGCACCCGCGCGCTTGCCGACCAGAACGTGGACTTGGTGGCGCTGGAAAAGGACAAGGTCAAGGGCGCGATCCGCACCGACTTCATCCTGTCGGCAGAGATCATCGTGCTGTCGTTGGGCGTGGTGGCCGGCGTGTCGTTCGGGCAGCAGATCGCGGTGCTGGTGGCGATCGCGCTGGCGATGACCATCGGCGTATATGGCTTGGTCGCGGCGATCGTGAAGCTGGACGACCTGGGCCTATACCTGGCCAAGAAGGGCGCCGCGCTTGCCGCGTTCGGTCGCGGTATCCTGGTGGCCGCACCATGGCTGATGAAGTTCCTGTCGGTGGCCGGCACGCTGGCCATGTTCCTGGTCGGCGGCGGTATCCTGGTGCACAACATCCCGGCGCTGCATCACCTGGCGGTGGATCTGGCCACCTCGTCCGGCAGCCTGGGCTGGTTAGTCGAGGCGCTGAGCAACATGTCGGTTGGCGTCGTTGCCGGTGCGCTCGTGCTGGGCGCGGTGACGCTTTTCCAGAAGCTGCGTGGGAAGAAGCCTCATTGAATAGTGATTGGGCTTTATCGGGGTCATGAGGGCAGTGGGTAGCCTCGGCTCGATGTGGCTGTCGATTGGGCGCCTCCGGGCGGAGTGACAGGACGCGCAAGCAGTTGTCAGCGATGCGCGAACAGTGCGCGGGTCTCCTCGGGTGGCCGCACCGCCGTTTCTCCGCCTGCACCACGGCGGCACCTTGGCGGCACCTTGCGAAGTGGCGTCCCCAATTCCGATCCTGCCTCCTTGAGCGACTATCGCGCTTGTTAAGCTGGCTGCGAGGCCATAAACGGATTGCTGCTCATGCCAAACCTGCTGGCAACCAAGTCTGACCGGGCGCGCAGACTATGCAATGACCTCGCCCCTCGCTTGTGCGACGTAGGTCAATGCGCATGAAGAAGACGACTGAAAATCTCGATCTTGCGCAGACCACCCAGGCCGCCTCGCAGCCACCGTGCGACGAGCAGCTGGCGATGCGAGCGCCGCATGAACCGACTGCTTCCAGCGCAGGGCGCTATGGCATCGGTAGACGGCGCTTTCTTGGTTTGGGCTCGGCAGCGGTGGCGGCCGGGATCGTGGGTTCTCCGGCATGCGCGGCGATTCCCTTCGTTGGCCAGATGCGCGCAACCTGGGTGACCAGCGCTTTCAATCTCGATTGGCCAAGTGCCGCGTCTGTCCAGATTGTCGACCCTGCCGAGCGCGTCAGGGTGCAGCAGCAGGAACTGCTGGCAATCGTCGACCAGGCCCAGGCGATGCATTTGAATACCCTGGTCTTTCAGGTCAAACCCTGTGCCGACGCGTTGTACCGCTCGCGCATTCTGCCGTGGTCGCCGGTGTTGACAGGCGTGCTTGGAAAGCACCCAGGTTTCGATCCGCTGGCATTCCTGCTGCGGCATGCGCATGCGCGCGGCATCCACGTGCATGCCTGGCTCAATCCCTACCACGTGTCGACTCGCCTGGATCAGGCCACGCTCAATGCATTCACGACCGCATCGAATGATTCGCCGCAGAGCGTCTATGTGCGGCATCCGGACTGGGTTGGCGTTGCTGCTGATCGGCTGATGCTCAATCCGGGACTTCCGGCCGTGCGCCGCTGGATCTGCAAAGTGGTTGCTGAACTGGTGGCCTGCTACAACGTCGATGGCGTGCAGTTCGACGACTACTTCTACACCGAATCGGCGCAGTCCCCATTCGACGACGCGCAGACTTACGCCACGTATGGGTCCGGGTTCGCCGACAAAGGCGATTGGCGTCGGCACAACACCTATCGTTTGATGCGCGAGGTGGCCGGGACCATTCGCGCGATCAGGCCGGGTGTGGCATTCGGGGTCAGCCCGGCTGGCGTATGGCGCAATCGGCAGGATGATCCGCTGGGGTCGGACACGCAGGCAGGTGGGCCCGCGTTCGATACCGTGTACGCCGATACTCGCCGTTGGGTACGCGAAGAAATCGTCGACTACATCGTGCCACAGATCTACTGGCCGCTCGCCCGCCAAGCAGTGCGCTACGACACCCTCGCACGCTGGTGGGCGGACACCGTGCGCGGTCGTCGCGTGCAGCTTTACATCGGCATGGCGTTGTACAAAGTCGGGACTGCCAGTGCGCTGGAGCCAGATTGGACAGTCGACGGCGGCGTGCCGGAGATTGCCCGCCAGTTGGATGTGAATGCATCACTGCCGGAGGTTGGTGGGTGCATGCTGTTTCGACAGGGATTTCTCGCTGCAACCCAGACCCAACAGGTCGTGGACTATCTCAAGCTGCGTTGGCAAGATCCTTCGCGCAACTGACCAGACGGGCGCCGCTGCCGAGTGGTTGTGCTAGCTACGCCAAGTTGTCGTGTCTCCATGCGTGCTCCGGGTTCTAGCGGTGTCCGCACCCTGGGGGCCGGCCTCTAGTCGGCGCTGATCACGCGATTCTTGCCGGCCGCCTTGGCGTCGTACATGGCGCGGTCGGCGCGGCGGATCAGCTCGTCCTGAGCTTCGTCGATGTGCCGTAGCGCCACGCCAGCACTGAAGCTGATGAACACGCGCGCATCGTCGTACAACAGCGAGCGCTGCGACAAAGCGCGTTGCAGGCGGATCACCGCTGCGCTGGCCTCGAAAATGGTCGAGTCCGGCAGCAACAACACGAACTCCTCGCCGCCAAAACGGGCGATGGCGTCGGTGGTGCGCAACACCGCTTTAGCCACGTCCACGGTGTGGCGCAGCGCGGCGTCGCCACCGGCATGGCCATGGGTCTCGTTGAGGCGGCGGAAGTCGTCCAGGTCCAGCATCGCCACGCACAGCGGTTGGCCGCTGCGCTGGGTACGTACGGCTTCGCGCTGGAACAGTTCTTCAAAGCCGCGCCGGTTGAGCGCGCTGGTGAGCTGGTCTTCGCGCACGAGGCCGGCGACGTCTTTGAGCTCTTGTTGGAGCGAGGCGATGCGCTGTTCGGACTCTTCGACCTGACGGCGTGCCGAAAGCAGTTCATCGCGGGCGGCCAATGCCTGCGCCTGCACGCCGGCGGTGTCCTGCAGCAGATCCTGCAATAGCCGGTTGAGGTCAGGAATGCCGCGAGCGTCGCCGATCGCTTGCGAATACCCGGCAACGCGATCATGGTATTCGCCGGTGCTGGTGGCCATCCCATCGAGCCGGTCGACGAAGGACACCATCATCTCGCGCATGGCGGTCTTGGAATCGGCGATGCCTTGCTTGAGCACGCCTTGCTTGTAGATGACCCCGCGCAAGGTGCCGCGTGCCTGTTCGATCGAGCTGACGTCCAGCGGGCCGGAGATCAGCTGCCGCACCACCGAAATCTGACCCTGCAACCAGCTGCGATCGTCCAGAAGTTCGCCGACGTTTTCCAATAATAGATCGAACAAGCCGAACAACAGGTTCTGCTGTTCGCTGGCGTCTTCGGCACACAGCCCGATCTGATGGCTCAGCTCGCGCAGCCGTTGTTCCAGCGTGATCAGCTCAAGCCCCGGGCGCCAATGGCGCAGCGCCGATGCCAGCGTCTGCGCCTCTGCGGCCAGCTCCGGGCTGCGTTGCAGCAGGGTGGCTAGCGCATTGCCCAGCGCATGACGCAGCAGGTCGCGCAATTGCTCGGCTTCGGTGCGTCCTTCGGCCAGCGAATCGCCGATATCGACGGTGCGGATGTATTTGTCGATCAATTGACGCAGTGCGCGACCGTAGCCGGGCCAGTCGCCGGCCGCATACGCCGCGCTCAGGCGCCCCCCCATGTCGCCGAGTTCACCGTGCAGGCTGGTGATGCCTTCGGCAAACGCCAGCAGCAGCGCTTCCGGGTGGGCGGCATGCGAAAACAGATGCATCAATAGTGCCGTGGCAGCAGCTGGATCGTGCGTGCCGGACTTGGCCTTGGCCGGGACCAACTGATGCGCCGCTAAATCTTGCCCGTCGCGCCCGCTGTTCATTACGCTGGGCATCGCAGCGGCAGGGCGCGCGGTATCCCCGCCGCCCCAAGACAGCAGGCGACGCAGCCCGCTACGCGGGCGGCTTGGGTGTTCAGGCTGGTCCGCCATCCGCCAGGGTCTCAAAAGATCGTAGTGCTGACTTTTGTTATCGGCGCGCATGCGGGTCGCTTGAGCAAGCCGAGCCATACCGCGCAGCAAAAGTATGCAGACAATGAGCAACGCAACGTTGCGACTGACGACGCGAAAGCGCGAATGAACAAGTTATACAGGTGAGAACGAATGCAGCTCCAATCTCCCGCATTCGGTGCGTTTCACTCCTGACGCACCAATAGAGGGATGTCATCGCCCTGCTAATGTCTGGCGCATGCCTGCCTGTATGCGCTGTTGTGCATCAGCGAATGCGGGCTGTCTCAGAAAAGTCAGCACGTGTTCACGCGTATTTTATTTGGTCGGGGTGTAGATTCACCGGCAAGGGCAACAGTGGGACACGCGCGTTGCCTCCGCTCCTCATTCGTAGCAGGTTGTCTGGCTGAATTGGCAGACGATGGTTTTCGCTTCGCTGTTTTCCGTCTCCATCCACTTTACGACGGGCGTTTAGATGGTTGCCACGATGCCGCTTCACGCTACCACCGCACGCTTAGAGCGCAGCACGATGCTCCCTACTCTGAACAAGAGCGGGCGACCGCGTGATGCACGCGGACGTTTCATCCGTCACCACGAGCGGTTGCCGGTGTCGCTGGCCGACACGCGCGGTGCCTTGTTCGTGGTATCGGAGATGGCCGACTTCATCAAGGCCGGTGGTCTGGGCGATGTGGCGGCCGCGCTGCCACGCGCGCTGCGCCATCGCTACGACGTGCGGGTGTTGATCCCCGGTTACCGTGCGGTGCTCGAGCGCGCCGGCAAGGTGGAAATCGTTGGTCGCGTGTTGGCGCATGCTGCGCTGCCGGCCTGCGACATCGGTCGCATCGTGCAGTCCGACGGCCTACCGATCTACATCCTGTTGTCCAAGGAACTGTTCGAACGGGACGGCTCGCCATACGTGAGCACCAGCGGGTCGGAGTTCGAAGACAACGCGATTCGCTTCGCCACCTTGTCGCATGCTGCCGCGCAGATCGCCGCCGGCCATGCCGGGCTGGGCTGGAAGCCGCGCCTGCTGCATCTCAACGATTGGCCATGCGCTTTGGCGGCGGCGTATGTGCGTTGGTCCGGTGGCACCACGCCGTGCCTGCTCACCATCCACAACCTGGCCTATCAGGGCCTGGTGCCGTATTCGATGGCCGCTGCGCTGGGCATTCCCGCCGAGCATGTGGCCGACCTGGAGTTTTACGGGCAGATGTCATTTCTGCGCGGCGGCATCGTCAATGCCGACCATGTCAACACGGTCAGTGTCAGCTACGCCAAGCAGATCATCGGCCCGGCGCAG
Organism: Xanthomonas fragariae; assembly: GCF_900183975.1. Taxonomy (NCBI): domain Bacteria; kingdom Pseudomonadati; phylum Pseudomonadota; class Gammaproteobacteria; order Lysobacterales; family Lysobacteraceae; genus Xanthomonas; species Xanthomonas fragariae. The sequence goes on from NZ_LT853882.1 coordinate 416,301, forward strand.
GGTTGCGGGCTGGATCGTTTGCTGGCCGCTCGTGCGGCCAAGGGCACACTCACCGGCATCGTCAACGGTATCGATGCCAGCTGGGACCCGCGGACCGACCAATACCTGGATTCGCATTTCAGCGTGAACCAGTGGCATGGCCGTCAGGCCAATGCTGCGCAGGTGCGCAAGGCGTTCGGGCTACGCGAGAGCACCGGCCCGTTGTTTGCGGTGGTGTCGCGGCTGGTGCATCAGAAGGGCCTGGACCTGATCTGCGAGGTCGCGCCGCAGATTGTGGCGGCCGGTGGCCAGATCGCAGTGATCGGCGGCGGCGAGCCGGAGATCGAACAACGTGTTGCCGAGCTGACCCGGCGCTATCCTGGCCAGGTCGGTGCCTTCATCGGTTTCGAGGAAGGTCTGGCGCGGCGTATGTTTGCCGGTGCCGACTTCCTGCTGATGCCCTCGCGTTTCGAGCCCTGCGGCCTGAGCCAGATGTACGCGCAGCGCTTCGGCTGCCTGCCGATTGCGCACGCCACCGGTGGACTGATCGACACCGTGGACGATGGCGTCACCGGTTTCCTGTTCCAGCACGCCAGCGTGGAAGCGTTGCGCCGCTGCCTGGAGCGCGCGTTCCGCACCTTCCGTCTGCCCAGCCTGCTGGCGGCGATGCGGCGTGCGGCGATGCTGCGTCCCAGTGGCTGGGATGTGGCCGGCAAGAAGTATCTGTCTCTCTACGAACGCACCGCCGCAACCGCGCCCGCGTTTGCGACGGTGTCATGAGCGAACGGCTGGGCGTGCAGGGGCGGGACACGGAAGCAGACGGTGGGACCACGGCAGACATGTCCGAGATCTCGCAGACCTTGCAGGCACTGGCCGATGGACTGCCCGCCGACGCGTTCGCGGTGCTGGGCCCGCACCCACAGGCCGACGGTCGCCGCCACGTGTGCGTGCTGGCCCCGGGTGCCGAGGCGATGGGCCTGATTGATCCGCGCGGCAAGCTGCTGGCGCGTATGCAGGCCAGCCCGATCGAAGGAGTGTTTGAAGGCACGCTGGCGGTCGAAGGGCCGTACCGGCTGCGAATCGTCTGGCCGGACGTGGTACAGGAGATCGAAGACCCCTACGCGTTTGCGGCCAGCCTCGACGAATCGACCTTTCTGCAGATCGCTGCAGGCGATGGTCAGGCATTGCGCAGCGCCTTGGGCGCGCAGCATCTACGCTGCAACGGGGTGCCGGGCGTGCGCTTCGCGGTCTGGGCGCCGCATGCACAACGCGTCGCGGTGGTCGGCGATTTCAATGGCTGGGACGTGCGACGGCATCCGATGGGTCAGCGCATCGGTGGCTTCTGGGAACTGTTCCTGCCCCGCGTGGAGGCCGGCGCCCGCTACAAGTACGCCGTCACTGCCGCCGATGGTCGGATCCTGCTCAAGGCCGACCCGGTGGCGCGTCAAAGCGAACTGCCGCCGGCCACCGCTTCGGTGGTGCCGGGTGCCGCCGCGTTCGCGTGGACCGATGCTGCCTGGATGGCCAATCGCGATGCGAGCGCGGTGCCGGCGCCGCTGTCGATCTACGAGGTGCATGCCGCCTCCTGGCGGCGCGATGAGCACAACCAGCCGCTGGACTGGCCGACTCTGGCCGAACAACTGATCTCGTACGTGCAGCAACTCGGCTTCACCCATATCGAATTGCTGCCGATCACAGAGCATCCGTTCGGCGGCTCGTGGGGCTATCAACCGCTGGGCCTGTATGCGCCCACCGCGCGCCATGGCAGCCCGGACGGTTTTGCGCAGTTCGTCGATGCCTGCCATCGCGCCGGCATCGGCGTGATTCTGGATTGGGTCAGCGCGCACTTCCCCGATGATGCGCATGGCCTCGCGCAGTTCGACGGCGGCGCCCTGTACGAACATGCCGACCCGCGCGAAGGCAGGCATCGCGACTGGAATACGCTGATCTACAACTACGGTCGGCCCGAAGTGACCGCCTACCTAATGGGCAGCGCGCTGGAGTGGATCGACCATTACCATCTCGACGGCCTGCGCGTGGATGCGGTGGCCTCGATGCTGTATCGCGACTACGGTCGCGCCGAGGGCGAGTGGTTGCCCAATGCGCATGGCGGCCGCGAAAATCTCGAAGCAGTGGCGTTTTTGCGCCAGCTCAATCACAAGATCGCTGCGCGCTTTCCCGGCGTGATGACGATTGCCGAAGAATCCACCGCCTGGCCGGGTGTGACCGCGCCGATCGGCGACGGCGGCCTGGGCTTCACGCACAAGTGGAACATGGGCTGGATGCACGACACGCTGAGCTACATGCAGCGTGATCCGGTCGAGCGCGCGCAGCACCACAGCCAGCTCACCTTCGGCCTGGTGTACGCGTTCTCCGAACGGTTCGTGTTGCCGATGTCGCACGACGAAGTGGTGCACGGTACCGGCGGCCTGCTCGGTCAGATGCCGGGCGACGACTGGCGGCGTTTCGCCAATTTGCGCGCCTATCTGGCGCTGATGTGGGCGCACCCGGGCGACAAATTGCTGTTCATGGGCGCCGAATTCGGCCAGTGGAGCGATTGGAATCACGATCAGTCGCTGGACTGGCATTTGCTCGATGGCGCGCCGCATCGTGGTGTGCAGCAACTGGTGGGCGATCTCAACGCCGCACTGCGTCGTGTGCCGGCGTTGTATCGCGGCACCCATCGCGCCGACGGTTTCGACTGGAGCGTGGCCGACGATGCGCGCAACAGCGTACTGGCTTTCATTCGCTACGATCCCGATGGCGGCGCGCCACTGCTTGTGGTGAGCAACCTCACTCCGCAACCGCATCACGACTATCGCGTGGGGGTGCCGCGTGCCGGCAACTGGCGCGAGATCCTCAACACCGACAGTGCCCACTACGGCGGCAGCAACCTCGGTAACAGCGGTCGTCTTGCGACCGAGCCGATGGGCATGTATGGGCATGCGCAACGCCTGCGCCTGACCCTACCGCCGCTGGCCACAACCTATCTGCAAGCGGAGAAATAACAATGAACGAGCGCAACGTAACCACACCGGCCTGGGGCGCCTGGCCGGCGGGTGAGGGACAGGTGCGCTTCGCGCTCTGGGCACCGGATGCCAACAGCGTGGATGTGGTTTTCGACGATGCCGCGCGGGTCGCGCTGCAAGCGGGACAAGACGGTTTTTTCAGCGCAGTGATCGACTGCGCGGCAGATGCGCGTTATCGCTACAGCGTCGATGGCGGCGAGCCGGTGCCGGATCCGGCCTCGCGCTGGCAGCCCGACGGCGTGCATGGCTCCAGCGCAGTGCAGCGCACTGACGGCTACCGCTGGAACAACACCCAGTGGCAAGGACGACCATGGGATGAGGCGGTGATCTACGAATTGCATGTGGGCACCTGCGGCGGCTATGCCGGTGTGCAGGCGCAGTTGCCGCAGCTGGCGGCGATGGGCATTACCGCAATCGAGTTGATGCCGTTGAGCGCGTTTCCCGGCGCGCACAACTGGGGCTACGACGGCGTGCTGCCGTACGCACCGGTCCAAGCCTATGGCACCCCGGACGAACTGAAGGCGCTGATCGACGCCGCACACGGGCATGGCCTGATGGTGTTGCTGGATGTGGTCTACAACCACTTCGGCCCGGACGGTAATTACCTGCACAGCTACGCCGCTGCGTTTTTCAACGAAGACAAGCCCACTCCGTGGGGCGCGGCGATCGATTTCCGCAAGCTTCCGGTGCAGCGTTATTTCCTCGACAACGCGCTGATGTGGCTGCACGAATACGGCTTGGACGGCCTGCGCATGGACGCAGTGCATGCCATCTCGCCGAACGCATTCCTGGACATCTTGCGCGAGACCGTGGAGGCCAGCCGGCCGCCCGGCCGGCATGTGCATCTGGTGCTGGAAAACGAGGCAAATCAGGCGTCGCAGCTGCAACTCGGCTACACCGCGCAATGGGACGATGACTTCCACAACGCCTTGCATGTGTTGCTGACCGGCGAAGAAGAAGGTTATTACGCCGCGTTCGCCGATCAACCGACCCAGCATCTGGCGCGTGTGCTCGGTGAGGGCTTTGCGTATCAAGGCCAGCTGGATCCGCGCGGACATGTGCGTGGCGAACCGAGCGGCGCGTTGCCGCCGTACAAGTTCGTGGTGTTTGCACAGAACCACGACCAGATCGGTAACCGTGCGCGTGGCGAACGCTTGAGCGTGTTGGTATCGCAACAACGGCTGCGCGCCGCGTTGGCGTTGACCGCGTTGACCCCGATGATTCCGCTGTTTTTCATGGGCGAACCATGGGGTGCCAAACAGCCGTTCCTGTTCTTCACCGACTTTGGCCCGCCGTTGGACGATGCGGTGCGTGAAGGTCGCCGCCGCGAGTTCTCCCATTTCGCTGCGTTCGCCGATGAGGCCCAGCGCGCCACCATTCCCGACCCGAACAGCCAGGCCACCTTCGCGGCCTCGCGTTCGCCAATCGACGATGCTGCGCATGGCGATGGCGCGCAGTGGACGGCGTGGTTCACTGCACTGTTGGCTGTGCGTCGCCAGTGGTTGGTGCCGGGTCTTGCGCAAGCGCGCGCCGTGCGTGCCAGCGTGCTGGCCGATGGCGCGGTGACGGCCACGTGGGAGTTGCCGGACGGGCTGTGGCATATCGCCTTCAACGTGGGCAAGGTGGCAGTGCCGCTGCCGCCGTTGCGCGGGTGTGTGGCGCATGCCGAAAACGTCGATGCCGATGCGCAGCAATTGCCGGTCGATGGCTTTATCGCCTGGCACGAGGATCGGGCATGAGCGCGGACGCATTGCACGCCCTGGCCGCTGCGGCCGGGGTGATGGTGGATTGGGTGGACGCCAGCGACCAGCCGCGTCAGGTCTCCGAGCAGTCGATACATGCGGTGCTCACCGCGTTGGAGTTGCCTGCTGCGACCGCGGCACAATGCGAAGACAGCCTGCGCCGCCGCAAGGCGCAAGCCGCCGAGCCGGTCCCGCTGCTGACCGTGCAAGTGAGCGAACGCTTGCCGCTGCGCGTTGCTGCCGATGCCAGCGGCCGCTGGACTGACGACAGCGGCGCCAGCGAGCAAGCGCGTGCAGATGCGCAAGGACAGCTGCGCGCGCCGCAGCGCTATGGTTACTGGACGCTGCAGATCGGCAATGTCGTTCAGCAGGTCGCGGTCGCACCGCAACGCTGCTTCAGCGTGGCCGATGCCTGTGGGCAGCCGTCGCCGCGTGCCTGGGGCATGGCGTTGCAGGTGTATTCGGCGCGTAGCCCGGATGATGGGGGCATCGGCGATGCCGCCGGCACCGTCGAATGGTTGCGGCAAGCGGCATTGGCCGGCGCCGATGCCTTGGCATTGAGCCCGGTGCATGCCTCGCGTCCGGTCACCGGCGCTTACAGCCCGTATTCGCCCAGCGATCGGCGCTTTCTGGACCCGTTGCATGCTGCGCCGGTGCGCATCATTGGCGAGTTGGCGCTGGACGCGATCAACGAGGTGCCCGGCCTGCGCGAACGCTTCGACACGTTGCACACCGGTGCATTGATCGATTGGCCTGCGTCCGCGCAAGCCAAGTGGGCGTTGCTGCGGCATCTGTACACCCGCGTGCCGTCCGATCACGCCGATCTGGTTGCCTTCCGTACCCAGGCCGGCAATGCGCTGGATGGCTTTGCACGTTTTGCCGCGCAGGATTTCGGCGACAACGATCCGCAGTTGCATGTGTTCACGCAATGGCTGGCGGCGCGTAGTTGGTCCGATGCGCAACGCGAGGCGCACCAGCGCGGCATGAAGATCGGTTTGATCGCCGATCTGGCGGTTGGTTTCGATCCCAATGGCGCCGAAGCCGCGGCCGCGGCAGACACCGTATTGCGTGGGCTGGTGCTGGGCGCGCCGCCGGATGCCTTCAATGCCGATGGTCAGCATTGGGGCATCGGTGCGTATTCGCCCACCGCGTTGCGACGTAGCGGCTATGCGCCGTATATCGCGCTGTTGCGTGCAGTGCTGCGCGATCGCGGCGGCATTCGTATCGACCATATTCTTGGCCTGATGCGGCTATGGGTGGTGCCGGAAGGGGCCAGCTCCAATGAAGGCGCGTACCTGGCCTATCCGCTGCACGATCTGCTCAATCTGCTCGCGCTGGAATCGTGGCGGCATCGCGCCATCGTGATCGGCGAAGACCTGGGCGTGGTGCCGCCGGGCATTCGCGAAGAACTGTCGCGACGCGGGGTGATGGGCATCGATGTGTTGATGTTTACCCGCGACGAAGACGGTGCATTCGTATCGCCAGCCTTATGGCGCCCGGATGCGATCGCCACTACCACTACGCACGACCTGCCGACGCTGACCGGCTGGCGGCAAGGCCGTGACATCGCGTGGCGACGCAAGCTGGAATTGATCCAGCCCGACCAGGCAACCGACGACGCCAAGGCCCGTACCAAGGACTTGGCGCGTCTGGATGCCGCAGTCGAACGCGCCGGTCTGACCAGTGCCGACGATCCGCTGCTGGGCGCGCTGCGTTTCATCGCCACCAGCATCTCGCCACTTGCCTTGTTGCCGGTGGAAGACGCGTTGGCGCTGGAAGAACAACCCAATCTGCCGGGCACCGTCGAGGTCCATCCCAACTGGCGTCGACGCCTGCCCGACCCCTTGCCGCATGCGCGCCTGAGCACGGCGCTGCAGGGCGTTGCCGAGGCGCGTCGCGTCGCGGCCGTATCGGAACCGCATCCATGATCGATCTACGTGCCACCGCCCGCCTGCAACTGCATGCCGGCTTTACCCTGCACGCTGCGCTTGCGCAGGTGCCGTATTACGCCGGGCTCGGCATCAGCCATCTCTACCTGTCGCCAATCGGCACGGCGGTGCCCGGCTCCACGCACGGGTACGACAATATCGACCCGACCGTGGTCAATCCCGAGCTCGGTGGCGAAGCGGCGTTGATCGCCTTGTCGCAGGCAGTACGCGAACACGGCATGGGCCTGATCGCCGACATCGTGCCCAACCACATGGCCACGCATGCCCAAAACGCGTGGTGGTGGGATGTGCTGCGCAATGGCCGCAGCGCCAAGCATGCCGATTGGTTCGATATCGATTGGCGCGCCCCGGGGCGCGACGGCAAGTTGTGGCTGGCGGTGCTGGATCGCCCATATGCGACTGCGCTTGCCGAAGGCCTGATCACCCTGGTGGTCGAAGACGATGGCAGCGCGGCACTGGCCCATTACGACCAGCGTTACCCGATCCGTCTGCAGACGCTGGAGATACCGGAAACATCCGCGCGTGCGCAATGGTTGCGCGACTACAACGACGGCGCCAAGCGTGGCGATGGCCGTCTGCACAAGTTGATCGAACGTCAGCCGTATCGGTTGAACTGGTGGCGCGTAGGCAACGACATGCTCAACTACCGCCGCTTCTTCGACATCACCTCGTTGGTGGCGTTGCGCGTGGAACTGCCGGCAGTGTTCGATGCCGTGCATGCATTGCCGCTGCGGCTGGTGGCCGAAGGCCATCTGGATGGTCTGCGCATCGACCACGTGGACGGGCTCACCGACCCCACCGGCTACGTGCGCAAGCTGCGCAGCCGGCTGGATGCGGCTGGCCGCACGCGCGGGCTCAAGCCCGGCACGCTCGGCCTGTATCTGGAAAAGATTCTCGCACCGGGCGAGCACCTGCCGGCCGACTGGCCCTGCGATGGCACCACCGGATACGACTTCATGGACCAGGTCGGCGGCCTCCTGCATGACGCGACCGGCTTCAAGCCGTTGGCGCGTGCCTGGCAGCGCGTAAGTGGGCGCAGTGGCGACTTTGCACAGGAAGAACGCGCCGCGCGCGACGAGATGTTGCGCGGCCCGTTGCAGACTGAGTTCAATCGCGCCGTTGGTGCGTTGTCGGCATTGGCGCGACTGGAACCGCCGACGCGCGAGTTCAGCCCGCAGATGCTGGCGCGCGGCCTGTGCGTGTTGCTGCGCTGGTTCCCGATGTACCGCACCTATGCCGGCGCCAAGGGCGTGGCCGGCAGCGAGGCAGAACGCTTGCGCGCCACCGCCGCGCGTGCCCGCGAGAGCATGCCGGAGACCATCGTGGCGGCAGTGGATGCGATCGAGCGCTGGTTGCTCGACGACGCGGGTGCCGACCGCGCACAGATCGCCTTGCGTCGCATCCTGCGTCGCCGCGTGGAGCAGTTGTCCGCACCGTTGAATGCCAAGGCAGTGGAAGACACCGCCTTCTATCGACATGGTGTGCTGTTGTCGCGCAATGAGGTCGGCAGCCATCCGACCCATTTCGCCAACGAAGCTGCCGAGTTCCATGCGCAGAATCAGGAGCGCGCCAAGCACTACCCGCGCGCGCTGCTGGCGACTGCAACCCATGATCACAAGCGTGGCGAAGACCTGCGCATGCGGTTGGCGGTGCTGTCCGAGCAGCCGCGGTGGTGGATCGAGCAGAGCACCCAGTTCGATGCGCTGACCGAGACACTGGAATCGCCGGCCCTGGCTGGTGGCGACCAGCAGATGCTGTGGCAGACGTTGGTGGCAGCCTGGCCGATCGGCCTGGGCGCCGATCAGCCCGAGCCGCTCGCCGCCTACGCCGAGCGCGTCTGGCAATGGCTGCTCAAGGCGGTGCGCGAAGCCAAGCTGCACACCAGCTGGACTGATGGTTCGCCGGCCTATGAACATGCCGTAGAAGCCACCGTGGAGCAGGTGCTGTGCAGCCGCGCCGGACTGCCGCTGCGACGCGCGCTGCTGCGCGCCAGCAATCACATTGCCGCTGCCGGCGCGCGTAATGCGCTGGTGCAAACCACACTGCGCCTGACCGTGCCCGGCGTGCCCGATCTGTACCAGGGCACCGAAGGCTGGGATCTGTCGCTGGTGGATCCGGACAACCGCCGCCCGGTCGATTACGCGCAGCGCCAACAGTGGCTGGAACAGGCACGCGACTGGAATACCCTGCTGCGCAGCTGGCGCGATGGTGCGGTCAAGGCACGTCTCACTGCGCTGCTGTTGCAGCTACGCGCCGAATATCCGTCGCTGTTTGCAAAGGGCGACTATCAGCCGTTGAACGCGGCCGTCCGTGGCGATGCGCAGGTGCTGGCGTTCCGTCGGCAGTACCGCGGGCAGTCGCTGGTGGTCGCAGTGACGCGGCTGGGTGCCGGCGATGAGAGCGACGGCGATCTGCCGCTGCTGGTGCCGTCGGCGACCTGGGGTCAGGCGTCGTTGGCGTTGCCGGAGGGCACGTATCGTAATGTGCTCGATGGCAGCACGCTGCAGCCGCAGCGAGGCCGCGTGGCGGTATCCACGCTGTTTGCACGTGCGCCAGTGGCAGTGTTGTTGACCCCCTGAGAGAACCTAAGCAATGAACGACACGGAACGGCAGGCGCGGCTTCGCCAGTTGGCACAGGAGATCTGGGAGGCCGAAGGGCGCCCGGATGGGCATGCAGACCGCCACTGGGCCATGGCCGAGCGGTTGGTGGATGCCGAAGAACGCGCAGCCGAGCAAGCCGCCGAGCATGCTGTCACGCCGATCACTGCACGCCAGTAACGGTGCCGTTGTCACCTTGTACAGCTTAAGAGCGGCTAGCAACGACAGCGGTCACTATCAGGCGGGCGCGGTCGGTACTCGGAATCGCCATTACCTCCGTACACTCCTGTTCCGAGCGCGCCATCCGCACATGCCTGGCGACCGCCCGCCATGTGTTGTCAGCCACTGTTAGCCGCAGGCCGATCCATGCAAGCGTGGACAGGCATCCGCAATCGCACATCGTTTGAGTTCAATGTTCTGAGGAGTTATTGATGGCCACTCGCAAGTTCACGCAGCGCTCGCGCATCCGCGAAGGCCGTCCCAATCCGCTCGGCGCCACCTGGGATGGCCTAGGCGTCAACTTCGCGCTGTATTCGCGCAACGCCACCCGCGTGGAACTGTGTCTGTTCGACGAACGGGGCCGTGAGCAGGAGCGTCTGGTGCTACCCGAATACACCGACGAGGTCTGGCACGGCTATCTGCCCGACGCGCGCCTCGGCCAGCTGTACGGCTATCGCGTGCATGGGCCATACGCGCCCGACGCCGGTCATCGTTTCAATCACAACAAGTTGTTGCTGGACCCGTACGCCAAGCAGATCGTCGGTGAGCTCAAATGGGCGCCGCATCTGTTCGGTTACACCATCGGTCATCGCGATAAGGACCTGAGCTTCGATCGCCGCGACAGTGCCGCGTTCATGCCCAAATCTGCGGTGATCGATCCGGCGTTTACCTGGGGCCAGGATCGCCCACCGCAGACGCCTTGGAATCGCACGGTGATCTACGAAGCCCACGTACGCGGATTGAGCATGCTGCACCCGGCGGTGCCGCCGGAAAATCGCGGCACCTTCTCGGCATTGAAGACCGACGAGCTGATCGACCACATCAGCTCACTGGGCGTCACCGCGGTGGAACTGTTGCCGGTACACGCCTTTGTCGACGATCAATATCTACTGGAAAAAGGCCTGCGCAATTACTGGGGCTACAACACGCTCGGCTTCTTCGCGCCGCAGGCGCGCTACATGTCAACGCGCAAAGTGGCCGAGTTCAAACAGATGGTGGCGCGTCTGCACCACGCCGGGCTGGAAGTGCTGCTGGACGTGGTCTATAACCACACCGCCGAAGGCAACGAACTCGGGCCCACACTGTCGTTCAAGGGAATCGACAACGCCAGCTATTACCGTCTGGCCGACGATCGCCGCTTCTACATCAACGACACCGGCACCGGTAACACCTTCGATCTGACCAATGCCGGTGCGCTGCGCATGGTGATGGATTCGCTGCGCTACTGGGTGCAGGAAATGCACGTGGACGGCTTCCGCTTCGACTTGGCCAGCATCCTCGGCCGCGAGCGTTATGGCTTCGATCCGTCGGGCAGCTTTCTCGATGCGGTGCGCCAGGACCCTGTGTTGAGTCAGACCAAGTTGATCGCCGAGCCCTGGGATATCGGCCCGGGCGGCTATCAGGTCGGCAATTTCCCGCCCGGTTGGGTGGAGTGGAACGACAAATTCCGCGACAACGTGCGGGCGTTCTGGCGTGGCGATGGTGGCCAACTGGCCGAGTTGGCCACGCGCCTGACCGGCTCGGCGGACCTGTTCAACCACAGCGGTCGCCGTCCGACAGCATCGGTCAACTTCGTTACTGCGCATGATGGCTTCACGCTGCGCGATCTGGTCAGTTACGCAGGTAAGCACAACCTGGCCAACGGCGAAGAGGGCAGGGACGGCAGCGACCACAATATCTCGGCCAATTACGGCGTCGAAGGCGACACCGAGGACCCGACCATCAAGCAGCTGCGCCGTCAGCAGATGCGCAATCTGCTCGCCACGTTGCTGCTATCGCAGGGCACGCCGATGCTGCTGGCCGGTGATGAATTCGGCCATAGCCAAAATGGCAACAACAACGCGTATTGCCAGGACAACGCGCTGACCTGGATCGACTGGACGGCGGTCACCAAGGCTGCGGCCGCCGATCAAGCGGCGTTCGTGCGGCGATTGATCCGCATCCGTCAGCGCTACCCGTTGCTGCATCGTGCGCGTTTTTTCGACGGCAAGTTCGATGAAACGCTGGGCCTGAAGGATCTCACCTGGCTGGCGCCGAACGGCAACGAAATGGACGAAGCCGGCTGGCACGACCCGGAAGCACGCGCACTGATGCTGCGTCTGGACGGCCGCGCGCCAGCCACCGGCCTGCGCGAGATCGCCGCCAACGTCACCCTACTGATGCTGATCAATGCCGCCTCCATCAGCGTGTCGTTCACGCTGCCGACGATGCACGATGAGCATTGGCGCGTCCTGGTGGATACCGCGCGGCATGGCGGCCGTGTGGTGGCCGGCGGCAGCGAATGGAAGGCGCCTGCGCATTCGCTGACATTGCTGGCGGTAGAGCGCGATCGCATCGCCAGCAGTGCGCGCATCGTCTCCGACGGTGCGCGCTGATGGCGGGGGTGGTCTGATGGATGTGTTGTTGGCAGGCGCAACAGGCCTGGTCGGCAAACATGTCTTGCAACAGCTACTGGCCGATACACGCTGCACCGGCGTGGTGGCGATCACACGTCGGCCTCTGACGCAGTTCCATCCCAAACTGCGCAACCAGGTGATCGATTTCGATCGCCTGGACAGCTGGACCGCACCGCGCATGGAAGCGGCCATCTGTGCGCTGGGCAGCACGATGAAACAAGCTGGCTCGCGCGAGGTGTTCTATCGCATCGATCACGATTATCCGATAGCGCTGGCCCGCGCGGCCTGCGCACAGGGTACTTCGGTGTTCGTGCTGAATTCGGCGGCCCGTGCGAATGCGCAATCACGCATCTTCTACAACCGCGTCAAAGGCGAACTGGAACGTGACCTGCGCACGGTCGGCTTCCCCTCGCTCACCTTCGTGCGCCCCGGCCTGATCGGCGGCAAACGCGAAGAACGCCGCAGCGGCGAGCACATCGCCAGCCTCGTGCTGGGTGCGCTAGCTCCGGTTCTGCCGCACCGCTTCCGCATCAATCCTGCCGCAGGTATCGCCGCAGCGATAGTGAAAGCCGCGCTGGCGCCGGCGCGCGGCGAGCACAGCGTTGAGGCGGCGGAGCTGGTTGAATAACGCTAGGTTGCCTACCCAAGTCAGCTAACGCCTCTGGTTCCTGATAACCTTGCGTCGTCCGCGACAGGTTCGTGATAAGCCCAGGGTTTCCTAGACATCTCAAGGCCATGGAAAATGGTCAATTCGGAGGTGTCTATGAGCAGCAAGCGGTATACGGATGAATTCAAGATTGGGGCGGTCCGGCAAGTGACCGATCGTGGTTTCAAGGTGGCAGAAGTCGCGGAGCGACTGGGTGTCACCACGCACAGCCTCTACGCCTGGCTGCGCAAGTTCGGCAAGCCTGGCGTGGTGCAGCGCGCCGAGGTGGACCAGAGCGCCGAGGTTCGGCGGCTGAAGGCAGAGTTGCGTCGAGTGACCGAGGAGCGCGACATCCTAAAAAAGGCCGCCGCGTACTTTGCCAAGGGGTAAGGGCAAAGTACGCCTTCATGCAAGCCCACTGTGGGGAATTCAGGGTGTGTGCGATGTGCCGGGTATTGCGGGTCAACCGGTCGGGCTATTACGCCTGGTTGTGCTCGCCCAACAGTGAGCGCGCCAAGGAAGATGAGCGCTTGCTTGGACTGATCAAGCACCACTGGCTGGCCAGCGGCAGTGTCTATGGGCATCGCAAGATCACCAGGGATCTGCGCGATCTGGGTGAGCGTTGCAGTCGCCATCGGGTGCATCGGCTGATGCGCACCGAGGGACTGCGTGCCCAGGTGGGCTATGGTCGCAAACCGCGCTTCCATGGAGGAATGCAGTGCAAGGCGGCGGCCAACCTGCTTGACCGACAGTTCGACGTGACTGAGCCGGACACGGCCTGGGCGAGCGATTTCACCTTCATCCGCACGCATGAAGGCTGGATGTACCTGGCTGTTGTGATCGATCTGTTTTCCCGGCAGGTCGTCGGCTGGGCGATGCGCGATCGGGCCGACACCGAGTTGGTCGTGCAGGCCTTGTTGTCTGCGGTGTGGCGGCGCAAACCCAACGCTGGTTGCTTGGTTCATTCGGACCAAGGGTCTGTCTACACCAGCGATGACTGGCGCAGTTTCCTGGCGTCCCATAGCGTGGTGTGCAGCATGAGTCGGCGTGGCAACTGCCACGACAACGCACCCGTGGAGAGCTTCTTCGGACTGCTCAAACGCGAGCGGATCAGGCGGCGGACCTATTCCACCAAGGACGCCGCTCGCGCCGAGGTATTCGACTACATCGAGATGTTCTACAACCCCAACCGCCGCCACGATTCAACTGGCGACCTGTCCCCTGTAGAGTTTGAACGGCGCTACGCGCAACGAGGGTCTTGAGGGTCTACGGAACCCTGGGCGTATCAGATCACCAGGCCGGACGGTAGCAAACGACGGGTGGTGTTTGATCCAGCGACCCGTTATCCGAAGACCGATACTGCCGCCTATGGCACGCCGCGCCCAAATCGACCCGCTCGGGTGGCGTACCGACTATGCCTACGATGGCAGCGGTCGTCAGACGCAGATCAAGGCGATGGCAGGCACCAGCGAGGCGCGCACCACCACATTGGTTTACAACGCCGATGGCGATGTTGCGTCGATGACCGACCCGCTCAACCGCACGACCCGTTTTGGTTACACGGCCTGCTGTCTGACCTCGGTGACCGACCCCCTGGGCAACGTGACCAACGCCACCTGCAACGCTGCAGGGCAACGCCTCACACTGACCGATGCTCTGAATCACACCACCACCTTCATTTGGACCGGCGAAGACCTGACCCAGATCAGCGATCCACTCGAGCGCAATGTGTATTTCCGCTACGACGTGCTGGGGCGGATGATTGCTGCCCAGGACGTGCAGGGCAACCTCTCGCGCCTGGAGTACGACGTGCTGGGTCGGGCGGTAAAGTCGATCGATCCGTTGGGCAATACCGTGCAGACGGGCTTCGATGCCAACGGCAATGTAGCGGCAATCCTGTTGCCGCATGGCAACGGCGTGACGTCTACCTACGACGCGCGTGATCGTCGCGTAACCCGCACCGACGCACTGGGCCAGGTGGAGCGTTGGACCTACGACAAGATGGACCGTGTCACCCACTACACGGACCGGCGCAACCGTGTCACCACCTATGCTTACGACGCGCTGGGCCGGTCGACCACGACCACGTTCCCAGGCATGGGCGGCAGCGTGACGGCTAGCTACGACGCCGGTAACCGGATGGTGGCGTTGGCCGACAGCGTGTCCGGCACGCTGGGCTGGAGCTACGACAGCTTCGATCAGATCACGGCCGCCAACAGCCCGCAAGGGACGATCACCTACGGCTACGACGCAGCGGGCCGTCGCACGAAGATGCAGGCGGCCACCCAGGCGCAAGTCGTCTATGGTTACGACACCGCCGACCGCCTGACGGAGATTACCCAAGGCACCGAGAAGGTGAGCTTCGCCTACGACCCCGCCAACCGACGCATCACCCAAACCCTGCCCAACCACGTGCAAACGGCCTACACCTACAACAACGCCAATCAGGTCACCGGCCTGGCCTGGGGCAAGGCCGGGCAGGCGGCGCTGGGCAGTTTGGGTTATGGCTATAACACCGTGGGCCAATTGGTTGCGCAGACCGGCACGCATGTACCGCAGTCACTCCCAACGGCGAGCAGTGGCAACAGCTTCGACGACAATAACCGGCAGACCAAGGCCAACAACGTTGCGTTGAGTTATGACGAAAGCGGCCACCTGCTCAACGACGGCAGCCGCAGCTACATCTGGGACGACCGCGACCGGTTGAGCAAGATCCAGCAAAGCGGCACAACGATCGCCAGCTTCAGCTATGACGCGCTGGGACGGCGGACGGTCAAGACGGAAGGCGGCACGAGCACGCAGTATCTGTATGACGGCCAAGACCCCGTGCAGGAAACACAAGGCAGCACGGTGAATCCGATCCTGACCGGTCTTGGCATCGACCAGCGCTATGCACGCAACGACACGGGCGGCAGGACGTACTTCCTGACCGACCACCTTGGCAGTACGCGCCTGCTGACGAATGCAGCGGGCAATGTCGTGCAGCGGTACGAGTATGATCCGTATGGTGCGACGACGCAGAGCAGTACGGCTTATACCAACCCATATCAGTACACGGGGCGGGAGAAGGATCTGAGTGGCCTGTATTACTACCGGGCGAGGTATTATCGGCCGCAGTGGGGGCGGTTTATTAGTGAGGATCCGATTAAGCTAGCTGGAGGAGTAAACGGATATATCTATGTCAAGGATAGTCCGCTGCAATACAATGATCCATTAGAGCGTGTTATGAACTTTGCCCTTGTCACGCTAACGTATACGGATGAAGCCTCGTAAGCCTTATTCCACCGATATTTCCGACGAAGAATGGGCCTTTGCGGCTCCCTATTTGACGCTGATGGACGTGCAGGCACCGCAGCGCAAGTATGAGCTACGCGCGATGTTCAACGCACTGCGGTGGATCGCGCGCGCCGGCGCACCATGGCGATTGCTTCCCAACGATTTTCCGCCCTGGGAAGCGGTGTATCAGCAAACACAGCGCTGGCTGCAAGCGGGCTGCTTTGAGGCCATGGTCAGTGATCTGCGCTCACTCTTGCGTGTGGCGCAAGGGAAAAAAGGCCAGCCGAGCGCGGTCATTTTCGATGCTCGCACGCTGCAGTCCACCTGCGAAAGCGGGCCGCGTGCTGGATACGATGGCTATAAACGCAAGAAAGGCAGCAAGGTACACATGGCGGTCGATACGCTTGGACATCTGCTCGCTGTCCAGGTGACGCCGGCTAATGAGCAGGAGCGCGCGCAAGTCCGATCGTTGGCACAAGAGGTACAACACGTGACCGGTGAAACGGTCAAGATCGCCTTTGTTGATCAGGGCTACACCGGTCAAGAACCGGCGCAGGCGGCCACGGAAGAAGGCATTGAGTTGCACGTGATCAAGCTGCAAGAAGCGAAAAAAGGCTTTGTCTTGCTGCCGCGCCGTTGGGTTGTCGAGCGCAGCTTCGGATGGGCCAATCGTTTCAGACGGCTGGCACGCGACTACGAGCGATTGCCGGAAACCTTGGCCGGTTTGCACTTCGTCGTCTTCACGATCCTGATGCTTGGAAATGCAGCCACCCTCTTTCAAAGTTCATAACACGCTCTAGGGCTCTGGAAAGTGACTATATCAATATTTGATTTTTTTGGAGGAGCTCTTTTCTTTGGTAAGGATGAAAATTCCGGTGGTTTTATTGGCATACGTGCCGGTGTCGGTATAGGCGGTGGTATTTCATTTGAACCTCTTGGAAATGCGTCAGGATCAAATCCCTGTAGCAATGGAGGCTTTGGCCTTGGTGGGTACGGTGAAGTCGGTTTTCATGCACTCTTTATACAAGCAGGAATTGAGCTATATGGAGGAGGGAAGTGGACGCCGTCAGACAAATCGAAATTGACACCATATGGTGATTTTCAGCCATCTGGCTCTCTGGGAGATAGCGGAGGAATAAATGCAGAAGCTTCCGCAGGCGTCGAGTTAACTCTACATGGCGGGCGCCCTTACAGACATTAAAGGTTAATTATGAAGAAAAAATAAAAATATTTTACTTAATTTCGGTACTTATAATATTTTTCGCGGGGGTTTTGATTGTAATAATTAATGGAAGGGCGGCAGAAACTTCCATTAATTATATTAAAAATGAATCTTTGGCAATATGTGGCAGTGGAGGGGCGACCTCTGTCCGTGTCAAAATATTTCCCGTTCGTATCAAAGTTATCGGAGATAGCGGGTACGCCGAATTTCATCTATCTGCGGAATGTAGTAAAAGTCACTCCGTCGCGGTTAAAATAACTTTAAAAAAGAAAGTTGGGCGATGGTGCGTCACTGATTCATCTGTCGATGGTTCTGTGATTCATCTGTCGATGGTTCTGTAAAAAGAAATTTAGATTTCTGCGAAAGGTGAATTTTACAAATTTTGTTCTGATTAGTCGTCCCTGAAAAATCCCCGTCAAGCGCCAAGTGCCGTCGGTGACAGCGGCACGGCACTCAAGGATGACCATCCCATCGCCCGCATCCAGGCACGCAAAAACGCGATCCAGCGCAGCAGCCAGCGCAGGTTGTAGCCGGCCGCGCAGCCGAGCACGTGCAGCGCATCGCCTTGGGCACCTTTCAGCCTGCAGCGACGCAACCGGCAGTCGTCTTTCAGATGTCCGATCACCGGCTCCACCGCCTGCCGTCGCTTGATCCAGCGCCATTGCCGTCGCGTCAGCGTCTTGGCCTTGCCGCGATGCAGGACCTGCACGCCATCGACTTCGCGCCCGCGATCGCCCAGGTCCACGATCGCCACCGTCGGTTCTACGCTCACATCCTGCAGCAACCCGCGTGTCTGCTCCAGCTGCTCGGCCAAGGTATCGCCGTCGTACGGGTTGCCCGGGAAGCTGCGCGCACCCACGACCAATCCCTTGCAGGCGGTGACCGCAATGCCGACCTTGACGCCGAATTCGTACGCTTGACGCGCCTTGCCCTTGCCGATGCATTCCACTTCCGGGGCATGCAATGCGTAGAGTTTTTGTTTGTCCTTCGGACGCTGCGTGTACAGCCGTTGCGCACGTTCCAGCCAGACAGCGATGCGCTCGCGCACGCCGGTGTTTACCTGATCGAGTTTGCGTTGGATGTCGCGCACGAGCCGTCCCAGCACTGTGCGTTGACGTCGCAGGACGCGCCGCATCCGCTTGAACTGGCACGCATGCGCATACCGACCTGCCTTGCGGCTCAGGGCCGGGCCTTGCCGCGCGTAGCTCTGCCGCAATCCGATGCTGTGCCGCTTGGCCAGTAACACCAGCTTCTTGCGTGCCACCTCCAGCAAACGGCTGTCGGTCGGATAGGCGATCGCCTTTTCCTGCACCGTGGTGTCCACGATCACCCGCGACAACTCGCGTGCGTCCACCGCCTGCATCGCATGCGCGGCGTTGATGGTGTGCGCCAGCAGCTCTTCCATCCCGGCCTCACCCAGGCGCTGCCGCCAGCGCGTCAGCGAGCTGGCATCGCACGGCAAACGCGTCTGGAACACGACCTCACCGGTGAAAAACTGCCAGTACGGATTCTCCAGCCAGCGCTCGCACACCGCTTCATCGGACAGGTCGTAGGCGTGTTTGAGGTAGAGCAAACCGGCAATCAGCCGCACCGGCAATGCCGGCCGACCGCCACCGGCCTGGGTGGCCGGCAAGCGCGATGAAAGTGCTTGCTCCAACGCCGTCCACGGCATCCGTTGGCGCAGCCGCGCCAGCGGATGACGCAGATCGATCTGGTTCTCCAGCCACGAACGAAACAACTCGGCGGCGGGTCTGTCTTCGGCAGCAGGACGGCGTGTACGCATGAGTGAAAATTGCCAGAAACCAGCCTTCAGCGTAGCGAACACTGGTAGTTTTGGCACGCCGGTGCAGACATCAAGGCCTTGCGGTCGTTGGGTGGTTGGGGTTTTTCAGGGGCGACCAATTCCCTACCCCGAGGAGATTGGACGTGAAGAAGCGCTTTACCGAAGAGCAGATCATTGGCTTCCTGCGCGAAGCCGAAGCAGGCGTGGCGATCAAAGACCTGTGCCGGCGCCATGGCTTCAGTGAGGCCTCGTACTGCCTGTGGCGCAGCAAGTTCGGCGGGATGAGCGTGAAACGCGCGGCTGAAGAAGTTGTTGGCCGAGCAGCTGTTCGAAAACGACCTGATCAAGGATGCACTGCGAAAAAAGTGGTGAGCGCACCCGCGCGTCGTGCGCTGGTGCGCGAGTGGATCGGGTGCGGTGCCAGCGAGCGTCGCGCCTTGGCGGCGATCGGCATGAGCGCCAGTGCGCTGCGCTACTGCCCGCGCGAAGACCGCAACGTTGAGCTACGCGAGCGCATTCTTGCGCTGGCGCATCGCCATCGCCGCTATGGCGTGGGGATGATCTATCTCAAACTGCGACAGGAAGGGCGCATCGTGAACTACAAGCGCGTGGAGCGGTTGTATCGCGAGCAGCAGCTGCAGGTCCGGCGCCGCCAAGCGCAAAAAAGTACCGGTGGGCGAGCGTCAACCGCTGCTGCGGCCATCGCAGGCCAACCAGGTGTGGTCGATGGACTTCGTGTTCGACCGCACCGCCGAAGGCCGGGTGATCAAGTGTCTGGTGATCGTGGACGACGCAACCCACGAAGCGGTCGCCATCGACGTGGAGCGCGCGATCTCGGGACACGGCGTTGCGCGCGTGCTGGACCGACTGGCACACAGCCGTGGCCTGCCGCAGGTGATCCGCACTGAGCGCGAAGCCTGCCCTCGGGGCACAACGGCAAGGAGTTTTGCGGCAGGGCGATGGTCGCCTGGGCGCACGCCCGTGGTGTGCAGCTACGGCTCATCCAGCCGGGCAAACCGAACCAGAACGCCTACGTTGAATCCTTCAACGGCCGGCTGCGCGACGAATGCCTCAACGAACACTGGTTCCCGACGTTGCTGCATGCACGCACCGAGATCGAGCGATTGCGACGCGAATACAACGAGGACCGACCCAAGAAAGCAATCGGCGGCATGACACCAGCTGCGTATGCCCAACATCTGGCCAACACCGATATCATTACCCCCGGACTCTAAACCCGGCTGCCACTCAGGGCGGGGGGGACGTCGTGGCTTCTGAATTTCTCAGCATACGCAGCGCGCATGAAGGTCCCAAGCTCTGATCCAGGATGACACTTTTAGATAACGAAACCCCGTCCTAACCGGCGGGGTTTTTGTTTAGATTAGCTAACAAAACTACTGCGCAGCCGCCAAGTGGGCGTGGTCGGTGCTCGGAATCGGCATGTATCACGCGGACACTCCCGCTCGTGCGGGCCGTCTGTACCCACCCGACGGCCGCCTGTTACCTGGTGTGAGTCGCTCTTAGCCGGGCTTGTCTCTGGCGACGCGGCGTGATTGCCGTAGCCAATTGCCGTATCCAAAATTTGCACTCGGGCAATGCGTACAATCAACGCGCAGCGCGCAGCAACGCATCTTCGGTGATGGCGTTGGTCAGTACCGTTGGCAGCACCGCCGGTGGTGCGCCGGGGCCGTATACCACGTAGAGCGGGACGCCGACGGCCTGGTGCTGGTCGAGGAAGGTGCTGATCTTGGGGTCGACGTTGGTCCAGTCGCCTTTCATGTAGACCGCATCGACCCGGCGCAGCGCGTCGCGGAAGTCGGCGCCGCTCAGCACGTTCTTTTCGTTGGCCTTGCAGGTCACGCACCAGTCGGCGGTCATATTGACGAAGACCACGCGGTTGTCGGCGCGCAGGCGGTCCAGCAGCTGCGGCGAGAATGCGACTACGCCTTCGGCAGCGGTGGTGACTGGCAGGCTGAGGCGGGTCACCGCGATCACCGGCACCAGGGTCAGCACCAGCATCACGCTGGCCAGGCGCATGCCCAGACGATTGCTCTTCCAGCGGCTGCGCTCGAAACACCACAGGCCCAGGGCAAGCAAGGTGGCGCCGACCAGCATCAACGCCAGCGCATCCACGCCGCGTTGTTTGCCCAGCACCCACAACAGCCAGATCGCGGTGAGATACATCGGAAACGCCAGCACCTGCTTGAGCGTTTCCATCCACGCACCGGGCGTGGGCAGGCGGCGCGCCAGCGAAGGGATGAAGCCGATCAGCAGGAACGGCAGCGCCAGACCCAGGCCCAACGCCAGGAACACCAGCATCGCCAGCAGCGCGGGCGCGGTGAATGCGTAGGCCAGCGCGGTGCCCATGAACGGGGCGATGCAGGGGCTGGCGACCACGCAGGCCAGCACGCCGGTGAAGAAGTCGCCCAGCGGCCCGTTACGTGCAGCCAACGATTGGCCGATGCCGCCCAGGTTGCTGCCGAGCGTAAACACGCCCGACAGGCTCAAGCCAACCGCAAACATCAGATACGCCAGCGCGGCCACGAACCATGGCTGCTGCAGCTGGAAGCCCCAGCCGGCAGCCTGGCCGGCCGCACGCAGACCAATCACCAATCCGCCAATGGCGGCGAACGACACCAGCACGCCTAGCGAATACCAGATGGCATGGCTGCGCGCGTGGCCGCGGCTTTCGCCGCTGTGGGCCAGGCCCAGCACCTTCAGCGACAGGATCGGCAGCACGCAGGGCATCAGGTTCAGCACCAATCCGCCCAGCAGGGCCAGCGCTAGCATCGCCAGCAGGCCCTTGTCGGTATGCGGTGGCTGGGTGCGCTGCGGATTGTCTGCCGAAGCGTCTGCGGCGAGGTTGGCGTTGGTGCCACGCGTCGGCACAGGCGCAGGTTCGGTCGGCGCCTGCCCGGCTGCCAGCGGTGAAATCATCAGCGGTGCTGCCTGCGCCTGGTTCTGTGGCGACACCGTGCCGGCCGGCAGGTCCAGCGCCACACGGCGGGTCATCGGCGGATAGCAGATGCCATCGGTCTGGCAGCCCTGGAAGGTGGCCACCAACGTCACATGGGCTGGGTCGGCGTGGTCGCGCAGCAGTGGCAGAGTGACTTCTGCCTGGCCGAAATACACCACCACATCGCCGAAATGTTTGTCGCGATGCGACTCGCCTTGCGGCCAGCGCGGTAGGCCGGTGCGTACGCCACCGACGCCTTCCAGTGCCAGCGAGGTGCGGTCGCGGTAGATGTAGTAGCCGGGCGCCGGAGTGAAGCGCAGCAACAGGCGGTTGCCGTCGCCGACGATGGCCTCGAAGGTGAAGGCCTGCTCGGCCGGTAGCGGCAATGCGTCCACGCCGGCGGCCCGCCCGGGGCTGCCGAACAGGCGCGGGCCTGCTGGAGCGCGCGGCACCAACGCCCCCAGGTTTTCGCGCTGTTGACCGAGGTTAGAGGTTGCAGCCGACGCCCTGGCGGCGGCACCGCCGCCTTGCGCATTGGGCAAGCTCACGCGGATCTCGCGCCGCTGCGGCGGGTAGCACACGCCGGCATCGGCGCAGCCCTGGTATTGCACCTGCAAAACAGCGGTCTGCAAGGAAGGTTCGGCCTTGCCCGCCAGCGTGGCCTGCAGCTGCTTGCGGTAGATCTGCACCTGGCCGAAGAACTCGTCGTGCTTGCTCTCGCCTTCCGGCAGCGCCAGCTCACCGGCGGTAAAGCCTTGCCCGGATTTGACGCTGATGCGGTGGCGATACAGGTAATAGCCCGGCGCGATTTTCCAGCTCAGCGCGATACTCTCGCGGCTGTTTGCCGTCGCGCTCGGCGTAAAAGCCTGGTCCACCGGCAGCAGGTCGGCCTCGGTCACCGCGGCCTGTGCCGGGGGGGGCGCCACGAACAAGGGGGCGGTCAGTAGAGCGCAGCGGGCGATCCAGCGGGACAGAGACTTCATGGATGTCAGGATTCCTTGCGGGTTTCAGCCCGGACCCAATCGAGATACGCCGACAGCCCGGCGCTGGCTTGGACAGCGACCGCTTCCGGCAGTTCATACGGATGCAATGCTTGCAGCCGCGCAATGGCGTCGTGCAGGCGGTCTTCACAGGTCTTGATCAGCAACTGCACTTCCTGGCTGCGCTCGATCGCCCCGTTCCAGCGATACAGCGACTGCGCGCCGGGGAGCTGGGTGACGCAGGCAGCCAGCCGCTCGTCCAGCAACGCATGCGCGATGTGATCGGCGCTGTCGGCATCCGGACAGGTGCTGAACAACAAATGGAGGGGAGAGGCATTCATCGGGCCGATCAGTGTAATCCCCTGCCTGCTGGGGATCGACCACCGATTCCGGAACACGCCGTTACCTTTTGTTGCCCCTACTGTCTGGCAACCGGTGCCAACAGCGCACCGGCATCATTGGTCAGTGAAAGAATCAGCATGTCGACATTCAGGATGCAGTGGTTGGGCGTGATCGCAGGCGTGGTAATGGTGGCGTCATGGCGCAGGCACAAAGCGATCGGGACGTGGGCGGGCAGGCGTTGGCGATGTCGGCGCGGATCTGCCCGGCGCATTCCACCGAACGAACGCGCCCGGCGGTGCGCACGTTGCCTGTCGGTGCGCTACGGGTGCTGGTGCAGCGCGATGGACACGCTATGCCCGGACCGGTGTTTGCCCGCCGAGATACCGGTGGCGTGGTACGGCCAAGTCGGGGTGCTCGCTTGAAATCCCGATGCGCCCAACGTGGTGAAGCTACTGACCACAAGGTCGGCGTGATGACCCGTAGCGAGGAATTCCACACCGCAACGGTGGTCTGGGACGCGAACGGGGAGCCGGCCAAGAACGTCGCCGTGCCGGCCTTCGAGCCGCGTGCAAGGCCGGTCGGTCGATACGCCGAACCTGCCGTCCCGACGCACTGAGCGTCGGGACGGAGAGGATCAATTGGCCAGCTGGCAGCTGGCCGGCTTGGCCGAGGTGAACAGGCTCGAGCTCGTTCACACGGGGTGATCGACGAACGGGTTGCGGTTGCCCTGGAAGCTGAAGATCACTTGGTTACGGGCGCGCTCGGCATCGTCCGGTGGGTCGGCCTGGTGCCAGGCCAGCAGCGTGGACGGCAGGCCCATGTAGGCTGGCGAGGACGAGGTCTGCACGATCTTGCTGCGGTCCTCCTTGCTGCGGTCGTCGGTGAGCTCCAGGTCTGGTTCGGACTGCCCGGTGGCCGCGTCGGTGCCGCCTTCGAAGCGAATTGCCATGTACATTACCGCACGCGCCATGTCGCCCTTGCGACGTGGCCACACTTCGAACGTGCCCCTGTTGCCGACAGGCGTGCGCACCCAGTTGGAATTGCCCGGGTACCGCGCGCTGCCGCCGCCAGTGCCGTTTTGATCTCGGTCACCCGCTCGCCGCAGCTGCTGGTGCAGGCGGCGTAGGGCTTGTTGCCGCGGTCGGCGTTGAAGGTGGTGTCGGTCAGATACAGCATGTGGGTGTCTGTGTAGGGCGCATACGGCAGTCCCTTGTCGCCGCTGGCGCTACCGAAGCCCAGCGAGTCGGGCCAGGTGTGCTCGCGGTTGTAGGTCAACCCGCTGCCGGTGCCGGCTCGGTCGCTGACTTTGGCGTAGCTGCGGTTGCGGTAGGCGTCCAGGATCCGGCCGCTTTTGTTGGGATCCTCGTCGGCCATTTCCAGGATGGTCCAGGTGTTGGTGCCGGTGCCGCTGTGCGGGTATACCGTGTGGCTTTTGATGAGGGTGTGCAGTGAGCAACGCAACTGACTGGCGTTGGCGGTGTTGACGCGCGTGTAGTAGCCAGTGCCGCCGCTGGTCGAGGCCACGGTGAAGACGAGGGACTGGTTGGCGGCCGGGCTCAACCCGGCGGCATCGCGGATGGCACTGGCGGTGATTGCCAGGGTGCAGTGTTCGCCACCGACCAGTGCGGTGTTGCTGGACAGGGTGAAGCGGGTGCCGTTGGTCGGATAGCTCAACGCCACCGTGCCGGAGCTGGCACAACTCAACGCGAAGGCGCCGCTGCTCAGCGTCACCGCCTCGCTGAAGCCGACTGCCAGATCGCCCGCAGCCGGGAAGCCGGTGGCGCCTTGAGTTGGCGCGCCGCCGGTTTCACCGCCACTGCCGTTGAAGGTCTGGCCGCGGTTGCAGGCATCGAAGGTCTGCGCCGACGAGCCGGCCCAGCTGAAGTTGGCTGGGCTGCTGCCGGTACCTGTCAATTGCAACGAACTGCCGACCGCGCTGCTGTTGCTCTCGCTGACCGGCAGATTCTGGCTGGTGACGCCGGCCGCCGGGCCGTCGCCGCCGGTGATGGCGCCTTCGTAACTGAGAAACTGCACCAGCTGCCCGTTGGGATCGACCAGCGCCACCCAGTCGTCTGGTCCGTTCTGGACACCATTGCTGGTGTAGCGCACGATCGCGACGCGCACCTGATCTGCCGCAGGTGATCAGGCTGCCGGCCGGCACCGTCGTCGTTGCGTAGACCGTGGCCGCGCTCGGCGCGCTGCCGTTGTACAGATAAATGCGGTAGTCGCTCAGCGATTCGTCGGCGGCGCTTGCGTCGTCATAATGCAGTTCGTTGATGAACACCGTCGCGTTGGCGGAGGTGGCGGTCAGCGCAAGCGCGCAGGCCAGCGGAAGCCAGCAGCTCAGGGCAACACCACCGGACGTCAACCTCATCAACAGTTCCTTTTGGTCGGGGAATGCATGCCTGACTCTAGAGCCTGTGCATGACAAGTGGTGGAACCTGGTTCCATTTTTAGGGCGCCAGCAAAACGGCTGCGCTCACCGCCAGGCGGGCACGGTCGGTGCGGTATCCCGCACAAAAACCATTAGTGCTGAGCGCACGATGCGCATTCACCCGACCACCAGGCCGCACGGTTTTGGCAGCCTCTATGGTCTCCGGATGCAACCGTCAAAGCGAAAAAATTTTGCCCTCAGCCCTTGAAAGTCGCCCACCCAGCACAATCTTTGGCCCGCACCCGTTCTGTCGGGTTTTCCGCGCGCTGTGCTGGCAGTCGTCACATACGAGTGCTAACATCGCCGATAATTTCCAGACTAATCAATCATTTAAGAGGGTCTTTCTCTATGAGCATCAAGCCGCTTCACGACCGCGTTGTAGTCAAGCCGATCGAAGCCGACGAAGTTTCCGCCGGTGGCATCGTGATTCCGGATTCGGCTAAGGAAAAGTCCACCAAGGGCGAAGTCGTCGCTGTTGGCGCCGGCAAGCCGCTGGACAACGGCAGCCTGCGTGCGCCGGTGGTCAAGGTGGGTGACAAGGTCATCTACGGCCAATACGCCGGCAGCAGCTACAAGGCCGAAGGCACCGAGTACAAGGTGCTGCGCGAAGACGACATTCTGGCGGTCATCGGCTAATCAGGCGCTACGCGCCGGAATCGGGAGTGGGAATCGGCAGGGCGGCTAACGCTCTCACCATCCGATCCCGTCCCGATATCCGCCCTTGCTCTACCGATTTTCCTTATCCCCCTAATCCCCTAATTTCCGGAGTAATAACTAATGGCTGCTAAAGACATTCGTTTCGGTGAAGACGCACGTACCCGTATGGTTCGTGGCGTCAACGTTCTTGCCAATGCCGTGAAGGCCACCCTGGGCCCGAAGGGCCGCAACGTCGTGCTCGAGAAGAGCTTCGGCGCACCGACCATCACCAAGGACGGCGTCTCGGTCGCCAAGGAAATCGAACTGGCCGACAAGTTCGAGAACATGGGCGCGCAGATGGTCAAGGAAGTCGCTTCCAAGACCAACGACAACGCTGGCGACGGCACCACCACCGCGACCGTGCTCGCCCAGGCCCTGATCCGCGAAGGCGCCAAGGCTGTGGCCGCCGGCATGAACCCGATGGACCTCAAGCGCGGTATCGACCAAGCCGTCAAGGCCGCTGTCATCGAGCTGAAGAACATCTCCAAGCCCACTACCGACGACAAGGCGATCGCTCAGGTCGGCACCATTTCGGCCAACTCGGACGAATCGATCGGCAATATCATTGCCGAAGCGATGCAGAAGGTCGGCAAGGAAGGCGTGATCACCGTTGAAGAAGGTTCGGGCCTGGAAAACGAGCTGGACGTTGTCGAGGGCATGCAGTTCGATCGCGGCTACCTCTCCCCGTACTTCATCAACAACCAGCAGAGCCAGTCGGCCGATCTGGACGATCCGTTCATCCTGCTGCATGACAAGAAGATCTCCAACGTGCGCGACCTGCTGCCCGTGCTGGAGGGTGTCGCCAAGGCCGGCAAGCCGCTGCTGATCGTGGCTGAAGAAGTCGAAGGCGAAGCGCTGGCCACCCTGGTGGTCAACACCATCCGTGGCATCGTCAAGGTCGTGGCCGTCAAGGCGCCTGGCTTCGGCGATCGTCGCAAGGCGATGCTGGAAGACATGGCCGTGCTGACTGGCGGCACCGTGATCTCCGAGGAAGTGGGTCTGGCGCTGGAGAAGGCGACGATCAAGGATCTGGGCCGCGCGAAGAAGGTACAGGTCTCTAAGGAGAACACCACCATCATCGACGGCGCCGGCGATTCGGCCACGATCCAGGCCCGCGTTGGCCAGATCAAGACCCAAATCGAAGACACCTCGTCCGATTACGACCGCGAGAAGCTGCAGGAGCGCGTGGCCAAGCTGGCTGGTGGCGTTGCAGTGATCAAGGTCGGCGCCTCGACCGAAATCGAAATGAAGGAAAAGAAGGCACGCGTCGAAGACGCCCTGCACGCCACCCGTGCAGCCGTCGAAGAAGGCGTGGTCCCGGGCGGCGGTGTGGCCCTGGTGCGTGCGCTGGTGGCCGTCGGTAACCTGACCGGTGCCAACGAAGACCAGACCCACGGCATCCAAATCGCCTTGCGCGCCATGGAAGCCCCGCTGCGCGAAATCGTGGCCAATGCCGGCGAAGAGCCGTCCGTGATCTTGAACAAGGTCAAGGAAGGCACCGGCAACTACGGTTACAACGCGGCCAACGGCGAGTTCGGCGACATGGTCGAGTTCGGCATCCTGGACCCGACCAAGGTCACCCGTTCGGCGCTGCAGAACGCAGCCTCGATCGCCGGCCTGATGATCACCACCGAAGCCATGGTGGCCGATGCACCGAAGAAGGACGAGCCGGCTCTGCCGAGCGGCGGTGGCATGGGTGGCATGGGCGGCATGGATTTCTGATGTAAGCCAGCAGCTGTTGCAGCAGAAAAACCCCGGCGAATGCCGTAATGCTGCTCACTTAAGCAATTGAGTCACCGAAAATCCGATACCAGACTTCTGGTATCGGATTTTTTTGTGTCCCTTCACCAGCAGCTGTTTGACCTTGGCGACCTGTTCAACTTCTGTGACCTGAGCACCTTTACGCAGAATATTCCGGTTGGGAAATCGAACTGGGTTTGCGCGACATCAAAAGCTCGATGCAGCACAACGCGACAACGTTGCGTAGCAAAAAGATCGACTTGGTATACCAGCAAGTCTGGGGGTTGCTGCTGGCTTACAACAGCATTCGGCGTGAAGCCAGCCAGACAGCTGTGGCCTTTGGCAGAACGCCTTCGGACATCCGATTCAAACCGGTCTGCCAGTACATCGCAGTGCAACTCATCGTGATGGCCGCAGCCAATCCGGCTTCCGCCACAGGCAGACGCCTATCCCAGCTTCGCTCAGGCACCGCGAGCCTGTTCCTCTATCACCGGCCGAGGCCTACGCGGCCAAGGACGGTGAAGATCTCGAAGACCCGCTATCCGGTAGATCCAAAGGCTGCTCCGCTTAAGTGAACAGCATTACGCCGAAAGGTGGGCTTTTTTTGCGGTCCATTACCGCGCAGGTGGGTCCAGGTAGCTCATTGCTGCTGGTCGCAACATCAGGGCGAACGTGCTGTGCTTGTTGTGGCGTCATCGTTGGATGGATGCGGTTGCGCAGGCGCTGCCGGTTCTGGGGATGCGGTCTGCATCGCAACCTCGGAGTTGTCGTCCATCTCGGCGACTTCGGTGATTTCGGTAAGTGTGACGCTGCTAGGCCGCGTCTGCGTAGTCGCACCCGCACCCGCATCTTCGATCACTTGCAGCGCGATATCTCCGACCATCTGCTCGTACTGCTGCGCCTGTTCCGACGTCAGACTTTCCACATATCTCGCTGTGCTTTGTACGGTCTGGCTTAGATCTTCGAGCGAGGAAGGCATTCGGGTTGCGAGTGGGGTGCCATCGGGCCCCTTGAACACCCGCATGACCTGCTGCCCGCCCCAGTTCATTGCCAGTTCCGCGCCGCGCGCCATTGGGCCAGGCATCGTCATCGACATCAGCGACATGATGGCGCCGGCGTAGTAGGGCGATGAGGACGAGGATTCGATCAGACTCTTGTCTGCGAATGTCTTGGACAGTTTCTCCACACCCAGCGCCAGCGCCATGACCATGCTGCCGGAGCACATTGACTTGAAGCGTTCCATCGCGTCCTGCCGGGTCGCTTGCTTGTTCAACGCCGACTGCATCATCACCGTCGTCAAGATGGCTGAGTCGGCCATCAGTTCCACCGTTCCGATCCGATCCGGCTGGATCAGGTAGACGGTCAGCCCGGTCACGCCGGCGCCCAACAACGTCAATGCCAATTTGGAGGAGAAGTCGTGGTTGGTCGCCTGGCGTGGGCTGGCTGCTGGCTGGCTCTGATCAAGTTGCAGCGCCGTGCTCAGTCGCTTGCTGCACTGATCGAGCGTCTCCAGCAGATGCGTGCATTGGGCATTCAGCGTCCGGGTGAGTTCGTGTCCTGCGCCGGGTCCGGCGAAGTTTCGGCGTGCTTGTTGGAAGGCGTCGTGGCCAGTCTCCAGAGCGGCGCAGATCTCGTTGAGTTGCCCACGCAGTTGGCCGCTGATCTGGCCGGGTGTCAGTTGCTTGCGCAACTGCTCTGCTTGCGAGCCGTAGCCCAGCGTTTGCATGGCCTTGGCGCTCATTTTCGAGGCACCGCTGTGTAGCCGATTCCCCATTGCATTGAGGCTGTTCCAGAAGAAGGGCGTGAGTATCAACGCCGCGCAGGCGGTCGATGCGGCTGCGGCAAATCCCACGTTGTTTTCCATTGCTTCGGCCTGACGTTGCACGGACGGGTTGCCGAATTTCTTGGGTAGTTCGGTTGAGAGAAATATTCCTTTGAGCAGGATGGAGTAGAAGTGCATTTCATTGGCTTCGCGTCCCAGCTCGCCACCCATCAGCGGGAACGGAAGTCCATCGGCGGTGGGACGTAAGGCCGATGCAGAAATGCTCAGGACGTTTTTGGTGGAAGCAGCGACGGTGTAGGCGAAGGTCTTGGCCTGTTTGCCCAGCAGCGGACTTGGCACGGCAATTGGCCAGAGATTGACCAGATTGACCAGCGAATTCAGCGCACGCCTGGCTGCGGGTGTCCCGTGCTCCAGCGGCTGCAGCGCGTCTTCTACCGCTTTGATGTCGGCGAGCAATTGCTGACGGAAGCGTGGTTCCAGGCCGTTGTCGAGAGGTGCGATAGTTTGGCGCAGCTCGGTAATCTGCTGGCGGCACGCGGCCAGGCTGTGGGGGGCGACTTGTTCCGGGTCGGTGTGGCGCATCATCCGCAAAAACGCGGGATCGTCTGCATGCATCTGCAGCATGGTGCGCAGATCCGTCAGAGACCAGAGATTGGACGCGGCCTTGGACACCGCAGCGGACGCCTGCTGTACGCCGGTTGCCAGCGCGGAGTTCGCGCGCGAGGCCAGCGTCGCCGCAATGGATGAGGCAGTTGTCCGAGCCGAGTGTCGCGCCCGCGGTGCGGGCGATGATGGTTCGGCGGGCGACGCCGACCTAGAGGACGCCGACGCGGAGCCGGCAGGCGAGGCGCCTGGGCGATTGCGCGCGGCAAGCGGCGCTAGCGCCGGGTCGACCGAAGTTTGCGGCAGTGTCGAAGGTGGTTGCAGTGCCACAGTCTGTTCTTGGTCATCGCGTACTTCCTGCAGCACGCTTGACGAAGATGGACCGGCCACCTTGGCTTCATTAATCTTCATCGGATGTCTCCGTTCGGTGGGGGGCACCAAATCGCAATGTTTGGTGCTCTTTGATGATCTGCACAAACGCCCCCGGCCCAAACCGCAGACACGAACTGGTGGGCTGCCACCGGAAGTGGCAGCGAGAACAGTGGCTGAGGTTCAGCGAATTGATTCCTGGGGCCACAGGCTGCGCGCGCTGTGACGCAATCAGACGCATGGAACACAGATCTGCATGGATTGATTTGCAGCTGCTCTTACGTGACTGCTGGTCGCAATATCAGGGCGAACGTGCTGCGCTTGTTGTGGCGTCATCGCTGGATGGGTGCGGTTGCGCAGGCGCTGCCGGTTCGGGGGCTGCGGTCTGCATCGCAACCTCGGCGCCGTCGTCCATCCCGGTGATTTCGCTGATCGTGACGTTGCTGGGCCGCGTCTGCGTACCCGCGCCCGCATCATGGATCGCTTGCAGAGTACTTTCTGCAACGATCGTCCTGTAAGCATACAACTCCGCTTCTGTCAGACCTTCCAGATACCTCAATGTGTTTTCTATGGTTTCGTCCAGCTCATCGGGCGAGGAAGGCATGCGGGTTGCGAGCGGAGTGCCATCGGGCCCCTTGAACACCCGCATGAGCTGATGCCCGCCCCAGTTCATCGCCAGTTCGGCGCCGCGCGCTATCGGGCCAGGCATCGTCATCGACATCAGCGACATGACGGCGCCAGCGTAGTAGGGCGATGAGGACGACGCTTCGATCAGGCTCTTATTCGCGAAGATCTTGGACAGTTTCTCCACACCCAGCCCTAGCGCCATGACCATGCTGCCGGAGCACATGGCCTTGAAGCGTTCCATCGCGTCCTGATGGGTCGCTTGTTTGTTCAACGCCGACTGCATCATCACTGTCGTCACGACGGCTGAGTCGGCCAGCAGGTCCACCGTGCCGATCCGATCCGGCTGGATCAGGTAGACGGTCAGCCCGGTCACGCCGGCGCCGAACAACGCCAATGCCAATTTGGAGGAGAAATCCTGGTTGGTCACCTGGCGTGGGATGGTTGCTGACTGGCGTTGATCATGTTGCAGCGCCGTGTTCAGTCGCTTGCTGCACTGATCGAGCGTCTCCAGCAGATGCGTGCATTGGGCATTCAGCGTCCGGGTGAGTTCGTGTCCTGCGCCGGGTCCGGTGAATTTTCTGCGCGCTTGCTGAAAAGCGTCGCGGCCGCTCTC
Organism: Xanthomonas fragariae; assembly: GCF_900183975.1. Taxonomy (NCBI): domain Bacteria; kingdom Pseudomonadati; phylum Pseudomonadota; class Gammaproteobacteria; order Lysobacterales; family Lysobacteraceae; genus Xanthomonas; species Xanthomonas fragariae. The sequence continues at coordinate 448,283 of NZ_LT853882.1, forward strand.
CAGAGCGGCGCAGATCGTGTTGAGTTGCCCACGCAGTTGGTCGCTGATCTGGCCGGGTGTCAGGCGCGTCCGCAACCGCTCTGCTTGCGGGCCGTAGCCCAGCGTTTGCATGGCCTTGGCGCCCAGTTCCGAAGCACCGCTGTGTAGCCGATTCCCCATTGCATTGATGTTGTTCCAGAAGAAGGGCGTGAGTACTAGTGCCGCGCAGGCGGTCGCTGCGGTTGCGGCAAACCCCAGATTGTTTTCCACTGCTTCGGCCTGATGTTGCACGGACGGGTTGCCGAATTTCTTCGGAAGTTCGGTAGCGAGAAACAGGCCGTTGAGCAGGGTGGCGTAGAAATGCATTTCATTGGCTTCGCGCCCCAGCTGCCCGCCCATTAGCGGGAACGGAAGCCCATCGGCGGTAGGGCGTAAGGCCGATGCTGAAATGCTTACGGCATTTCTGGTGACATAGGCGATGGTGTAGGCGAAGGTCTTGCCCAGGTTACCTAGCAGCGGACTTGGCACGGCCACTGGCCAGACATTGACCAGATTGACCAGCGAATTCAGCGCACGCCTGGCTGCGGGTGTCCCGTGCTCCAGCGGCTGCAGCGCGTCTTCTACAGCTTTGATGTCGGCGAGCAATTGCTGACGGAAGCGTGGTTCCAGGCCGTTGTCGAGAGGTGCGATAGTTTGGCGCAGCTCGGTAATCTGCTGGCGGCACGCGGCCAGGCTGTGGGGGGCGACTTGTTCGGGGTCGGTGTGGCGCATCATCCGCAAAAACGCGGGATCGTCTGCATGCATCTGCAGCATGGTGCGCAGATCCGTCAGAGACCAGAGATTGGACGCGGCCTTGGACACCGCAGCGGACGCCTGCTGTGCGCCGGTTGCCAGCGCGGAGTTCGCGCGCGAGGCCAGCGTCGCTGCAATGGATGAGGCGGTTGTCCGAGCCGAGTGTCGCGCCCGCGGTGCGGGCGATGATGGTTCGGCGGGCGACGCCGACCTAGAGGACGCCGACGCGGAGCCGGCAGGCGAGGCGCCTGGGCGATTGCGCGCGGCAAGCGGCGCTAGCGCCGGGTCGACCGAAGTTTGCGGCAGTGTCGAAGGTGGTCGCAGTGCCACAGTCTGTTCTTGGTCATCGCGTACTTCCTGCAGCACGCTTGACGAAGATGGACCGGCCACCTTGGCTTCATTAATCTTCATCGGATGTCTCCGTTCGGTGGGGGATACCAAAATCGCAGTATTTGGTGATCTTGACATGATCTGCACAACGGCTTTCGGCCCAAACCAGAGACAACGGTGGCTGAGGTCCGGCGAATCGATTCTGGGGCCACAGGCCGTACACGGATAGGGCTGCTGAGACGCATGCAATGCAGTTGGATAGGTTGATTTGCGGCAGATAGCATACATTTATGTTGGACATTGATATCGATGTCATCGGATGCGGTGGCCGGCATGGTCAACGTGATCCTCAAGCGCGACTACCAAGGCGATCAGGTGCGTCTGCGCGGCGGCACCGCGAGCGACAGTTTCGACGTGTCACGGGCGCACCGGCGAAAACTGGAGCCTGACCTACGCACTGCAGGCCACCCGGCGCGACCCGTTGAGTGGGTGCGATCGTCCGCTGCTGGACGACTCCGATGACATGTCCTATTCCAACTTGACCGGCCAGACCGGCGATCTATTGGAACCTCAGCATCGACTATAAGATCACTGACCACCCCAAGGCTAACGTCAACAACGTGTTCAACGAAGTGGGTTACGAAAATAAGGAAAGTTTCTACGGATACGGTTTCTACAACACCACATTGTTCAACCCGATCGGCTGCGAAGAAGTGGCGGCGTAATACGCGTTTACGTTCTGATCGAGCGCTGTTGCTGCATCACGCGTCATCGCGTTATCGCCGTGGCGTGTGGTGCGTTCGATCAAGTTGCGCGGGAACGGTTAGGGCGGGTTTAACGCAGGCTGGCAGGCATGATCCCCGATCACATGGCTGCGACGTTCCGTTGCCGATGAAACAGTGGCAACGCACACATGCGCGTGTTATCAATGCAACCGATGAACGCACCCCGCAGCCAATTCTATTTTTGGTACTACGGTTTTCCGATGCCGCTGGCGTAGGAAGGATTGCGCTCAACCTGAAGGAAACTTCAGCAGCATTCCCGAAAAGCCGCCAGCGCATAACTGGCGGCTTCTTTGTTGCCGCCTCGCCTGGTTCCCCGACGTAACCGCCTACCCGAGACACTCGTTATGCCGCCTGTGACCGATGACCTGCGTATCCGCAAAATCGACGCCGTCGTACCACCTTCGCAGCTGCTCTCGCTGCTGCCCTGCGATGAAGGTGCCTCCGAGACTGTGACCAATTCGCGCGCCGCGCTGCACGAAATCCTGCACCGACGCGACGACCGCCTGGCGGTCGTGATCGGGCCGTGCTCGATCCACGACCCGGTCGCTGCGATGGACTACGCGCACCGTCTGCGACCGCTGCGCGAGCAGCTCGGCGATGCGCTGGAGATCGTGATGCGGGTGTACTTCGAAAAGCCGCGCACCACCATGGGCTGGAAGGGCCTGATCAACGATCCGGATCTGGATGGCAGCTTCCAGATCAACAAGGGCCTGCGGCTGGCGCGCAGTCTGCTGCGCGACATTAACAACCTCGGCCTGCCGGCGGGCGTGGAATTTCTCGATATCATCTCGCCGCAGTACATCGCCGATCTGGTGGCCTGGGGCGCGATCGGCGCGCGTACTACTGAAAGCCAGGTGCATCGCGAAATGGCGTCCGGGTTGTCGTGCCCGGTGGGCTTCAAGAACGGCACCGACGGCGACGTCAAGATTGCGGTGGATGCGGTAGGCGCGGCCTCGCATCCGCACCATTTCCTGGCCGTGACCAAGGACGGCCACACGGCAGTTGCCGCAACTGCGGGCAATCCGGATTGCCACGTGATTCTGCGTGGCGGCAAGCAGCCCAACTTTGATGCGACCAATGTGGAAGCGGCCAGCCAGTTGCTCAAGAAATCCGGCTTGCCGGTACGCCTGATGATCGACGCCAGCCACGCCAACAGCGGCAAGAATCCCGAGAACCAGCCCAAGGTCATCGACGACATCGCCAGCCAATTGGAAGGCGGTGAAACGCGCATCGTCGGTGTCATGGTGGAGAGCCACCTGGTCGGTGGACGCCAGGAGCTGGTGCCAGGCTGCGAACTGACTTACGGCCAAAGCATCACCGATGGCTGCCTGGATTGGGACGCTTCGGTGCAAGTGCTGGAGCGCTTGGCGACGGCGGTGCGTGCACGTCGTGCAAGGCGGATTGCCGAGGCTGCGTGATTGCCGAGGCAGCTCGCAGTTCAGGCCATAAAGCCCTCTCCCCCTCGGGACCTCGCTCCCCTTCATGGGGGAGAGGGTGAGGTTGCGGCGGAAGATAGTCATCCAAAACCGCAGGTTCGTAACGACGCGATGCACTCACAAGGACGTTCTCCATCACACGCGTGCCATTGCGAGGTCGCAGCATGACTCCGATAGCAATGAAGTTCGAAAAGCATCAAGAGCGGCTGACAAAACGGCTGCGCTCACCGCCAGGCGGGCGCGGCCGGTGCTCGGAATCGGCATGTATCACGCGAACACTGCGGTTCCTCTGCGCCGTCCGCACCCAGCTGGCGACTGCTTGCTGCGTTTAATTAGCCAATCTAATCCCCAAGCCCGATTCACCCCAACATATCTCCAGTCTCCAACCAACGCTGATGCCACGTCAGCGCTTCAGTCAACAGATGCGGCGTATGTTTGCCATAACTATGGCGATTTGCCCGCGCCACATAGTCGTCCAACGTATCGCGATAACGCGGATGCACGCAGTGGGCGAGCAACTGGTGCGCACGCTGCTTGGGCGTCAATCCGCGCAAATCGGCCAGGCCTTGTTCGGTGACGATGACCGAGACGTCGTGTTCGGTGTGATCGACATGGCTGACCATCGGCACGATCGACGAAATGCTGCCCGCTTTGGCGATGCTGGGGCTCAAGAAAATCGACAGGAACCCATTGCGTGCGAAATCGCCCGAGCCGCCAATGCCATTCATGATGCGGCTTCCCATCACATGGGTGGAATTGACGTTGCCGTAGAGGTCGGCTTCGATCATGCCGTTCATGCCGATGCAGCCCAGCCGGCGCACCAATTCCGGATGGTTGGAAATCTCCTGCGTGCGCATGACGATGCGTTGCCGATAGAACTCGATGTTGCGCTTTAACTCCTCGTTGCCCTCCGGGCTGAGCGCAAAGCCGGTGCACGAGGCATAGCGCAGCACGCCGTCGCGCAGCAGTGCGAGCATGCCGTCCTGAATCACTTCGGTGAACGCTTCCAGATCGCGGAATCCGCTGCGTGCAAGCCCGGCAAGCACCGCGTTGGGAGTATTGCCGACACCCGATTGCAACGGCAGCAGATTGGCCGGCAGCCGGCCCTTGCCGACTTCATGACGCAGAAACGCGATCAGATGTTCGGCAATGCGTTCGCTGCTTTCATCGGCAGCGGCAAACGGGCTGTTGCGGTCCGGGCCATGCGTGCGCACCACCGCTACGATCTTGTCCGGATCGCAGCGCAGGCTAGGCTCGCCGATGCGGTCGTCGCCATGCAATAGCGGAATCGGTTTGCGCTGTGGTGGTAACGCGGTGCCGTAGTAGACATCGTGCATGCCGTCCAGGCCGGCCGGTTGCCAATCGTTGACCTCGATGATCACTTTCCTGGCCAGATCCAGCCAGGTCTTGTTGTTGCCGATCGAGGTGGACGGCACCAGGCTGCCATCGGCGCGGATTGCGGAGACTTCCACCACCGCAGTGTCGATCTGCCCATAGAAACCGAACCATACGTGCTGGGCGACGTGGCTGAGATGGATGTCGATGTAGTCCAGCGTGCCGGCGTTGATGCGTTGGCGCGCATCCGGGTCGGACTGGAACGGCATGCGCATGGCGATGCCGTCGGCCTTGGCCAGCGCACCGTCGAGTTCCGGTGCGGTCGAAGCGCCGGTCATCAGCTTGATTTGGAACGGTTGGCCCTGCAGATGCGCCGCTTCGATACGCTGCGCCAGCGCCATCGGTACCGCCTTGGGGTAGCCGGAGCCGGTGAAACCGCTCATCGCCACGGTCTCGCCGGGCTGAATCAGCGCGGCAGCGGCCTCGGCAGAAACCAGGCGGTCGCGCAGCGGCGCGTGCAGGATGCGTTCGTTGGACATGGGCGGCCTAGCGGCAACGGGGGAAGCGCAATTATCGCCGCTGCACGCACCGGCCTGGGTGCGACCTTGCGCGATTGGCCCTGGCCATGGTGTCGTGCAATGGGTGTGCTGGGCGCGCTGCATGCGGTGTACCCGCTCGCCGGCAACCTGTGAGACCGCTGCGCATCGCACTCACGGCTGGCTTGGCACACTGCGCCGGGCCGCGTGCGCGGTCTTCAGGAGCCTGCCGTCATGACGATGCCTGTTCGCGCCCGCTGGCGCGGGTTGCCCCGCGCGGTGCGTTGGCCAGTGCTGGCCCTGATTGCGCCGTACGCGAGCTATTTGCTGCTGGGCAACCTGCTGCTTAACACGCCGCTCGGACCGGCAGCGCTCAATCGCAAGCCGGACACATTCGCAATGCATTGGGGCCCCGGGCTGACCTGGTGGCCCGGGCGACTGGTGCTATGGGACGTCGATCTGCAGGGCCATTCGACGCGCAATAGCTGGAATGTCAGTGCGCAGCGCATGAGCGGGCAGATTCGCTTATTGCCATTGCTGCATCGGCAGTTGCTGGTGCCGCAGCTGCATGCGCGCGGTGTGCGTGGTGGCATGCAGGCGGCCGTCGCGATCCAGGCCGCCGACTCACCTGCCCGCCCCCCGTCGACCGCTCCCGCCTGGACCCTGCAATTCGACCGCATCATCGCCGAGCAAGTGCAGGCCTTATCGCTACGTCAGCTGCACATCGAAGGCGACGGCCAATTGCAGCTAGGCTTGTTCAAACAGCTGCGCGGCGGGCCGATGGAACTCTTCCCCTCGCGTGCAGTGTTCGAAAAAGCACGCGTGCGTTGGGGCAAGGACGAAGTGATGCGCAATGGTCAGTTGCGCATCGAAGCCAGCATTGTGCGACATGCACCGGATCAGGCACGCGGGCTTGCATTGCTGCAGATCACCGACGCGTTGGTGGCCGTGCATGGCGATACGGCGGCGCTGGATGTCACACGCAACGCGCAAGGCCGGCATACGGTGGCAACGCGCGCCGGCAAGGGCCGCGTCGATGGCGAGCTACGTTGGAGACGCGGTACGTTGCAACCCGGCAGCCAACTGCAATGGCGTGCGCCGCTGCACGACAGCACCCGAGCGCCCGCTGCATTCCTGGGCGAGCTTGCAACGCAGCTGCAGGTCGAGGAGAACATGCGTTTGCAGGTGAGCATGCCGGAGCCGGCCGATGCCGGATTGACGCTGGATGCCGACTTGCGCGTGCGAGGCCGGCAGCTGCCGCTGCAGTCCATGCGCAGCCTGTTGCCGCGCACCTCCGGGCATGCGCGGCTGCATTGGCAACTCTCCTCGCTCAGCTGGATTCCAGCGCTGTTTCCGGATGTGGACTGGCTGACGCTGGAAGGCGATGGCTTGGTCGATGCCGATCTGCGCATCGATCGCGGCCAGCTCGGTGCCGGCAGCCGTCTACAGGTGCCGCATGTGCGTGCGCAAGTCGGCGTGATGGGGCATACGATCAACGGGCAAGCCACTGCCGATCTGCGCGTGGATGCCGATGCGAAAGGCCAGTTACTGCCTGCACTCGCATTGCAGATGCAGCAGTTCTCGATTGCGCATCGCGATGCGCCGCAGCGCCCGTTCGTGCAAGGCCGCGATCTGCGCCTGGATTTGCAGACGCGCGCCGATACACACACGCTGAGAACGTTGCGCGATGCCACGCGTGCGCATCTGGTATTCGACAACGCACGCGTGCCGGATCTTCGCGCATATAACCGTTATCTGCCGCAACAGCAGCTGCGTTTCGATGGCGGCAATGGTGTGCTTAGCGGGGATCTGCAGATCGAACCCGGCGGTCGCATCGGCAAGGGTGGTCTACGCATTGGTGCGCGTGCGGCGCGGCTGCAGTTTGCCGGTCTTGCATTGCGTGGCGATGTGGATGCCGATCTGCGTCTGCAGCGCGGCGATCTGCGCGCTGAAACTTTCAGCCTCGATGCCAGCAGGATCCAGCTAAGCAATGTCGGATTCACCGGCCCGAATGGACAGCGGCGCGATGGCTGGTGGGCGCGTGTCGTGCTGGAGAACACGCGCATGCAATGGCGTCAGCCGATGGCTGTGGATGGACGCGTGCGCATCCAGGTGCGCGACTTGGAATTTTTGATGTCGTTGTATGCGCGCGACAGTTGGATTCCGAATTGGATGCTGCAACTGATGGACGCAGGCCAGGCGCAAGTGACAGCGCGCGTGCAGTGGCAGGGTGAAACGGTCATCGTCGACCGGTTGCAGGCGCGCAATGAACGCTTCCAGGTCGATGCGCGCCTACGTTTGCAGGGCACTCAACGTAGCGGAAGCCTGCTTGCGCGCTGGGGGGTATTGAGTGCGGCGGTGGGTCTGCGTAACGACACCCCGCAATGGCATCTGCTGCGCGCGCCGGAGTGGTACCAGGCGCAGCCGGATCTGCTGCGGTGACGGCGGGATGCGGCGCCTTGGCGTGAAGGAAAAAGCTCCAGTTCTGTACTGCCTGGTGTTGTTTTGCAGTGCAGCGTGCAAGTCGTGTTCGGGGCGCGCACTATGCTCCTGCATCCCGACGTGGGGGAGGGAGCAAAGCCCGCTGGCAGTTCGCTGCAAGCGGGTTTTTTTATTGTCTGGGGTCTGGCAGGTCAAGCCCGGGAGCCGGTCTACGACGCGGTTTTTAACTCAGTTCAAGCAGCCACAACGAATTGCCGCCGGTAATGAATAACCGCCGCCGCTGCTGGTCGAACGTGCAGTTGGATGCGGTGGCCGGTGTTGGCACCAGGCCAAGCAATTGCCCGTGGTGATCGAACACACATACGCCCGCGCCGAAACTGCTCCATAGCCAGCCTTTGCGATCCACGCAAAACCCGTCCGCCAGGCCCTCCGGCACCACCGCAAAGCGGCGTTGATCGTGCAGTGCACCATCGCGCCAATCGAAGGCGGTGATCTCCGGCTCGCCCTGGGCGTGCTCGGGTGTCTGCGACACGTACAGCACGCGCTCGTCGGGCGAGAATGCCAACCCGTTCGGGTGATCCAGGCTGACCATGCGCTGCAACGCACCGCCATCGGGCGGCAGTCGGTAGACGCTATGGTGGTCGAGCTGCTGCGGCGCGGGGCAACCCTGGCTGGGTTTGAGCAGGCCGAAGGGCGGGTCGGTGAACCAAATCGCGCCATCACGCGCCACGATCAGATCGTTGGGCGAATTGAGCCGTTTGCCCTCGAAGCGGCCGACCAGCAGATGCGCCTGGCCGTCGGTGTCGCTGCGAGTGATCGCGCGCCTCCCATGTTCGCAATGCACAAGCCGCTGCTGGGTATCGACCGCATTGCCGTTGGTGAAGGCGGTGGCGTCCAGCAGCACGTCCACCGCGCCGTCCTCGCGCCAGCCAAGCACGCGGCGGCCGACCACATCGCTCCACACCAGGGTGCGTTGCGCCTCCCACCAGGCCGGGCCTTCGCTCCAGGTGGCTTGGTCGTACAGCGTGTGCAGGCGCGCGTGGCCAAAGCGCGCGGCCAGCGCGGCGTGCTGCGTGCTCGGTGGCGCGCAGTCGGTTGGTTGCGCCGGGCCGGGCGGGCGCACGCGGCAGTGGCTGTCCATCATTGCGGCGCCTCGTGGCCGAACGGATGCGCGGTGGCAGCGCCGGGCGATTGCGCAAATTGCACCAGCATTTGCAGGCATGGGGTCTGGCCCAGCTGTCCTGAGCGGTGGCCGTGCGCGTCGGTGGTGCCCTGATCCTGGCCGAAGTGGATGTCGCCAGGGCCCATTTCCACCCGCGTGCCGTCGCCGGTTTCGATGAACCAGCGGCCACGCAGCGGAATCACCCATTGCGGATGCGGGCTCTCATGCCAGTCGCCGACCCAACCCACCGGCAGCACTGCGAACTGGACGCTGAGCACCTCGCCCGGGAACGGCCGCAGCCACTGCGGCGCCGCACCGCCGCCTATGCTCTTGCTGCCGAAGCCTGGCAACTGCGAGGGATTGAGGCGGCTCTTGCCATCCGGCCCGGTCCACAGATGCAGGAACGGCAGGCTGGGTGGCAACTCCAGGTCGGTGCCGTCGTTGTCGAGCGGGATCTGGGACGGCAGCACCTGCGCGGGCAGGATGATGGGCGACATGGCTGAGCCTCGTGGGAAAGCCGCAGTGCAGCACGGCTATCGTCAGGGTTGCGTAAGCGATGCGTTCAACGCATCGAAAGCTCTCACAACGGCGGCGCGATGCGATGATCGACTACGAGCACAGGCACGTGCCGCGTCCGCGCAGTGATGCAAGAATCCAGGCATGTCGCAGCCCATCCCATCCGTGTCTCCTGCGTTGGCCGCTCTGATCGAGCGTGCCGTGGCGCGTGTCCGTCATGCCCTACCGGCCGGGCAGCGCTGGCCAGGCGGCGGTTTTGATCGGCAGCTCGAACAGGTCGCGCTCGCCAGCGAATTCGCCCTCGACACCTTGGCGCGTCAGCCCGCATTGGTGCATCACTTGGCGCAGGCCGATCCGCCGCCGCTACCAGTGCCAGTGCTCGATCCTGCGCAACCGCAGCTGTGGCCCGCGCAATTGCGGCGTTATCGCAGTGCCGAATCCACCCGCCTGGTGTGGCGCGATGTGCTCGATCTGGACAGCGTGGACGCCACGTTGGCCGGTGCGACCCGGCTGGCCGACAATTGCCTGCAATGCGGCTTGCAGGCGCTTGAGCAGCAATTCCATACCCGCCACGGCCATGTCATTGCCGAAGACGGCAGCGTGCAGCAGATGGTGGTCTTCGGGCTGGGCAAGTTGGGCGGCGGCGAGCTGAATTTTTCCTCGGACGTGGACGTGGTCTATGCCTATCCGCAGGGCGGGCAATCCGATGGCGCCCGTCCGCTTGCAGCCGAGGAATACTTCGCGCGGCTGGGCCAGCAGCTGGCGAAACTGCTCGACGAAACCACCGCCGATGGCTTCAGTCATCGCGTGGATCTGCGCTTGCGTCCGTTCGGCAGCGCCGGGCGGGTGGCGTTGTCATTTGCCGGCATGGACCAGTATTTCCAGCGCGAAGGGCGCGATTGGGAGCGTTACGCCTGGCTCAAGGCGCGCGCAGTGGCCGGCGACATCGACGCTGGCGAAGCCTGGCTGGAAACGCTGCGGCCATTCGTCTACCGGCGCTATCTGGATTTCACCGCACTGGATGGCTTACGCGAGATGAAGGCGGCGATCACTGCCGAAGTCGCGCGCCACGATCGTCTGGATGACATCAAGCGCGGGCCGGGTGGCATTCGCGAGATCGAGTTTCTGGCGCAATCGCTGCAGGTGATTCGTGGCGGACGCGAACCGACATTGCGCGAGCGCCGCTTGCTGCCTGCCTTGCAGGCGCTGGTGGCCGCGGGCCAGATCGATCCTGATAATGGTCAGGCATTGACCGAGGCGTATCGCTTTTTGCGTCGGCTCGAAAATCGCCTGCAAATGCTGCGCGATGCGCAGACCCATGCCTTGCCGCAGGCACCGCTGGATCGCGCACGCATTGCGCTAGGCCTGGGCTATGCGGATTGGTCGGCATTGCTGCAGGCGCTCACCCCGCAACGTGTGCGCGTGGCGGCCGAATTTGCCGAACTGTTGGCACCACGCGTGCGCGCCGCCGCACCGGACGCGCTAGCCGACTATTGGTGCGCGCTGCCGGACGGCGATGCCACGCCATTGGCGGGGATTGGATTGCACGATCCCGGCGGCGCGCATCAGGTGCTGGCCGATTTTGCCAACGCCTCCGGCGTGCGAGCGCTCTCCGACAATGCACGCGCACGGCTCGATCGCGTGATGCCGGCGCTGCTGCATGCAGCCACCCGCGCCAGCCAACCCGATGCCGCGGTGCGGCGCATGCTCGGCCTGTTGCAGGCCACCTTGCGCCGCACCAGCTATCTGGCGTTGCTGGACGAACAGCCCAGCGCGCTCGCGCGCGTGGTTGACGTGCTCTCGCGCAGCGCTTTGCTGGCCGAGCGCCTGGCTGCGCATCCATTGTTGTTGGACGAATTGCTCGACACCCGCATCAGCGGCCCCTTGCCCGATCGTGCAGCCTTGCACGCAGCCTGTGCGCAGATGCTGCATATCGACGATACCGAAGCAGCGCTGCGCGAGCTCAACGAACGCCGGCTCGCGCTAAGCTTTCGGATTGCATTGGCCACGCTCGATGGCCGTCAGCAGGCGGTGCAAAGCACGCAGCAACTCGCCTGGCTTGCCGAAGCCGTGGTGCAAACCGTGTTGCAGCTGGCGCGCAGTGCACTGGTCGCATCGCATGGGCAAGTGCCCGGAGGCAGCTTCGCCATCATCGGCTATGGCAGTTTGGGCGGCTTGGAACTGGGCTTCGGTTCAGATCTGGATCTGGTGTTTCTCTACGATCACCCGCGCGCGGTAGAAGCCTCCGATGGCAAGCGGCCGCTGGAAGCCGGGCGCTGGTTTGCGCGGCTTGCGCAAAAAGTGATGGCACTGCTCGCCGCCGAGACAGGCGCCGGCAGCTTGTATGACATCGATGTGCGGCTGCGCCCGGATGGCGGCAAGGGCGCGTTGGTGTCGTCGTTGGCCAGCTATCGCGAGTACCAGCGCGCGCGCGCCTGGACCTGGGAGCATCAAGCGTTGGTCCGCGCACGGGCAGTCGCCGGCGATGTTGCGCTATGCGATGCCTTTGCGCAGGTGCGCGCCGACACGCTGACGCGCGTGCGCGACCCCGCGCAGGTGCACGAGGACGTGCACAAGATGCGCGCACGCATGCGCACCGAACTGGATCGCAGCGATGCCGGTCGGCTGGATCTCAAACAAGGCGCCGGTGGCTTGGTCGATCTGGAATTCGTGCTGCAGGCCGGCGTGCTTGGCCAGGCGGCGCAGCACCGGCAACTGCTGCTGGCCTGCGATACGCCCGCGCTGATCGATGCGCTTGTTCAAGCGCACTGGCTACCGGGCGACAGCGCAGCACCGCTGCATCAGGCACACGCCGCGCTGGTGGAGGCCGGCCTGAGTTGTACGTTGGACCGCCGGCCGCGCTTGATCGCACCCACGCCGGTGGTTCGGGATGCGCGCCTTATCGTTGCAGCGATCGCAGATGCGCAGCAGTTACGATTTCCGCCAGGAAAAAGCCTCTGAGATTGTCCGTGGTACCAGCTGTTTTTCTGCGGCCCAGTAAGTCAAGCGGTGCTGTCTGCGGTAGGCATTATCGCTTGCGTTGGTCTAGCCGCTGTTGGCCACGCTTAGCGGCTCGGGCGTGGCGCATTCCTCCACAGCAACGCACGAAACGGGCCCAACAGAAACACGCCCATGCCCAGTTTCACCGCCAGATCGCCGGCAGCCCAGCTGATCCATGGCAGGCCCACGCCGGCAAAGGCAATGCTCCAGAAGATCGCCGTATCCAGCGTGGCACTGCAGGTGGTGGCCACGATCGGCGCGCGCCACCAGCTGCCATTGCGCAGGCGGTCGAACACGCTGATATCCAGCAACTGTGCAGCAATGAAGGCGGTGCACGAGGCCACTGCAATCCGCGGCGTTGCCAGCCAGATCGACAGCAGTACTGCCAATGCAAACCCGCACCAGGCTACCTTGCGCGCTGCACGCGGCCCGAAGCGGCGATTGATCAGGTTACTCACCAGAAATGCCACCGGATACGAGAACGCGCCCCACGTCAGCCAGTCGTTGATCGGGTACTGCACCAGGATGTTGGACACAAGCACCACCGCACCCATAGCCAGCACCGCCCACATCAATGCGCGTGCGGTGAGCGGAGCAAACAAGCTTGGAGGCGTGGCAGATATGGCGGTGTGTCAGTGGCAGTGCAGCGCGATTATCCGCGTTTAGACGCATGCGGGCCAGTGCGGCTGGCGGGACACGGATAACGCGCTTCGATGGTGGTCCGGATCGTCCGGTGCCCCTCGCGGCAACACCATCATATGTGCATGCGCTCACGCACCAGTGTAGCAACGCGTTGGGTTTCGCGCAGTGGAGTGAGTTCTGACTGTGCTGCGAAAATGTCGGCCGTGTCGCATAAACGTCGATGTGCCTGCAGTGCTCGAACATACTGCCGAACGCGTCCTCGCGCGCAATCGCAAAACGCCGCCGCCACCGGCACGCGCGTGGCGCACGCCTCGGACAGCAGGTTGACCGAGTCGGCAGTGGCCACGATCGCATCGGCCCAGCCCAGCAGGCCGGCATAAGGATTCGGGCCATCGCGTTCATCGCACCACATCAGGCCGGGCAAGTCTGCGCACAACGTGCGCAGCGTTGTGATTGTCTCGGGCGGGGTACGTCGCGACGTAGTGACCAGCAGGCTGCCGCCGACCGAGTGCAGTTGCTCGCGCAGGTGCGCGCACAGCGTTGCCAGTGCCTGGGTGGTCCAGGGCACTGGTGCGCTCGGGCCGCCGATCAGCAGCGCCAGACGCGGACCGGGCAGGGAGCCGAGCGTGGCAAAGGCGGTGCGCCCGGCCGTCAGCCAGGTATCGTCCACCGGATGCAGGCTGCCGAGCAGGGTGATGACGTTGGCGCCACGCAATGCGTCGTGCTCGGGCACGATCAGCAGATCCCAGTGACGTGCATCCAGGCGCGGGTCCAGGATCTGCACCGTCCGGCTACCGTGCGCGCGCAGCAGCCGGGTTGCCAGCGCAGCTTGGCGTCCGCAGCCGATAGCCAGCGCCGGCGGCTGCCCTAGTTGCCGGGCGAACTCCGCGCCAAAGGCGGCGTCAGCGCCGGGCAACAGGTGCGGCGCGGCCCAGCGCCATGGCGCGCGGGCCTGCAGGTGCAGTGCCGTGATCGGCGCTGGCTGCAGTGCACGTGCCAGGGCCTCGGCCTGGCGGGCATTGCCGGCCAGGCCATCGCTGACCGCACAGGTCAGCGCCATCGTTTCAGATCCGACATAGATTTGTTTCAGATTGAGCGTGTGTTGCAGCAATGGCTTCACTCTACACTGCGGGTCTTCACACCAGCGCCCGTGCAGCATCCTACTGTCGTCCATTCCTCAGCCTCACGGAGTCGCCATGTCCGACCTGCTCAACGCTGCCGCACTGGATCAGCTGTTTCGCACTGCCCGCACGCAAAACACCTTTCTCGACAAGCCGGTCAGCGAAGATCAGCTGCGCCAGCTTTACGACCTAGTCAAGTGGGGCCCGACCGCAGCCAACGGTTCGCCGGCGCGTTTCGTGTTCGTGACCAGCCCGGAGGCCAAGCAGAAGCTCACCCCGGCGCTGTCCGAAGGCAATGCTGCCAAGACGCTGGCTGCGCCGGTCACAGTAATCATCGGGTCGGATGAGGATTTCCACGAGAAACTGCCGTACCTGTTTCCGCACGCCGATGCCAAGAGCTGGTTCGACGGCCCGCGCGAGGCGCGCGTACCTTCTGCGTTCCGTAACAGTTCGTTGCAGGGCGCCTATCTGATCCTGGCCGCGCGTGCGCTGGGTCTGGATGCCGGCCCGATGTCCGGCTTCGACAATGCCAAGGTGGATGCGGCGTTTTTTGCCGGCACCTCGATCACATCCAATTTCCTGGTCAATCTCGGCTACGGTGACCCGGCCGGGTTGTTCCCGCGCTTGCCGCGCCTGAGTTTCGACGAAGCCGCACGCATTGAATAAGATCGATAACGGCTGCGCTCACCATCAGGCGGGCGCAACCGGTGCTCGGGGCGATCTGCAGCCACGCACACGCCGGTTCTGACACGCGGTCCTTGGTTGTGTACAGACCGCTCGCTATGTGCACTAGTCGCTTTGGGCGTGCGGTTTCACATTCCTGCAGTCTTCGTCCGTCTGCGTTTCGTCCCATCTGCGTTGATCCAACGCGTCTCTCATCACGAGGAATTTCAATGAAGACCACCCATAAACTGCTGCTGCCGCTCGCCCTGACCCTGGCCATTGCCGCCTGCTCCAAGCCGGCCGACAATGCCGCTCCGGCCGCCGAAACCCCGGCTGCCACCGCACCGGCTGCCACCGCTGCTTCTCCGGCACCGGCTGCTGCCGAGTCCACCGCTTCGGCCGCGCCTGCCGTGCAAGTGCAGTCCGGCACCTACACGCTGGATCCGGACCACACCGACGTGCTGGCGCAGTGGAGCCACTTCGGCTTCTCCAACCCGACTGCGCACTTCGGCAATGTCAACGGCACCCTGGTGTACGACGCGGCCGACGTGACCAAGTCCACCGTGCAGGTCACCCTGCCGCTGACCGGCTTGACCAGCTTCACGGCCAAGTTGGACGAACACCTGAAGAGCGGTGACTTTTTCAATGCGTCCAAGTTCCCGACCGCCACCTTCAAGAGCACCAAGGTCGAAGCCGCTGGCACCAATAAGCTGACCGTCACCGGAGATCTGACCATCAAGGATCAGACCAAGCCGGTCGTGCTGGACGTCACCCTCAACGGTGCCGGCGAGCACCCGATGAAGAAGGTGCTGGCGGCCGGCTTCGACGCCACCACCACGATCAAGCGCAGCGACTTCGGCGTGGACCAGTACGCCCCGAACGTCAGCGACGAAGTCAAGATCCGCATCACCACCGAAGCCCTGCAGGCCAAGGCCGGTGACGCTGCTGCTGCCAAGTAATTGGCCGCGCGGTTGATGCGTCGGTGCGTGTAATCGCACCGATGTATGGAATGGAAAACCCCACCTTTCGGCGTAGTGCTGTTCACTTAAGCGGAGCAGCCTTTGGATCTACCGGATAGCGGGTCTTCGAGATCTTCACCGTCCTTGGCCGCGTAGGCCTCGGACGGTGATCGAGGAACAGGCTCGCGATGCCTGAGCGAAGCTGGGATAGGCGTCTTCCTGTGGCGGAAGCCGGATTGGCTGCGGCCATCACGATGAGTTGCACTGCGATGTACTGGCAGACCGGTTTGAATCGGATGTCCGAAGGCGTTCTGCCAAACGCCACAGCTGCCTGGCTGGCTTCACGCCGAATGCTGTTGTAAGCCAGCAGCAACCCCCAGACTTGCTGGTACACCAAGTCGATCTTTTTGCTACGCAACGTTGTCGCGTTGTGCTGCATCAAGCTTTTGATGTCGCGCAAACCCAGTTCGATTTCCCAACCGGAATATTCTGCGTAAAGGTGCTCAGGTCACAGAAGTTGAACAGGTCGCCAAGGTCAAACAGCTGCTGGTGAAGGGACACAAAAAAATCCGTTACCGGAGGCCTGGTATCGGATTTTCGGTGACTCAATTGCTTAAGTGAGCAGCATTACGCCGATTGGCGGGCGTTTGTTTGGGCGACCTATCAGTTGCATGCACTGCTGTCGCCGCTGCGTTGAGTAAATAGAGTTTATGCGTCGATGTCGATGTCGCTGCCCAAGCCTGAACTTTCCGCGTCCCGTCGACACGTACCAGCACGTCGGCCTGCTCCCGCAAGCGGGAGAAGCTGCCCGAAGCGCGGATGAGACCACGCGCCTGAGCACAAGCCCCGCACATGTTGTGCAGTGCTCTTGACGTAAAGTCGGTGCCAACGTTGCGTGTTGTCCGCACGCGCTGCTTGCACGTCAAACGTCTGCATCCAGCGCCGCCGTGGTGTCTGTCAGCCGGCGGCTGACTCGGCCTTCCAATACCCCTTGGCCCGCACCGACGCCTTGTCCACGCCCAAATGCTCTTCGATAAACATGCGCATGGCACGGGCCCGCATCGATTCTGTGCCGATCCAGTAGAACGTGTCGCCGTCGTGCGGCTCGTAGTCGCGCAGGCCGTCTTCCAGCAAGGTGCTGCTGGCGGCATCGATGCCGTTGCGCTCCAACCAGTACACATCGACGTCGGCTGCAGTGACCAGATCCTGGCGCTCGGCGGCATCGGCGATTTCGATGAAGACTTCGGCATGCATGTCGGCGGGCATCGATTCCAGCCAGCGACCGATTGCCGGTAGCGCGGTGTCATCGCCGATCAGCACGTAGTGATCGTAGTCGTCGGCGACCAGGAACGAACCGCGCGGGCCGCCGATCTTCAGCGTTTCGCCGGGCTGTGCTTGCGCCGCCCAACTGGATGCAATGCCGTCGCCATGCAGCACGAAGTCGATGCTCAGTTCGCCGCTCTGCGGGTCGAACGCGCGCGGTGTGTAGTCGCGGCCGGGCGAGGGCAGCGCGCCTTCGGCATAGCGCGGGCCTTCCGGTGTCATGGTCGGCAGCACGAAGGCGCCGTCGGCATTGGGGAAGAATACTTTGATGTGATCGTCCGGTGCCTGGCTTTGGAAGCCGGCAAGCTCGCTGCCGCCAAACACGATGCGGCGCATGTGCGGAGTCATCGATTCGCAGCGGACCACCAGCACGGAGCGCAGGGGCGGATCACGGCGGATTTGGGTGTGGGTGTGTGCAGCCATGGTGGTGCGATTCCTGGAGTGCCGTGCAGATGTGTGGCGGGGTAGGGCACGAGCGAAGCGGCGTGCAGTTGCATAACACGCTCTAGAGCAATGCTGCAACGCGGTTGGACATCGCGCGTTTTCATAATTACGTTATAGTTAATATGACATTAATGGCTCAGCCCGATGAGGCAGCAGCATGAGTCGACAGTGGGACACTCAGGCCGAAAGCCGGCGCCTGCTGCGCGCGGCCGCGCTCGCGCCGCAGGGGCGCGTCGTGGCTGCCGATGCTGTGGTTGCCCTGCTGGAAGCGGTGATCGAGCCGGGCGATCGCGTCTGCCTGGAAGGCAATAACCAGAAGCAGGCCGACTTCCTGGCGCGCTGCCTCACCGAAGTGGACCCGGCGCGCGTGCACGACGTGCACATGGTGCAGTCGGTGTTGTCGCTGGCCGCGCATCTGGACGTGTTCGAGCGCGGCATCGCCAAACGCCTGGATTTCTCGTTCTCCGGCCCGCAGGCCGCGCGCCTGGCCGGGCTGGTCAGCGAGGGCCGCATCGAGATCGGTGCCACCCACACCTATCTGGAACTGTTCGGCCGCTACTTCATCGATCTGACCCCGCGCAGGCCGCCGACCGCCACGGCAATCTCTACACCGGCCCCAATACCGAAGACACGCCGGTGATCGTGGAGGCCACCGCGTTCAAGGGCGGCATCGTGATTGCGCAGGTCAACGAGATTGTCGACACGCTGCCGCGCGTGGATATTCCGGCCGACTGGGTGGACTTTGTCACGCAGGCGCCCAAGCCCAATTACATCGAGCCGCTGTTCACCCGCGACCCGGCGCAGATCTCCGAGATCCAGGTGCTCATGGCGATGATGGCGATCAAGGGCATCTACGCCGAATACGGTGTGGACCGGCTCAATCACGGCATCGGCTTCGACACTGCGGCAATCGAATTGCTGCTGCCCACCTATGCCGAATCGCTCGGACTGAAGGGCAAGATCTGCCGGCATTGGGCGCTTAATCCGCACCCGGCGCTGATCCCTGCGATCGAGTCGGGTTTCGTGCAATCGGTGCATGCGTTCGGCTCGGAACTGGGCATGGAGACGTATATCGCCGCGCGCCCGGATGTGTTTTTCACCGGTGCCGACGGCAGCATGCGCTCCAACCGCGCGCTCTCGCAGACCGCCGGTTTATATGCCTGCGACATGTTCATCGGCTCCACCTTGCAGATCGATCTGCAGGGCAACAGCTCCACCGCCACGCGCGACCGCATCGCCGGCTTCGGCGGCGCGCCCAATATGGGCTCGGATGCGCGCGGCCACCGGCATGCCAGCGATGCGTGGCTCAAGTCCGGGCGCGAAGCGGCGCGACCGGGCGCAATGCCGCGTGGACGCAAGCTGGTGGTGCAGATGGTGGAAACCTTTCGCGAGCACATGGCGCCGGCCTTCGTCGACAAGCTCGATGCGTGGGAGCTGGCCGAGCGCGCCAACATGCTGCTGCCGCCGGTGATGATTTATGGCGACGACGTCAGCCATGTGCTGACTGAAGAAGGCATCGCCAACCTGTTGTTGTGCCGCAGCGCCTAAGAACGCGAACAGGCGATTCGCGGCGTGTCCGGTTACACCGCCGTCGGCCTGGGCCGGGACAAACGCATGGTCGAAAACCTGCGCGATCGCGGCGTCGTCAAGCGACCGGAAGACCTGGGGATTCGTCCACGCGATGCCACGCGCGATCTGCTCGCCGCGCGCACGGTCAAGGATCTGGTGCGCTGGTCCGGTGGGTTGTACGACCCACCGAAACGTTTTCGCAATTGGTAGGGGCACAGCATGGAAACCCTGCGGTATCGCTTCGATGGCCGGCAAGACGCGCGCGCTGGGCTGGAACATGCGCTGGTCGGCGTGGTCGCCTCCGGCAATCTGGAAGTGCTGGTAGAGCGCGTGCCGCTCGATGGCGCGATGGAGGTCCAGATCCTCACCGCCGCACGCGGTTTCGGCGCGATCTGGCACGCAGTGTTGGATGACTTTGCCGCGCGCCACCGGCTGCGCAATGTGCACATCAGCATCAACGATGTCGGCGCTACGCCCGCGGTAGTGAGTTTGCGTCTGGAGCAGGCGATGGATGTGCTGCAGGGAGCCGACGCATGAGCCGCTGTCACCTCACGCAGGTCATCAGCGCTGTCGGAGCGAGCGCTGTCGGAGCGCGCCCGCGTGCGGAGGACCTTTTCGATAATGTCTGGATCGCGCACACGTGCGCGCCTGCCTACGGCGTCAGGAGCTACGCATGAGCACCACCGTCCCCATGACCGAGCGCAGCTATTACGAAGCCGACGCACGCGAACGCATCGACGGCTTGCTGGATGCCGGCAGCTTCCACGAACTCGTCGGCCCGCGCCGTCGGTTGATCAGCCCGCATTTGGCCCAGCTCGACACACCCGGCGCATTAGATGACGGCATCGTCGTCGGCGAAGGGGCACTGCGCGGTCGCAAGGTGGTGATCGCCGCGCAACAAGGCGCCTTTCTGGGCGGCGGCGTGGGCGAGGTGCACGGCGCCAAGCTCACCGGCTTACTCGAACGTGCCGCAGCCACGCAGCCGGCTGCGGTATTGCTGTTGCTCGACACCGGCGGCGTGCGCCTGCACGAAGCCAACGCCGGCTTGATCGCCATCTCCGAAATCATGCGCGCAATGTTGAACGCCCGTGCCGCCGGCGTGCCGGTGCTGGCCTTGATCGGAAGCGGCAATGGCGCGTTCGGCGGCACGGGCATCGTGGCGCGCTGCTGTAGTGCGGTGATCATGTCCGAAGAAGGCCGCCTGTCGCTGTCCGGCCCGGACGTTATCGAAACCGTGCGCGGCGTGGAAGAGTTCGACGCCCGCGACCGCGCATTGGTGTGGCGCGTCACCGGCGGCAAGCATCGCTATCTGCTTGGCGAAGCGCAGACCCTGGTGGCCGACCGCATCGCCGCGTTCGCCGATGCCGCGGTAACGGCGCTCGACACATGCGCAGAACCCGAAGGCGATGCCGCACTGCACACACTGGAGCGCGCGCATCGGCAATTGTCCGCGCGCATCGATGCCTATGGCGATTGCCGCGATGGTCTGCAGATTTGGAAGCACCAAGGCATCGTCGATGCGCAGCGCTTGCCGCTGTTGGATACCGAAGCTTTCCTCGCCGCGACCGCCGACCGGAGCGTTCCATGGAACTGAGCCGACTGCTGGATCAGCTGTTTCCGCTCGGTCACGCCATCGCGCGCAACGATGATGTCCTCACCGGCAGCGCGACAACCGCGGCCGGGGAAGTCACCGTGATCGGCACCGCCAACACGCTGGAAGTAGGCGTGGACCACGCGCTTGCACTGGCTGCCACCGTGTTGGCGAGTACGCGCGCATATCTGCAGCGGCCGATCGTGATGCTGGCCGACACCGCCGGGCAGCGGCTTGCACGTCGCGATGAATTGCTAGGCATCAACGGGTATTTCGCGCATCTGGCGCGCTCGCTGAATCTGGCACGCACGCGTGGCGCGCGGCTGGTCACGTTGGTGTATGGCGAATCGGTCAGCGGTGGATTTCTGGCGTTCGGCTTGATGGCCGACCACATCCACGCGCTGCCGGATGCGCAGATCCGCGTGATGGATCTGCGTGCGATGGCGCGTGTCACCAAACAATCGGTAGACACTTTGCAAGCGCTGAGCAAGAGCTCGCCGGTGTTCGCGCCGGGCGTGGAAAACTACGTGCGCATGGGCGCGGTGGAATCGCTGTGGGAGGGCGATCTGGCGCAGGCGCTGCTCGAAGCCTTGGCTGCGACCAGTCAAGGCGATCAGCGCCGCGCACTCGGCGCGCAGCGCGGCGGTCGCACCTTGGCGCGCGATGTCGCCGCCGCTGTGGCAGCAGGCGAGGGCTGAGGATGGTCGGCCGCCACGCACTGGTGTGGTTGCGCGCCGATGCGCGTTGGCAGGCGCTGACGCCGGGCGCGCAGCTGCGGCTGCAGCAGTGGTTCGCTGCCGGATTGCCGGCAGTGGTGGCGCGTCGCGATGACGGCCAGGCACCCGGCACATTGCGGCTCGGAGTGCCGCTGCCGCCTGGCGAAGGCAAGCAGCGTCTGGCACTCATTGCCAGCAGTGGCGATATCGCGCGCATCACTGCACCCTTGCAGTTGGGTACGGTGATCGCACACGCACCCGGTGAGATGCAGGCCGCATTGCGGGCCTTGCAGACGCAAACCCAAGCCAGTGCATTGCAGCCGCGTGTGTTCGGCAGCTTTGCATGGCAGGCGCTGACCGGCCTGGCGTACATACACGCGCAGTCGGATCTGGATCTGTTGTGGTTCATCGAAACTGCCGAGCAAGCGCGTGCGGTGGTCGCACTGTTGCAACGCTGGGAACAACGCTACGGCCTGCGGGCAGACGGCGAATTGCTGCTGCCCGACGACAATGCAGTGAGCTGGCGCGAATACGCCGGCAACGCGCAACAGGTGTTGGTGAAATCCAATCACGGCTGTCGGTTGCTGCCGCGCACTGCAGTGTTTCCAGTGTGGAGCGCGGCATGAGCGTGGATGCGCGTCAGCAAACGGTTGGAGCGATGTCTTGCGGTGCCGCACCGGACGAGGCGTTCGCAAGCAACGCTGCATTCGCAGCGCAGCCAGGGCCGCAGGATGCGTTTGCGCATGGTCGCGCCCCGCATGGTCCAACGCAATTCCATCCATCCTCCATCAGCCAGGCCACTGCAAGCCGGTTAGCACATCGACTTGGCCGCCTTGCCGTCGGCGCTTTGCACGCTGAACTGACCTGCGCACCCAAACCCGGTCTGGTCACACCGTTCGATACAGGCAGCCACACCGACATGGATGCCTCGACCTTTTTGCGCAGCCTGTTCGCATTGCGTGGCTATTTTGTCGCGGTTGCGCAAGCGGGCATCGACAACGCCCCGTTCGAACGACTACGTCAGCTCGGCATCGATGCCGAAACGGCGATGCTGCACGCCACCGGTGGCGTCAATACCCATCGCGGCGCAATTTTCAGCCTGGGGCTGCTCACGGCACAGGCCGCACATCTGCGTGCCGCGTACAGGCGGCGTCTGTCAGGCGAAGCAGTCTGCAACGGCGTGCAGCTTTGGCGCGATGCCTTGCAGGCCGCACCGTTGAATCCACACAGTCATGGTCAGCGCGTACGAGCGCATTACCAGATCAGCGGCGCTCGCGAACAGGCGGCAGCCGGCTATCCGTTGCTGCGCGAGATTGCGCTGCCATGTCTGCGCGCTGCGCGGACCAACGGCGCCACGCAGCAGGCCGCATTGGCGCAAACTTTGATGCACCTGGTTGCCGAGGTCGATGATCTCTCCCTGCTGCATCGTGGCGGGCGTGCAGGGTTGGCTTACGCCAGAGCGCAGGCACACGCGTTCCTTGCCGATGGCGGCATTACACAGCCGCAATGGCGCGAACGCCTCGACTGGGTTGGCAGGCAGTTCGTTGCACGTCGCCTGAGCCCGGGCGGCAGCGCCGATCTGCTGGCCTGTGCGTGGTTCCTGCACCGCCAGGAGACGGCATGAACACGCGCCGCCGGCTTGCAACCGCAAAGACACGGTCCATGCGTGCGCGCAGCAGCGTTGTCCTTCCCGCTGTCGCAGAAGCAAGTGTTCTTACCGTTGCAGTGGCAGATCCACAGCCGGCCTGCGCGCCTGGCAGTGTCGCCCTTCCCGCAGTCGCAGGAACAGGTGTCATTCTCCCGGTTGCGGAAGAAGGCGCCCGCAGGGCGGATGAGGGCAGTTTTCGCCCAAGGCGCATCGCTGCACCCAAGCAGGTCGCCTCATGAGCCTGGTGATGCTATGCTCAGGGCAAGGTGGTCAGCACGCCGAGATGTTCGCGCGGGTTGCTAACGTACCCGCTGCAGCCGCCGTGCTGGCTAGCGCAGACCAAGTGCTCGGCACGTCAGCGCAGACACTTGCCGCAGACCCAAGCTGCTATGCAAACGCTGTCGCACAGCCGCTGGTGTGTGCAGGCACATTGGCGCAATGGCAGGTAGTGCGCGAGCAACTCCCCACGCCGCTGCTGGTACTCGGCTACAGCGTCGGCGAGCTTGCCGCGCACGCAGTGGCTGGCAGCGTGGACATCGACACCTGCCTGCAGTTGGCCGCCACGCGCGCACGCTTTATGGATGCGGCCAGTCCAGACCATGCCGGATTGATGGCCGTCGTCGGCCTGCCGCGAGGTGTGCTTGAAACGCTATGCCGAACGCATGGTGCAGCGCTTGCCATCATCAACGGCGACGACCATGCCGTGCTCGGTGGCCCGCGCGATGCACTGCAAGCCCTTGGCGATGCTGCACAGTGGCAAGGCGCACGCATCACCCTGTTACCAGTGAGCGTGCCCGCGCATACGCCGTGGTTACGCGCGGCCGCCGACGCCTTCGCCACAGAACTGAAGACCGCAAACATCACTGCGCCCAAGTTGCGCGTGCTTGCCGGTGTCGATGCTCGTGCGGTCACCACGCAGGCAGTGGTGATCGACACATTGTCTGCGCAGATCGCACAGACCGTTCGCTTGCACGACGTGCTGGTGCAGGCCACCGAACGTGGCGCGCGCGCGTTCCTCGAACTTGGGCCCGGCAGCGCATTAGCGCGCCTGGCGCGCGAGGCTGTGCCGGACTGCCAAGCGCGTTCGGTGGACGAATTCCAGAGCATCCAAGGCGTTGTCGAGTGGGTCAACGCCGAGTGCGAGCGCGCGGCATGACGATCAAGCAAGTAGTGCACACGGCGTGAGCCTTGGGTGGCGGGTGGCCATCCGTGGTGCACGCGCACCAGGTGTCCGGGAGGGCGCATGACCCCGCAAATTGCAACCATTCTCGGCTTGGTGATCATGTTCATCGCCGCCACCGCATTGCCCATCAACATGGGGGCTGTGGCCTTCGCGTTGGCGTTTGTCATCGGCGGTGTGTGGGTGGGGCTGCAGGGCAAGGAGGTGCTGGCCGGCTTTCCGGGCGACCTGTTCCTCACCCTGGTCGGCATCACCTATCTGTTCGCCATCGCGCAGAAAAACGGCACCGTCGATCTGCTCGTACATTGGGCGGTGCGCGGGCGCATCGTGGCCATCCCGTGGGTGATGTTCGTCATCACCGGCCTGCTCACCACGTTCGGTGCGCTCGGGCCGGCGGCGGTGGCCATCATCGGCCCTGTGGCGCTGCGCTTTGCCAAGCAGTACCGCATCAATCCGTTGATGATTGGCCTGTTGGTGATCCATGGCGCGCAAGGCGGCGGGTTTTCGCCGATCAGCGTGTATGGCGGCATCACCAACAAGGTGGTCGAAAAAGCCGGGCTGGACGTCGCCGAGATGGCGGTGTTTCTCACCAGTCTGGGCTTCAACCTGATGATGGCGATCATCTGCTTTTGCGCATTCGGTGGGCTCAAGCTGATGCGCCGGCAGGAACTGTCGCTGGCCGACGCGCACTACGTGCCGATGGCCGATGACCGGGCCTCCACGCGCCCAGTCGCGATCGAAGGCCATGGCTCGCTGGTTGCCGCTGGCGGCGGCAGATTGCCGGCCAATCCGCGCGCGCTGGACGCTGTGGCGCTCACCCCCGACCGGCTGATCACGCTGGGTGGCTTGCTCGGCCTGGGTATCGCCGCGCTGGTCTACAACCTCAACGTCGGGCTGGTGTCGATCACTGTCGCCGTGGCGCTTGCGCTGATCTGGCCCAACGCGCAAAAGGGCGCGGTGGACTACATCGGCACCGGTGTGTCGCACATCGGCATGCCGCTATTGGGCGCGCTGCTGCTGTGCTATGTCGGCGGCATCGTCTCCGCATTCGCCTCATCGGCGGCGGTGCTCGGTGCCACCATTCCACTGGCGGTGCCGTTCCTGATGCAGGGCCAGCTCGGCGCGGCCGGGGTAATCTGCGCGCTCGCGGTGTCGTCCACCATCGTCGATGTCAGCCCGTTTTCGACCAACGGCGCACTGGTGGTGGCTTCGGCCGCGAAAGGGGAGCGCGACGCGCTGTTCCGCCGCTTCCTGGTCTACAGCGGACTGGTGGTGCTGCTTGGGCCGCTGGTGGCCTGGCTGCTGTTGGTGGTGCCGAGCTGGCTGTGATCCGGCCCGCGTTCGGCGGGGCCGGGGGATGCCTCACCTGCCGTGACCCTCGCTCCTGATTAGCGCACTGCCAAAAAGCGCGTACCGCTTTACTGAGGAAGTGGCCGAGCGCCTGCGTCAGAAGATCTACGACTACGCGCTGCCATCGGGCGAATGGATCGACGAACCGGCCCTGGCCGAAGAACTCGGCATCAGCCGTACTCCTTAACAATTATCTGGTCCACGAAACCGTGCAGCGTTACGCAGGCAATCCGTGGTTGATCCGGGTCACCCATGATCTGCATCGCATCCTGAAAATGCACCGCGGCCGACAGCTGCCGACGCCGGAGCGCATGGCGCCGTCGATGGCGGGACATCGCGAGCTGATGGCGTGTGTGCGACGCGGCGACGCAGAAGGTGCGGAGCGGACGATGCACACGCATCTGTTGAGTCAAGGGCAGGCGTTGGCAGCGTATGTGGCGGCGGGAGGAATGTTGAATGTGCCCGCGCCGCTGCCGCGGGCGGGTGGAGTGTAGTTGTTGGTGCATCGTTTATAGGGGCCAACCGGCGTACGGCAGATGCTCGAACGCGTTTCCCTGCCCCCCTTGGGGACAGGCTCCCCTTCATGGGGAGAACGAAGCCAAACGAATCGGCCACAGTGAAACGGCCAGGGTGCCGTCGAAATTGAAGATGGAGCAGTGCAGCCATCGCGACGCAAAATGTCAGCGCGTCATAGCCTACCCAAGGCCGCTCACGCGCCGCACCCACCCACACCCACACATGTGTGCGCAGATGGTGCGATTTACGCTTCGGCGAAGTGCGGCACGATCAGCGTGTCGCCGTGCGCGTGCTCTTCGATCACTTTGCGCTGCATCGCGGCTAGATACGCATCCAGCTCTTCGGTGGATGTGAACACATCGTTCAGCGGCACGGCCTTGACCATGTCGAAGACCTTGCGGATCTGCGGTTGCGGGTTGGCCACCAGCACCTTGCCCTGGCGCGTCGTCAAGGCTTTGCGCGCCTTGAAGATGCAGCGGATGCCGGCGCTGGAGATGTATTCCAATGCGCTCAGATCCAGCACCAACGTGGTGATGCGGGTGCCCAGCAGCGGCGACAGCGCCGCGTCCAGCTCCTGATAGGTGTGGGTGTCCAGGCGCCCGGTCAGGATGACGCGTTGGCTGGTGTCTTGCGGCGGGTCGATCTGAATGGCGAGCGTGGTCATGACAAAGCCTCGGGGATAGGGGCGTACGGGTGGAGCAGGGTGACGCGCACGATGTTGTATGCACCATCGCGGCTGTAGCCGATGTGATCGGCGAACTGATGTACCAAAAACAGTCCCAAACCGCCGGTTGCGCGCTCGTCGAGCTCGGCATTCAGATCGGGCATGGGCGCCGCACACGGGTCGAATGCGCTGCCGGGGTCGTGCATCTCCAGCACCAGCGCCTGCAGGTCCAGTTGCAGTTGCAGGCGCAGCGGCTGGGCGGCGCACTGGCCGTGGGTGATCGCATTGCAGCCGAGCTCTTCCACGATCAGCCGCACCTGGCCGATGCGCTCGGCATGCAGGCCTTCGCGCGTCAGCGATTCTTCGAGCGCGTCGTTAGCGCCGGCCAGCTGGGCCAGCGACGGCACGATGGCCAGATCGAACTTCATGGGGTCGTTGCATTTCCGGGTGTGTCCCGGCCAGTTTCTGCGACCGATCCAGCATGCTCCTGGCGCAGCCGGATCGCCAGCAACGTGATGTCGTCGTACGGATCGGCCTTGCCGGTGAAGCGGGCGATGTCGGCAACCACTGCCTTGCACTGCGCCGCAGCACTGCGGCGCGGGTGCAGCGCGGCCAGCAGCCGGTTCAACCCGAAGCTGGCACCGTGTTCGTTCATCGCCTCGGTCACGCCATCGGTATAGCCCAGCAAGGTCTGCCCGGCCGTCATGCGGCCCTGCAGCACCGGGTAGGACACCTGCGGCTCGATGCCCAACGGTGCACCGGTTTCCAGCGGCAACGGACGTGCCTTGCCGTCGATATCGATCAACAGCGGCGGCTCGTGGCCGGCGCTGGCCAGGCAGTACTCGCCGCTCATCACATCGATCAACCCGCACAGCACCGTGGCGAACATGCAGGTGTCGTTGTTCTCGGCCAGGCGTGTGGAGGCGGCGATCAAGATGCTGTCCGGGCGCGTGTGCCGGCGTGCGGCAATTTCCAGCATGCTCACCGCCCGCACCATGAACAAGGCTGCCGGCACGCCCTTGTCGGACACATCGCCTATCACGAACCACAACAATCCAGGTTCGGTTTCGACGAAGTGGTAAAAATCCCCGCCCACCGCCTTGGCCGGTTCCAGCCACGCGCAGGTTTCCAGATGCGAACTGGCGCGATCGAAGGTGCGCCCAGATGGCAACATCGCTTGCTGGATTTCGCGCGCAATCTGCAATTCGCTGTGCATGCGTTCGCGTGCGGCGGTCATCTCGCCGATCTCGGCGATGTGGTGACCGATCGCATCGCGCGCGCTATCGAACGCACGTGCCATCACGCCTACCTCGTCATTGCGTTCGATGTGTTGCAGCGGATACTCGAATTGGCCGCGTCGAAAATGCTCGGCGGTATCGGTCAATTCTTCGATCGGCCGGGTCAACTTGCGCGTAATCCGCCCCATCAACCACCACCACACCACCGCGCCCAGTAGCGCCGCCAATGACACCCATGCAGCCAGCCAGTTCAGGCCGGCCAACACATAGCCTTCCGATGCGGATAAGACGAAGGTCCAACCGCTGCGCCCCACCGCCGCGCTATGGGTGAGAAAGCGCTCGCCATCGGGGGCCGTGTGCGAGAACGAGATCGGCTGGCCTGCAGCGACCGCGCGCTGCAACGGCAGCAGGTCCGGTCGCGAACGCGCCACGTAGGCATCGAGCGTGCGATGCAGATTGAGTGCCGGATTTGGGCTGAATACCAACATGCCTTCCGGCGATACCAGCATCGGCTGGATATTGGTATCGCGCGGCAACTGGTCGATGATGTTACGCAGATGGTGCAGCGGCAGTTCCACGCTGACCATCCCCACCGGCACCGCGTCCGGCGCATCCCCTGGCCGCCGCAGCGGCAGGTTGTAGCTGGTGTACAAGCCACCGCCATTCGCATCGATATAGGGCTCGGACCACCACGCGCGCCCCTCGCGCCGGGTGCGTAGATACCACGGCATCGCGCGGTAGTCGTAGCCCAATGCCAATGCCGACGTCTCGACGGTACGCGTGCCATCGCGATGCACGTACCAGACAAACCCGGCGTCGCCGGCTTTTTGCGTGCGCGGCTCGATGATCAGGCGCGCCGCGCCGATATCCGGGTCGCCAGTGAGCGTCGCCAGCAACAACGCACGCAGATTGAACGGCTGCAGGCCAACGCCACCACTGCTGGCCGCCAATGTGCGGCCACTTACCTGCGCCGAGTCCAGCATCGCCGCCAAGCTGCGCGCGGTCTGCTCGGTCAAGCTATTCACCTCGGTGCGCGCGGCCTCCACCAACTCGGCCCGCGCACCCAAATAGAATACCGTCCCCAACACCGCCAGCAACACCACCAACACGGCGGTGGTCGCCAGCAGCACACGCATGCGCAAGCTGTTGCGCCAGTGCACGCGTGGGGTGACCGGTGTTGGTTGTGGCAGTGATCGAGGAAGGGTGGCGATGGCACGCTCTCCCTGGCGGCGGATGCGCTTGATCATGGCAGCTTTGCTGTCGTGCATAACAGGTTGCAGCGGTCGCATCCCCAGGCGCGGTACCTTGACCTGCCGGGCGCCAGCGGACTAGGTTGGCTTCCCCTATCGCCATGGAGGCCGGTCTTGCGCCAGACTCTCACACCGAGCCTGCTGGCCCTTTTGCTTACGGCCTGTAGCGCCCCGGAGACCAGCATGACCCAGACCCCATCCCCCGCTACCGAGGCTGCCGCAGAAGCCGATGTGGAAGCAGGCGGGCGCGGCCTTGTCAAGTTGAATCCCAGCCCGCGCAAGGCATTCGAGGTCACGCTGACCTTGGACAAGGCGCCTAGTGCGTTCGGTCTCGTGCGGGGTGCGGCGCAGTACGACGTCGTCAACGAGCAGGAATGCGGCAAGATCCAGCACGAAACCGGCACCGCCGGGCGCATCACCAGCCAGGAAGACTTCGTGCTCAAGAAGATCTCCGACACCGAATACCGCGGCACCGTCTATCTGGACCTGATGCAGGACGAAGACTATTACGGCCGCGGCGTCTGTCATTGGGAATTCAGCGGTGCCAGCGTGCTGCTCAAGGCCACCGGTGCGGAAGCGGAGACGCGGTTTCTGTCGTTTATCGAAGCGGCCACCGTGACCGGCCAGCAGGCTTCGACCAAGCATTACTGGAGAGAGCGCTATCCGCGTTCAGAAATGAGCGATTTCCCGGACATGGGTAAGCGCGACGTTGAAGAATTTAAGCCGGAGATTCGCGATAATCTCTTCATCATCACATTGGCCGCCAAGGAAGCCGCGCCATGACCATCCCGTCTCAGCAATATGCTGGCTTGTCGGAAGATGTTTATAAGGACCGCGCCCTAGAGCGTGTTATGAACTTTGAAAGAGGGTGGCTGCATTTCCAAGCATCAGGATCGTGAAGACGACGAAGTGCAAACCGGCCAAGGTTTCCGGCAATCGCTCGTAGTCGCGTGCCAGCCGTCTGAAACGATTGGCCCATCCGAAGCTGCGCTCGACAACCCAACGGCGCGGCAGCAAGACAAAGCCTTTTTTCGCTTCTTGCAGCTTGATCACTTGCAACTCAATGCCTTCTTCCGTGGCCGCCTGCGCCGGTTCTTGACCGGTGTAGCCCTGATCAACAAAGGCGATCTTGACCGTTTCACCGGTCACGTGTTGTACCTCTTGTGCCAACGATCGGACTTGCGCGCGCTCCTGCTCATTAGCCGGCGTCACCTGGACAGCGAGCAGATGTCCAAGCGTATCGACGGCCATGTGTACCTTGCTGCCTTTCTTGCGTTTATAGCCATCGTATCCAGCACGCGGCCCGCTTTCGCAGGTGGACTGCAGCGTGCGAGCATCGAAAATGACCGCGCTCGGCTGGCCTTTTTTCCCTTGCGCCACACGCAAGAGTGAGCGCAGATCACTGACCATGGCCTCAAAGCAGCCCGCTTGCAGCCAGCGCTGTGTTTGCTGATACACCGCTTCCCAGGGCGGAAAATCGTTGGGAAGCAATCGCCATGGTGCGCCGGCGCGCGCGATCCACCGCAGTGCGTTGAACATCGCGCGTAGCTCATACTTGCGCTGCGGTGCCTGCACGTCCATCAGCGTCAAATAGGGAGCCGCAAAGGCCCATTCTTCGTCGGAAATATCGGTGGAATAAGGCTTACGAGGCTTCATCCGTATACGTTAGCGTGACAAGGGCAAAGTTCATAACACGCTCTAGGTAGACGCGTACCGGGCCAAGAAGAGATTGTCACGATCGAGGGGCAGCGTTACGCCGTTCTCGACCACGTCAACAACAAGTCCACTTGCTATCAAGGCACGATCTATCGCCGCAGAGGCAGTGGCGAGATCGTGGTTGCGCATCGAGGCACCGAGGGCGCTGTCAATGACATTCTCACCGACACGACCATGATCACCTCGCGGACCAATCCGCAAGCAGCCGATGCGTTGGCGCTGACCAAAAACGCTTTGGGCTACGCAAAGGAGCTCGGCAAGGAAGAGGGGCGCACCCCCGAAGTCACCGTCACCGGCCATTCCCTCGGCGGTGCACTTGCCCAGGTCTCCGCGCACCATTACGACCTCAAATGCGAAACCTTCAATTCGTATGGCGCAGTCAGCCTGAGCTATCGGATTCTGGAAGGCGGCAATAGCGTAATCAACCATGTGATGGCGTCGGACCCGGTGAGCGCAGCGTCGCCGCATTTCGGACAGGTTCGCATTTACGCCAAGCCAGATGAAATCGCCACGTTGAGTGGTGCCGGCTACAGCAACAGCAAGGCCAACTTCCTGATCCCGGACTATCCGTTGGTGGCTGCCGGCGCCTCGCTGGGCGCGCACAAGCTGGGCAACTTCCTTGGCGAGCATTCGGCGCTCACCGATCCCAACGCGCGACCGCTTGCCGAGCAGAACAAGCGCATGATCGACGAATACCGGGGCGATGTGGATGGGCTCCGTACCGGCACCACCATCCTGACGCGCAGCGCGCGGGGTCTCGGCCAGGACGCCATCGACGCCTTCCGCGGCCCGCTTGCACCGGGCGAACCCGCCAAGCGCGACGCGCGCGAGCACGGCAACGAACACACCTTCCTGCGCATCGATCAGCCAGGGCATGTGGGTAATGCGTTGTTTCAGGATGCACAACGTGGCGTGCACGCGCAGGACGCACGTGTAGGACGCACTCCCGACCAGCACAGTGCCCAGTTGTCCGGCGCGCTGGCATCGGAAATGCACTCGGTGGGCGGCAAGCGCATCGACGAGGTGGTGATGAGCCCCGATGCATCGCGCACCTTCGCCGTGCAGGGTCGCGCGGATGATCCGGCCCAGTTGCGTGTTAACGTGGAGACGATAACCGCCATCAACATCTCGCTAGAGCAGAGCAGTCAGCGCGTCGCTGAAAATGTAGCGTGTCAGTCGGCGGCGTTGGAACCGCAGCAATCACAGCCCCAGCAGCAACAGCAGTGTGCACGCTTGATGTGCTGAGCGCGTTCACCCGTTAGCGGCGTAAGGGTGTTGCTTTACCCGGCCAGCATCCGGCACGCGGCGTTGCTTCAATCCTCACAACTGTCTCCATCGAAGGTTGCAAAAAAACGCCGGCCAGCCCGGCGTTCTCCCTTCCATCGCGCAATGATGCGTTGATTTCCTGCTGCAATCGCACAACAACGCGCTGACGAAAATATCGCGCGCTCGCTATGTCAGCATTTTTTCGCTTTGAGAATCGCCAAGGGCGCCGACGTCAGCCAGCTCAATCAACCTGAGCCGGTCATTTGGTCGCGCAGCTCAACCCGGCCCGCCGCCGCCCGCCATCCCACGCACAACACCGCCTCCCCTCCCATTCCATACGCACCCGTAGCGAGGTGTGCCAATAGGTGCGTGCGGTACACTTGGGGGTTCACGAATTCACGATGTCGACACACCCGCGGGGTGTGTCCCCCCGGGAGCGCTAATGAACTGGTTGAACGAAGTGCTGCACAACGATCCGAACCCGCTTGAGACGCAGGAGTGGCTCGAATCGATCAAGGCCGTCATCGACGTCGAAGGCCCGGAGCGCGCCCATCAGCTGCTGGAAGGCATGGTCGAACAGACCCGCCGCGCCGGCGCTTACCTGCCGTTTTCGCCCACTACCGAGTACGTTAACACCATCGCACCGGTCAACGAGGCCAAGCACCCCGGCGACTCGGCGCTGGAGTGGAAGATCCGCTCGATCATCCGCTGGAACGCCATGGCCACGGTCGTGCGGGCAAACCGCAAGCCGGGCGACCTGGGTGGCCACATCGCCTCGTTCGCTTCCAGCGCAACGCTCTACGATGTGGGCTTCAACCACTTCTGGCGTGCGCCCTCGGACACGCATCCGGGCGACCTGCTGTTCATTCAGGGTCACAGCGCCCCGGGCATCTACGCACGCGCCTTCCTCGAAGGCCGCATCACCCAGGCCCAGCTGGACAACTTCCGTATGGAAGTGGACGGTCAGGGCATCTCGTCCTACCCGCACCCGTGGCTGATGCCCGAGTTCTGGCAGACCCCCACCGTGTCGATGGGCCTGGGCCCGCTGGCCGCCATCTACCAGGCGCAGTTCATGCGCTACCTGGAAAACCGCGGCCTGATTGAGAAGTCCGACCGCAAGGTGTGGTGCTTCATCGGCGACGGTGAGAGCGACGAGCCGGAAACCCTCGGCGCCATCGCACTGGCCGGCCGCGAAGGCCTCGATAACTTGATCTTCGTGGTCAACTGCAACCTGCAGCGCCTGGACGGCCCGGTGCGCGGCAACGGCAAGATCATCCAGGAACTGGAAGGAGTCTTCCGTGGCGGCGGCTGGAATGTCATCAAGCTGCTCTGGGGCGGTTACTGGGACGCCCTGCTGGCCAAGGACAGCGACGGCGTGCTGCGCAAGCTGATGATGGAAACCGTCGACGGCGAATACCAGAACTGCAAGGCCTTCGGCGGCGCCTACACGCGCGCCAACTTCTTCGGTAAATATCCGGAGACCGCGGCCATGGTCGCTGGCCTGTCCGACGAAGACATCTGGCGCCTGAACCGTGGCGGCCACGATCCGCACAAGGTGTACGCCGCCTACCACCAGGCCGTGAACACCACCGGCATGCCCACCGTGATCCTGGCCAAGACCGTCAAGGGCTACGGCATGGGTTCGGCAGGTGAGGCGCTCAACCCCACCCACCAGACCAAAAAGCTGGACGACGCGGCGGTCAAGCACTTCCGCGACCGCTTCAACATCCCGGTCACCGACGCACAGCTGGAAGACGGCCAGGTGCCGTTCTACCACCCCGGCGAAGATTCCCCGGAAGTGCAGTACCTCAAGGAACGCCGCAATGTGCTGGGCGGCTTCCTGCCTTCGCGCCGTCCCAAGGCCAGCAAGTCGTTTGTGGCGCCCACGCTCGACAAGTTCGAGCGCCTGCTCAAAGACAGCGGCGAGCGCAGCTATTCCACCACCATGTCGTTCGTGCAGAGCCTCAACATCGCCCTGCGCGACAAGGAACTTGGCCCGCGTATCGTGCCGATCGTGGCCGATGAAGCGCGTACGTTCGGCATGGAAGGGATGTTCCGCCAGATCGGCATCTACGCCCCGTTCGGCCAGAAGTACAAGCCGGTCGATGCCGACCAGTTGATGTACTACCGCGAAGACCAGACCGGCCAGGTGCTGCAGCAGGGCATCAGCGAGCCGGGCGCAATCGCCTCCTGGATGGCCGCCGGCACCAGCTACTCGGTGTCCGATGTACCGATGCTGCCGTTCTACATCTACTACTCCATGTTCGGTTTCCAACGCGTGGGCGATATCGCCTGGCAGGCAGCGGACATGCGCACGCGTGGCTTCCTGCTCGGCGGCACCGCCGGCCGCACCACGCTCAATGGCGAAGGCCTGCAGCACGAAGACGGCTTCAGCCAGGTCATCGCCGGCTCCATCCCCAACGTGCGCAGCTTTGATCCGACCTTCGGCTTCGAAGTCACCGTCATCATGCAGCATGGCATGAAGGCGATGATGGAAGACCAGATTGACGAGTACTACTACATCACCCTGATGAACGAAAACTACGCCCACCCCGGCATGCCGGACGGCGCAGCCGAGGGCATCATCAAGGGCATGTATCTGCTCAAAGACGCCGGCAAGCCTAAGAAGGGCGAACTGCGCGTGCAGCTGCTGGGCAGCGGCACCATCCTGCGCGAGGCCATTGCCGCGGCCGAGCTGCTAGACAAGGACTTCGGCGTCACCGCCGACATCTGGTCCTGCCCCAGCCTCAACGAAGTGCGCCGCGACGGCTACGCCGTGGAACGCTGGAACCGCCTGCACCCGGAAGCCGAACAGCGCAAGCCCTACGTCACCCAGCTGCTGGAAGGCCGCCAGGGCCCGGCGATTGCCGCAACCGACTACGTACGCGCCTTCGCCGACCAGATCCGCGCCTTCGTCCCGATGACCTACACCGTCCTCGGCACGGATGGCTTCGGCCGCTCGGACACGCGTGCGAATCTGCGTCGCTTCTTTGAGGTCGATCGCTACTACATCGCGCATGCGGCGATTGCCGCGCTTGCTAAGGATGGGAAGATGACGGGTAAGGATGTGGCGCGGGCGATTGAGCAGTACGGGATTGATCCTGAGAAGGGGAATCCGGTTGGGGTTTGATTGTAAAAAGAAGGCGCCTTAGGGCGCCTTTTTTATAGCTAGTGGCGATTTAAAGGTTTACAGGAGAATGTAGGATGGGTTTAGTGCCGTGCCGCAGGAGGTATGACGTGGCGTTTGAGTTGCAGTCGCGAGTTACCCAGGTAAATAAGATTGTATGCTGCCAATTGCTAGAGGTTAGGTAAGAAACATAATTTCTCTGCTCCAATCAGTGTCGGATTGCACACTTCAAGCGAAGTGGCGGTTTGGTCAGTGGTCCTCTGCAGTGCTTATGGGCTATCCTTTACTGATCGAACCATATCCATTTGAGCCACAACACAGGAAGTCGGCAGCGTATGGTGATGCACTTTTGCAAAGTCGCTAAAGATTCATATAATCCGTCAGATATGAGGTCGTGCTTTACTCTCAGAGAGGATAACTGGGACGATTACTCTTACAAGACAATGTTTCACCTTGCCTATCACGATCAAGATGGTCAAAAAACTGAGATTGGGGAAGTGAAGATTGGCTTCGCCGGTCAGCAGTCTGGACGAACAACCGACAGTATTCCCCAGAGATTTACGTCCCTTCCCAGTGAATACTTCTCGATCGGTCAGAGTACTGAGTACTACAGCAAACTTGTAGCAATTCAAGGGTATGAGAGAGCATGGCTGGAGAGCTTGGGTGACTTGGCGGTCATGCCTGCCAAGCGCTCCGTGGCATATGGTGAGAAGGTTTTCATTGACTCATTGACGCGAACAGTCAGTGAATCCGTAATCGAACAACAATTCGCTAGAATTGCCGCGGGTCTTCCCGCGCTGACATCTTTTGATTTCGAGTTCTCCCGAGAGTTAAGTTATCAGCTCTCTGAAGTCCGTCTTAGGTTCAAAGTCTCTCCCGAATCAAAGCCTCCGTCGAACATTCATGTGCTAATTGGAAGGAATGGTGTCGGCAAAACAAAAATTCTCAATGGGATGATTGGGGCTGCCTTAAGGACCGCCGACAACGTATCGGCTACAGGCTGCTTCATTGAGCACCGCGATTGTTATCAATCGCAGATAATAAATGAAAAATACTTCAGTGGTGTTATCTCTGTTTCGTTTAGTGCCTTCGATCCTTTTAACCCACCACCCAATCAAAACGATCGAGAAGGGGGCGTGCGTTACTCTTATATTGGGCTGAAAGACAACTCCGTATCCGGGGTCAACGCGGAGCCCAAGGGGATGCAGACTCTCGCTGACGAATTTTACCGAAGCCTGTTAGTCTGTTCGAGTCAAAACAAGAAGAGGGCTCAATGGCTAGAGTGCATATCAATTTTGGAGTCGGACCCCAACTTTGCCGAGATGGGACTCGCTCGACTGTTTGAAGTCAAAAACCAGACTTCTGAAGTGATTACAACGCTCTTCATGTTGAAGATAAGTTCCGGTCACGCCATCGTGCTGCTCACACTGACTAAGCTAATTGAATCAGTGGAAGAGAAGACGCTCGTTCTAATCGACGAGCCAGAGAGCCACCTTCACCCACCCCTGCTGTCAGCCTTCGTGCGAGCGCTATCTCATCTGCTTACGACGGAGAATGCGGTCGCCATCGTTGCTACCCACTCCCCAGTATTGCTCCAAGAAGTCCCAAGAGACTGCGCATGGATACTATCGCGCTCCAGACTGGTGAGCTCTGCCGATCGGCCAGCAATCGAGACGTTTGGTGGAAATTTGGGTGTTCTCACACGAGAAGCATTCAAGTTTGAGGTATCAAAGTCGGGCTTCCACTCGATGCTCGCAACCTCAGTCGCGAGCGGCAAAGGATTTGATGAGCTGATGGCTGAATACGAAGGTAAGGTGGCCATGGAAGGTCAGGCCATTTTGATGTCGATGATCGGCTCTAGGGATGGAGGTAATGTCTAATGCGTCAAGTTCAAATGTACAGCGAGTCATTCACAGGCGTGTATGCTAGTTGCGTGGGTGGCGTGGGAAATCCTGCAAAATTGGCGGACTATAATGCGGCGATGCCAATGATGCAGGGCGAGGCTATCATTTATGAGCGTCTTGCGAGACAGTCGGCGATCTATCAGATTCAAGGCCAAAAAACGAGATTGGATGACATTGTACGAGGAGCTCTGACAAGAAGGGATCTCACGGATCTTTATGAGGTTCAGATGGTGGGCTTGGCAAAGCACGCCCGTTTTCATTATGACAAAATATTGCTCTCTCCCCCGCACAAGAAATGCCCGTACTGCAGCCTTGGCCAAGCTACTACCTTAGATCACTATCTTCCAAAATCCAGGTTTCCTCAGTTCTCTGTTGCTGTATGTAACTTGGTTCCGTGCTGTAAGGACTGTCAATCTAAAAAGGGGAAAAAGTATGCTGCGACTAAATCCAGCCAGACGCTTCACCCTTACTTTGATGATCCCACATACTTTCAGGTTAACTGGGTTTATGGCCATGTCGTTCGGGCAAGAGCAATTACAGTAGAATTCTACGTAAAGCCACCTTCAGGCTGGCCAATGAATATGCAGCAGCGAGTGGATGCGCACTTTAGTTCGCACCGGCTCGCGGAGCGCTACGGAATTGAGGCTGCGAGTGAACTGGCGTCGGTTCGCGAGATATATGCAGATTTACGCGCATCTGGTGATTTTAACCAGATTAGGATGTTGCTACAGCGGCAGGCGAAAGGACACATAGCTAACTGCCCCAATTCGTGGCAAGCAGCGTTCTATTCTGCTCTTGCAGCAGACAACTGGTACTGCAACTCTCCGGTCGTGTAGTCGATTGACGGCCAGAAAGTAGTGGGGTCAGGTTCTAAGGTATCCCCAAATTTTACGAATAACGGGGTCAGGTTCACTTATTGTACCAAGTAAAGTAACGGGGTCAGGTTCACGTATCAATCCGACGTCCCCCCGCCCTGAGTAGCGGCCGGGTTTAGAGTCCGGGCCTGATGATATCGGTGTTTGCCAGATGTTGGGCATAAGCGGCCGGCGTCATGCCGCCGATTGCTTTCTTGGGTCGGTCCTCGTTGTATTCGCGTCGCCAACGTTCGATCTCGGTGCGTGCATGCAGCAGTGTTGGGAACCAGTGCTCGTTGAGGCATTCGTCGCGTAGTCGGCCGTTGAACGATTCGACGTAGGCGTTCTGGTTCGGTTTGCCCGGCTGGATGAGCCGTAGCTGCACACCACGGGCGTGCGCCCAGGCGACCATCGCCCTGCCGCAAAACTCCTTGCCGTTGTGCCCCGAGGGCAGGCTTCGCGCTCGGTACGGATGACTTGCGGCAAACCGCGACTGTCCGCCAGCCGATCCAGCACCCGCGTCACGCCGTGGCCGGAGATCGCGCGTTCCACCTCGATGGCGACCGCTTCGTGGGTTGCGTCGTCCACGATCACCAGACACTTGATCGCCCTGCCTTCGGCAGTGCGGTCGAACACGAAGTCCATCGACCACACCTGGTTGGCTCGCAATGGCCGCAGCAGCGGCTGACGCTCGCCCACTGGCACCTTCTTGCGCCTGCGGCGCCGGACCTGCATCTGCTGTTCGCGGTACAACCGCTCCACGCGCTTGTAGTTCACGATGCGCCCTTCCTGTCGCAGTTTGAGATAGATCATCCCCACGCCATAGCGGCGATGGCGATGCGCCAGCGCAAGAATGCGCTCGCGTAGCTCAACGTTGCGGTCTTCGCGCGGGCAGTAGCGCAGCGCACTGGCGCTCATGCCGATCGCCGCCAAGGCGCGACGCTCGCTGGCACCGCACCCGATCCACTCGCGCACCAGCGCACGACGCGCGGGTGCGCTCACCA
Source organism: Xanthomonas fragariae (assembly GCF_900183975.1). Classification (NCBI taxonomy): domain Bacteria; kingdom Pseudomonadati; phylum Pseudomonadota; class Gammaproteobacteria; order Lysobacterales; family Lysobacteraceae; genus Xanthomonas; species Xanthomonas fragariae. Next base: position 487,341 of record NZ_LT853882.1, read on the forward strand.
CTTTTTTCGCAGCGCATCCTTGATCAGGTCGTTCTCGAACACCTGCTCGGCCAGCAACTTCTTCAGCCGCGCGTTTTCGGACTCAAGGTCCTTGAGTCGCTTGGCATCGGGCACGCTCATCCCGCCGAACTTGCTGCGCCACAGGGAGTACGAGGCCTCACTGAAGCCATGGCGCCGGCACAGGTCTTTGATCGCCACGCCTGCTTCGGCCTCACGCAGGAAGCCAATGATCTGCTCTTCGGTAAAGCGCTTCTTCACGTCCAATCTCCTCGGGGTAGGGAATTGGACTCCAAACTGAGGCGCTACTCAAAATTGGGGGGACGTCGCCACTACGCCAACGATGCCGCCAATCGCACCTGTGACCAGCAAGCCCGGGCCAGACTCCACGCCTAGCGCTGCGCCCATGGTGCCGCCAAGCGCGGCTCCACCGGCCGCGCCCAGATTGCGTGTGGTGTAGCGAGTGACCTCTGCATCGGCTGCGGTGCTATTGCCCTGCGCGTCGAGTCGTTGGGTGTTTTTTGTGGTGACGCCCAGGTCGTAGACTGCCGCCGCCGCGCCCACAACGCCCAGCCCACGTATTGTTCCAGTAGCGAGCCTGCGTGATGCCGCTGCTTCTGCGCTGAGCGCTGTTTCCGCAATGCTTGCGGCTGGCGCATCGAGCCCGGTCGGCGCACGGACCATGCCCGATGCACTGAGTTCTGCTGAAGGTCGAAAGTGTGTTTCCTGTAATTCAAAGCTTTCCGCGAACTCACGTGAGAACGTGACATTCTTGATTTCCGTCGCGATGCTCGCGGGCGTTACAAAGATGCCTTTTGGCGCAGTCTGGATAAAGTGCGTTTGTACTTCCGGCAGCACAGCGCCTGCGCCACCTTGTGCGTACAGTGCCTGCAACTTGGAAATCGGTTGCCCACCCAGTGAAGTGACATTGGGGTTGTTCAGGACAGCCGGTACTTCAACCTGGCCGAAGACACGTTCGAGGTTGGCAGCCGAAGCAACGACTTTGATATCACCACGTAGCGAGCTTGCGAACTCGTGGGAGGCTTCGCCCCATAGGCATTTTGACAAGGAGGTGGGGCTATCAGCTGGAACATTTGGGTCACCAAACAGAAATGCATTTGCAGAAAGCCTCGCTGTGGTTGAGGGCTGCCCAAGATCTTCAAAAATAGCTCTGGCTTTTTTCTCGATTGAATTGCGAACATCGTCGTCGTCTAGAAATTTCGCGCGTGGGGTGTCATTGATTATGGGTAAGCCGGTCTCTTTAGATAATTAGACCGAAAGTGTTCCCGAAGAAACCTCCCCGATTCTCCCGCTATAGAGGATGCCGCCGTCCTTCGTTGCTTTAGCAGAGTAGCGCTTTGCGATACTCGCTATCTCGTCCAAGCTTCTAGAATTTTTTATGAGCTCTACATCGCTGCTGTAGTCGTTCATTCGTGCAGACTCGACGCATCGTTCGATGTGACCAAAGCCCAATTCTGCTCAAAGATAACTTTTCCAATAAATGACGACTTTTTCGTCTCCATCAGAGAAGAAGGCCTATCTTCAAATTGCAAGCCTGCTACAATAAGCTTTTTGACTAAGACTTTGACCGTCTCCAGTTGGTCATTCGTGAATGACCTGGTGGAAAATGATGGGAGTGGCATTCCAACCTCTATTCTGTTTAGGTATCCAAAGCTAATAATATGGATGCTAAAATGGACATCGTCTTCCAGCCACTTTGGTTCTAATTCCCCAAAAACTTCCGCTTGGTCGATTTCGACAGCGAATGTTTCATGGCCGAGCTCATCAAACCCACGGATTCCTCCAGAAAAACGTGCGCGGCCTTCGGGGAAGCTTATCCATTCAAATGTCTCTGACATCTCAATTCCCTCTTTCTGTTGAATATAATTTGGTGCATAATAACGGGGTCAGGTTCACGTATCAATTGACGGCGCTCGGCTTGCGTGGCCGATGAGCGGGCCTCACGCCCGCAAAGCGGCGGGTTTTGGTTTCGACCATCGCGCGAAGGCATCGTGGCTCAGGACTCGCTGCTGCTTGAGATGAAGGCCGATGTCGGCGAGCAGGTCGTCGGACAGTGCTTCATCGAGCAAGGCACGGTAGGCGTTGGATTATTCAATTGGGTCGTTGCCAAGCGCAAGCCAACCCGGATGTGGCGCCAGTGCCGAGTATCTGCGCTGACCCAGATTGGCTGGGCAGCTGGACCAGCGATACGCCATTGGGTCGTCGGTCATGCGAGCACGCGCCGGGTTGAGTTCAATGTAGCGATAGCAGCGACGTACGTAGTCAGCACTGTTCACCAGGCAGGCTTTGTAGCGCCCTTCCCATAGCGTGCCGGTACGCCCGTGGCGGCCATTGAACAGCGCCACGTAGTTGCGCCCAAGCCGCTGCATCATCTGCCCGATCCGTCCTTTTGCAGGTGGCATGGCAAGCAAGTGCACATGTTTGTCCATCAACACATAGGCATGCAACTGGCAGCCTGTGGCGTGTAGTGCCTCATGCAGCAGATGCAGGTAGCGCAATCGGTCGCCATCATCCAGAAAGCACGGCAAGCGGTTGTTCCCGCGCTGGACGATGTGCTGCGGCATTCCGGGAATGTCGAAGCGCGCGAGTCTGGCCCTATCGCAAGACTCGCAGCGAGGCGTTGATGCTGATATCGAGGAGACCTCCCGAAAGTCGAGGCCGTAGCCTGAAATTTGCGTAGGAAGTGAACCTGACCCCGTTATCCCCGTTAGCCGACACTATGGCCAGGAGAGACGCCGCTGTGTCGGATCGATTGATGTGGGGTCTCATGACTCCAAATGCAGCTGCCAGATTGCGTCAGGTCAGGAACGCGCCTGCACACTATGCAGCACCGCTGACGTCTTTCGTGTGCCACCGCTCTGATTCTGCGGATCACTGGTTTCCCATGCAGCCATTTCCTCACAACGATATGCAGTCGCCGCATTCGGCCACCGCGCAGCTGCGCTGGCCGTTGGATTGGTTGCGCCGGCAACTGCGTGCCAACGATTTGTGGCTCATCGGTTTGGCAGCGCTGGTGGGATTGATCGCTGCCGCGCTGATGGTGCTGCAGGCCGGCATCGCTCATGGGTTGCAGGCATGTCTGTACTGGCTCGGCCCGGATGCGCGGCTCAGCACGGCTGAATCGATCACGCCCGGCCAGTTGTTGGTGTTGCCGTTGGGAGGATTATTGGTCGGTCTGGTGGCGTTGATGGCGCGTCGGCGCAAGCGGCCGCTGGTGGACGCGGTGGAAGCCAATGCGTTGCATGGCGGACGCATGTCGATGCGCGACAACCTGATCGTTGCGGTGCAGACCTTGTTATCCAACGGCGTTGGTGCGTTGGTGCGTCGGTGGGGCTGGAGGCGAAGTATACCCAGATGGGGTCGGGGGCAGGGTCGCAACTCGGTCGTGTATTGAGGGTACGGCGTTCCGATCTACGCACCCTGGTCGGTGCAGGTGCGGCAGGCGCGATCGCAGCCGCGTTCGGTGCGCCGCTGGCGGGTGCGTTCTATGCGTTCGAGATCGTGATCGGTGCCTACACGCCGTCGGCATTGGCACCGGTCGCTGCTGCAGCATTGGCAGGCGCATTTATGGCGAACACGTTGGGGGCGGCGCCGTATTCGCTCCCCGCTGCGGTGGCCTACCAATTGCTGCCGCGAGACTATGCGATCTACATCGCGCTCGGTTTTATCTGCGCCTTGATCGGCATCGCGGTGATGCGTCTGGTTGCCGGCATCGAGCGCGGTGTGGGCCGATTCAATCTGCCGGTCTGGGGTCGCCCTGTCATCGGTGGGTTGTTGTTGATTCCGATGGCGATGTATTTGCCGCAGGTGCTGTCGTCGGGGCATGCCGCGTTGCATCTGGATCTGACCAGCAGCAGCACGTTGCAGGTGCTCGCCACTTTGTTGGTGCTCAAGTGCATAGCGTCTGGTATTTCGCTGGGTTTCGGTTTCCGTGGCGGTTTGTTTTTCGCCTCGTTGTTTATGGGTTCGTTGGTGGGCAGCCTGTTTGCGTTAAGCCTGAATCTGCTGATGGGCGCTGCGGCAGTGGACACCACCAGTGCGTCGCTGGTGGGCATGGCTGCACTAGCTGCGGCGATTGTCGGTGCGCCGATGACGATGACCATGCTGATCCTGGAGGGCACGCACGATTTCGTACTGGCCAGCGCGGTGATGGTTGCGGTGTTGGTCGCCAACACCGTGGTGCGCCAGGTGTTCGGTTATTCCTTTTCCACCTGGCGGCTGCATCTGCGTGGCGAAAATATCAGCAGCGCACGCGATGTAGGCTGGGTGCGCAATCTTTCGGCCGGCAAGATGATGCGCAAGGATGCCAATCACACGGCGCACGACACCAGCGTCAGCGCGTTTCGCAAGCGTTTCCCGCTGGGCTCGACCCAGCGCGTGGTGCTCGAAGACGCCACCGGGCATTATGCCGGCGTGGTGCCGCTGGCGGTGCTGTATGCAGACAACGTGCAACTGGATGCACCGGTCAGCGACTATGCCAAAGCATCGTGATGCAGCGCTGCTGGCGGACACCGACATCGTGGCGATCATGAAGGTCTTCGATGCAACGCAGGCCGATGAGTTGGCAGTGATCGATACCGAACGCAATGTGCTTGGCGTGTTGTCCGAAGGCTTCGTACGCAAGCGCTATGCCGAAGAGCTGGAAAAGCGCGAACGCGAGTTGATGGGCGAGCGTTCGGCTGACGAGGAGTGATGCGTTGTCCTGCTAGGCTGTCGCTGTCGTTGACGCGTCCCCTTTGCCGCCTGCTGTCTTGTCCCTCCTTGCGCGACGCGTTAGCATCAAGGCTCATTTTCAATCTTCTCTGTCCGTCACCATGACGCCACCTTGACCTGACGCATCACGCGCTCGCTGTCCTAGCGAAGGTCCAGGAGTTTTTCGTGTTCATGTGCTCGCTCCGGGTGTTTGCCGGTGCGCGGAGTTATTTCAATGTCAAAATTGTTCTCGTTGCGCCAGCAATGGCTTGGCAACGTGCGTGGTGATGTGCTCGCCGGCATCGTCGTTGCCCTGGCTCTCATCCCCGAAGCCATCGCGTTTTCGATTATCGCTGGTGTCGACCCCAAGGTCGGGCTCTATGCGGCGTTCTGTATTGCGGTGGTGACGTCCATCGCCGGTGGCCGCCCCGGCATGATTTCTGCCGCCACCGGCGCGATGGCGCTATTGATGGTGAATCTGGTCAGGGACCACGGCCTGCAGTATCTGCTGGCGGCCACGCTGTTGGCTGGCGTGCTGCAGCTGATTGCCGGTGCATTGCGGCTGGGCGCGTTGATGCGCTTTGTCTCGCGCTCGGTCATCACCGGCTTCGTCAACGCGTTGGCGATCCTGATTTTTCTGGCGCAGCTGCCCGAGCTGACCGGCATGCCGTGGCCGGTCTATGCAGTGTGTGTGGCGGCCTTGGCCATCATCTATTTGCTGCCGCGGTTCACCACGGTAATCCCATCGCCGCTGGTGGCCATCGTGGTGCTTACGGCGGTGTGCGTGTATTGGCGGATCGATATCCGCACCGTCGGCGACATGGGCCACCTGCCAGACAGTCTGCCGACGTTCTTGCTGCCTAATGTCCCAATGCGTTGGGACACGCTGCGCATCCTGCTACCGGTGTCGACGACGTTAGCAGTAGTCGGGTTGCTGGAATCGCTTATGACGGCGCAAGTCGTCGAAGACCTGACCGATACGCCATCGCAACGCAATCGCGAATGTGTCGGTCAAGGGCTGGCAAACATCGTCGCCGGTTGCTTCGGCGGCATGGCCGGGTGCGCGATGATCGGGCAGTCGATCATCAATATCCGCTCTGGTGGCCGTGGGCGCTTGTCGTGCCTGGTGGCTGGCTTGGCGCTACTGCTGATGGTGGTCTACGGCGCCACATGGGTGCGGCAGATCCCGATGGCCGCATTGGTGGCGGTAATGATCATGGTCAGCATCGGTACCTTCAATTGGAGCTCGTTGCGTGATCTGCGCACGCACCCCAAGAGCTCGTCGGTGGTGATGATCGGCACTGTCCTGGTGACGGTATGGACCCACGACCTGGCCCAGGGGGTGCTTGCCGGCGTGCTGCTGTCGGCGCTGTTCTTCGCACGCAAGGTCGGTCGCATGTTGCACGTGGAAAGCAGCGATCGTGACGACGGCGTGCGCGTGTATGCGGTGCGCGGGCAAGTGTTCTTCGCCTCTGCAGGGCAGTTCGCTTGCAGCTTCGATGTGTTGAACGCACCGTCGAACGTCGTGATCGATCTGAGCCATGCGCACGTCTGGGACATCAGTGCGGTCGGTGCATTGGACCGTGTTGTACTCAAGTTGCGCACACATGGCGCCGAAGTCCAGGTCATCGGCCTCAACCAGGCCAGCGATACGCTGATCGAGCGGTTAGGAACCCATAGGCGCGATGGTGCGCGCTTGCACGTTGGGCATTGAGCCTTGGTGGGTGCTCGCAACGAGCGCGGTTGTTGGTGCGGTCTGCGCCGTATGCTCGCCGAGCAGCGCAGACAGGCGACGGTGGCAGTTGCGGAAGGCCAGCGCGGAGGCCGGCACATCGCATGCGTCGAACGCGCGTGCCTCGGCCTTCCAGAAGGCGAGCAGGTCTTTCAGATCGAAGATCAAGCGCAGTATGGTGATTGCTCGGCAGGCGTGCTGGCATCTACAGCATTGCGCACCGGCCGGATGCAGGTCGATGCAATGTGGGTTATCGGCCTCATGCGGCCGCGGTTTTTAAGTGGACGCGACGGACGTTCACACGTAGGCGCAGGACACACGTGCGCATCACATGGCCGGGAGGAGGGTGACCATGCGGTCTTCTGCCGCTGGAGCTGACCATGAGTAACAACCAGAACGGCAATCAAGGCATCGACGATCCGCGTCCGCCGAATGGTGTCAAGGCACCCGGCAAGAATGAGGACCTGCTTCAGGATGGGCCTGCGCAGGTCAGCGAGATCGATGACGACGACGGCATTGAAGACGACGTGGATGAGGAGGACGACGAAGAGGATGACCAGACGTCACTCCAAGAGCGGCGAAGGAACCTCTGAACAACTCACGACGTAGCGAGTGAACTTAGAGTGGATAACAAAACGACCGCGCTCACCATTAGGCGGGTAGGTCGGTGCTCGGAATCGGCATGTCCTACGCGTCCACTGCGGTTCTATGCGAGCCGTCCGCACCCACCTGGCGACTGCTCGCTGGGTTGTGGTAGCCACTCCTAGGCGTCGCGCTTACTCGGCAAGTTCACGCCGCACCGGATAGCGCCAGCCGGTAATTGCCGCGTACGGCGCGCGCGCATGGATCCACTGCAGGCGCGCGTCGCTATCGGCACGGAATGCGGCATCGCTGGCGAGCTTGCGTTCGAACCCGGCACGTGGGGTGATTGCTGCGCAACTTGCCCGATTTGCCCTTGTGCGCACGCACCAGCCGCAGCTCGCGTTCCTCGCTGGTCCTGCCGACCACCTCCAGGGCAACAGCGGCGAGGCAGCGACCAGACGTTCCAGCTATACGCGCGTCTCCTCGTAACCGGGCGTGCTGGCGAAGTCGCTGCGCTCCAATGGCGTGCTCCACGGATCGCCTGGCGCGACGATCAACGCTTCGCTCGCACCATGCCATGCACGCACCGGCGGCAACGGCGCGGCCGTGTCGATGGGCTGTGTGTTGAGCTGCGCGGTAATGAACAAGGCTGCTCCGAGCAAGGTGGCCGCGGCCCGCTTGGTGCGGCGCGGTTTGCTGGCGGCATCGACGGTGTCGGGAGCGTACCGATCGAATATCTGGACGATCGAGGCGTGCGGGAGAGGGGGCGTATTGGAAGTCATGTGGGGCGTGGGTGATCTCATCAGGGGCAGCACCGGTTGCAAATGCCGGATGGCATCGTCTGCACCGTGAAGCCGGTGATTGCGCCGGTGATTACAAAGCGGAGGTCCTGATCAGAGACGCGGCAGGAACCGCAGTTTTTCGAGCGATCATTTGGATGCGGGTGTCGCCGAAGAAGGCGTAGGGGAGCACGCGCGCCGCTCCCGCCGGCGTGCCGCAGGGCCAATTGCATCGGCCCACCCGAATCAGATCTCCAGGAAATGTGATAACGTATCATTTTGTAATGCGTTGCCTAGCCATGCTTGCCAGCTCCCAAGTGCCTCCCGCAATTTCAATCTCCGACCTGCACGTAGCCTATCGCGGCCGCGCCGTGCTGCAGGGTCTTGATATGCAAGTCGCGCCAGGTACCGTTTACGCATTGCTGGGTGGCAACGGCGCTGGCAAATCATCCACGCTTTCCACGCTGTTGGGTTTCGTCAAACCCACCTCCGGCAGCTTGCTGGTCGACGGCATCGACCCGGTCGCCCATCCGGGCAAGGCGCGTTCGCGCCTGGCGTATTTGCCGGAAAACGTCGCGCTCTACGAACACCTGAGTGCGCTGGAAAATGCCGACTATCTGCTCTCACTTGCCGGCCAGCGCCGCAGCCAGGCAGAGATTGGCCAGGTGTTTGCAGCCGCAGGCTTGCAGCGCGAGGCTTGGAACCAGCGGTTGGCGGGGTTTTCCAAAGGCATGCGGCAGAAAGTGGCCATCGCGGTCGCCACGCTGCGCCAGGTGCCGGTGCTGTTGTTGGACGAGCCCACCTCCGGCCTGGACCCGCGCGCCATCGCCGATTTCAATCGATTGCTCAGCAGCGTGCGTGAGCGTGGCGGTGCGGTGCTGATGGTGACGCATGATCTGCTTGGCGCGGTGGAGGTGGCCGACCGTATCGGCTTTCTCGAAAACGGTCGCATTGCCGATGACATTGGCGCTGGCGACAGCGGTTTGGACGTGCGCGCCCTGCATGCACGCTTCGCACGTCCGCAGAACCAGGCCGCATGAGCGCTGTGCTGTTGGTCGCGCGCGAAGAATTGCGCTTTCTGGCGCGCAATCGCTCCGCTGCCATCGGTGTGGTGCTGTTGATATCGATCACGCTGGTGGCGACGTTAACGGCGGCGCATCATCAGCGTGAGGTCGCCGAGTTCCGCGCGCGTCAGCAACAGGCCGCACAGCAGGCATTCGAAGCGCAACCGGATCGCCATCCGCATCGCGTGGTGCATTACGGCCACTTCATCTATCGCCCGTTACCGGCGCTGGCCGCGTTCGATTCCGGCGTGGATGCGTTCACCGGCAACAGCATGTTTCTGGAAGGGCATCGCCAGAACACCGCCAACTTCGGCGACGTGCGTCAGAGCTCGTTGCTGGTGCGCTTCGGCCAACTGACGCCTGCATTCGTGCTGCAGGTGCTGGCACCGCTGATGCTGGTGTTTTTGGGCTACGGCGTGGTGGCGCGCGAGCAGGAGACCGGAACGCTGCGCGCACTGTTGCTGCAGGGTGCGACACGCTGGCAATTGCTTGGTGGCAAATATCTCGCACTGGCTGCAGTGGCCGGCGCCTGCCTGTTGCCGGCACTGGTGGGCCTGGTGCCTATCGCAGTGCTGCCGGGTCAGACGCTGCTGGTTGCGCTGCTAGTGCTGGCCTACAGCGCTTATCTGTTGGTGTGGTGCGCGTTGGTGCTGGCGGTGTCCATGCTGTGCCGTCGCGGCCGCGATGCGCTGCTGGTGTCGCTGGCCCTGTGGGTATGGCTGGCATTGCTGGTGCCGCGCGTGGCACCGGATGTGGCCAGTGCCGCCTGGCGTTTGCCGACGCGGTTGGAAACCGATGTGGCGATCCAGCGCGATCTGCGCACGCTCGGCGACAGCCACACTCCGGACGACCCGCACTTTTCGCACTTCAAGCAGCAGACGCTCGATCGTTACGGCGTGCAGCGGGTGGAAGACCTGCCGGTGAACTACAAAGGTCTGCTTGCGCTGGAAGGCGAGCGGCTCACCTCAAGCTTGTTCGAACGCTACGCGGCGCGCGATTCGCGCATTCAGAAGGAACAGAATCTGCTAGCACGCACCTTCGCTTTGCTGAGCCCGACAGTCGCGTTACGCGAACTGTCGATGACGCTGGCAGAAACCGATCTGCATGCGCACGAGCGTTTTCTCGCCCAGGCTGAGCGCTACCGCTACACGCTGGTGCAGCAGCTCAACCAACTGCAAGCCGATGCAGTGAGCATGGCCGACGACACCGCGCAGGATGCCGGCGCCGACCAGCGCAAGCGCATTTCGTCTGAGCATTGGCACAAGATTCCGGTGTTCGCGTTCCAGCAGGCGTCCGCCGCTGAGGTGGTACACGCGGCAAACGCTGCGCTTGGCCTGGTCGGAGCATGGTTGCTCGCTGCGCTATGCATGGTGGTGGCGGCCGGGCGAGGTGTGGGAGTGGCGCGCTGATGGTGCTGTGGAAGTACGAACTGCTGTTGTTGCTGCGCACACGCGCGGCGCTTGCCGGATTGCTGCTGCTTACCTTGTTGACGGCCTGCAGCCTGATCTCCGGGCAGCATGCGATCGATGCGCAACGCGACAACATCGCACGTATTGCAGCGCTGCAGCAGGAAGACGATGCTGCGGTGGCCGATTATGTGGCGCGCTCCAGCGATGCCGGCAGCGCGGCTTACTACAGCTTCCACCCCACCTGGGACATGCCATCGCCGCTGGCGTTTGCAGTGGTGGGAATGCGCGATGTGTCGCCGTACATTCTGCGTGTGCGGGCCCTGGGCCTGGAAGCACAGATCTTTGATGGCGATAGCTACAACCCCGAGCTGGCCTTGGCCGGACGCTTCGATTATGCCTTCGTGCTGGTGTTCTTGTTGCCACTGTTCGTGATCGCGTTGCTGTTCGATCTGCGCTCCGGCGAACGCGAGGCCGGGCGTGCACGCATGCTGGCTGCGTTGCCCGGTGCCGGTACCGCTTTATTGGTGCGGCGCGTGGTAGTGCGTGCGGCGGCGGTGCTGGTGTGCCTGAGTGTGCCGTTTGCGGTTGCTGCAACCCTCAACGCGGTGCCGCTGCTGCAGCAACTGGCCGTATTGGCATTGAGCTGCGTCTATCTGCTGTTCTGGGTGTTGCTGGCGGTGCTGGTCGGGCGCAGTCGCTGGCGGCCGGCCGCGCATGCCACTGCATTGGCGACCTGCTGGGTGGTGCTGGCCTTGGTGGCACCGGCGTTTGCACATGTAGTCATCAATCAGGCGGTGCCGGTCAATCAAGGCACCGAGATCGCGCGGCTGCAGCGCGAGGCGGTCAACCATGCTTGGGATATCCCGCGTGCGGAAACCATGCAGGCGTTCTATACGAAGAATCCGCAATGGGCCGATTCGGCGCCATTGACCAGCGCGTTCCATTACAAGTGGTATTTCGCTTTCCACGAAAACGGCGATCAACAGGTGGCGCCGCAGGTCGCAGCGTATCGCCAAGGATTGCAGCGACGCGAAGCGCTGGCGCAGCGCGTCGCCAGCGTATTGCCGCCGGTTGCGTTGCAGGCAGCGTTGACACGCCTGGCGGACACCGATCTGCAAGCGCAGTTGGCCTATCAAGACCGCATCCGCGCCTATCACCAGGCGTTGCGGGCGTTCTATTACGGCTATCTATTCCGCGACCGGCCATTCACGCGTGACGATTTCGGGCGCGCACCACGATTCGATGCGACGGCTGATCCGGCGTCATAGCGGCAGCTGTGTTTTACTGATTGCCTCGGTTTTTTTAATCTGCGACTCGGCCACCGCGCCGTGCCCTTCAGGAGTTCTGCCCGATGTTCGTGTTAACGCCACGCCGCCGTATGGCGCACACACTGCCCTTGCTCAGTGTGCTGACCTGCGCCGGCATCGGTCCATTTGCCGACGCCGCCGAGCCGCAGGCGCGCGATCTGGATGCGGTGCAGGTGCGCAGCCAGTACACGCCGTATCGCGCGTTGAGCGTCACCGGCGCCACCAAGACTGATACACCGTTGCGCGATCTGCCGATCAGTGCGCGTGTGCTCGATCAGACCTTGCTGGACGATGCAGGTGTCACCGATCTGGCCGGCGCGCTGGAGATGGCCAGCGGCATCACCAAGGCCAATAACCTGGGCGGCTTGTGGGACAGTTACTCGATACGCGGCTTCACCGGCGACCCGAATTTCAGTTCGGATTACATGGTCAACGGCTTCAACGCCAGCCGCGGGTACAACGGCCTGCGCGATGCGGCCAACACGCAAAGCATCGAGGTGATCAAAGGCCCGGCCTCTGCGTTGTACGGCCGCGGCGAGCCGGGCGGGGCGGTCAATATCGTGACCAAGAAGCCGTTGTTCCAGCCTCAGCACAGCGTGGATCTGTCGGCTGGTCGCTTCGACAGTTATCGCGCGGCGGTGGACAGCACCGGCCCGCTGGGCAAGAACGTGGCCTATCGCTTGAACGTGATGCACAAGGATCAGCACAGCTTCCGTGACACCGTAGACAGCGACAACACCCTGTTGGCGCCGTCATTGCTATGGATGCCGACGCCCGATACTACGGTGTCGTATGAGCTGGAATTGGTGCGCATCCACGCGCCGTTCGATCGTGGCGTGACTGCCATCGATGGCGATGCCAATCGTCTGCCGGCATCGCGTTTTCTGGGCGAACCGCGCGATGGCGATATCGATCTGCATTCCACCGGCCATCAGGTATTTGTGGTGCATGGTTTGAATCAGACCTGGTCGCTGCAGGGTGGCGCAACCTATCGCGACAGCGGCATGCGGGGATTTTCGACTGAACCGTGGACGCTGCAGGCCGACGACCGCACGCTGCGGCGCGAGCACCGCTACCGCAATTATCAGGGCCGCGATATCGCTACGCGTGCCGAATTGCTCGGCACCTTGCAAGCGGGCAGCGTCACCCACGACGTGTTGTTCGGCATCGACGGCAATCGCTTCGACGACAGCCGTTTTCAGCAGCGCGCCCGCTCGGCGGCCGCGCCGTACAGCATCGACGTGCTCGCACCGCAGTACGGCGTTGCCCAGCCCGGCCGGCTGGCGACGATCACCGATACCGATGAGCGCCAGCAGGTGTGGGGCGTGTATGCGCAGGATCAGATCGGTCTGGGTACGCGCTGGAAAGCCTTGCTTGGTCTGCGCTACGACCATTACCAGCAGGATCTGAACGACCAGTTGCGCGGCGCCACGCAGCGCGCTTCCGATGGCGTGGTCAGCCCACGTGCGGGGCTGATCTTTCATGTCGACGATGCCTTGTCGGTGTATGCGAGCGCGGCGGCGGGTTTTCGTCCCAACAGCGGTGTGGGCGCGGATGGGCAGAGCTTCGCACCCGAGAAAAGCCGCTCGCTGGAGACCGGGTTGAAATACGTACGACCCGGCGATGGTGTGGAAGCGACCTTGGCCGCGTACCGTATCGACAAGAAGAATGTGCTGAGCCTGGATCCGGCCGACACCAGTTTCTCGTTGCCGGTGGGCGAAATGCGCAGTCAGGGCGTGGAGCTGGATCTGCTCGGTCGCTTGACCCCGCGCTTGGCCGCATCGGTGGGCCTGGCCTTTACCGATTCGCAAGTAATACGCAGCAACGCCGCTGCCGCCAGCACCGGTTTGGCCGAGGGCAGACGCTTTCCGAATGTGCCGCGCTTCAGCGGCAACGCCTTCGTCAACTACGAGCAGCCGCTGACCGGCAAGCGCAGTGCTGCCGTCGGTGTGGGTGTGTCGCATACCGGCGAACGGCTGGGGTCGGTGGATAGCAATACCGATTTCGTGCTGCCGGCCTATACCGTCTGGCGGCTGGTGGGCCATTACGATCTGAGCGAGCGCCTGCGCCTGTATGCCAGGATCGAGAACCTTACCGACCGCCGCTACGCCGCGTTCTCTTACAGCGAGCAATGGGTGTATCCCGGCGCGCCGCGCAGCTGGACGGTGGGTGTGCGGTTGCGGTTTTGATCGGCGAGTCGATGTCATCGAGACCGACGCTCGACAGCTGCGCACGTGGCGTGATGGATGTAGCGAACGCTGGTCTTGAGCGTGCGAACCAGGCCCAGCAATCGCGATGGGCGCGTGTCGCTACAGGCAGGGGCCGCATCCGTGCAGAGGCAGCATGGTTCGATTGGTCGATCTAACCGCGACGCGTGGGCGGACGCTTGCTGCGCTTTTTGCCGGGTACGACCGGTACGACGTCATCGTTCGCCAAGGCGCGAGCGGTGTGCATCTGTTCCAGCCACGACAGTGCATCAACATAGCCCAGAAAGTGCTGCAGATAACCGGGCGAGCGCTCGCGCATCAGGCTGACGCAGCGGTGCACCAGTACGCTGGAATTGAGCGGGCCGGCATCCTTGGGCGCATCCTGCAGCGATTGGCGCACCTGGCTTGCGGTACGCACGGTGGCCCAGGTGCGGCGGAACTCGTCCAGTGCCGGCAACTCGGGGAACAACGTTGCATCGGAGCGGGAGGTTTTTCTGCTGTTCACTTCCATCAGTGCCGCATGGCCTGCCATCTGGTCGGTCAGTGCGCCGAGTGCGCTGCGTTGACCGCCCGCGCCAGGTTGCGATGGACTCGGCGCATCTGCACCGGTTAAGTAACCGGGTGGCGTTTTTTTGAGCGTCGCCGCATATGCATCGACCAAACGCGCCAGCTTCTCTTCCAGTACCGCGCGTACCGCATCGGCCTGCGTCTGCGCACGCGTCGCCAACGTCTGCATCAAATGGAAACGCACCGGGTCGATCTGGTCGGCACCTTGGCTGCGCCAGCTGTCCAGTCGCGCGCGTGCGGATGTCGCTTGCGTGCTCATCGCGTCGCTGCGGCCGGGGCTGGTTGTGCGGAAGAAGACGCGCGCGAGGAGGACAAACGCGCGATCGGCGCGATCTCCACGCGCCGGTTTCTTGCGCGGCGCGTTTCGTCGGCATTGGAATCCACCGGCTGTTGCGAGCCGAAGGCCGCAGCGAACACCGACGCTGCCGGCACGCCTTCGGCAATCAAGGCACGCGTCACGGTGAGCGCGCGCTGCGCGGAGAGTTCCCAGTTGTCGGCGTAGCGCCGGTTGCCGCCCAGCACCGGGCGGTCGTCGGTGAAGCCGCTGACCATCAGGATCTCTTCGCGCGAGCGCAGGTACTGCGCTAACGGAGCAGCGAGCGTCTTCAACACCTCACGGCCTTGCGGCTGCAATTGATCGGAATTGAAGGCGAACAGCACATTGCCGCGAATGCCGATGCGGCCATCGACCAGCGTCACGCGGCCGGTGGCCAATGGTGCGGCAAGCGCTTGCTCCAGCGTCTTGCGGCGCTGCGCTTCGGCCTGACGTTGCTTGACCTCTTGGTCCAGGCGGCTGGAAAGTTGCAGTTGCACGCCGATCATGCCGACCAGGATCAGCACGAACGCGCCCAGCAGCACCGACATCAAGTCGCCGAAGGCAGCCCAGATCGGTGTGCCCGATTCGCCGTCGATATCGATCTCGTCGTTCATGCCGTTTGTGCTTCGCCGGTATCGCTGCGGCCACGATCGAGCTGGCGCAGTTCTTCGATGATCTGCTTTTGCGAGAGCATGCTGAGGTCGACCACCTCGCGTGCCTGCGCGACGTAGTAGGCCAGCTGGTCGTCGCTGCGGGCGAGCGAGGCATCCAATGCAGCGGCCACGTGCTGCAGGCGCTCGTTGAGCTCACCGGTGGCGCCGCTGAACACCTGCACCGCCATGCCGAAGGCGTCGCCCAGGCTGGCCACTTCCACTGCGCTGCCGCTGACATGCGCGGCGACTGCGCCAAGCTTGCCGGTCTCGCTGCCGATCTGTTCGGTGAGCTGGCTGCCCACGCGTTGCAGCAAATCCGCCGAGGTGGTGACCAGCGCATCCACCGCTTCGCGTTGTTCGGTGGAGGCGTGATTGACCGCGTTGAGCAAGGTATCCAGCGTGGCCAGCAAGCGGCTGTGTTCTTCCAGCATGGCGGTGTCGCGCGCCATGCTTTCGGACAGGTTCTGGCGCAGCTCGGCGACCACATCGGCAGCGGCCTTGGGCGCTTCGGAGGCGATCTGCATCAGGCGCGCCACTTCGGTAATGGCGGCGCTGGCCTGTGCGTGCGCTTGCGTGGACAGCTCGCTGGCAGTGATGGACAGGGTGTTGCAGATCGCCTGCTGTTGCTGGGTGACGCGTTCGTCGGTCTGCTCCCACTGCGCGGTCAAGGCAGCGCTCATCGCAGTGAAGCGCTCGCTCCACAGCGTCAGGCGCTGGGTGTCGCGCGCTTCCAATGCAGCCTGCAAGTCGGTGTGCGATTGCTGCAAGGTGCCGACCAAGGCCGCGGCGTGCGTATCGAAGCTGGCGGTTGCCGCAGCGAGCGCGCGTTGGTGCTGGCTCGCCAATGCCGCGCTGGCCTGTTGCTGCTGTGCCAGCGCCACACTCCATGCGCTGGCGGTGTCGTTGCCGGACTGATCCATGCGCTTGGACACCGCATCGACCAACGCGGCCGAACGTGCGTCGAAGGTGCTGGCGAACTGGGTGAGCGTGCCCTGCAACTCTTGCGTGAGTGCGTGATTGGCGCGTTGTTGCTCGGCCACGGCCGCAGCCCAGGCGGCTGCCGCAGCAGCCGTGCTGGCTTGGAAACCGGTGCTCAGGCCAACGAGTTGTTGCTGCACGGCCTGGTGCAGACCGTCCTGCACGGCGGTGGTCTGCTGGGCCAGTTGCTCCAGCGTTGCATGCAACTGCGTGCTGAGCGATTGGGTTGTGCGTTGCTGCTCGGCAAGCACCGCTGCCCAGTTGTCGGCGGTGGCGGCATTGCTGCGTGCAAAGCCATCACTGAGCGCGTTCAACTGCTGCTGCACGGCCGTGCTCACGCCATCCTGCAATGCAGTGGTTTGCTGGGCGATCTGTTCCAGTGTGGTCTGTAGCTGCGCGTTGTGCGTTTGCTGCGCGCGTTCTTGTGCGGCAAGCGCGGTGCTCCAGTGCTCGGCCGCGTTGCTGGCGCTGTGTTGAAAGCCGCTGGTAATGCCATCGAGCTGTTGCTGCACGGCCTGGGTCACACGCTCATGCAAGGCCGCGGTGTCGCGCGCGATGCTGGCCATTGTGGCTTCCATCGCTGGCTGCAACGCCGCACCTACGGCGCGTGCGCTTTCTGCAACGCCGGCCTGCAGCGATTGCTCCATCGAGGTGGCAAGGCGTGCATACGCCGCCTCGCTGTTGGCGTAAAACTCGGCTTGCTGTGCGGCAAGACGTGCGTCGGCCGCAATGCTCTGCTGCTCAATGTTGCTCATCAGCGCTTGCAGACGATCGATCAACGCCGGCATCAGGGCGCTCTGCTGCTGTTGCAGCTTGAAGGCCTCGCTACGCTGGTGCGCATCTGAATGCGGATGCAGTTCGGATGCGATCTTCAGATCCAGCCGCTGCATCGTCTGCAGGCGCTCGCGCCGGCACAGTGCCGATAACAGCCCCAGCATGGCCGATGTCGCAACACCGGCAATCGAGGTGCCAAACGCGAAGGCCAGGCCTTCCACTGGCGCCGCCAGCGAACCACGAATGGCCTGCAGGTCGGTGGCGCTTTGCAGCGCAACGCCGGTGCCCTTGAGCGTGGCCATCATGCCGAGCAAGGTGCCGAGCATGCCGAGCAATACCAGCAACCCGACCAGGTATGGCGTCAGCACCGGTGCCGGCAACGCGACGCGCTCGCCCTTGATGCGCAGGCGCACCGCATTGCGCAAGCTCGGATGCAGGCGTTCCAGCCATTGGCTCAACGCCGATGGCGCGGTGGTCAGCGCGGTGACCGCATCTTCCAACGTCGCACTGGCCTGGCGATAGCGGTGCAGCTCCAATGCACCGGTCGCATAACAGGCGCCAATCACCGCTGCGACGCAGGCGCCCAGCGGATTGGAGCCGAGATAACCGATGCCGACCCAGTAAACCGCCCACAGGCCGACGAGAAACACGCATACGTGTACAAGAGTTCTGAACATGACGTCCCAGTTAGCGGGTACGAAGCGCTGCAAGCAGGCCTTCGATCGGGTGAAAACGAACATCCAGTTCGGCGAGCAACACGCTCTGCACGTCTTTGCGAAAGACATCTAGCCAGCCATCGGACACCGGGCGCGGTGCGGCATCGCGGTCGGTTGACGGGCTGGACGCGTACGCGGCATCGCGTAGGCGCTCGAAGTGCGCGCCGAGCAGGTTCGGCACGGTGTTCAACAGGGTCTGCTCGTGTGGGCTCAAGGTCAGCTCCATTACCGCATCCACTTCGGCCAGCCGCGCCATGTCGCTGGACACCAGCGCCAGCAGGTCGCGCAGACGACCACGCAGATCGCCGGTAGCGGTGCGCATGCCGCGTTGCATGGTCAGGTAGTGCTGCCGGAATGGAGCGTAGTCGAGCACGGGTGTGGGCGCATCGGCCTGGGCTGCGGTGCGTGCATCGTCACGCGCGCGCGCGACCACTGCGTCCAGATCGGCCACGCTGCTGGTCGCCAGCGCAGTGCGTACGCGCGTGCAGGCTTCGACATCGAGCGGGCGCGGCTCGGGCAGGTCATCAGTATCGGGCAGCTTGCCATCCAGTGCCTTGGACACCGCGACCGCGCGCGTCCAGTCGATCCACTGGCTCAGCCGATCGGCCAGCGCATGATTGGACTGTGCGAGGTGGGCATCGCTGAGGCGAGCAAGCAGGCGAATGAACGCCGGGCCCGACAGGGACGCCCGTGGAGAAACTTTCGCCATTCTTCCGGTCAAAGACCGCGCATTTTACACGGGAATGTGTGCGCTTCGGCGCTTTGCATGGCGCCTGCGGGTCTGCCGGGCAGGCCGGATCTGGCAGCATTCAGCCTGCCTGATGTGGTGTGTTGCGGGGGATTTCGGTCTCTGATGGCGTGATGTCGGGTGTGAGTAACGCCGGGGTAGACCTCCAACCGCAGTCTGCATCCGACCCTGCACGAGCGCCAACCTCACGGGGCGCCTGCTTGGCCACGGGCACTCACAGCGGCGAGCGATCCACCACCCTGGCAAAAGGGCTTGGCGCAATCGATCTCGCGCAGTTGCTGTCACCAGCGATTGCACTGCGTGCTGGCAACGCCAGCGTGCATGCCGAACACGGCCGCTTGCCGTACGTGAGGATGGCCGTGGCTGAGTTCACTCGATCTTGCCGCGGAATTCACGCACATCTGCCGTCCCTGTTTTTATCGTCGATGCGTCGATGGCAGCGCATGGTTCCGGTGATCACGCACTGCCCGTCGGGGCGCCGTCGGCGATGCGCTGGGCAAGCTGGATCGGTCTTGCCTGACGCGCGTCGCTCGGCATTGCAGAGGCGGGCCAACAACCGTGCAGGATGCAAGTGATCCGGCACCACGTCGAGGAGCTTGGTCGTGAACGAACAAACAGCTTGCGTGCGTCTGCATGTCGTCGGTGGTCCGCAGGACGGGCAGATGCTGTGTGCATCGTCGCCGCCACAGTTGGCGATCCCCGAGGGCTACCAAATCGCGCCCTGGCCCGGCGAACAAGCCGGCATCCACTGGCACCATGAACTCAATCTGGCCTGTGCGCATGAATCTTTGTCGACATGCGCGGTGTATGCAGCGCTGGGCGCGTGTTGGCGGTGCTTTCTGATAATGCGTCGGCAGGAGGCGGCGGCGCGCGTTGGTCAGTGTGTTACGAGTGACCGGCACAAGGTTGCGGTTGTATGAGCGTGCAGTCTTGGCAGTGTGATTTGCAGCGTAAGAACGCCAAACACAACGTCGTAGACCGATGTCAGCCGTGTGCACCTAGCGCGTTCGGGATCGGACTGCTTGAACAACTGCCGATTCTCGGCACCAATCGAGGCTGCTGAGCGATTGCGCGCCAGTTGCGTGGGTTGCTCGCTTGCGACTGCTCGAACTCGGCGGCTGTGCGCGACCCAGCCCTGCGTGATCGCCGGCGGTCGCTCGGCAGGTCTGGGCTCTGCAATTGCTGCACCATCAAGCGACAGCCGCACTGTGGCGTGCTGCTGCGCTGCTTATTCGGCGTCGGTGGCCGGCTTGTCAGCTGCAACGGGAGCGGCATCCGGCGCACCGCGCTTTTTTTCGCGACGCAACGGCGTATCGCCCAGACGCTCGATTGCACCACCGGACTGCTGGAATGCTTCGAGGTCGGCAGCCAAGCGCTGTTCGGACAAGCGGGGTTTGCCTGGCTGGTTGCTCACGGTCATCGACTGGCGGCGTGAATTATTCATCGCGAATCCTCATGCGTTGTAAAGCGTCAAGGGAATGCCCCGGCGGCGTTGGTCGTCGTAGGTGGCACGCACGTCGCGGCAATACGCGCCGGACATGACGAAGCGGCGGCAGATCGCCGGCCGCGTGTCGTAGATCGAGCAACACATGCGAGCAGCGTCGATGGCCACGCACCAACCTTCCTCGTCGCGCGCCATCACGTGCCAGCCTTGCGGTGTCACGCTGGTCAGGTGGTTGGGGATGCGGTCGGATGGGTCGACCATAACGGTGAGCCGGCAACAGACGGCGTCGCAGCGTTCGCAGAGATTCTTGATGGAAAAGGCCAGATAGAGTGGAGGCGACACCGGACTCCGGCCGCCCCTTGCACCATACACCTTGGGTATGCCGGGGTGTGAACCGATCCCCCTTGTGTGCGGCGTCGCTTCGAAAAGCATGCTGGTTTGTGCGTGCGATGCTGCTTGCAGGGTGTCTTCAAGGTGCGTGTCAGGTCATTGCGTGCTGCCGGCAGCACGCCCTCAATAGCATCGTCTATGTCCTGCGCACCGGCATTCCGTGAGAGGAACTGCCCCTGCCACTGGGCGATGGCAGCGGCATGATCTACTGGCTCCGGCTGCGTGATTGGCAAGTCAGCGGTGTGTGGCATCGCCTGCATCGGGTCTTGCTTGCCGAACTGCGTCCAGGCCAGACGCTAGACCTGAGGCGGGCGCCTGGACGCCGCTAGCTGGCGTGGCCCCCCGGGCGGCGCGGCGCCCGGGCCCGACCCAACCAACCGCGGCAAACTCGGCAGGCAGCGGCATTCGGATCGTCGAGCGCAATGGCGTGCCCTTGGCGGTGCGTGTCACTGGCGCCCATAACCACACCTCGGGGGTTTGTTAGCCGCGCCTGGCGGGAACGTCAGCGCACTGCATCGACGATGCGCCATGCAACGTGTTCACACGCATAGGGCGAATCGATCAGCCACCTCAAAATTGTTCTGGATTAAGCCAAAGTTTGGCCTGGTTCACCCCGTCCGCCTCGACCTGTTTGGTGAAGACGCGATACGCAATGCCGCAGATACGAACCATCTGATTATCGCGAACATCATGCTGCAATAGCCATTGGGGAACCTGCTGTGTACCAGGCTTCCAGTTGGGCCCGGTGTCCTTCTCGTCGAAGCTCAGTGTTGACGCTTGCGACATCTCGGTGATGTGCTGCGGCTCTGTCGTTGCTTGATACAGTGCCTCCCAGTCGAATGGAATGTTGTAACTCGACGCCTCGGGCTGGGCTGACGACGAAGGTCCTGTCACCTCGTCCTCAAACATATCGGGATTCCAGTCGCCTTCAGGCGCCTGCGGCCAACCACCCTCAGGAGTGCGTGGAATCATGGAAGAGTAAGAAGAACCCGTTGGTTCAGCTATGCCTCCCAGGTCGGGCAACTGCACGTCAGGAGGATACATCTTGCGCACTTGCATCAGCATGGATTTCATGGAGCTGACATATTTTGGTTTTCTGTGCTGGGTCCAGAGATCCAAATCGCGATCCAACGTTGGGTCGTGCAAACGCCACGCCATTGGCTGCTTTTTATTCTCCTTTAGCCAAGCGGTGAATCGGCCCAGGCGGGATGACATTGCACTGGCGTAGGTTCCCCCGTCAGCATATCTCTTCCCACCGCTGGACTCCCATAAATCATTTTTATATTTCTCTTTGAATTGGTGGTCGACCTCGTAGATTCCACGCCTATTAATTCTCTGCACGAGGTCCGTCGTTCCGGGGTTGCAAAAGTCCCGCAGTTTCCGCAGCGCTCTAACCGACTTTGCACTGCCCGCCATGCACGTGTTCAAGAATTCTTTGGCGTCATCCATCAAATTTTGGGAGTGCAGTCTTCCTGTTTCGCACAATCCCTCTTTACCCTCGGCATGGAGCCATGCACTGAGGGCGCGCAACGAACTTGCATAATCATCCTGGAGAACACTATGCGCACGTTTGATGAATTGTGCATCACCGTCAGGAGCCTTATGGTTGCGATAACCCCGAATATTTACCACTCCGTGGGGGGCGGATTTCGCGTCATGCATATGGTTCAGTGCCGAGAGCAGAGAATAATTTTTATTCACTTTCATGAACGTCAAGGCATCGCTTCTCAGCTTGTCTTTGTCGTTGAAGACCCGTTGTAGACCACCCTTTTTCTCCTGCCTGAGCCAATCGCTAAAACGTATCAACAAATAGGCGTACTGTATTGTGGTCCCGAATTTGGCATCTCCTTTATTGGCACCGTCTACAAACTGCGCGATGAGTTCCAGGTCGGCTGGATGGGGTGTTTCCGCGTTTGGCGAGCCGGTCCCGCGTCGAATCGCGTCGCTTAGCTCGGCGAACGTACTGGGCCTACCGTGCAAGGCTGGACGATTAACTGGCGCCGGACGTTTCACATGAACTGCGGCGTGTGCAACTGCAGCGTCTGCAAGAGCAGGCTGCTGCTCTGTTGTCCCTTGGGACTCAGGCGCAACCGCACGCCAAAGTTGAGGATGATGAGCACGACTGTTGGGGGTCGGGCCGTCGTAATGCAGCGCGGAGGAGGGAGTCGGCGTCGATGTGACGTTCGGGGCCGGATGCGCGCCCGATCCCGGCGCCGAACGCACAGCACATGCTTGGGTGCGACGGCGCTTATTCGGTCGAGCTGCCAGTTCGCTGAGGACGCCAGAGGGCGTTGAGGACGACGGCATTCCGGACGGACCGGCGCCCAGGCTCGCCACCTGGCCAGTCGCCTGCTCTGGCACGCTTTGGTAGGTGCTCTGGGCATGCGTCCGACGATTGCTGCTCTTTGTGCTCCGCATTTTTTCGCTCGCTTCATGATGAAAAAGACGGCTCGTTGTTGGATCTGGTCAAGCTGATGCGGCTCAGGGATATCCACTGAACACCGCCAGCTCTCGCGCATCGGCGCCAATGATGAGCTTGCTTCCCGTCTGTTCGAAGCGCTGCCGATCCAGTTCTCAAGTATCGAACATCGTGATCGATCGATCGCAAACCCGGTGCGCAGATGGCGAAGGCGTAGCGAGTTTGCCGAACACAAACATGAGCGTTCAAGGGGGACGCGCGCTGGCACCGTCATCTGCCTTCGGCTCCTTCCTGGGTTTTGTTAGATGCTTTTAGGTGATTGACCATGCACTGCGTTGCCGCACGGTGCATGGCGCGCGCGCAACGGCGCTTCTGCAACGCGTTGCCTTTGTCGTGCCGATGCGAAGACGGCTTTCATCTGTGCTATCGACAAGGCGCCGTAACGTGAGGCATTCCCCACCGCGCAGCAGCAGATCCCATGAGCATATCCAACCAGATGCCGTCAGCGCACGATCAGGCCAACGGTCACAACGACGCGCACAACGACAAGAAAAAGCAGGACACGCTGCAGGACGAAGCTGCGGAAGAAACCTTCCCGGCCAGCGATCCTGTGTCGCCGTTCGTGCCGGCCAAACCGCTGGACTGAGCAACCTGTGCGGTTGTATCAACGCAGACGGCGCGGCCAAGGACCGCGCCGTCTGCGTATTAGCATCGCCATCGCCATCGCCAACGCTTACGGAGTCAGCACCACCTTGCGGCAATCTTCCAGCTTCTTGTCGAACACCTCATAGCCGCGCGCTGCCTCGGCCAGTGGCATGCGGTGCGAAATGATTGAAGTCGGCTTGAGCTCGCCATTGCCGATGCGCTCCAGCAAGTGCGGCATGTGTTTTTGCACATGCGTCTGGCCCATCTTGAAGGTCAGGCCCTTGTCGAACGCATCGCCGAACATGAAGGCATGGATGAAGCCGGCATACACACCCGGCACGCTGACCACGCCGCAGCGCCGCGTTGCCGCAATGCACTGACGAATCGCGACGCCGCTGCTGCCTTCCAGCTTCAAGTTGGTAAGCGCGGTTTCGATCGAGCTGCCTTCGGCCTCGAAGCCCACCGCCTCGATGCTGGCATCCACGCCACGGCCATCGGTCTGCGACACGATCACATCGGCCGGGTCGTCGATCTGGTCGAAATTGATCGGAATGACGCCGTAGGTTTTGGAGGCGAAGTCGAGCCTATACGCATGCCGATCGACCATGAAGATGCGTTCGGCACCGAGCATGCGGCAGCACGCTGCAGCCATCAGGCCGACCGGGCCCGCGCCGAAGATGGCCACCGTCGAGCGTTGTTTGACGCCGGCATCGACTATCGCCTGATAGCCGGTCGGCAGGATGTCGGACAGAAACAGGACTTGTTCGTCGTGCAACGCATCGGGCACCACCAGCGGACCGACATTGGCCTTGGGCACGCGGACGTATTCGGCCTGGCCGCCGGACAAACCGCCATACAAATGGCTGAAACCGAACAGGGCCGCAGGCGGGCGCATGTCTTTGTGATTGAGCGCCGCCCCCTTGCCGCTGTTGGTGGTCTCGCAGGCAGAGAACTCCTGCAGCAGGCAATGAAAACACCGCCCGCAGGCAACCACGAATGGGATTACCACGCGGTCGCCCGGCGTCACTGCAGTGACATCCGGCCCAACCTCTTCGACGATGCCCATGAACTCGTGGCCGAGAATATCGCCGGGCCGCAGGTCGGGAATCTTGCCGTGATACAGATGCAGATCCGAGCCGCAAATGGCAGTGGCGGTGACACGCAGGATCAGATCGTCGCGTTCGACCAAGTGCGGATCGGGCACTGTTTCGACCCGTACATCGCGTGAGCCGTGGTAGTTGAGGGCAAGCATGTCGATCTCCTGAAGGCCGTCGGTACGCGGCAACGCCATGCAGTGTTCGTTCAACCCCGTTAAACCCATCAGCACGGTGCGTGCGCACGGTGTGGACGCGCACGATCAGCGACGCCGCGTTGATGCCCAGGTCACATCTGGATAACCCACGCCCTCGCACCCTGGCTGCACGTGCTGGAACGCATGCAACTCGGCATGCATCGCCCATGTGAACTCAACAATCAACGATCGCCAAGCAACGATCACTCAGGAGGCAAGAATGGAAATTTTCAAGATGGTGACCGCCGGTGCGGTCGGCTATGTGGCCTACAAGGCGTGGCAGCGTCGTCAGGGTCAGGCCGAGGACACCCAAAACGCGCAAGGCGCGCCGCATGACATGCACAAGGCACCTGTCGCCCTCGGTGCCACACCGCCGCACGGTGACCCGCTGCGTGACAGCGTGGGTGGTGCCCGCGACCGCAAACAGATGCTGGGTGCGCTGGCGGCGTTCAATGAGCAGGAACGCACTCTTGCGCAGCTGGCCGTGGCCAAAGGTGTCGAAGGGGAAGTGCTCGACTTCGCACGCAAGATGGACGAAGCACATAGCGCTGCGCTGACCGACCTCAGCCGCTTTGCCCCTGATCGCAACGGTACGCTGGGCCAAGCTGCATCCGCGCGCTCTGAAGGCACGCGCAAGCGTTTGGAAGACCTGCATGGGCAGCAGTTCGAATCGCAATACCTGCAAGCTAGCGTGATCAGCCACGAACAGGCGCTGGCGTTACTCGATACGCAGCTGAGCAGCGAGCCGGGCTCCAGCGATCTGGGCGAGGAACTGCAGCGTGCGCGCGAAACCATCGCCGAGCATCTGGAACACGCCAAAGCCTTGCGTGCCAAGCAGGGCCAGCCGCACTGACACTTGCTCCACCGGCTGCAGACTCGGCAACGCATCAGAGATCGCCATGGGCGAACCACAGGACGCAAATCGTCAACCCACCGACCTTCATAAACCGAAATGCATAACGTGAGCATCAACCAGGAATGGCAGTTGCAGTGCTGGGCGCGCGAACTGCCGATCTCCGAGGACGACCTCAACAACGCGGTGCAGAAGATGGGCAACCTGATCACCACGTTGCGCGACTATCTAACGCCGCATTGAGTATCAGATGTCGACCACGAAAGCAGGCAGCACGCGCTGCCTGTTTTTGTTGATGCCGATGATCGATCCAGTCTGATGCCAGTACCGTGTATCGAACCGTGCAGCGCTGCAATCGAGCGCGCATCACGCATCGCAATCGGACTATAGCCCCTCCGGCGCAGCCTGCTCGAATCCCGCCGCCTGGCGCTGCCACAAGCCATCGAAGACGCCGCCGCGGCCGCGCAATTGCGCAGGGTCGCCGTCTTCCACCACGCGGCCTTCCTGTAACACCACGATGCGATCGAAGCCGATCACGGTGGATAGGCGATGGGCCACCGCAAGCACGGTGCGGTCGCGCATCAGATGATCCAGCGCGGCCTGAATTTCCGCTTCCGATTCGGTGTCCAGCGCCGAGGTCGCCTCATCCAGGATCAGGATCGGCGCATCCTTGAGGAATGCGCGTGCAATGCCTAGCCGTTGCCGCTGGCCACCGGACAACATCACCCCACGCTCGCCGACCTGGGTGTCATAGCCTTCGGGCAATTGTCGAATGAAGCCATCGCAGAATGCATGGCGCGCTGCTTCGTGCACCTCCGCATCGCTGGCGTCCGGCCGGCCATAGCGGATGTTGTCGCCGATGCTGCGGTTGAACAGTGCGGTTTCCTGCGGCACCACGGCGATCTTCTCGCGCAGGCTGTCCTGGCTGACGCTGCGGATGTCTTGCCCGTCGATCAGCACGCGCCCGGACTCCACATCGTCCAGCCGCTGGATCAGCGCGATCAATGTGGACTTGCCGGCACCGGACGGGCCGACGATGCCCACCTTTTGGCCTGCCGGAATATGCAGGTTCAATCCGTCCAGTACCGCTGCCCGATCGGGATAAGCAAATCGCACCTGTTCAAAACGCACATCGCCCTCTGCCAGCGCCAACGGTGCATCCGAATCGACGATGGCGTGTGGTTGCAGAATGATATGCAGCGTATCGGCGATGGCGCCCAGTTGCTGGGTGGTATCCAGCAGGGTCAGCGCCAGATCGCGCGAGCCTTGCAGGATGCGGAAAGTCAGCGCGCTGACCAACACCACATCGCCTGCACTCACTGCGCTGGCGCGCCACATGCTGATCGCCCAGATCAACATGCCGCCGGCCATGAGCGACAAACAGAGGTCGTGGATCACGCGGGCTTTTTCCACGTACATCCAGCTGCGCCGATGTGCGACTGCCTCGTGCCCGATCTGCTCGGCCAGCCGCGCGCTTTCGCGATCGCGCGCGGCAAACGCCTTGATCGTCCACACATTGGACACCGCATCGACCAATTCGCCGCCCACGCGTGCAGCCTGTGCAGCAAAGCGCTGATGTTTGGCGCGACCACGGATGCCGAAGCTGGTGATGATGGCCGCCACAATCCCGATGAAGCCGACCAGGGTGGCCGCCATGCGCCAGTCCACTGTCAACAGCAACACGATTGCGCCGATGAAGTCCACGATCGGCGGCACGATTTTCCACGCCAACCCGCCGAAGATCTGCCCGGAAGCGCTGCCGAGCGCGGTGATGCGGTTGCCCAGTGCACCGCCGAAATGCTCGGTGAAATAGCGCATCGGGTGGCCGGTGAGATGGCGGAACAGATCCACGCGGATATCCACCACGCTGGCCACCACGGTGCGGCAACCCAGCCAGCCGCCAAGCCGCCATAACAGGTTTTCGATCGCGATCAGGCTGATGAAAACGCCCAGCGGCAGCCATACATCGGCTTGGCTGCGTCGGTCGGTGGCCATCGCGTCCACCAGTACCTTCATGCCGTATTGCACGCAGACCGCGCAGCCGGCGGCGCCGACGATCAACAGCAGCAGACCACCAAAATGCCAGGGAAGTTGGCAGACGTAATGCCAGAGGAAACGTACCGGTGTGTCCGGCAAGAGATCGGGTTGTGCGGCGATTTTCACGTGCCGATGTCGGCCAGCGCGGACTGCGGTGCGCGCTGGCCGAAGCGGTCATGCTCGCGCCGCAACTGTTCGGCCAGGCCGGCATGCAGCGGCCGCTCCCCGTGCTCATCCGCGTAACCAAACAGGCCTGTCGGACAATGGCGATAATTTTCCCAGCCCGGATAGTCCAGCACCGGATACAGGCAGATGCCTTCCATGGCCACGCCTTGCTGCAAGGCCAGCGCGACTTCGCTGCCGACGTGCTCGAGCCACGGGCCGCGTTGATCGGCTTCGGCACCGGTTTCGGCGACGAACATCGGGCGGCGATAGCGCTGCCAGAACTCCTGCATGATGGTCGAGAACGGGCGGTGGTCGGCAGAGCTTCGCAGGATCGGCACGCCGCCGAGATACCACTGATTGTCCGAGTAATAATTGACGCCGATGATGTCCAGATACTGCGGCGCCCCACCCAGGCCGGGCCACTGTTTTCCGAACAGCATGTCCCAGGCTTCGAACTGCGCCAGGCGCAAGCGTTCGGCTTCGCGTCGCGGGCCGGGGCGATCGTTTGACGGCACCACATGGATCGCAGGATCCACCTGCACGAAACGCGCGCGCGGCTCGACCTGCCGCATTGCGTCGATCGCGGCAATGGTGGCACGCACCAGTTGATGCTTGAGCTCGAAGCCGCGCCCGCGTCCCATCGGATGCATGTGTGCGTGATCGCCGCCATTCCACGCCCAGAACGAGATCTCGTTGAGCGGCGCATAGAATGGCACCGCGTCGGTTTCGTTTTTGATGCACTGCGCGGCCGCCGCGGCGAACCGCGCGAAGCGGTCGACGAATTGCGGCGTCCAGATATCCACATCATCCGGCCAGCCGTAATGGCACAGGTCCCAGATCACCTGCATGCCGGCCGCATTGGCGGCATGCAGCATCGGTAAAAAGCTGGACCAATCGTAATGCCCGGGGCGTTGCTCGATCAGGTGCCAACGCAAGCCATCGCGCACAGTGCGCAAGCCGTGCGCGGACACCGCCTGGTAATCCTTTGCGGCCCAACGGTCGTGCTTGGTGCCGGCGATCAGGTCCAGCCGACGCCCATCGCGGCGACGGTGGCTCGAACACTCGAATCCGGCCATGAAAAAACTCTCGAACACTGTGGGGGTATGCATCTGACATCCTGCTGCACGCTCGGCTGCGCGTTGGCAGCCGAGCGTCAATGACTGCCCCGCAGCGGGACTGCTGCAGGGGCGGGGCGTTGTCGATCACATCGCCGGTTCGGCGCGACGCTGCTGTTCGGCGTCTTCGATGCGCTTGTACAAGGCCAAGGCCTGACCGACCACTTGATCCATGTTGTAGTACTTGTAGGTGCCCAGCCGCCCAAGGAAGGTGACCTTGGGCGTCTCGGCCGCCAAGCGCTCGTAGCGCCGGTACAGCTCGGTGTTCTCTGCGCGTGGAATCGGATAATACGGATCGCCTTCGGCCGATGGATACTCGCGGGTGAGGCTGGTCTTTGGGTGTTGCTGACCGGTCAGGTGCTTGTATTCGGTGATGCGCGTGTAGGCGACATCTTCGGCCGGATAGTTGATCGTGGCCACCGCCTGGAAGTGCTCCTGATCCAGCGTGCTGTGCTCGAACTTGAGCGAGCGATACGGCAGCTTGCCGTAGCAATAGTCGAAGTATTCATCCACCGGCCCGCTGTAGACCAGCTGGTCGTAGTCCAGCTCGTCGCGGATCTCGCGGTAGCAGGTATTGAGCATCACCTTGATGTTGGGATGATCGAGCATGCGCTCGAACATGCGCGTGTACCCGTGCAATGGCATCTGCTGGAAGGTGTCGGTAAAGTAACGGTCGTCGTCGTTGGTACGCGTCGGCACGCGTGAGGTCACCGATTTGTCCAGCTGCGACGGATCCAGGCCCCATTGCTTGCGCGTATAGCCGCGGAAGAAGGTCTCGTACAGCGCGTGGCCCACCTGGTTGATCACCACATCTTCGCTGGTCTGGATGTCGGCCACCGGCTCGGCACGGCTGGCCAGAAACGCGGCGGCCTCTTCTTCGGTGGTGAGCTGCAAGCCGTACAAGCGATTCAATGTGGTCATGTTGATCGGGATCGGCACCTGCTGCTCGCCCACCTGCGCGAGCACGCGGTGCTCATACGGGCGCCACTGCGTGAAGTTGGACAGATAATCGACGATGCGCTGCGCATTGGTGTGGAAAATATGCGGGCCATAGCGATGGATCAGCACACCGGCATCGTCGTGAAAGTCATAGGCATTGCCACCGATATGGGGGCGACGATCGACCACCAGTACACGCTTGCCCAGGCCCGTAGCCAATCGCTCGGCCAGCACGCTGCCGGCAAAACCCGCGCCGACGATCAGGTAATCGAAGCCACGCCGCGTACTGCTGCGCGTACGCGTGTTGGCGAGCGGCGCAGCGCCGGAAAGCGTCATTGCATCCAAGAGAGGGTCTCCTTCATCAAGTCGTAGGTGTGGTCCCAGGACATATCGCCCAGAACCTGGTCGGCGGAGTGGAACAACTGCTCGCGATCGGCGCCGTCCTGCAGCGCGGTCTCGCAAGCGGCCACAAAGGCATCGGGAGTGTCGGCAATACGCACCACGCCGGAGTCGCCATAGGTGCGCACCACATCGTGGATCGGCGTGGACACGACCGGGCAGCCGCCGGCCAGATATTCGGGCGTCTTGGTCGGGCTGATGAAGCGGGTGGAGGCGTTCATCGCGAAGGGCATCAACGCCACATCCCAGCCAGACAGATAGCCGGGCAGTTCGTCGTAGGTTTTGCTGCCCAGGTAATGGATGTTGTCGGCCTGGGGCAAATCGGCCGAGTCGATCTTGGCCACCGGCCCGATCATCACGAACTGCCACTGCGGCCGCTGCACGGCAATCGTGCGCAATAGCTCCACATCGAAGCGCTCGTCGATCACGCCATAGAATCCGAGTCGCGGATGTGCAATGCCGGTTTGATCGGCAGGCTCCTGCTGCGGCGCGCGAGCTGCAGCAAAGTGCGCCACGTCCACACTGCTCGGAAACGCATGCGCGTTGGCATGCAGCGCGCGTTTGGCTTCCCATATGCTGTAGCCGCCGGTGAAAACCACATCGGCACGCTGCAGCAGTTCGCGCTCGCGTTGCACCAGTTCGGGCGGCGCACCGCGGAAAGCCGACAGCTCATCCATGCAATCGTAGACGATGGTGCGTGGATGCAGATGCGCACTGAAGCTCTGACTCATCGGCGTGTAGTACCACAGCAGCAGATCGCTCACGCCGAGCTCGGCCAGGTAGCCGTCCAGCAGCCGGCGCTGCACCTGCACGGCATCGTCGCCTTCGCGCCCGGCCGGCAAACGCGGCACCAGGACATGCACGCCGCCTTCCTCGCCACGCACCTGCAGCCACGGATCGGGCTCGTCGCAGGCAATGGGTTCTTCCCAGAATAGGACGTTGAAATCGCGTGCAAAGCGCGCCATCAGATGCTGCGGGCGCTGATAAACAAAGCTCCATCGCAGATGCGACAGACACAACAGCGTGGGCCGTGACGCGTCGAACTGCGGCGCACTGTCGGATGCAACGGCTCGGCGGGTCTTGCCGATAGCGTATTGGAACTGACCAGCCCAACTCATGGAATGTCCCCAGTAAAAGAAAAGAAAGAATCACCGCGCATCACGCGCGCGAAAGACGGTCGGCGACCACCAACGTGCGTGCCGGTTCGCTGCGCCGCCGCCCATCCGCCGTCAGCATCAGCCGGCGTGCCGGTGCAACGAGTTCGCGAGCAACCTCGCGTTCGGGTACGGTTGCCGGTGTGCGCTGCCGGGGCAGGCGCGAGGTGGCATAACCATCTGGGTACATCGACTGCCAGCGCCAGGTGTCGCGGCACATGCGGTCCAGGTCGTATTCGGCTTTCCAGCCCAACAGCCGATTGGCCAGCGCGGTACTGGCGAAATACACCGCCACATCGCCATCGCGGCGCGGCGCAATGCGCAGCGGGATGCGGCGACCGCTGGCACGCTCGAACGCGGCCGCCACTTCGCGCACGCTATAGCCGCGCCCGGTGCCGAGATTCACCACCAGCCCCTTGCGTTTGCGTTGCAGGTAATCGATAGCATCCACGTGCGCGCGTGCCAGATCCATCACATGCAGATAGTCGCGCACACCGGTGCCGTCTTCGGTGGGGTAGTCGTCGCCAAACACATGCAAGGTATCGCGGCGACCGACCGCAACCTGCGCGATGTACGGCATCAAATTGTTCGGCACCCCGCGCGGGTCTTCGCCCAGATAGCCGCTGGGATGCGCACCGACCGGGTTGAAGTAGCGCAGCAGCGCCGCGTTGAACTCCGGCCAGGCCGCGCTCAGATCGCCGATCATTTCTTCCATCATCAGCTTGGTGCGCCCGTACGGATTGATCGCCTTCAACGGCGCGCTTTCCTTGATCGGGCTGATGTTGGCGTCGCCATACACGGTGGCAGACGAACTGAACACCAGGTTGGACACCTTGGCGATGCGCATTGCACGCAACAGCGACAGCGTGCCGGTGACATTGTTGTTGAAATACAGCAGCGGCTCGCGCACCGATTCGCCCACCGCCTTGAGCGCAGCGAAATGCAGCACCGCATCGATGCGTTTGCTGATCAGCAGCTCTGCGAGCTCGGGTGCACGCACATCCATGCGATGGAATTCCGGTCGAAATCTCATCAGATGCTGCAGATGATCGAGCACGCGTTCGGACGAATTGCTGAAATTATCGACGATGCACACATCGTGTCCACGTCGCGCCAGTTCGACGCAGGTATGTGAGCCGATATAGCCGGTACCGCCGGTGACCAAAATTCTCATTGTTGTCTGCCTTGTGGGAGCGCTGACGCGCTAGCCTGCCAATGGCGCGGATGCACCACCTCGCACGTTTCGATGCGTGTTGCGTGATGTCATCGCGCCAGCAGTGCTGAGCACCTGTGCCACGCACGAATGGCGGGCAGGTCTGGGCGAGAAGTAAGGGGGGGCGTGCATCACGTCCAACGCAACTTATGTTAGGTGGCGCGGCGTGAGAGCAGACGCAGTGGTTGGTGTGCGCCATGCGAGTACAACGTTGACCGGATGCTCACTGCCTCTGTGTGTTTTCGTTCGTTCGCTGATTGCCAATGCAATGCGGCTGATCAACCATCGGATGCGACGCAGCATCAAGCGTGCCGGGCAACAAAAAGCCCGCATCACTGCGCAAGTGACGCGGGCGTGGCGACACCTTGAATATCGCGTTACAGAGTGACTGCACCGCCGGAAATCATCAGTAAGGTGCCCGACGTATAACTGGCCGTATCGGATGCCAGCATGACATACGCCGATGCCAGCTCGACCGGCTGACCAGGACGGCCCATCGGCGTTTGGCTGCCGAAATTTTCTACCGAATCTTCGTCCATGCCCGACGGAATGAACGGCGTCCAGATCGGGCCCGGCAGCACGGCGTTGACGCGAATGTTTTTCTCGGCCAACACGCCGGCCAAGCCAATGGTGAGGTTGGCCAAGGCGCCCTTGGTGGCCGCGTAGGGCAGGATGTTCGGCGTCGGCTTCTTCGACTGCACCGAGGCGGTGTTGATGATGGAGCCGCCATCGGTCATCAACGGCACCGACAAGCGCACCAGGTTGAACACCGCATGCACGTTGGTGTCGAAGGTCTTGCGCCACTCGTCCAGAGTGATGTCTTCAAAGCTCTGGAAATACTTCTGATAGCCGGCGTTGTTGACCAGGATATCCAGACCACCGAACGTGCTGTTGACCTTGTCGATCAACGCTGCAGCCTGGCTGGGGTCGCTGATGTCGCAGCCGACCAGCAATGCGTTGACGCCGGCCTTTTCAATCAGCGCGCCGATCCTGGCCGCGTCTTCCTGCTCATCGGGAAGAAAGGCAATCGCCACATCGGCGCCTTCGCGCGCATACGCGATTGCCACCGCAGCGCCGATGCCGCTGTCGCCGCCGGTGATCAGCGCACGCTTGCCTTTCAGCTGGCCGTGACCGACGTAGCTGTCTTCGCCATGGTCCGGGCGCGGGTCCATCTTCTCGGTCCGGCCCGGGAAGCTCTGCTGCTGTGGCTTGAACGGCGGGCGCGGGTAATTAGGCAAGGGCATTGGGTGTCTCCTGACGGCGGGGGTCACGGGTCTGAGCGTCAGTGTGGTCACGCAGACGTAAACATCCGGGCTAAGCCATGTGGGCGGCATGTGTGTTGCGCGCCGGGAAATGGCTCGCGTATTCACGCCATGCGCAATACCACTGCGTGCACTGGATATGTTCGGTACCCAAACTTCATGTGCTTTTGCCGACCACGCTCGATACTGCGCGCATCGTCAGGAGGTCAACCATGTTCTTCCGCCGCAATGGGCTGTCGTTGTGTTTGCTTGCGCTCACGCTGTTGTTTATCGGTTGCCAGATCTACGCCGGGTTGCATGCGTTTAACGAAGAGTTGACCGAGCAGGGTCAGGCGACGCTGCAGCTGGCTGCGTATCTGCACAGCCCGCACTTCATGTCTGCACTGTTCGAGAACTGGGAGAGCGAGTTTCTGCAGATGGGCATGTATGTGTTGTTGACGGTGAAACTGCGTCAAGTAGGCTCAGCCGAGTCGCGTCCGCTCGATCCGAAGGAAGAAACCACCGACATCAAACCCGGTGCAACGCCATGGCCGGTGCGCGCTGGCGGGCTATGGCGACGCTTGTACGAGCATTCGCTGGCGATCGCCTTCGGCGCGTTGTTCCTGATGAGCTTTGTGCTGCACTTTATCGGTAGCTGGCGGCTGGCGTTGCTGGAGCATGCGCAAAAAGACTTGCCGCCGATCACCGTGCTCGACCATTTCACCAGCGCATCGTTCTGGTTCGAGTCGATGCAGAACTGGCAGAGCGAATTTCTGGCAGTGTTTGCGTTGGTGGTGTTGACCATCTGGTTGCGGCAGAAGGATTCGCCGCAGTCCAAGCCGGTGCAGGCACCGCATTCGCAGACCGGCGGGTAGCGCCGCCATCAGACCTGCTGCGCTGCCATCAGGCGGGCGCGGTCGACTTTGTCGACAGGCATCACTTCACGCCATCACATGTCTTCGTTCACCACCGTGCAATGCGCCAATGCCTAGCGTGGTGCCACGACGACGCAGGAGAGCAGCATGGGTAGCGAACCGAAAAAGCCATGGGGTCCGGAAGATGATCAGCAAAAGCCATTCACCCCGCAGGAGCAGCGCAACGAGGACGTTGAATGGAAGGTGCACGACATGCCCGACGACGATCCGGAAGTGAACAAGGCCGATCCAGAGCATGATTACGAACGCCCGGATGGTTCGGAAAAACGCTGAGGCCATCCAGCGACCAGACAGAAAAGCGCCCGCAGATGCGGGCGCTTTTCATTTCAGGCGTTCGTCGAGTTAACCCACACTGCGTTGCCTCGACGCCACGCGAGGCAACAGCGCTCAATGACCAGGGAGATACCCCAAGTCTGCTGCGGTCTTGCCGCGCAACAATCGATAGACCATCGGTCTTGAGGATCAACCAGGTACTGCCAAGCAGCGCATATGGCGGCGCGCACGCAGCGCCGCCATATGCGCTGCTTGGCGCACCACGCACGACCACGCTGCGTGCCGGGCATGTCACCTCGCCAGGCATGCCGTACCCAGCTGCGCAGGCGAACTCAACAGCAGGTCGGCTCACGCGCCGTGCAGAAAATGAAGATCGTGAGCGCGCCCTGCACGCCATCTCCACAGTCGGCGCGTAGGCTGTTGGTCATCCAGCGAACTCGGCGCATGTCGTCGAGCGGATTGGTCCGACGCCGCGACTGGTGTCGCTCACGTCAGCGCCGGCTGACATTCTGCGTTGCGATGCAACAGCGCAAGCGAGCTGATCCACGCATCGATCAAGATGGCGTCCGCGTTCGGACTGGCGTGGCAGCCGTTGCAAACCTTGCACTCCTTGGCGTTTCGGCACTTTCGACGCGGCGACCGACCCCGGCCATGACGCTTGGCACTGGCATAATCCAGCGCTGCCGTGCGTACTTCGCTCACATTCACTGCGGCGAGCTCGATTTGGGGGAGAGCGCCGCACGGCGCATATGTCGTGACAGCAGCATGCAATCTCGATGTGATGCGCAGACGCGGGTTCGCGCCGCTGTCACAATTCTCAATTGAACATATCTAGTCATTGCGGACAGAAGCGCTCATGGACCCTCTTTCCTGCGCCATCATCGACGACGACGTGGAGTTCTGCGATCAGGTGGTTGAGTTAGCCACCGATAGCGGCTTCCGTGCCAAGGGCATCCACACCCTCGGCGAAGCCAGCCATTGGCTGGACAGCAACTTCCCCGACTTGCTGGTCGTGGATGTTGGTCTGCCCGATGGCAGCGGTTTCGATCTCATCGAACGGCTCGACCCGGATCACACGCCACAGATTGTGGTGGTGTCGGGCGATTACGCCTACGAAACCCAGGGCCGCGCGCAGCAATTCGGCGTCAGCGAGTTTCTCACCAAGCCTTTCGAGCCGGAACGTCTGGAGCGGGTGCTCGGCGGGCTGCGTGAAGCGCAGCGGGGCAACCTGGGCATCGTCGGCAATAGCGACAGCGTTGTGCTGCTGCGCAAGGACATCGTGCGCGTGGCGCCGACCGATCTGAATGTGCTGGTGACCGGCGAAACCGGTACCGGTAAGGATCTGGTCGCGCGGGCCATCCACCGTGTGTCCGGCCGTCGCGGTCGCTTCGTGCCGGTCAACTGCGGCGCGATTCCGGAAGAACTGCTGGCCAGCCAGTTGTTCGGTCACGAGCGCGGCAGCTTCACCGGTGCCGATCGTCGGCATGCCGGGTTCCTGGAACAAGCCGCCGATGGCACGTTGTTCCTGGACGAAATCGGCGAAATGCCCAAGCGCCTGCAGGTGTACCTGCTGCGGGCGATCGAATCGCGCAGCTTCATGCGTGTTGGCGGTAACGAGGAAATCCCGTTGGAGGCCCGCGTTGTGGCTGCCACGCATCAGCATGTGCAGCGCGAGCACGCTGTGCTGCGCGAGGATCTGTTCTATCGCCTCAACGAATACCCAATCCAGGTGCCGCCGCTGCGCGAACGGCGCGGCGACGCGCGTCTGCTGGGCCTGCGCGTGATCGACGAGCTCAACGTGCAGTATGGCGAGCGCAAGCTGCCAACCAAATCGTTGCTCCGCTATCTGGCGTATCACACCTGGCCGGGCAACGTGCGCGAACTGCGCTCGTTCATTCGCTATCTGTATCTGCGTTCGGATGGGGATCTATTGAGCGCGCCGGAGATCGAGCAGACCGTGCCGCAGGCCGATCAGGACGGGTTGTTGATTCCGGCTGGCTGGACCATGCGTCAGGCCGAAGACGCCATGATCGAAGCCACACTGGCACGCACGCGCTTCAACAAGAAGGCTGCGGCGCGTGAGCTGGGGATCAGCGTGCGTACGCTGCACAACCGGCTCAGCGACAAGGACACCTAGTGCCCGATGCATCACAGGGGCAGCGGCGCGACCTGCTGCACAAGTTGCGCAACCGTCTCAACGTGATGGGCTTTGCGCTGTACGCCATACGCAACGAATCCTCCAAGCCGCTGGAAACGCTACGCAGCGCGCATCAGTCCGCTGTCGAGCTGCTCAATCAAATCGGCGCAGAAGAACGCGCCCTGCAGCATGCCGTTGACGCATCCACAAAGACACCACACGCGGATGGCAGCGATCAGTGATGCTCGGCTGGCTTGGACTGGTTGCTCAGCAGCGTCGTGATCGTGCGCGGGTTGTACGGCTTCATGCAATACGACAGATGCGCGAAGCGCTGCGGCAAGGTGTAGCGGTCGTAGCCCGAGCAAAACGAAAACGGTACACCGCGCTCCATCAAGGCATCGGCCACCGGAAACACCGGCTGGCCGCGCACATTGACGTCCAGCAACGCCCCATCGATGGCTTGGCCCGAATTGACTAGCGACAGGGCGTCGGGCACATTGCCGACGGGCCCGACCACGCTGACGCCGGCTTCCATCAATAAGTCGTTGAGAGATTCAGCCAGTAAATAATCATCCTCGACCACGAGGATGCGGCGGCCGTTGAGTGAATTGTCGAGCATGGGAAACTCCAGGGCGTTGGCGCAATCACAGACGCGCGTTCGCATGGTGCGCGTAGCCCGGGTTAATGCCGTGCGTAAGCAGGCGCTTCCAAGACCGGTCTCTGCAACGCGCTGCGCACCTGCATGCGCGTGGTGCGTGACAGTCGAGACGGGTTGGGCGATGATCACAGATTGCGCTTGAAGTCCGGCGCTGCCGATGTGATCGCTGCCATGACCGACGACGAATCTTCCCACGACGACACCGCGCCTGATCCCACCACGCATTCGCCATTGTTCATCCTTGGAGTCGGCGCTGCCGGCCTGGATGCGACCCGCTTGGCCGAATTGCTCGACGCGGTCGCAGGCGCTTCCAATCTGGCCATCATGTTGTTGCTACGTGACCGCCAGTTGCTGGACGAGCAGTGCCTGCGTGAATTGCTCGGCAAACAGGCCACGTTGTTGGTGGTGCCCAAAGATGGCGATCGGTTGCAGCCGGGCCGGTTTTATCTGCCGCCCAGCGATACCTTGGTGACCTTGGAAGAAGGTCGTCTGCGTCTGCGCACACTACTGGATGACGAAAGCGATCATGGGTTGATCGACAGCTTCTTCGTGTCGATGGCGCACGATCAGGACGGCAATGTGATCGGCCTGATCATGGGTCGCTTCGATGGCGACGGCACCTTGGGCACTGCGGCGATCAAGGAGTGCGGTGGCCTGGCGCTGGTGGTGGACGATGCCTTGTTGCAAGGGCTGGATCTGCGCAGCGCTAGCAACCCGGCCGCGATCACCGACGATATCCTGCCGCTGCCACGCGTAGCCGCGCGCATTGCTGCGCATATGCAGCGTCATCACGGCTTCGGGCATCCCGCGCCGGTGGGTGTGCGCAACGGCAGCGAAAACGACAAGCTCAGCCAGGTCGCCGGCATCTTGCGCAATACCACCGGCCACGATTTCCACGGTTACAAGCGAGCCACGTTTTTGCGCCGCGTACAGCGGCGCATGCAGGTGGTGCAGGTGGAAACGCTGGAGCAGTATCTGGAAGTGCTGCGCAATCGCTTCGACGAGCCGTTGCAACTGTTCAACGATCTGCTGATTGGCGTGACCCAGTTCTTCCGCGACCGCCGCGAGTTCGAGTTTCTTGAGCAGCAGGTGATTCCGCGGTTGTTTCAGGGCAAGCACGTGGGCGACAGTCTGCGCGTGTGGGTATTGGGCTGTTCCACCGGTGAAGAAGCGTATTCGTTGGCGATGCTGTTGCGCGAGCATGCCGACACGGTAGATGCCGCGCCACGCATCCAGATCTTTGCCAGCGACATCGATGGGCGCGCGTTGGCCACTGCGCGGGTGGGGCGCTACGCGTCCAGCATTGTGGGTGAAGTTTCACCGAAACGCTTGCGACGCTGGTTCGTCAAGGAGGGCGACACCTATGTGGTGAGCAAGGAGTTGCGTGAGTTGTGCGTGTTCTCCCAGCACAGCATCGTCAAGGACCCGCCGTTCTCGCGGCTGGATCTGGTGTCGTGCCGCAATCTGCTGATCTACCTGGATGCCGAACTGCAGAACCGGGTGATCCCGATCTTTCATTTCGCGCTCAAGCCGGGCGGCTATTTGTTTCTGGGCAATGCCGAAAATGTCTCACGGCATGCGCAGTTGTTCTCTCCGGTGGAGCGCAGCTTCCGCGTGTTCCAGCGGATCGATGCCGACAGCCGCGTGCATGCCACGTTCCCCAGCTTGCCGCTTGCGCCTGCCGGGTGCGTGCCGGCGCCGCCGCAGCGGCAGCGGCAGCGCACCTCCAGCAATGCGTTGGTGCGCGCCGGCGAGCGCATTGCCGACCGCTACGCGCCGGCCTATGCGGTGCTGGACGAACATTTCGATGTGCTGCACTTTTCCTCGCAAGCCGGGCGTTTCATTCGTCCCGGTAGCGGCGCGCCAACTCTCAATCTGCTCAATCTGATCCATCGCGATCTGCGCCTGGATCTGCGTAGCGCGCTCAGTCGCGCCGAGGTGGACAAGTCGCCGGTGCATGTCAAGGGCATCCAGGTGCACGAAGACGCATCGAGCTGGGCGGTGGATCTATTCGTGGAGCCAACCTCCGATTCGGAGGCTCCGCGTGGCTATGTAGTGCTGTTCCAGGAAGTGGAAGCGCGCGAACCGGTGGAGCTGCCCGTGCCGCGCGAAAGCATCCCCGACAACGAACATGTGCAGGTGCTGGAAAACGAACTGCGCATCACCCGTGAGCGGCTGCAGTCGATGATCGAAGAGCTGGAAAGCACCAACGAGGAACTCAAGTCCTCCAACGAGGAATACCAGTCGCTTAATGAAGAGCTGCAAAGCGCCAATGAGGAGCTGGAAACCTCCAAGGAAGAGTTGCAGTCGGTCAACGAGGAAGTCACCACCGTCAACGGCGAACTGGCTCATCGCGTGCAGGAGTTGGCGCATGCCAACAGCGATCTGAAGAACCTGCTGGAAAGCACCCAGATCGCCACGGTGTTCCTGGACAACGAGCTGCGTGTCACCAACTTTACCCCTGCCGTCACCGACATCCTGCCGCTGGTGGAAAGCGACATCCGCCGACCGATCAGCGACATCAAGATGCATGTCGACTATGACGAGCTACAGGACGATGTCCGCCGAGTGATCCGCACCCTGGCGGTGCTCGATCGCGAGGTCGAAAATCCCGGCACCCACGCGCGTTACATGGTGCGTATGCTGCCTTATCGCACGGTGGACAATTTCATTGGTGGCGCGGTGCTGACCTTCATGGACGTCACCCCGCTCACGCGCGCCGAGCAGGCGCTACGTAGCAGTGAGCAACGCCTACGTACCCTGATGGAAGGCATTCCGCAGCTGGTGTGGCGTTCGCTCGATGGCGGTCGCTGGACCTGGTCCAGCCCGCAATGGTCCAGCTACACCGGCTGGAGCGATGCCGAGAGCCTGGAGCTGGGCTGGTTGCAGGCGGTGCATCCGGACGAGCGCGAGCTGACCATGAAGGCGTGGCAGGAGAGTACGTCGAACGGCGAGCTGGATGTAGAGCACCGCCTGTTCAACGCGGCCGAGCATGGCTACCGCTGGTTTCATACGCGCGGCGCACCGGTGCGCGACGAGCGCGGCCAGGTATTGGAATGGCTGGGAACCTCGACCGAATCGGACAACCTGCGTCGCCTGCAGGAAGAACAACGCGTGCTGGTGAGCGAGTTGCAGCACCGCACCCGCAATCTGATCACCGTGGTGCAATCGGTCGCCAAGCAAACTGTGCAGACCAGCCAGAACATGCCGGAGTTCGCCGGCAAGTTCGAAGACAGGTTGTCTGCGCTGTCGCGCGTGCAAGGGTTGTTGTCGCAATCGGACAATATCCCGACCACCATCGGCGCGTTGCTGCGCATGGAACTGGATGCGCTCGGTGCCACGCCCGATCAGCAGCGCATCATGGTCGAAGGCCCGGACGTGGCGTTGCGCAAATCCGCCGTGCAGACACTGGCGCTGGCATTGCACGAGTTGGCGACCAACGCACTCAAGCACGGCGCGCTTGCGGTGGACACCGGCACCTTGTCGATTCGTTGGAATGTCGAGTCCAGCGGCGACACGCCAGTGCCAGTGCGCTTGGTGCTGCTGTGGATCGAGGAAGGGGTAAATCAAAAACTGCGTAACGATCGCGACAACGCCGGCGGGTTCGGCCGTCGCCTGATCGAAAAAGCCTTGCCGTACAGCCACGATGCGCAAACACGCTACGAGCTCAGCGACACGCGGCTGGAATGCGAGATCCAGTTGCCCCTTAACTCGCTGCAAGGTTGAGTTGGATTGCATGACCCCAGACGCGTGCAAGCGCGTCTGCACTGGGTGGAATTGATCGTGCGCACGGAGGCGTGCACGCCGATGCATTGAGTTGCATATTCGATTCGATGCATGACGCATCGCTTGATGGTGGGGTTCGCTGCAGCCACTGCTGTTTGCAACATGCGGCGTTAGAGTGGATGACAAAACGTCGCGAGCGGTCGCCGGGTGGGTGCGCACAGCCCGGAGGAACCGCGGCTTACGTGTGGTGCATCATGCCGATTCGGAGCACCGGCCGCGCCCGCCTTGCGGTGAGCGCAGTGGTTTTGTTGGCCACTCTTACGTTAGCGCGCTCACAACGCGCATGTCGCGCATTCGTTAGTGCACCACAGCAACCTCTGCTGCATGTATGGGCGACAGCACGTACATGCAAACGCGTACCGTATGGAAAATCCTGCGCGACGGTGCAGATCTTGCGGCATATTCGACCTTCGCATTGCGCGCGCAGCAACTGAGGCCGGGTAAAACGCTTGCAGCGTCCACATCTGCGAGAGTCAAAAACTTGGCTCGCATTGTGCTTAACCACTGATGTCGTCGAGATGCACACAGTGGAGTAGTCATGATTACGCGCATTCTTCAGTTGTCTGCCCGCGCGGCGAGCAACGCGTGGGTTGAGGTCGGTGTGGGTGCCGATGCCGACATTCTGGTCGCCGACCGTGGCGGCAAACGCGAGGAGCGTGCCACCTTCGGACGGCGCGCGCCGGGCCAGCAGCGTTCGATCCATATGCAAGAACCCGGTTGGTTGGGTGGCGTTGATCTGGCCATTTGGGAAACGCAGCGCTGCGCGATTCCGCTATGCGGATTCGCCTGTACGGCGTCGGCAGACGGTACCACCGCAGCCACTTGGCTGAGCCAGAATGGCGGTGCCGTGTACGCGGCTGGCCTGCGCAACGTGATGGATATCGGCGGCCGCTTGCAGATGGGATTTTCGTTGCTGGTCGCCTCATCGGTAAGCATGCCGACGCATCGGCCTCTGTGTATCGACGGCGATGTAGGGCAGTGGCTGCACGCTAGTGGCAACGAGGCCATGCGCCATCTCACCCCATGGCGGTTGGAGCGTTGCACTCCTGTTGCCGGTGTGCGGCCGGAATGGGCAAGCGAAGAGCGCTCGGCGCAGGTCGCGCGGGTGTGACCGATCATGCCAGGCAGCATAAGGAAGGGGCCCATCGGGGCCCTTCTTCGCTTCAGTTACCGGTTTCTGATCTCGGCGACAGGACAACAACACGAGTGATTCAACCCATCGCTAGCGCGTGCACACGATAGGCCGATTGACGTGCGTCGTGCGTATCGAGTTCGGAGGTATCGTGCATGGCAACTCCTGTGGCGTGCCAAAAAAGAAACCCGGGTCGCGAACGATCCGGGCCGGTAATGGGCGGCACCCATCCGGTTTAGCGCTGAATGTCGCCGGTGGTGGAGCCGGCACCTGGGCCTGCGCCCAGGTCGGCGCCCGTCACGCGATCCAGTTCCGGGTTGGACAGCAGACGCATCGACATCGCATCCAGTGCGGCCGTCTGGGTCGTATCCAGCGCTACCGTCGCCGAGCCATCGCCGCCATCGACCGCGGCCTGCAGCTCGCGGTCTGTCACCACTTCCCACTGCTCGCCAGCATTCCACGGGCCGACCATGTCGCCTTCGCCCTGCGAGTTGTTGTAGTACTTGTCGGTGAAGCGCGGATCGCCCGGAAGCTTGCCCGGCGGGAAGTTCGGCTCGATCGAGTACAACGCTTTTTCGAACGACTTTTGATGTGCCACTTCGCGCGTCATCAAAAAGCGCAATGCATCGACGATGCCCGGATCATCGGTCACGGTAATCAAACGCTCATAGACCAGCTTGGCACGTGCTTCGGCAGCGATATTCGAGCGCATGTCCGCGGTGGGGCAGCCGATCGAATCGACATACGCTGCGGTCCACGGCACACCACTGGAATTGACCAGTGCCGGACCACCGCCATACAGAATCTGCTGGGTGTGGCTGGTGCTGTTCTGGGTCATGGTGCGCATCTCCATGGCTTCTTCCATCCCCTCGGAGAGCACTGCTTTCGGACCCTTGTTGAGCATGGCGATGATCGAACCGATCACTTCCAAATGGCTGATTTCTTCGGTTGCAATATCGAACAACAGATCCTTGCGGCCCGGATCGTCTTCGCCCAATGCCTGGGTGAAATAACGCATCGCAGCGGCGAGTTCGCCCTGCGGGCCGCCGAACTGTTCG
This sequence comes from Xanthomonas fragariae, assembly GCF_900183975.1. Classification (NCBI taxonomy): domain Bacteria; kingdom Pseudomonadati; phylum Pseudomonadota; class Gammaproteobacteria; order Lysobacterales; family Lysobacteraceae; genus Xanthomonas; species Xanthomonas fragariae. Next base: position 531,167 of record NZ_LT853882.1, read on the forward strand.
AGCATCAATGTGGCCAGATCCGGATTCGGTTCGGCAACGCGGACGGTGTACATCAAACGCTTGTTATGCATGAACATGGGTCGTGCTCCATGGCTGACGCCCGGTGACTGCGGCCACTCAAGGAGCGGGCAGAAACGTGGGGCTTTGGCTTTCGGGGGATGCCCGCAAAAGATGCGGGCCAACGCAGGGCGGCCGTGCCGACCTGCGCGATGACTCAAGCCGCTTTGCTGGCCTTGGATGCTTTTTCGTTACCGCCTTGCTCGGCGAGCGAAGTCAGCTTTTGATCGGTGGCCTTTTCTTCTTCCAGCGTCGCCAGCAGCAGCGGCAGCGCGTCGGCGTAGCCCAGTTGCTTGGCCATCGCGGCGATGGTGCCGTACGAGGCAATCTCGTAATGCTCCACCTTTTGCGCACCGCCGATCAGCGCGGCATCGCGCACCGGGCCTGCTTCGATCTCTTCGATCACCTCGCGGCTTTCTTCGACCAGGCCTTCCATTGCAGCGCATTTGATGCGCTTGAGCTTGATGCCCAGCGCCTCCACGACCTGATCGATGCGTTCAATCTGGCCCTGGGTTTCTTCCAGATGGAGTTCAAAAGCTTGTTTCAGCTTCGGCTCGGTTGCTGCGCTGGCCAAGCGCGGGAGGGACTTGGTCAGCTGCTTCTCCGCGCTGTAGATGTCCGACAGCTCGTGGATGAAAAGTTCTTCGACAGTCTTGATCGCCATGGATGGCTCCTTTCAAGTGGTTAGAGGGTTGAAACGATGCGATTCACCGCTTGGCGGTGACGCCTTCCAGTTGTTCGCGTTCGAGAAACGCGAGCACGATTGCCTCCTGATGCGCGAGGCGTTATGCGGCCATCTCGATCTCTTGCTGCAGGATGTTTTTGCAGCTCTGTGCCGCCTGCGTTTGGCCGGCAACGCGCGTTGCGACGACGAGTGCGCGATGGGTGGCGATCTCCAGATGTTCAAAGGCGTCGCTGATGCTCACGCCCTTGGCCACTTCATCGGTCATGACTTCATCAGTCATCAATGCATCGCCGGCGGCACGCATGCTGACCGTGACGCTGCCGAGCATGCCTTTGACGGTCGGAACGCTGCCACAGACCAGGTCCGGACACTGCCGCACACTTGCGGACTGCTGCTGCGTTTTTTGCACGTGTTGCTCCGGCCGCAGCTTGAACGCGGGGTAATGCGCAACGCGCGATGCCTTCGCGGTCGACAAGGTCTCAGCTTCCTGCTCCATCGCATCAGCATCCTGCAGCCACATCACCAAGCGTTCTCTGGATTGCACCGTCGTCATCGTCGTTCGTATCTCAGGGCAGTACCGCGTAGTCGCTAAGCTAGTCCGGTGAGTGTTAGCGCGATCGGTGGAAACGGTGATCCCGATGCGATGGCGACCTGTGCTGTGGCGCAGGCTTGGCGACAGTTGGATGACTCGATGGCGATCGAGCTGGAGCGTGCCAGGCTGGCATCGAATCCGTCCTGCAAGGTGCTGCGTGCACAGCTCTGGCGTGTATCGGTTTCTGCAGCGATGCAATCGCGCGGCACACTGATTGCGACCCCAGCATGACGCCTTGACGCCATCGCCCCCAGCACCGATTGCCATGGCCAGGACCTCGCTTCCGTTTTCGTCGCATCGCGCTTCGCGGGGCCGACCTCAGGGCCGGCAGCCATGTCAAATCGACGCAAGTCTGAATACGCACTGACGACAAGCGGCCGCTTCTGCGATCATTGCAGGCTTGTTGCCGGTTCACGGCGTCCTCACAGCTAGGCTCTTCATGTCCGAACAAACGCTACACCGCGACGTTGGCCCCTTCGCCCTCATGCTCACCGGCTTGGGTTCGATCATTGGTTCCGGTTGGTTGTTCGGTGCCTGGCGCGCGGCGGGATTGGCCGGTCCGGGCGCGATCTGGGCCTGGATTCTGGGCGCAGCGATCATCACCACCATCGCGCTGTCTTACGCCGAACTGGGCGCCATGTTCCCCGAATCTGGCGGCATGGTCCGCTACAGCCACTATTCGCATGGCTCGCTGGTCGGCTTCATCGCCGGCTGGGCCAACTGGATCGCGATCGTCTCGGTGATCCCGGTCGAGGCCGAGGCCTCGGTGCAATACATGGCCTCCTGGCCGTGGGCCTGGGCGCAAGGCTTGTATGCGCATGCGCCCGGTGGAGCAGGAGAGTTGTCGGTGCCCGGCCTGCTGATTTCGGCGGCGCTGGTGCTGGTGTATTTCTTCCTGAATTTCTGGAGCGTCAAGCTGTTCGCACGCTCCAACACCTTGATTACCGTGTTCAAGCTGGTGGTGCCGGCAGCGACCGGTGTGGCCTTGATCGCCAGCGGCTTCCATACCGAAAACTTCAGCGTCGGCGTCGACGGCGGTACACACCTGCTCGACTTGGCCGCGATACTGACCGCAGTAGCGACCGCCGGCATCGTCTTCAGCTTCAATGGTTTCCAGAGCCCGGTGAATCTGGCCGGCGAAGCGCGTAACCCGGGCCGCAGCATTCCGTTCGCAGTGTTGGGCTCGATCGCGCTGGCCACGGTGGTCTACGTGGTTTTGCAGGTGGCTTACATCGGCGCGGTGCCGCCGGATCTGCTGGCCAAGGCCGGCTGGCACGGCATCGATTTCCGCTCGCCGTTCGCCGAGCTGGCCATCATCGTCAACCTGCATTGGCTGGCGATGCTGCTGTACATCGATGCGTTCGTCAGCCCCAGCGGCACCGGCATCACCTACACCGCCACCACCGCGCGCATGGTCTACGGCATGGAAAAGAACGGCACCATGCCGTCAGTGCTGGGCAAGCTACACCCGGTCTGGGGCGTGCCGCGCATGGCGATGTTCTTCAACTTGGCGGTGTCGTTCGTGTTCCTGTTCTTTTTCCGCGGCTGGGGCACGCTGGCGGCGGTGATCTCGGTGGCGACCATCATTTCCTATCTCACCGGCCCGATCAGCGCGATGGCGCTGCGCCGCCACGCACCGGAACTGCATCGCCCGCTGCGCATCGCCGCGCTGCCGGTGCTGGCCGGCGTGGCATTCGTCATGGCGACCGAGCTGCTGTATTGGGCGCGCTGGCCGCTGACCGGCGAAATCATCCTGTTGATGGTCGTTGCCCTGCCGGTGTACTGCTACTACCAGGCCAAGCAGGGCTGGCCGGATCTGCGCCGCAACCTCAAGGGCGCGGCCTGGATGATCTGCTACCTGCCAGTGGTCGCGCTGCTGTCCTGGGCCGGCAGTAGCCATTTCGGCGGACAGGGCTACCTCGGCTACGGCACCGATCTGGCAGCGGTGGCCGCGGTCGGCCTGGTGTTCTACATCTGGGGCGTGCGCAGCGGTTGGCGCACGCCGTCGGTCGAGAAGGCGGTTGCGCAGGCCTGAGCGCCTTCAAGCAAGATCGCTGACAAAAAACGGCCGGTGCATGCGCGCCGGCCGTTTTTGTTTGCCTGTGCTGGCGTTCTTGCAACTGGATCAGGAATTGACCACCAGGCGCGGCGCCCCATCGAAGCGGTCGAGGTCGCGCAGCAGTTCGGTGTAGCGCCGCAGTCTGCCCATCTCACGCATGTTGACGATGTCCTCGTGGCGCAGCTCGCGCCTGGAGGTCACTTCCTGCTTGTAGCGCAGCACTTCCGGATAGCGACGCGTCATCTCCAGCGCATCGGCGACGCACTCGACCGAATCGGCGTCCGGTGTCACCCGTGCGCGGCTGTTGAATGCCCGCAACCAGCGCTCGAAACCGGCGCTGTGATCGAACAGATCGGCGATGTACCACATGATGAACAGGATCGACGCCCACGAGGTAAAGATGATCACCACGCGGCTGAAGGTCAGGTGGTAGTCGTTTTGCCAAAGCTGGTGCGTGATTACGCCCAGCAACACCAGCGAAATCGTTTGCCAGCCTATGATCGAGGCGATCACCCATTGTTTCTTGGCGACGCCGAGCAGGGTGAGTTCCTCGTCGAGCTGCTGGTCGGTCTTGTCGCGCCAGTAGGCGACCTGCTCGTCGAAAGAGCGCCGATGGAGTGCGTTGTCCTGCAATAGCAGGCCCAAACCCTGGAACAAAGCGATCATGACAGGCTCCTGACGAATGGCTGGTACGAACGACTTGCTGCACTGGCGGCTGCCGGTGCCCTGGAGCGACCAACCCAACGCCGGGCGATGCATGGCGTGCGTCGGACGCCCTTAGTTCTAGCACTTTCGCTGTGCTTGGCAATGCCTCAAACGAGCCGACGGCCGCGCAATCTTGCGCATCTGCGCACAAATCATTGAATTCATGCGGTTTGCGGGCGATGGCGCCAGATCGCAGCAATGCTGCATCGCTGATCTTGTTGCACTGCACACCTGATACTGCATCGTTGCCGCTGCCATCGAGCCACTGACCAGCCCGTGGTGCAACGGCCCCAGGCAGCTCACCGCATCGCCCACACTTGCGAGAAGCCGGAACAAGCGCCGCCGAGCAGGCTGATGCCCTGATAGGCGTGCAGGCGAGGCTGCGACATGGCCTTGCAACCGTCTGCGTATCATTGCCGTATGTCAGCCGTCCTGCGTGCCCTTACCGCCCCCGCCGCCGAACAGATCCGCCGTTGGGTCCTTGGCGCATTTCCGCGTGGCCAGAGCAGCATCGAATACGACCAACCGCTGGGCGATGCCGGCATCTTCGGGCCCGACAGCGTCACCTGGCGCGTGCATTCCGAATTCCCCGGCATGTTGTCCGGTGGGTTGTGCGCATTGATGCTGCAGCTGCTGCACCCGCGCGCGCTGGCCGGGGTCTACGATCATTCCAACTTTCGCGCCGACCTGACCGGGCGGCTGCGTCGCACCACCAATTTCGTTGCCGGCACCACCTACGCGCCACGTGGGGAAGCCGAACAGCTGATCGCTCGCGTATGCAACATTCATTCGCATATCCGCGGCCATACCGCCGATGGCGTGCCGTACGACGCCAACGATCCTGAACTGCTGACCTGGGTGCATGTCACCGAGGCCTACGGCTTTTTGCAGGGATGTCGGCGTTATTGCCGCGAGGTGCCTACCGCCATCGCCGACCGCTACTACGACGAGGCACGACGCGTGGCCGAAGCCTTGGGTGCCACCGATGTGCCCGCCGGCCAGGCGCAGGTGGATGCGTATTTCGCCAACGTGCGCGGGCAACTGTGCATGGACGCGCGCTCGCGCGAAGTGCTCGACATCCTCACCAGCATCCAGTTGCCAGTGCCGGCGGCAGGTCTGTCGCGCGGCGTGTTTCTCGGTGCCGGCACCGCGTTGTTGCCGAGCTGGGCCAGCGACATGCTCGGCCGCACCACGACGCAACGCGCGCAGGCGCGTGCGTCGGCACGTTTGCTACGAAGTTTGTCGCCATTGTTTCGTACGGCGCTACGCGATGGACTGTCTGCGCGTGCTTGCCGCCGCATGCAATTGCCGCCAGCGATATTGCTGAAGTGGCCTGAGGAGGTGTGAGGCAGCTGCTGCAGACCCACGTAGCCCGCTTTGCCCTGCGCGCAGCGCCAACTGCGCTGCAATCCTCGTCACCGCGCCCAACCACTACCAAATCTTTACCCGCTGCGTGGGCGCCAGATACAACTGCTCACCTTGCTTTACATCGAATGCCCGATACCAAGCATCAAGATTGCGCACGGTTTGCGCGCGGAAGCGGACGGGGGCGTGCACGTCGGTGAGCACTGCGTTGCGTAGCGCCGCATCGCGATACTTGCCGCGCCAGGCCTGCGCAAAGCCGAGGAAAAAGCGCTGATCCGGGCTGAACCCGTCGATGGTCTGCGGCTGCTTGCCTTGCAGCGATAACTGATACGCGTCGTAGGCAGTGTCCAGGCCGGCAACATCGGCGATGTTCTCACCCAGCGTCAGCTTGCCGTTGACCGACAAATCCTCGAACGGTTTGTAGGCACTGAACTGCGCGGCGAGCGCGTTGCCGGCGATCTGGAATTTCTTCAAGTCCTGCGGCGTCCACCAATTGTGCAACTCGCCGTGCTCGTCGAATAGCGCGCCCATGTTATCGAAGCTGTGGCTGATCTCATGGCCGATCACCGCGCCGATCGCGCCGTAATTCACTGCATCGTCGGCAGCCGGATCGAAGAACGGCGGCTGCAGAATCGCCGCCGGAAAGATCAGGCGGTTTTCCAGCGGCACATTCAGCGCATTGACCTCCTGCGGCAGCATGTACCACTCACGGCGATCGACCGCCTTGCCCAGCTTGGTCAGGTTGCGGCGGTACTCGAACAACGTGGCGCGTTCCTCATTGCCCAGCGCATCGTCGCGGCGCACGTCCAGCCCGCTGTAGTCGCGCCAGCTGTCCGGATAGCCCACCGCCACCGTCAAACCGGCGATCTTGGCCTTGGCACGCTGCTTGGTGTCCGGGGTCATCCATTCCAGCGCGTCGATGCGCTTGCCGAAGGCGGTGACGATGTTCTTGACCATCTTTTCGGCGCGCGTCTTGGTCTGCGCGCTGACGTACTTCTGTACGTAGCGTTTGCCAACCGCCTCACCCAACGCGGCATTGGTTGCGTCGATGGCGCGCTTCCAGCGTTGGCGTTGCTGTGGCGTGCCTTCCAGCGTGGTGCCGTAGAACGCGAAGCGCTCATCGGCGAATGCCTTGGACAGATAAGGTGAGGCGCGGTCCAGCGCGCGAAAACTCAGGTAGTCCTTCCAGGCCTGCAGCGACTCGGAGTGCACCAGCGCCGATAACCCGCTCACCGCTTGCGGTTGCCAGACGATGAAATCCTGCTGCGCTTTCAGACCTGCTGCCTCGAAGAACAGCGCCCAGTCCAGGCCGGGTGCCTTTGGCGGGAAGTCGGCCTGTGTCCAGGCATTGGCGCCGGCCTGCACATTGTTGGTCTGCTCGGCGGTGGCATGCACGCGCGCCATCGCGGTCTCCAGCATCAGGATGCGCTCGGCCTTGGCCGGCGCGTCGCCGATGCCGGCAAGTTTCAGCAGCTTGACGATATGCGCGCGGTAGGCCTCGCGCAGCTGCGTCATGCGCCCGTCATCCAGATAGAAGCTGCGGTCTGGCATGCCTAATCCGCCCTGCACCAGATATGGCACATAGCGGCCGGGATGATGCAGATCCTGCGAGACCCACAGGCCGAACAGATGGTCGGTATGGAAATTGGTGGCGTTGAGAAGATCCACATCGGTGCGCAACTGGCTGCCCAAGATGCGTGCCAGCGCCTGTTTGTCGTCCAGCTGCGCGATCGCATCCAGTTCCGGTTGGACCGGACGCACGCCCTTGACCTCGATGCTGGCTTCGTCCATGTAGGCGGCGTAGTAGTCGCCGATCTGCTTGTCTTCGCCGGTGACATGGTCATTGGCGGCTGCGCCTTCGATGATGTCGCGGCTATGCCGCTCGGTTTCGATGGCGATGCCGACGAAGCTGTTGAAACTGGAGCGATCTTCGGGAATCTGCGTGGTCTTGACCCAGTTGCCGCTGGCGTAACTGAAGAAGTCATCGCCCGGCACCACGCTGCGGTCCATGCCGGCAACATCGAAACCGAAATCGCCGAGCTTTGGTGCGCTGGGTGCAGGCTTGATGTGCGCGTTCTTGGCCGGCGCTGCGCTATCGCGGTGACACGCGGCCGTGGTCAGCAGCGCGGCAGACATGACAGCGATCAGAACGGGGCGGTGCAAAGGGGCCATGCGGCGCAACTCTTGAAACCTAAACAGACAGCGCAGTGTAAGTGGCCTGCAGTGCCGCGTCCCGGTTCGAGTGCGGGGTCCGCCGTGTAGCGGCATATTGCGGACACGCCCGGTTCAGCGCCGACGCTGGTACCAGAAGCCGAGTGCGTCGCGGGTCTGCAGCATGCGCCGCCCGTGCCACAGGAAGCGCAGCAGCAAGCCGAGGTGTTCGCGCTTGGAAAAGCTACGCAGCTTGCGGTCGGAGGTGTGTACGGTCTGGCGCAGGATCACAAAGCGCCCACAGCGCGCCAGCGCCCGGCTGAGTGCCACATCTTCGCCAGCGTAGTAACGCGTATCGAAGCCGCCCGCACTGACGAAAGCAATGCGTGTGCAGAACAAAAAGCATCCTGGTGCGATACCGCTGGTACGAAAAAACCAGCCAAAAAGCGCTTGCGCGACACGTTCGTACCACACGCGCTTGCCATGCAGATGCACCTGCGCGCCACCGCCTACCGCACCGGCATCCAGCGCTACCAATGCTGCGCCGACTACCTGCGGATTGATCAGCGTATCTGCATCCAGAAACAGCAGCCGGTCGCCTCGCGCCAGTTGTGCACCGGCGTTGCGGGTGGCCGCGATATGCCGCAGCTGCACTTCCAGCACCTGCGCGCCGTGTCTACGTGCCATGGCGGCAGTGTCGTCATCACAGGCGTCGGCCACCACGATCGCTTCGTAGTCCAGCTGCAGGGTCTGCGCACAGGCATGCAGGCACTGCAGCGTGTCGCCGATCAGTGCGGCTTCGTCATGGGCGGGAATCACGAAGGACAGCATTGGGCGTCTGGCTCGTGCGGTGGTGGTGCCAAGTGTGCGAGCCGTACTGGCGTGAGCGTGTGAGTCGTGCGCGGCCGCAAGCGTCTGCGGCCGCGCGGCGTCGACTCAGCGGTCGACTGCGCGCATCATCGCTTCCGGGTAACGCGTGCCGGACGCGGCCTGGGGCGGGAAGATCGCATCGATGCGTGCGAGTTCGTCCGGCATCAGCGCCACATCGAGCGCGCCGATGTTTTCTTCCAGATAGGCGAGGCGCTTGGTGCCGGGGATCGGCACTAGATCCTGGCCCTGCGCCAACACCCAGGCCAATGCCAGCTGGCCCGGAGTGATGCCCTTGTCGGTTGCGATGGCCTTCACCTGTTCCACCAGCTGCAAGTTACGGGTGAAGTTCTCGCCCTGGAAGCGCGGCGAATGGCGACGGTAATCATCGGCATCGAAATCGCCCGGCGACGAGAACGCGCCAGTGAGGAAACCGCGCCCCAGCGGCGAGTAGGGTACGAACCCGATACCTAGCTCGCGCACGGCAGCGAATACCCCGTTGTCTTCCGGCTCGCGCGACCATAACGAATATTCGGTCTGCACCGCGGTGATCGGATGCACCGCATGCGCGCGGCGAATGGTGGCTGCGGCCGCTTCCGACAGACCGAGAAAACGCACCTTGCCTTGCTCGACCAAACGCGACATCGCACCCACGGTGTCTTCGATCGGCACGTTGGGATCCACGCGGTGCTGGTAATACAGATCGATATGCTCCACGCCTAGGCGGTGCAGGCTGGCTTCGCAGGCGGACTGCACATAGTCCGGGCTGCCGTCGATGCCGCGCACCGACGGGTCGTTGGAATCGAGCTTGATGCCGAACTTGGTGGCCAGGAACACCTCGTGCCGGCGCGAAGCGATCGCCTTGCCGACCAACACTTCATTGGTGTGCGGGCCGTACATGTCGGCTGTGTCGAGCAGGCTGATGCCGTGATCGAGTGCGTGGTGGATCACGGCAATCGAAGCGGCTTCGTCGCTGCGATCGCCATAGAACGCGCTCATGCCCATGCAGCCGAGACCGAGGGCGGAAACGGTGGGGCCGGAACGGCCAAGCGTGCGGGTATGCATGGGGGAAGCTCCGTGCAGTAAAGAGGGAGGACGGTGCAAGAATGGCCGGCCGCGCGTTAGTGCCGCGTGGCCCGAACGGTAAAGCTGCGGTCGGTGTAATGACGCGCTGAGGGCTCCGGTTGCGGCGCGAGGCTTGTAGCGCTCTGAAGCATTCACGATGCGGTGCGTTTCAGTCTCATAGGCTGAGACGCCATCGCCGCATGCTGACCGCGTGAAAATCCTCGACAAACTCGCCATTCTCGCCGACGCCGCCAAATACGACGCCTCCTGCGCCTCCAGTGGCGCGAACAAGCGCAATTCGCTCGGTACCGGCGGCATCGGTAGCACCGAGGGTATGGGCATCTGTCACTCCTACACGCCCGACGGCCGCTGTGTGTCGTTGCTGAAGATCTTGCTGACCAACTTCTGCGTGTTCGACTGCTCGTATTGCGTCAATCGCGTCTCCAGCAACGTGCGCCGCGCGCGCTTCACACCGGAAGAAGTGGTCACGCTGACGTTGGACTTTTACAAGCGCAATTACATCGAAGGCTTGTTTCTCTCCAGCGGCATCATCCGCAACTCCGACTACACAATGGAGCAGCTGGTGGAAGTGGCGCGGCAGCTGCGCGAGGTGCATCACTTCGCCGGCTACATCCATCTCAAGACCATCCCCGATGCAACGCCGGAGTTGTTGGCGGCGGCCGGTCGCTATGCCGATCGTCTGAGCATCAACGTGGAGCTGCCGACCGAACAGGGATTGACGCTGCTGGCGCCGGAAAAAAGCGTTGGCGGCATTCGCTCGGCGATGGGCGAACTGCGTTGGCGCATCGAAGAAAATCAGCTCGAGCGCAAGGCGGAAAAAGTGCGCCGCGCCAAGCCACCGCGCTTCGCACCGGCCGGGCAAAGCACGCAGATGATCGTGGGCGCCGACGACGCCAACGATCGCAGCATTCTGGACACCAGCCACACTCTCTATGGCAATTATCGAATGCGCCGGGTGTACTACTCAGCGTTCAGCCCGATCCCGGATGCGTCATCCAAATTGCCGCTGCAGCCACCGCCGCTGCAACGCGAGCATCGGCTGTATCAGGCCGATTGGCTGCTGCGTTTCTACGCGTTCAGCGTGGAAGAAATCGCGCCGGCAAACTCCAGCGGCATGCTCGATCTGGACGTGGACCCGAAGCTGGCATGGGCGTTGCGTAATCCGGAGCGCTTTCCGGTGGATTTGAATGCGGCACCGCGCGAGATGCTGCTACGGGTACCGGGCCTGGGCACGCGCAACGTGGAGCGCTTGTTGTTGTCGCGACGGCATGCGCGGTTGCGGGTAGGCGATCTGGTGCGGTTGCGGGTGCCGATGAAGAAGCTGCTGCCGTTCGTGAGTGTGCTGGATCATCATCCGCGCCAGCGCTTGGATGATCCGGCCAGGTTGCGTGCGCAGTTAGCGCCAGCGCCGCGACAGGCAGGTTTGTTCGATTAAGCCCACGTGTGGTGGCGCTGCCTTTCCTTCTCTCGTCTGGGCGCTGTCTCCTTCATGGGGAAATGTGCCCGACGGGCAGATGAGCAGACGGCTGCCCGCAGTGGTGCCGCTGACTGACTGCCGTTCACGCCTGTGACGCTGCGCGTTTTGGTGCAGCAGAATTGTCAGCGATAAGCAGCGGCAACAACTCAAAAAAACAGCAACAACCCAACGATAGCGACGGCAGTCACCGTGGCGAGGTTGCGCATCTTGAGAGGTCAGGTGTAAGCGATGTTCAGCGCCGAAGTAGAGCCGGTTTGGAGTTTTGATTCGTGGCGTGCGCTGGCGCGGGCGGGATGGCGCGCGAAGGTGGAGCCGGATTCGATTGCGTGGAATGGTGGAGCGCAGGGTGGGTTGTTGATGGGGCCGGGAGTGCTGGATTTGCCGGCGGTTCTGGCCGCGCCGCGCGTATCAGCGGAGTTTTTGCAAATGGCAGGGGCGGTGGTGTGTCATCGTGATCCGCAGCGGTATGCGGTGCTGTATCGGTTGTTGTGGCGGTTGGCGTCCGGAGAGCGGGCGTTGCTGGAGCGGGCGACCGATGTCGATGTGCATCGGGTGGTGCAGTGGCAGAAAACAGTGCAGCGCGACTCGCACAAGATGAAGGCGTTTGTGCGCTTTCGGCGCCTGCCCGGCGACGAAGAAGACTTCATGGCATGGTTCGAGCCCGAGCATTGGATCGTGGATCGGGTGGCGCCATTTTTCGCGCGCCGATTCGCTGGCATGCGTTGGGCGATTCTCACACCGTATCGCAGTGTGCGTTGGGATGGCGAGGCATTAACGTTCGGCGAGGGCGCGGTGCGTACGCAGGTGCCGGCCGACGATGCGCAGGAAACCCTGTGGCGTACGTACTACGCGCACATCTTCAATCCGGCGCGGCTCAATCCCACCATAATGCGGCAGGAAATGCCGCAAAAATACTGGAAGAACCTGCCCGAAGCGACCTTTTTGCCGGAGCTGATCCGCAAAGCCGGTGTGCGGGTGCGCGAGATGGCCGAGCGTGCCCCCGAGCCGGTGCGGCGGCGGGTTCCGCTGGCGCCAACACCGGTTCCAGAAGTGGCAACCCAAAGCCTGGCGCAGTTGCGCGTGGCTGCGCGCGATTGCCGGCGTTGCGAATTGTGGCAACCGGCAACGCAGACGGTGTTCGGTGAAGGGCCGAACGATGCCTCGGTGATGGTGATCGGCGAGCAGCCGGGTGATGAGGAGGACCTGAGCGGGCGTCCGTTTGTTGGGCCAGCCGGGCGTTTGTTCAATATGGCGCTGGGCGAGCTGGGTGTCGACCGTGAAACGTTCTATGTGACCAATGCGGTCAAGCATTTCCGTTTTGAGCAGCGCGGGAAGCGCCGTCTGCATCGCAATCCAGAACGTTCGCATATGCAGGCATGCAGCGGATGGTTGCTGGCCGAGCGCGCGCAACTGCGTCCGGCGCAGATCGTGTGTTTGGGCGCGATTGCAGCGCAAGCGGTGTTGGGCAAAGGTTTTCGGTTGATGCAGGAGCGCGGGCAGTGGCAACGCTTGGACGATGGCACGCCTGTGTTGACAACCGTGCATCCGTCCTGGGTGTTGCGCCAGCCATCCGCCGCGCGCGAAGAAGGCTACCGAGGGTTTGTCGAGGACTTGCGCCAATTGCTGGACCCACCGATGCCGGTGGAACGTTCGATCGGGGCTTGAAAAATAAGCGTGCAAGCGCCGGCGCACGGTGTCCGGGAACCGGAACGCCAAGCGGCACCCCTGGCGAACCAGGGGTGCCGTCACCGCCGCTTCGCGGCCGGGTAGCGGTGCAGGAAATAGGGCTCCACGCATCGTGCAGATTGTGACTTGAATCTTTCTGCACAGATGTAGAAAGCGCACGTGGATGCGGCAAGACGATGTCGGTAATGCGCCGCGTCCACGGCACTTCTGTTTGAATCGCGCGACTGGACCTTTTACATCGAGATCAGCAATGCACCTGCGCGCGATCGCATTTTGTCAGCGACGTGGAAGCGTAAAAAAATCACCACCAAACAAGTTCTGTCGACCCGCTGCAGCGCCCATCGGCGGAATAAAAGGACATTCCGCCGATGGGGTCATGCGGACGTCACGAAAGACGCTCGCATGCGACCACAGGCAGTTACGGCATCAGCACCTTGTCCACCACGTGGATCACGCCATTGCTCTGCATGACATCGGCAATGGTGACGTTGGCGGTGTTGCCCTTGACGTCGGTAATGGTGACCTTCTTGCCCTTGAGCTTTGCGGTCAGCGGTTCGCCCTGCACGGTGGTCAGCGTGGCGCTACCGCCGCCGGCCTTGATCTTGGCGATCAGCGAGGCGGCATCCACCTTGCCGGGCACCACGTGATAGGTCAGTACCTTGGTCAGGTTGGGCTTGGATGCTGGCTTCAACAGCGTTTCAACCGTGCCGGACGGCAGTGCGGCAAATGCTTCATTGGTCGGAGCGAACACGGTGAACGGCCCCGGGCCTTTCAGCGTGTCGACCAGGCCGGCGGCCTTGACTGCGGCGACCAGGGTGGTGTGGTCCTTGGAGTTGACCGCGTTGTCGACGATATCCTTGGTGGCCAGCATCGGCGCACCGCCTACCATGGGATTGGACGCAGCGTAGGCGGGGGCCATGGCGCTGGTCAGGGCAATGGCAGCGGCAACGGCAAGCGACTGGAATGAAGTCTTCATGAGGCATCGATCCTTTGGGTAAGCGATCGCCTGGATGGCAACCGTCGACCTGGATATTCGCACCAATGCAACGCGGATGCATTACGTGATTTTTTACATGGACGTGCTGCACTGCAACGCGATTGCGGACGCGTCGGGATGGATTGCGCTGGATCCATGGCCTAAGGTTGAGGCTGCTCGATCGGTGGCGGTGACGCGTGTTTTTCGTGCCGATGCAGGTTTACGTTGCGCACTTTGGCGTCGATCAAGCAAGCGCAATCGTTCATGGGATGTGCTGACAACTTGCGTTAATAACGTGAGTGCTGGACCCCATCCGGGTCCCACCATGAGAGGCGATTAATGACTAAGAGCGTCTAACAAAACCCAGGAAGAAGCCGTAAGCAGATGATGGAGCAAGCAAGCGAGAGCAACGCCAAGTGGAGATCGATGCGGCGTTCAAAGCGGATGCGCAGTTTGCCCATGCCTGCGAACCAGGCATGGGTGCGCTCGACGACCCAGCGATGACGGCCCAACCGGTGGTTGCGCGCGATCCCCTTGCGTGCGATCCGCGCAATGATGCCGCGCTGCTTGAGGAAGGCGCGACAGCGGTCGATGTCGTAAGCCTTGTCGGCGTGCAATTTGTCTGGCCAACGTCGCGGGCGCCCTGGTTTGCCACCAATTGGCGGCAAGGCGTCGATCAACTCCTCGAACACGACCGAGTCGTGCCGATTGGCGCCGGTGACGCACACCGCCAAGGGGATGCCGTTGCGATCGACGATCAGATGCCGTTTGCTGCCGAGTTTGCCGCGATCGGTCGGGTTCGGCCCGGTGTATGGGCCCCCGGGGGGAGGCTACGCTAGCGGCGTCCAGACCAGCTCGGCTCAGGTCCAGCGTCTGAGCGCGACATAGCTCGGCCAGCAACACCTGATGCAGACGATGCCACACACCGGCGGCCTGCCAATCACGCAACCGACGCCAGCAGGTCATGCCGCTGCCGTAGCCCAGCTCCATAGGCAGGTCTTCCCACGGCACGCCCGTGCGCAGGACATAGACGATGCCGTTGAGGGCTTGCTGATCACTGATACGCGGCCGTCCACCTTTGGGCGAACGCTTCACTTGCGGAATCAGCGGCTCGATGCGCTTCCACAGCGCAATGGGGATCTCTTTGCGACGTGTCATGTCCGCAATTTTGCCACCGGCGAGACAAGATTCAAGGGGTTTTGTTAGACGCTCTAAGAAGGTGCAGAAAATGACGTCAGGAAACAGTGAATTCAGTCGATCAATGATGCGGGCATGGTTGGTGGCAGTCGCGCTGACGTCTTTCGCCACCGCGCAGGCAGTGGCCGCCACGCCAACGCCCACTTCAGCACCGACTGCCGCGGCCCCGGCGCGTGTCACTTATCGACCCGGACAGACATGGGTCGTCCCGGACGAGTGGGAGTTCACGGTCAATTCTGCGCGCGTGGCCAACGTGAAAATTCATGACGATGGCGGCGGATCTTGGCATCCCACCCAAGTGATCCTGTTGAGCTATAGCTACAAAAATATCGGGTTCGATGACAGTGCCAACTACAAGGGTGGCGGTCCATCGACGCTTGCTTTTTCGAAGGCGCATATCGAGGTGGTCGACGCGAACGATGCACACAACGGCGGTGCAGGCAACTACCCTGTGCGCATAAAGCTCGTCGAAGATGCAACGGGTCAAGCGGTTGGGCAGCAGATGGTTGGCGCGCAGTGGCCGTACGCTTTCGAGAAGAAACCCAAGGCGGTCAAGGCGACGGTGAGTCACTACGATTCCAAGCTGACATTGCATAAAGCGACCTTCCTGGTGCCGGTCGAGGTCACTCGGCAATCGATGCCGCACGCAAAGACGCACGTTCACCGAACCTGATCGCTTCTAGAGGCGATCTGCACAGGTATGCAGTCGGGATGCGTGCCAGGGCAGGGGGCGGCGTCTGTCGACGGTTTGCTTCTAACTTCTGCGATGAGACGGCCAGGCAGCGATGTTTGTCGCGCGCCACCCGGCGTTGCAAGGACGCTACTAGGAGACGGCATGCCCCACGCGGCGTGCCGTCTCATTGAGCGGTAGTTGGATCCGTTTTCGGCCGCGGCCTTAGCAGCGTGCCTTCCGGCGCCCACCTGGCAACGCACCGCCTACATGTCGCCGATGGCATGCATCCGGTGCAACCGGTCGTGGCTCATGCAAACGTCGTGGCGATGCGCAGCGCTTCGTCCATGCTGTCGGCTGCGGTCAGATTGAATCGGTCGAGCACTTCCGATGGTCTCTGCAAGCGGGCCATCGGCCTTGATGAAGTATTCGCGCATCATCGTGTTGCCTTTCCATTCGGTTGCGTATCCAACAGCGTCTGGTCGACCAGCACCAGCACCGAAATTGGATCCAGCGCTCTCATAGCGGTCCGTCGTGCAGCGCCGCGGGCGGGCCACAACGGCGCGGTGGTTTCATCACCGATTGCAAACCGGTATGGTCCCATAGCCGTGTTGTTTGGCGTCGCAATATGCGATACCGCACGTGCAGCCGTTTCTTCTTCCAGGTTTTTCATGCATTCGATCGATGTCGTCCTCGCCATGTTGCTGGCGGTCGCGGCCAGCGGTTATCTGATCCGTATTCTGCCGTTCTTGCTGCCGTTGCCCTTGGTCCAGATCGCGCTTGGCGCGGTGGTCTCCGGTGTGTTCGATGCAGGCCACGAACTGGAACCGGAGCTGTTCTTTCTGTTGTTTCTGCCGCCGCTGCTGTTCCTGGATGGCTGGCGCATTCCCAAACAAGGCTTGTTCCGCGACAAGGCGGCCATCCTCGAACTGGCGCTGGGTCTGGTGGTGTTCACCGTGGTCGGAGCTGGCCTGTTGATCCACTGGCTGATCCCGGCGATGCCGCAGGCGGTGGCGTTCGCGCTGGCGGCGATCATCTCGCCGACCGACCCGGTGGCGGTATCTTCGATCGCCTCCAAAGTGCGAATTCCCAGGCGTTTGAAGCACATCCTGGAAGGCGAGTCGTTGCTCAACGATGCGTCCGGCCTGGTGTGTTTCCAGTTCGCAGTGGCGGCTGTGTTGACGGGCACTTTTTCGATCGCCACTGCCTCGCTGACCTTCCTGTGGATGGCGTTGGCCGGGCTCGCGTTGGGTGTGGCGACCACGTTCGGTCTGAGCCGCATCCAGGCCTGGATCTGGCGCCATTTCGGCGAGGAGCCGGGTTCGGCGATTCTGGTCAACCTGCTCACTCCGTTCGCGGCGTATCTGCTGGCCGAAGCCTTCCATGCCTCGGGCATCCTGGCCGCGGTGGCCGCCGGCGTCACCATGAGTTACGTGGAAATGGCCGGCAACGCGCCGGGCAATATGCGTCTGCAGCGCTCGGCGGTGTGGGACACGGTGCAATTCACCTTCAACGGCATCATCTTCGTGCTGCTGGGCGAGCAGTTGCCGGGGATCCTGGACGGTGCAGTACGCAGCGTTCAGCAGGCCGGGCACGTCAATCCGTGGTGGCTGGCGGTCTATGTGCTGACCATCAGCACTAGCCTGATGGCACTGCGTTTTGTGTGGGTTTTCCTGTCGTTGCGCTGGAACATCTTCAAGGCGCAGCGGCGTGGCGAGCAGCATGTCAGCCCGCCTTGGCGGATCGTGGTTGCGGTGTCGCTGGCCGGCGTGCGCGGCGCGATCACCCTGGCCGGCGTGCTCACACTGCCGTTGATGCTGGAAGACGGCTCGCCGTTTCCGGCCCGCCAGTTGGCGATTTTTCTGGCCGCCTCGGTGATCCTGGTCTCGTTGCTGGTGGCCAGCGTGGCGTTGCCGCGCCTGCTGCGCGGGCTGGAGTTGCCGGAAGAAGAAGACGAGCAGCTGAAGGAAGAACTGGCCGTCAAGGCCGCCTCGCAGGCCGCGCTGGAGGCAGTGGAAAAACTGCGCCAGCGGTTGGTGGAGGGCAGCAAGCATGCCGAGCGTTACAACGCTGCGGCCAATCAGGTCAGTCAGCGTTATCAGCGCAAGCTGGGCGCGGTGGACATGGCCGAAACCGATCCGGAAGAAGCCTGTGCCTACGAACAGGCGCTGTGCCAGTTCCGTCACGCGGCGTTGATGGCAGAGCGTAACGAGCTGTTCAAGCTTGCGCGCCGCCACGAGATCTCCGACGATCTGTCGCGCCGGTTGGTGCGCAATCTGGATTTGATCGAGTCGCGTAAACGCGCGTAAGTATTGAGTAGCTTCTGCGACCGATGCGTTGTACTGCCGATCCTGTCAATCCTCCCGGCATGCCGAGTGAGCATCTTATTTCTGTGGGCGCGGCTTCGCTTGCCGATACTGACGCTTGTCGCCCGCCTGTTCTCCTTTGGGATCGTCGTTCGAGCAAATGCGTCCGCCGCAAATGACAGCATCAGAAGCATAGAAGGCTTGGACGATTGGGACAGCTTTTTCGTAGCGCTGGAGTTCCTCTTTCGCTGCTGACAACTCACGCCCGTAATAGCCCAGCAGCCTCCAGCCGATGAGCATCACCAGTATCAAGATGGAACTAGCGGCGCCGAACCAGATCCAGACAGTTTTGTTTGCCCATTGTAGTCGCGCAGATGTGACTGACACGGCACGGTCGTATTCGGCGGCAACCGGCGACACCGCTTCTCTGGCTTCCTGAGCGATCTGAGTGCTGGCGCCGCTTACGATACCCGACACTTCTCTGCGGAACTGGCTCACCTGGTGTTGAAGCGACTGAATCTGTTGGTTGAATGAGGCACTCATTCCTGTTTCCCGCTGCGCCATTTCCGAGTGCACCATCAAGATGACCTTAATGGTTTCCTCAAGTTTTCCTTGGGCCGACGCCAACTCATGATTATCCATTTTACTTTCCTTGAGATTCGTTCCGGACAGTAGTCTCACATGCTCATTGTTGGTCCTTGGCGCGTTTGAGTATGTTGCTGTTCTTGTAATCGCTGTTGTTCCTGTTGCTCGGCTAGTAACTGATCGCTTCTCTGCGCCATTGCCAGCCCCTCGCACGATTGCGAAAAATCAATGGCGATACGGTCGAGTTCGTTGCTATCACCAGCTATCAGCGCCGCATGAGTTCTATTGATGAAAGGATCATCGAATAGTCCTTTGACAGACCAAGGCGTCTGCCTGTCTTCTGATGTATCACGCACGCGCTCATCGGCAGCGGAGATGAGTGGTGGAAGGAATGTAGCGTGATTGGAGGGCATCGGATCGATGGGTTTATTGGATATGCTGTAGGCGTCAGTTGCGAGATGACTCTCCCCGGTATCCACGCCTGATGTGATCTCGATACTTCGCAGAGCTATCATCGGCGTGACAATAGTCGCCTGATTGGTAAAGAGTTGCTGCGAATCTTGTTTGTTGATCGGTACGACTGAAATCGGCGTGTTCGCTGCCGCCTGGAAGGCTTGCACATCTGCTTGAGCAGGTCGTAGCAATGGGGCGTTGGGATCGATGCGCAGCAAGCGCTCGCCAGGGAACCTCTGAACAACGCACTTCAAATGCGCGACACTACACACCTACGTTGAGGAGTCATCCATGCAACTGACGTTCGGTGACGCTGAAGGTTTGGGCAAGCGCAAGCAGACTCGCCGCGAGATCTTCCTGGCCGAGATGGAGCAGGTGGTTCCGTGGAGGCATTTGCTCGGACTGATCGCGCCGCACTATCCGGTGTCGGGGCGGCCTGGTCGACAGCCGTACGCACTGGCGACGATGTTGCGGATTCATTTGCTGCAGCAGTGGTATGCGTTGAGCGATCCGGCGATGGAAGAAGCGTTGCACGAGATCCGGACCTTGCGCCGTTTTGCCCGGCTCGGCGGTTTGGACAATGTTCCCGACGAGACCACGATTCTCAACTTTCGCCGCTTGCTGGAAACCCATGGCCTTGCAGCGCGGATGCTGGAGGCCGTCAACGCGGATCTGGTGCGCAAGGGTCAGAGCCTGCGGTCCGGCACGATCGTCGATGCAACCCTGATCGCTGCGCCCAGTTCGACCAAGAACACCGACCGCGCGCGCGACCCTGAAATGCATCAGACCAAGAAAGGCAATCAGTGGTATTTTGGGATGAAGGCACCCATCGGCGTGGATGAGTTTTCCGGGCTGGTGCACCACGTCCGTTGTACGGCTGCCAATGTGGCCGATGTCACGGTGACCCACGCATTGCTGCACGGCAAAGAAGACAGTGTGTTCGGCGACAGCGGCTACACCGGTGCGGACAAACGCGAAGAACTGCAGACCTGCAAGGCTGGTTTTTTCATTGCCGCCAAGCGTTCGACGATTCAAGCCATTGGCAACAAACGCGAGCGCCGCCAGGAAGAACGTTGGGAATACTTCAAAGCAAGTGTGCGTGCGAAGGTGGAGCATCCATTCCGCGTGATCAAACGCCAGTTTGGCTACACCAAGGTCCGCTATCGCGGCCTGGCCAAGAACACCGCGCATGTGCTGACCCTGTTCGCACTATCCAATCTGTGGATGGTGCGCCGGCAGTTGCTGCCGGCCAGGGGATAATGCTGTCTGGCGCCAGCCAACGCCGCAAGAAACCGTAGAAATCGTATCGTACGCATCAACTCTGTGCGCTATTGGCACGCAGCAGGCTCGAATTTTAGAGGTCTGGTGCGTTGTTCAGACCTTCCCTAACAACCTCAAAAGACTCGACCAATGTGCTCGCAAGTCGTTGATTCGCATAGCGCGCAATTTATGGAGCCGAGGTTTTTAGAGGCGCCCCGAACATCACGATGCCCGTCAGTGAACCAATCGCGTTCTAATCGCTCACACTGGATCTATGAGCGCACCGCCGCTCTTAACCCCCAGAAGCCGCTGCCGCGTCCGCCTAGAACCGGCTGCATCGATCTCCACCTGGCGCTGTTGCCGCTGGCCCGTTCCATTATCTGCTGACGGCGGCTTCCTGGGTTTTGTTGGCCGATCTTGGCGCGATGTCAGCGCACCGCATCGACGATGAGCCGTGCGCAGTGTTCACACGCACAGAGCGAATCGCTTAGCCACCTCGAAGGAGCGAAGAGAGATCATGGGGCTGGCTCCACGCGTTGGTCACGCTCGGTATCGCGACAACGCGATACTGCATGCCGCAGATACAACCGATCTGCTGCTCGCAAGCCCCATAACGCAATAGCCATTCGGGAATAAGCTATGCACCACGTTTTCAGTTGGGTCCAGTGTCATCCTCGTTGAATGTCGGTAGTGACGCTTGCGACATAGCAGTGGTGCGCTGCGGCCCTGTAGCTTCTGGATGCAGTGCATCCCGGTTGAATGCAAGGGTGGAACTCGACGGCTCGGACTGGGCTGAGCCCGAAGGTCCAGCCAGCTCCTCCTCCGCGGGCATATTGAGATCCCAGTTATGCGGCAGCTGCGGCCGACCACCTGAAGGAGTAGGTGGAAACAAGGGTGAGTAAGAAGACCCAGACGGTTCAGCTCTGTTTCCAAGGTCATGCGTCTGTACATTAGGCGGCTGTACATCAGTAGTAACCATCGCGCGCACTCGTGTCAGCATGTCTATAATGTGGGAGCGTTGAGTCGCGCCCTTGCCATCCATGTAGAGATCCAAATCGTCATCCAACGTTTGGTCGTGCAAACGCGACGCGATCGTACGCTTGTTGTTCGCCTTTAGCCAAGCGCTGAAGTGACGCAAATACGCTGACGTCTTACCAGCGTAGGTTTCATTGTTCTTGTATATCTTCCCGCCGCTCGACTCCCATAAATGAGCTTTATATTGCTCGCTGAGTTGGTCATCGTCTGGGAGGATATCACGGGTACTACGCCTCTTCGCTAAGTCCGTCTTTCCGTTGCTTTTGAATATCTGCAATTGCCGCAGCGCCGGACCCAACTTTTCGCTGCCTGTCATGCCCGTCCTTACGAAGGCGCGGACGTCATCTGTCAAGGTTTCGGACTTCAGTCTGCCCGGCTTGCACAATGGATCTTTCTTCTGGGCATGGAGCCATTTACTGAAGGCGCGCAATACGCTTGCATATTGGGGGCTAGCAGAAAGCGCCTCTTTGATGAGTTCTTTATCACCGTCCGCAGCCTCATGGCGGCGACGACTCGCCGGCTTTACCGTTCTGTCGGTGCGAGATAGCATGCGACGCAGATGCGTCAGTGCCGCGGGCAGATGATCTTGATTCAACGTTTCTCGGAAAATCTTGGCATCGCTATTCAGCGCGTTCTTGTCTGTGCGGAGCCGGCGTCGCAGATCAGGCTTGCTTTGATTCTGGAGCCACTCGCTAAAATGTACCAACACATTGGTGTAGGCTCTTATGGTAAAGAACTTTTTCTTGCCCTTCTCGGCGGCGTCTAAAAACTCTCCAATGAGCTCCTTGTCGGCTGGATAGAGTGTATTGAAGCCCGGCATCGCGGTCCCGTTTTGCATTGCGCGTCTTAGGTTGGCGAACGGCCTGCTGCGCCTATCGACCACGCTGCTGGGCCTAGCGCTCGAGGTTGATGGACGATCCACTGGCGCCCGCCGTTTTTTATGGACTGCGACGTGTTTAGAAGCAGGCTGCTGCGCTGTTGTCCCCCGGGGCTCAGGCGCATCAGCACGCGAAAGCTGAGGATGATGAACATGACTGTTGGGGGGCAGGTTGTCGTGTTCCAGCGCGAAGGGAAACGGCCTCGATGTGCCGCTCCGAGCCGGATGCACGCCAGATCCCGGCGCCGAACGCACAGCAGATGCCTCGGTGCGACGGCGCTTATTCGGTCGAGCTGCCAGTTCACTGAGGACGCCAGGGGGCGTTGAGGACGACAGCATTCCGGACGGACCGGCGCCCAGGCTCGCCGCCTGGCCAGTCGCCTGCTCTGGCACGCTTTGGTAGGTGCTCTGGGCATGCGTCCGACGATTGCTGCTCTTTGTGCTCCGCATTTTTTTCGCTCCGCTTCATGATGAAAAAGACGGCTTGTTCCTGGATCTGGTCAAGCTGATGCGGCTCAGGGATACCCGCTGAACAACGCCAGCTCTCGCGCATTGGCCTCAATTGATGAGTTTGCTTCCCGTCTGGTCGAAGCGCTGCTGATCCAGCTCTCACTATCCAGTTCTCAAATATCAAGAATCGTGATCGATCGATTGAAAAGCCGGTGCGCAGATTGCGAAGGCGTAGTGGGTTTGCCGAACATCAACGTAAGTGTTTTAGTAAAAAGGGGTCGCGGGCTCCCTGCATAATATTTCGATGCGTGGCATGTGTGAACGTCAACGTGGTGTTTGCGTCAAAACATTCACAACCATGCGTTGTGTCACTAACTAGAACGGCCTGGGGCCTATGAGCGCACTGCCACTCTTAACCCCCAGAAGCCGCTGCCGCGTCCGCCTAGGACCGGCTGCATCGATCTCCACCTGGCGTTGTTCCCGCTGGCCCGTTCCATCATCTGCTGACGGCGGCTTTCTGGGTTTTGTTGGCCGCCCTTGGCGCGATTTTCCAGTTGGGTCAGGCGTCATCCTCGTCAAAGGTCGGTAGTGAGGCTTGCGACATCGCGGTGGTGCGTTGCGACCCTGTAGCGTCTGGATACCGTGCATCCCGGTCGAATGCAAAAGCTGACCACGAAGCTCCGCTCACCTCCGCCGCGGGCATGTTGAGGTCCCAGCTACGTTGAGGCGCCTGCGGCTCGGGCGGGGCTGAGCCCGAAGGTCCCGCCAGCTCCTCCGCCGCGGATATATTAAGATCCCAGCTGTGCGACGTTTGCGGCTGATCACCCGAATGAGTGGGTGCAACCATGGAGGGGTAAGAAGGCCCCGACGGTTCAGCTCTGCCTCCGAGGTCAGGCGACTGCGCGTTAAGAGGAAGCATTTCGCGCATTTTCTTCAGCATGCCTTTCATGGAACCGACGTGTTGTGAGTTTCCCTCACTGGTGTAGAGAGCCAAATCGTCATCCAACGTTGAATCGTGCAAACGCGACGCCATTGTCGCTTTTGCCTTATCATCTAGCCAGGCGCTAAATGGGATCATACGGGATGACGTCTTTTCGGCGTAGCTTTGCTGGTTATAGTATGTCTTCCCGCGACTGCTTTCCCACAAAGCCTTTTTATATTTCTCTCTGAGTTGGCGGTCGGCTTCGGGTATTTTACGCGGACTATGCCTCTTCACGAAGTCCGTCTCTCCGCTGAGGTAAAATTTCTGCAGTTTCCGCAATGCACTGACTGACTTTTCACTGCTCGCCATGCGCGTGTTTGCGAAGGCTTCGGCCTCATGCATCAAGGTTTTGGAGTGCAGTCTGCCCGGTTCGCACAATCCCTCTTTATTCTGGGCATGGAGCCATGCACTGAGCGCGCGCAACGTGCTTGCATAATCGGGGTAAGCAGAAAGCGCATTAGTGATGAACTTTTCATCACCGCCATGAGCCTCATGGTGGCTGTAATCCCGGATCTTTACCGTTCCGTCTTTGTCAGATACCATGATATTCAGATGGTTCAGTGCCGCGTTCAGACGATTGGTTTTTTTCCCGTTTTGAAAACTAAGGACATCGGGTTTCAGCCCGTGGACATCGAGTTTCAGCCCGTCCTGGTTTTTGAGGAACCGGTCTGGCAGACCAGCCTTTTTCTCGTCCCTGAGCCAATTGCTAAAACGTATCAACAGATAGATGTAGCTTCTTGCGGTATTGACGTTGCTCTGCGCCTTCTCGATGCCTTTTATAAACTGCTCGATAAGTCCCTGGTCGGCTGGACAGAGTGCATTGAAGCTTGACGGCCCGGTCGCGCTTCGTATCTTGTCTCTTAGCTGGGCGAACTCGCTGCGCCTGTCGCCCGAGGTTGATGGACGATCCACTGGTGCCCGCCGTTCTTTATGGACTGCGACGTGTTTAGAAGCAGGCTGCTGCGCTGTTGTTCCCTGGGGCTCAGGCGCATCAGCGCGCGAAAGCTTAGGATGATGAAGATGACTGTTGGGGGGCAGGTTGTCGTGTTCCAGCGCGAAGGGAAACGGCCTCGATGTGCCGCTCCGAGCCGGATGCACGCCAGATCCCGGCGCCGAACGCACAGCAGATGCCTCGGTGCGACGGCGCTTATTCGGTCGAGCTGCCAGTTCACTGAGGACGCCAGGGGGCGTTGAGGACGACAGCATTCCGGACGGACCGGCGCCCAGGCTCGCCACCTGGCCAGTCGCCTGCTCTGGCACGCTTTGATAGGTGCTCTGGGCGTGCGTCCGACGATTGCTGCTCTTTGTGCTCCGCATTTTTTTCGCTCCGCTTCATGATGAAAAAGACGGCTTGTTCCTGGATCTGGTCAAGCTGATGCGGCTCAGGGATACCCGCTGAACAACGCCAGCTCTCGCGCATTGGCCTCAATTGATGAGCTTGCTTCCCGTCTGGTCGAAGCGCTGCTGATCGAGCTCTCACTATCCAGTTCTCAAGTATCAAGAATCGTGATCGATCGATTGAAAAGCCGGTGCGCAGATTGCGAAGGCGTAGTGGGTTTGCCGAACATCAACGTAAGTGTTTTAGTAAAAAGGGGCTGCGGGCTCCCTGCAGAATAATTTCGATGCGTGGCATGTGTGAATGTCAACGTGGTGCTTGTGTCAAAACATCCACAACCATGCGTTGTGTCACTGACTAGAGCGTGTTATGAACTTTGCCCTTGTCACGCTAACGTATACGGATGAAGCCTCGTAAGCCTTATTCCACCGATATTTCCGACGAAGAATGGGCCTTTGCGGCTCCCTATTTGACGCTGATGGACGTGCAGGCACCGCAGCGCAAGTATGAGCTACGCGCGATGTTCAACGCACTGCGGTGGATCGCGCGCGCCGGCGCACCATGGCGATTGCTTCCCAACGATTTTCCGCCCTGGGAAGCGGTGTATCAGCAAACACAGCGCTGGCTGCAAGCGGGCTGCTTTGAGGCCATGGTCAGTGATCTGCGCTCACTCTTGCGTGTGGCGCAAGGGAAAAAAGGCCAGCCGAGCGCGGTCATTTTCGATGCTCGCACGCTGCAGTCCACCTGCGAAAGCGGGCCGCGTGCTGGATACGATGGCTATAAACGCAAGAAAGGCAGCAAGGTACACATGGCCGTCGATACGCTTGGACATCTGCTCGCTGTCCAGGTGACGCCGGCTAATGAGCAGGAGCGCGCGCAAGTCCGATCGTTGGCACAAGAGGTACAACACGTGACCGGTGAAACGGTCAAGATCGCCTTTGTTGATCAGGGCTACACCGGTCAAGAACCGGCGCAGGCGGCCACGGAAGAAGGCATTGAGTTGCAAGTGATCAAGCTGCAAGAAGCGAAAAAAGGCTTTGTCTTGCTGCCGCGCCGTTGGGTTGTCGAGCGCAGCTTCGGATGGGCCAATCGTTTCAGACGGCTGGCACGCGACTACGAGCGATTGCCGGAAACCTTGGCCGGTTTGCACTTCGTCGTCTTCACGATCCTGATGCTTGGAAATGCAGCCACCCTCTTTCAAAGTTCATAACACGCTCTAGAACGGCCTGGGGACTATGAGCGCACTGCCACTCTTAACCTCCAGAAGCTGCTGCCGCGTCCGCCTAGGACCGGCTGCATGGATCTCCACCTGGCGTTGTTCCCGCTGGCCCGTTCCATTATCTGCTGACGGCGGCTTCCTGGGTTTTGTTGGCCGCTCTTGGCGCGATGTCAGCGCACCGCATCGACGATGAGCCGTGCGCAGTGTTCACACGCACAGAGCGAACCGCTTAGCCACCTCGAAGGAGCGAAGAGAGATCATGGGGCTGGCTCCACGTGTTGGTCACGCTCGGTATCGCGACAACGCGATACTGCATGCCGCAGATACAACCGATCTGCTGCTCGCAAGCCCCATAACGCAATAGCCATTCGGGAATAAGCTATGCACCACGTTTTCAGTTGGGTCCAGTGTCATCCTCGTTGAATGTCGGTAGTGACGCTTGCGACATAGCGGTGGTGCGCTGCGGCCCTGTAGCTTCTGGATGCAGTGCATCCCGATTGAATGCAAGGGTGGAACTCGACGGCTCGGACTGGGCTGAGCCCGAAGCTCCACTCACCTCCGCCGCGGGCATGTTGAGGTCCCAGCTACGTTGAGGCGCCTGCGGCTCGGGCGGGGCTGACCCTGAAGGTCCCACCAGCTCCTCCGCGGAAATATTGAGATCCCAGCTGTGCGACGTCTGCGGCGCACCACCCGAATGAGTGGGTGCAACCATGGAAGGGTAAGAAGACCCCGACGGTTCAGCACTGCTTCCAAGGCCGGGCGGCTGCACGTTAGGAGTAGGCATTTCGCGCACCTGCCTCAGCATGCTTATTATGTCACAGTGGTAAATTGATTCCTTGGTAGCTTTATAGAGATCCAAATCGGTATCCAATGTTGGGTCGTGCAAACGCGACGCCATCGAATCCTTTCCTTGTGCCTGTAGCCAGGCGCTGAATCGGCGCGCATAGGATGACTTCTTACCAGCGTAGGTTTCCTTGTTAGGGTATGTCTTTCCGTCGCTGGCCACCCATAATTTATGTTTATATTGCTCGATGAGTTGCTGGTCGTCTTTGGGGAGATTACGGGTATTAAGCCTCTTCACTACGTCCGTCTTTCCGGTGTCGTAAAAGGTCTCCAATTGCCACAGCGCCCTAACCGCCTTTTGACTGCCCCCCAAGCGCGTTGTTGCGAAGGCTTTGGCGTCGTCCCTCAAGGCTTGGGAGTGCAGTCTGCCCGGTTTGCATAATGGCTCTTTACGGTTGATATAGAGCCACTCACTGAGTCCACGCAATGAGGCTGCATAATCGGGCATGGTAGAAAGCGCATTATTGATGAATGCTTCATCACCTTCAGTAGCCTTATGGCGGCTATAGCTCCGGATCTTTATCGGTTCGTGGGTTGGAGATGCCACTTGACGCAGATGCGTCAGTGCCGCGGCCAGACGAGCGCCTTTGGTCCATTTTTGGAAATTAGAGGTATCTGCTGTCTGCGTGTTTTTGTCTTTGGACACAAAGCTTTGCAGACTACCCTTGTTCTCCTGGCTGAGCCATTTGCCAAAATTTATCAAGACACTGAGGTAGCCATTTACGGTCGTGAAGCTGCCCTCCCCCTTCTCGGCGCCTTCTACAAACTCGGTGATGAGTTCCTTGTCGGCTCTACAGAGCTTATCGAAACCTGATGGCCCGGTCCCGCTTTGCATCTTGTCTTTTAGCTTGGCGAATAACCTACTGCGCTGGGCGGACAAGCTGCTGGACCCAGCGTCCAAAGTTGATGGAAGATCCGCTGGCGCCCGACGTTCCCTATTAACTGCGACGTCTGCAGAAGCAGGCCGCTGCTCTGTTGCCCCTTGGGGCTCAGGCGCATCAGCGCGCCAAAGTGGAGATTGATGAAGATGACTGTTGGGGGGCTGGTCGTCGTGCTCCAGCGCGAAGGGAAACGATATTGATGTGCCGTTCGGCGCCGGAAGCACGCCAGATGCCTCGGTGCGACGGAGCTTACTCGGTCGGGCTGCAAATTGGCTGAGGACGCCAGAGGGCTCCGAGGGCGACGACATTCCGGACGCACCGGTGCCCGGGATCGCCGGCCGGCCAGTCGCCTGCTCTGGCAGGCTTTGGTAAGTGCTTTGGGCATGCGCCCGACGATTGCTGCTCTTGTGGCTCCACATTTTTTTCGCTCCGCTTCATGATGAAAAAGACGGCTCGTTACTGGATCTCGTCAAGCTGATGCAGCTCAGGGATATCCGCTGAACACTGCAAGCTCTCGCGTATTGGCCCACTGATGACCTTGCTTCCCGTTTGGTCGAAGCGCTACTGATCCAGCCCTCAGGCATGAGGTATCGTGACCTATCGATCGCACACCCGGTACGCAGATGGCGAAGGCGTAGCGGCTTTGCCGAACCTCACCGTGAGCGTCTTAGAAGGGAGCCTGCGGACTCCCTGTGTCGAATAATTTCGATGCGTGGCATGTGTGAATGTCAACGTGGTGCTTGCGTCAAAACTGCAACAACCATGCGTTGTGTCACTCACTGAACGGTCTCGGAGCCACCGAGTGAACCAATCGCGTTCGAATCGGTCACACTGGGTCTATGAACGCACCGCCGCTCTTACCCCCAGAAGCCGCTGCCGCCCCCTCCGAGGACCGGTTGCATCGTCAGTTCACTTTGCTGCGCGAGTCGCTGGCGCAGCGCATCGTTGGTCAATCGGCGCTTGTCGAGCGGCTGTTGATCGCGTTGTTGGCCGATGGCCACCTGTTGGTCGAAGGCGCGCCCGGGCTGGCCAAGACCACTGCGATCCGTGCGCTGGCCTCGCGGCTGGAGGCCGACTTCGCGCGGGTACAGTTCACGCCGGATCTGCTGCCTGCCGATTTGACCGGCACCGAGATCTGGCGGCCGCAGGACAGCCGCTTCGAGTTCATGCCGGGGCCGATCTTCCATCCGATCCTGCTGGCCGACGAGATCAACCGTGCCCCGGCCAAGGTGCAGTCGGCGCTGCTGGAAGCCATGGGCGAGCGCCAGGTCACGGTCGGTCGGCATACGTATGCGCTGCCGCAGCTGTTTCTGGTGATGGCGACGCAGAACCCGATCGAGCAGGAGGGCACCTTCCCCTTACCCGAGGCGCAGTTGGATCGCTTTCTGATGCATGTGCGCATCGGCTATCCGCAGGCCGATGCGGAGGCGGAAATCCTGCGCCTGGCGCGCGAGGCTGCGCGCGATACCTTGGAAAAGCACGAGACCGTGCCCGACAAGATTCCGCTGGAGGATATCTTCGCTGCACGACGTGTGGTGCTGGACGTGCATCTGGCGCCGCAGTTGGAACGCTATCTGATCGAGATCGTGCTCGCTTCGCGCGATGCGCAGCGCTACGACCCGGCGTTGGCGCGGCGGATCGCCTGGGGCGCGAGTCCGCGTGGCTCGATTGCGTTGGAGCGTTGCGCGCGCGCGCGCGCGTGGCTGGCCGGGCGCGACTACGTAACGCCAGACGATATCCGCGCAATCGCGCCGGACGTGCTGCGTCATCGCGTGCTGCCCAGCTATGAAGCCACCGCCGAAGGGTGGGATGGCGAGCGTCTGGTTGCCGCGTTGCTGGAAAAGATTCCGCTGCCCTGATCAGGTAGCGTTTCGCTGAGGTATGCCGCCCTCTTGCCAAACTCCGATGTCTTCGATGCCTTCTTCGTCCCCTGAAATCGCTCCGTCGTCCGTCGCCGGTGATGGCCTGCGCCCTAGCCTTGCGGAGTTGATCGCTCTGCGCGGTACCGCGATCCATCGCGGGCAACCGGGGCGCGGTCGCCATGGATTGGTCGGACCGGTGCCGGCGGCAACGCGCGGGCGCGGGATGGAGTACGCCGAGTCACGCGAGTATGTGGCAGGCGACGATGCGCGGCACATCGATTGGCGCGTTACCGCGCGCACCGGGCGGGCACATACCAAATTATTCCAGGCCGAGCGCGAGCGCTTGAGCCTGATCGTTGCCGACACCTCGCCGGCGCTCTTTTTCGGCACGCGGGTGCGCTACAAATCGGTGCAGGCGGCACGCGCCGGCGCCGTTGCGGCGTGGCTGGCGCTGCGGCAAGGCGACCGGATCGCGGCACTGCGCGGCACTGCCAGCGAGGCGCCGATTGCGCCGCGTTCCGGTCAACGCGGTGTGTTGCCGATCCTGGATGCATTGACGCGTTGGTATGCGCAACCGCCGCACGGCGATGCGGGACTGGATGTTGCGCTGGATCATGCCGCGCGCCTGTTACGTCCCGGTGCACGCCTGACCGTGCTGGCCGATGCACGCAGTGCCAGCAGGATTTCCACCACGCGCTGGTCGGGCTTAGCCTTGCATCATGAGGTGGTAGTGATCGTTCTGGTCGACCCATTGGAGCTGGCGCCGCCTGCACGCGCACTGGCATTCGATGCAGGTGGCGAACGCATTGCGATAGATCTCTCCAGCCAGGCCGGATGCGCGCGCTGGCAGGACGAATTCGTAGCGCCGCTGGAACAACTCACCTCGCTGCTGCGCGCGCGGGGTGTGCGTCTGCACCGCCTGTCTACCGACGATACCAGCGACGCCTGGTTGGGCGGCAGCACGACCGGGTGCGGTGGATGACGGTGGCACCGCAATCGCTGCCTCTGCGTGATGTCCACCTGCCGCCGTCGCCATCGTGGTGGCCACTGTCGCTTGGCTGGTGGCTGGTGATCGCCGCAGTCGTGCTGGTGCTTGGTGCCGCATGGTTCTGGTGGTGGCGCCGCAGACGTCAGCAACGCCGCTGGTTGGCAGCATTCGATGCCGAACTGCAGAGCGCAACAACACCTGCACAGCGCTTGGCGAGGTTGTCGGTGCTGTTGCGGCGGGCGGCTCGTACTGTCGATGCGCAAGCCGATCGGCTGCAAGGCGAGGCGTGGTTGCAGTTTCTGGATGGACGTAACAGCAAGGGCCATACGTTTTCACAGGGTCCGGGCCGGGCCGTCCTGGACGGCGGTTTTCAACGCACACCGGTCGTTGCCGACCTGGATGCGGTGCAAGTGCTGGCGCGGCAGCGCTTCGTGAGTCTGATGCGGGGTCAGCGATGAACTGGCTGCAGTGGTCGCAATGGCAGGACGCGTTTGCGCACTGTGGGTGGCCGTGGGCGTGGTGGTTGTTGCCACTGCCGTTGCTGATGTGGTTCTGGCCGCAGCGCCGCGCTGATGCAGCCGCGCTACGCGTGCCGTATGCGGATCAGTTGCATGCGGTTGCGCGGGCGCAACGCGTGTCTGCGCTGCGGATGCCGCGCTGGCTGGCATGGTTGGGTTGGTTTCTGTTGTGCGCGGCGCTTGCGCGTCCGCAACAATTAGGCGAAGTAATTCAGCCACCGCGCGAGGCGCGGCAGATGATGCTGGCGGTGGATCTGTCCGGCAGCATGAGCGAGCCGGACATGGTGCTCGGCGGCAACGTGGTGGATCGGCTGACGGCCGCCAAAGCGGTGTTATCAGATTTTCTGGATCGGCGCGATGGCGATCGCGTCGGCCTACTGGTGTTCGGCCAGCGCGCGTATGCACTGACACCGTTAACCGCAGACCTGACCTCCGTGCGCGACCAGTTGGCCGATAGCGTGGTGGGGCTGGCCGGGCGCGAAACCGCGATTGGCGATGCGATCGCGTTGTCGGTCAAACGTCTGCGCGAGCAGAAGCAGGGGCAACGCGTGGTGGTATTGCTCACCGACGGCGTCAACACAGCAGGCGTGGTCAATCCGTTAAAGGCCGCCGAACTTGCCAAAGCCGAAGGTGTGCGTGTGCATACGATCGCGTTCGGCGGCAGTGGGAGTTATTCGTTGTTCGGCGTGCCGATTCCGGCCGGTGGCAACGACGATATCGATGAAGACGGGCTGCGCAAGATTGCCGAGCAGACCGGTGGGCGCTTCTTCCGCGCCCGCGACACCGAAGAGCTGGCTGGCATCTACGCCGAGCTGGATCGGCTTGAGCCGGTCAAGGAGCTCGGGCCATCGGTGCAACCGCGCGTGGAGCGTTACTACTGGCCATTGGGCGCGGCGATCATCATTGCGCTGCTGGCCTACGTGTTGCCGCGGAGATGGCGATGAACGCGCTGACTGAGCTGACAGGCTTGTTGCAGTCGTTGCATATGCTGCGTCCGACGTTGCTATGGGCGCTGCTGGTGATCGTGCCGGCAGCGGTGCTGTGGCAGTGGCGTCGACGCGATGCGGAAGTGTGGCGGCAGAATGTGGATGCGCATCTGTTGCCCAAGTTGCTGGTCGCCGGTGGCCGGCGTGGCTGGCTGGGGTTCGTGCTGGCGGCGCTGACGTATGCGCTGGCGGTGGTGGCGATGAGCGGACCGAGCTGGCGGCAGACCGAGCGACCGGTGTATCACTCCAGCACGCCCTTGGTCGTAGTGCTGGACTTGTCGTCCAGTATCAACGCGACCGATTTGCCGCCATCGCGCCTGCTGCAGGCGCGTGCCAAATTGGCCACTCTGTTGCGCAAGCGCGCCGGTGGCGAAGTCGCGTTGTTGGTCTATGCCGGCGAAAGCTTCACGGTTGCGCCGCTCACCGAAGACACCGCCAATGTAGCGTTGTTTCTGGATGCGCTGTCGCCATCGGTGATGCCGGTGGACGGCAAGCGTGCCGATACCGCCATCGATGCGGCGACCCGGCTGTTGCTGCAAGCAGGCTTCAAGCAGGGAGCTATTTTGTTGGTGAGCGATAGCGCGGATCGGTCGGCCGAAAGTTCCGCACGGCTGGCGCGCTCGCGTGGGTTCAAGGTGTCTGCGCTCGGTGTGGGTGGCGAGCGCGGGGCTGCCTATCGCACGACGAGCGGCGAGATAACGCAGGCGAAACTGGATGAAGGCAGTCTGCGCGATCTGGCCGGGCAGGGCGGTGGCCGCTATGCGCGCATTGCGGCCGACGATTCGGATCTGCGTGCACTGGGGGTGCTCGATCTTTCGCAACAGCCGCTGGCAGATGAAACGGCAGAGTCTAATGGCGGCAAGACCTGGCTGGACGAAGGCTATTGGCTGCTGCTGCCGGTGATGCTGCTGGCGCTACTGGCGTTTCGACGACGCGCGGTCGTGGCGGTACTGGCATTGGTGTGCGTGTTACCACTTTCCCCGCCGGCACACGCTGCCGATGGCACCTTGTGGCAGCGCGCCGATCAGGTGCAGCAACAACGCTTGGATGCCGGCGTGCAGGCCTATCGCAAAGGCGATTTCGCGGCGGCGCAGAGTGCCTTTGAAGGTGTGCCGACCGATGAGGGTTTGTACAACCTCGGCAACGCGTTGGCGCGACAGGGCCAGTACGACGAGGCGATTGCGGCCTACGACCGTGCGCTGAAGCAACATCCCAATCAGCTCGATGCGATCGCCAATCGTGCGGCGGTCGATGCTGCGCGCAAGCGCCAGCAGCAAAACAACAAGGACGGCAAAGGCCAATCCAACGATCAGAACAAATCTGGTCAGAACAAACCCGGCCAAGGTCAGTCCAAGCAGAACAAGCAGGACGATCAAACGTCCGGCCAAGATGGGCAGAACAAGCAGGACACGCAAGGCAAGCAGGACGGCAAGGATCCGCCATCTGACTCGAAGACGCCGCAGGACGGAAAGTCGCAAGACCAACAGTCCAAAAATGGGCAAGGCGAGCACAGTAAGCAGGACGCACAGCCGCAGTCGTCCGATGTAAAAGTGCAGCAACAGGCCGACGCCGCGCAGCGGCAAAAGATGCAGCAAGCCATGGCGCAGGCCGGCGACAAGCGTGCAGATGCAAACGGCAAGCAGGAAGCCGCCGCCTCAAGCGAGACGCCCGAACAACGCGCGCAGCGCCAGGCAGTGGATGCATGGCTGCGGCGGGTGCCGGATGATCCGGGCAGCTTGCTGCGAACCAAATTCAGGCTCGAACACGAACGCAGGCAACGGGACGAACGATGATCGGCACACACCACTTGCGCCGCGCGGTGATTGGCATGTTGACCAGCGTGGTGCTGCTTACCTGCGCACCGGTGGGTGCGGTAACGCGCGCGTGGTTGGATCGCGACAGCGCCAACACAGGCGACGTGGTCACGTTGAATATCGAGACCGACCAACGGGGTGTCGAGCCGGATTACACGCCGCTACGCAACGACTTTGCGCTGGGTGCCAAGAGCGCCAATCAACAGATGCAGGTGACCTACGGCTCGGTGGCCGTGCGCGCATTGTTCGGTGTGGTGCTGACGCCGCGAAAGAGCGGCGAGCTGATCGTGCCGGCGATACGCGTCGGCAATGAACGCACCGAGCCACTACGGCTGCAGGTGGTCGCATCTGCAAACGATGCCGGCAGCGACAATGGCGCCGTCAGCGGGCCGACAGCGGCGCAGGGCAACGAAGATGCCTTTGTCGAAACGCAGGTGGACGACCCGCAGCCCTACGTGCAGCAGAGCGTGGGTGTGGTGGTGCGCTTGTACCTGGCTACC
Organism: Xanthomonas fragariae; assembly: GCF_900183975.1. Taxonomy (NCBI): domain Bacteria; kingdom Pseudomonadati; phylum Pseudomonadota; class Gammaproteobacteria; order Lysobacterales; family Lysobacteraceae; genus Xanthomonas; species Xanthomonas fragariae. The sequence continues at coordinate 565,635 of NZ_LT853882.1, forward strand.
CAGCTGGCGTCTGGTGAACTGGATCTGGAGGCGCCCGATGGTGCATCGATGCAACGTGTTGGCGATGACGTCAGCTCGGTCAGGCTGATCAATAATCGCCAGTACAACGTGGTGGAGCGGCGCTATCTGCTGGTACCCGAGCGCAGTGGTCGTCTGGTGCTGCCCTCTGCGCGTTTCAGTGGCCGTTCGGTCGGCGGGTTTTTCGACGATTACTTCGGTCGCGGCAATGGCGAGCTGAGTGCGCGCAGCGCCAGCATTCCGTTGCAGGTGCGCGCGCAACCTGCCAACGCGCCACAGCCATGGTTGCCGCTGCGTCGCTTGCAGTTGCGCTATACCGCCACGCCGCAGCGCGCGACTGCCGGTGAAGCGGCGCAGATTGTGGTGGAAGCTGACGCACGCGGTGCCACCCAGGCGCAGTTCCCGGAATTGCCGACCCCGAGCGTGCCCGATGCGCAGGTGTTCGCTGAGCCGGCGCAGTACGAAGAACGTTTCGTTGACGGCTCGCCACAGCTGCGGCTGACCCGGCGTTATTCGATCGTGCCCAACCGCGCCGGCCCGTTGGTGGTGCCCGGCTTGCAAGTGGCGTGGTGGGATGTCGGCGCGGCGGCGGCAAAGACCGCGTCGTTGCCGGATCTCACATTGGATGTGGCTGCGGGCAGCGGCGCCTTTGCGACGCCTGCGCCGGCACCAGCTGCGATGCCGTCAGCCAATCACGCTGCGCCAGCTCCGGCGGCCAGCATGCTCAGCCTGCAACAACCGTCGGCCGCGCAACGGCCGTGGGGTTGGATCGCGGCGGCGATCGGTTTCGCGCTGTTGTGGATCGTCACGCTGGTGTGGGCTTTGCTGCGGCCACGCGGCGGTTCGCCCGGTGTGGCGGTGATCAATGGCGGTGATGTGCCTGCGCCCGGCCGGCGCGCGACCCATGGCATGGCCGAGTTGCGGCGCGCGCTCGATACCGGCGGCATGGATGATGTGGCCGCCGTGCTGTGCGGCATGGCCGGTGTTGCCGATATCGACAGCGTGCTGGCGGCGTTGGCAGATCCGGCGCAGCGGGCAGCGGTGGCGCAGATGCAGCGCGCCCGTTGGGGTAGCGATGGCGACGTGACAGGCGCGCGTGCGGTATTGTGCGAGGCCTTCGCCAATGGGCCGCGCTGGCGGCATACCATAGCTGCGGAGCCGGAGGTGCTGGCGCCGCTGTATCCGCCATCGCCCTGAGTGGCTGCGCTGCATCAGCAGCGCTCCGACCGGCTTGCAAAGCGCGGTAAGCAACTGACGGATAGTCGCGGACGGCGCGCTCAGAATTGCAAGGTCTCGCACCCGTTGCTCCGAGCGCCGCAGTCCCGTAGTCGGTAAATTTTTGTCACCCGCTCCAAGTCCTGCCTCCCTCATCTCACGCCTAGGGCGTACCTACCCGTGGGCAGGTGCGCTGCGGCAGGCCGGGGAGATGGCCGCAGCGATGGCATTTGTTAAGCTACGGTCTTTGTGTCCAGATCGAGGCCCGACCAGATGACTGCACCCCCAGCCACCCACCGCCCGGGCCTGTCCCTTCATTGGAAGATGGGCATTGGTTTCGCCGTCGGCCTATTGCTGGGTCTGGCCGTCTACTACCTGGCCGGCAGCGACGCCGACTGGGTGCATGTGGTGACCAAGTACATCACCACGCCGTTCTCGCAGATTTTCCTCAATCTGATCTTCATGCTGATTGTGCCGCTGCTGTTTTCGGCGCTGGTAGTGGGCATTTCCGAAATGGGCGACATTCGAGCGCTCGGCCGCGTGGGTTGGCGCACCTTGGGCTACACCGTCGTGCTGTCGGGTGTGGCGGTATTGCTTGGCCTGGTGCTGGTCAACGTGTTACGGCCTGGGGCGGGCGTAGATCCGCAACTGGCCAACCAGTTGATCCAGGAAAACGCCGAGCGTACCCGCGAGATCATTTCCAGCTCCGGCACCCAGCCGCAGGGCATGGACATGTTGTTGTCGATCGTGCCCAGCAATGTGATTGCCGCGGCGTCCAGCAACGGCGCGATCCTGTCGCTGATGTTCTTCGCGGTGATGTTCGGTGTGGGCATGGTGCTCACCGACGATGAAAAGGTCGCAACGCTCAAGCGCGGCATCGAGGGTATCTTCGAAATCTCGATGACCTTGATCGGCCTTGTAATCCGCCTCGCGCCCTATGCGGTGGCGTGTTTCATGTTCAATCTGGCTGCGCTGTTCGGATTCGACCTGCTGATTCGCCTAGGCGCCTACGTCGGCGTGGTAGTGCTCGCGCTGGGTCTGCACATGGTGGTCAGTTACGGGCTGGCGGTGAAGTTCGCCGGGCGCTCGCCGATCGGCTTTTTCAAGCAGAGCCAGGAGGCCACCATGATGGCGTTCTCCACGGCCTCCAGTAACGCGACGCTGCCGACCGCTCTGCGCGTGGCCGATGAGATGGGCTTGCTGCCGCGCGTGTCGCGCTTCGTGCTGACCGTGGGCGCTACTGCCAACCAGAACGGCACGGCGTTGTTCGAAGGCGTGACGGTGATCTTCCTGGCGCAGTTTTTCAACGTGGACCTGAGTATCGGCCAGCAATTCATGGTGATGCTGGTCTGCATCCTGGGCGGCATCGGCACCGCCGGCGTGCCCTCCGGCTCGCTGCCGGTGGTAGCGCTAATTTGCGCGATGGTCGGCGTCAACCCGGTTGGCATCGGCATGATCCTGGGCGTCAATCACTTTCTGGATATGTGCCGCACCGCGTTGAATGTGACGGGTGATCTGGTGTTGACGACGTTGGTGGTCAAGGGCGAGGAATAGGGAGTCGGGAGTGGGCAATCGCTAAAGCGGGCTGTTGCGATCGGCAGCTGTGATGCGAGCTCTCGCGATCGCAACAGTGGCTGCTTTGGCCGGTGGCGTCATAGACCAACTGGCAACACTGCATCCGATTCCTCATTCCCGACGCCCCCTTCCGCTAACACACTCTGTGGGAGAATAAGCAGCTCCTCTTCCCATAGACGCCCATGACCCAGCCCACCCGTCGCCAGCTGGCCAACGCCATCCGTTTTCTCGCCGCTGATGCGGTCGAAGCCGCCAAATCCGGCCATCCCGGCATGCCCATGGGCATGGCCGATATTGCCGAAGTGCTGTGGAACGATTTCTTCCGCCATAACCCGAACAACCCACAGTGGTTCAACCGCGACCGCTTCGTGCTGTCCAACGGGCATGGCTCGATGCTGCAGTACGCGCTGCTGCACTTGTCCGGTTACGACCTGCCGATCGAGCAGCTCAAGCAGTTCCGTCAGCTACACAGCAAGACCGCCGGTCACCCCGAGCGCAGCGAAACCCCCGGCGTAGAGACCACCACCGGTCCGCTCGGGCAGGGCTTTGCCAATGCAGTCGGTTTCGCGCTGGCCGAGAAGTTGCTGGCGCAGCGCTACAACCGCCCGGAGCTGCAGATCGTCGACCACCGCACCTGGGTATTCATGGGCGACGGTTGCATGATGGAAGGAATTTCGCACGAAGCTGCGTCGCTGGCCGGTACCTGGGGCCTGGGCAAGCTGGTCGCGTTCTGGGACAACAACCAGATCTCCATCGACGGCAACACTGCCGGCTGGTTTAGCGACAACACCCCGGAGCGTTTCGAAGCGTACGGCTGGCACGTGATTGGCGATGTGGACGGACACGACGCCGAGAAGATCAAGGCCGCCATCGAAACCGCGCTGGACACTACCGACAAGCCCACCCTGATCTGCTGCCGCACCAAGATCGGGTTCGGCGCGCCGAGCAAGGCCGGCAAGGAATCCTCGCACGGCGCGCCGCTGGGCAAGGAAGAACTGGAAGGCGCGCGCAAGGCGCTCGACTGGCCGTACGGCCCGTTCGAAATTCCGGAAGAAATCTATGCCGGCTGGCGCGCCAATGGCACCGGCACGTTGCGGCAGGCCGAGTGGGAGCAGCTGTTCGATACGTACAGCAAGCAGTACGGCAGCCAGGCCGACGAACTGATCCGTCGCTCGCATGGCGAACTGCCGGCCGAGTTCATCGCCCAGGCCGATGCCTACATCGCCAAGGCGCAGGAGGACGCTCAGACCATCGCCTCGCGCAAAGCTTCACAGCTGGCGATCGAAGCGTTCGCGCCGCTGCTGCCCGAACTGATCGGCGGTTCGGCCGATCTGGCGCATTCCAACCTGACCTTGTGGAAGGCCAGCAAGTCGGTAGCTACCGATGACCCGGATGCCAACTACGTGTATTACGGCGTACGCGAGTTCGGCATGACCGCCATTGCCAATGGTCTGGCACTGCATGGCGGCTTCATTCCGTTCGACGCCACCTTCCTGGTGTTCAGCGATTACGCACGCAACGGCGTGCGCATGAGCGCGTTGAATCCGGCGCATGCCATCCACGTGTACACGCACGATTCGATCGGCCTGGGCGAAGACGGTCCGACCCATCAGCCGGTGGAGCACCTGGCCTCGCTGCGCTACATCCCTAACAACGATGTGTGGCGCCCGGGCGATGCGGTGGAGTCGGCAGTCAGCTGGAAAGCCGCCATCACCCGCAAGGACGGCCCTAGCTGTCTGGTGTTCAGTCGCCAGAACCTGCAACACCAGCCGCGCAGCGCCGAGCAACTCAAACTGATCGAACGTGGTGGTTACGTGCTGGCCGATGCCGAAGGCGGTACGCCGGACGTGATCCTGATCGGCACCGGTTCGGAAGTTGGCCTGGCGGTGGACGCCAAGAAGACTCTGGATGCGGCCGGTTTGAAGACGCGCGTGGTGTCGATGCCGTCCACCGATGTATTCGATCGCCAGGATGCGGCCTATCGCGAGTCTGTGTTGCCGAACGCGGTGCGCAAGCGTGTGGCGGTGGAAGCGGGCGTGACCGGCTTCTGGCGCAAGTACGTGGGCCTGGATGGCGATGTGGTCGGCATCGACACCTTCGGTGCCTCGGCGCCGGCAGATCAGTTGTATGCGTACTTCAAGATCACCGCCGAGCATGTGGTCGCGGCGGCCCAGGCGCTGTAATGCTTTGCGTCTTGAGTTGAAGAAAAAGCCGGCGAAAGCCGGCTTTTTTGTCGCGTGGTATTCAACGCGCGATGCGTCATCGTTCAACGCAGCGTTGTGCGTTTCAGTGCGCAGCGTTCGCCAGCACCGATACGCGGATCCTGCTGGTCAGCCCTTGAAGGGTGCCCCCAGCATCGTCGGGTTGGGTGCGTGGTAGCAGCAAAAATTCGTTCAGCGACAGCGAGCGGGTGAAGTTCTTCGCACGCGGTTTCTACATCGACTGCTACCAGTTCGACGGAATCCCAGCCTACCCGGATCAGACCTGGAGCTATGGCGACTCGGCGCTGGACGCGACGTTGTACGACCGCGTTGAAGTGCTGCGCGGCGCGACCGATTTGCTGACCGGCTCGGGGAATCCGTCGGCATCGATCAACCTGGTGCGCAAGCATGCGTTCAACAGCGACTTCACCGGCACGGTGTTGGCGGGTGGTGGCGATTTCAACAAGACCCGCAGCGTGGTCGACGTCACCGTGCCGCTGACGCCCAACGGCAATATGCGCGCTCGCGTGGTCGGCGTGTCTCAGGACGGCGAGTTGGACATGGACCGCTACAACCTGCGCAAGAAGATCGGCTCGGCGATCATCGATGCCGACCTTACCGACAACACCTTGCTGAGCGTGGACTACAAATATAGGTTTGCAACGGTCGGCAAGGGACCGCGCCCGCTACCTGCCGCGTGTTCTTTCGTGTGCATGACCGAGCCATCGCATCACTGCAAAGTTTGATCGCCATGCAACACGGGGTAAGGATTCAACACGTCGCCCTTCCACCAGTGTTTTTCTGGACCCAAGCGATGGATTTCGAAATGCAGATGCGGTGCCGCAGGATTCGCGTCGCCGGTACTGCCGACATAGCCAATAATCTGACCGCGCTTGATGGACTGTTTTTCAGCCAAGCCATCGGCGTAGCTTTCCAGATGCGCGTAGTAGTAGCAATACGTGCCATTCGGGTCGAACTGATACAGCGTCAAGCCGCCGCGTTCGCTGGTGAAGAGTTTCTCGACCGTGCCGTCCGTAACTGCAACCACCGGTGTTCCGGTCGGCGCAAGGATGTCGATGGCATCGTGCACGCGGCCTTCGCTGCGTGCGTCGGTGAAAGTGTCCTGCAACTGGCTGTTGCTGATCCCTTGCACTGGAATCAGCAGGCCGGTTTCTGAAACTGCGGTGTCAGCAGATGGCGCGGGCGTTGTTGCCACAGACGTGTTGATTGGAGCCGCATCGGTCGCGGGAGCTGCGACAGAGGCGGCAACCGCTGGTGCTGGTGCTGGTGCAGAAGATGCCGCCAGTTCAGCACGCGCGCCGCGCTCTGTTGCCACAGGCGCCGTATTCGACGATGACATGGTGGTCTCTGCTTCCGGCGCGCTATGTTCCAGCCACCAATAACCAGCTGCGCCCAGCAGTACACCCAATACCAACGTGATCAGCAGTTTCATGCTTACTCCTGCATGACAACCGGCACCGACGGGCCGACCACGCTGGCCAGGTTGACGACGTCCCAGTTGGTCAGGCGCACGCAACCATGCGATTCGGTCTTGCCGATACGGCCGGGCTCCGGGGTGCCATGCAGGCCGTAATGCGGCTTGGAAAGGTCAATCCACACACGGCCGACCGGGTTGTTCGGGCCTGGTGGCAGTGTCGCTTTCTGATCGCCTTTTTTCGCATCCCAGAAAAGCTTGGGGTTGTACTTGAACACCGGGGCGCGCGAGATGCCGAGGATTTTCCAGCGGCCGATCGGCAGTGGATCGTGCTTGCTACCCGAAGACACCGGGAACTGCGCGTACAGCTTGCCGTCGGCATCGAACAGACGCAGCGTCGAGTCGGATTTGTCGATCACCAGTTTGGCCGGCTTGGCCAGTGGCGGGACACCGTCGATGTTCGGCACTTGGATCACGCTGCCGGCCTTGCTCAGGTCCACGCCGGGATTGAGTTGGCGTAGCAGTTCGGGGGCTGCATGGAAACGTTCGCCCAGTGCTTCGTCGACCGAGGTGTAGCCGAGCGAAGGCAATTTGGCCTGCTCTGCCGGGCCCTTGGGAATCGGCTGGAACGGGCCGGCCACGTCGGCATCGGTGAGGGTGTATTGCACCAGTGCCGGCGTGGTGTCGGCTTGCAATGCCTGCCAAGTTGCGTCATCCAGCTCGCCGGTTACCTTGATCGAGTGTGCGGCCTGAAACCCGGAAACAGCACGCTTTTGATTGGAGCCACGTTCGCCATCGATCTGCCCCGGCGAAAAATGCCCGCGATCCAGCAATACCTGCGCGTGCAGGTCCGAACGTGGGCCGGTCGGCACGACGTTCGCGGCGGGCGCGGTTGCAGGTGCAGGTGCAGCGGCGGGCTGCGGCGCCTGCGCCAGTGCAGAGATCGAGGGGCCCAGTGCGAGGGCGAGCAAACAGGTGCGAGCGTAGGAGCGTGGAGACATAAGCAGGTCCGATAGATGTATGCGCATACATTGCCCGATCGGCCTGCGTTTTTTGCGTGAAATGGCTGCACCCGGACTAACTGAGAGTGCGGTATCGATGCGGGGAATAGGTGATGGTGTGAGGTGTGGTTCCGCTTTGCGATCTCATACATGCGACACCGACACCGACACCGACACCGACACCGACACGGCGCGCTGTGTCGTGCACTTGTGCGTGGGCGATCTCACTGCATCGACCGACAACCGGTCACCTGCGTTGCGCCCAAACGCTCGGCTGAGGAAATCTGCGGTGATGTCAGCAGAAAGATCAGCGTCGTCGGCTTTGCTCGGATGCAGATCGGGATTGAGCTTGGAGATGCCGACCACCTTCTGGGTGTCGTCGCTGGAGTACACCGTTTCGCCGGAAATCAGGGCTGAAGGTCGGGCGTCTGAAACTGCGGTGCAGCCAGGTGCGGTAGACGGTGAGGTCATCCGGACGATAGTTGATACAGATGTCCGGCAGTACGTGCTGCCGGTACCGATGAAGCTGCCTGTGCTGCCATCGCCGCTGGATTGCCCGGAATCGGCACAGCGACTTGACAAGCGCTCTGTTTACAGGCGTAATCGCTAAAAATTACAGGCGTAATCGGATGTCGATCAGCGATGCAGAGACAGTGGTGATGCAAGTACTCTGGGACAGTGCGCCGCGCACGGCGGAGGACGTTGTCGCCTCGTTGTCGCACACCGGTTGGGCCGAGCCGACTATCAAGACCTTGCTTAATCGTCTGCTCACCAAGGGCGCCATCTCAGCCGAAAAGCAAGGCCGCAAGTACCACTATTCGCCATTGCTGCAACGCGACCAGTGGGTGCAACAACAGAGCGAAGGTTTGCTGCAACGGCTGTTCGGTGGACGAGTCGCGCCGCTGGTGGCGCACTTCAGCGAGCGCGGAAAACTCAACGCGTCCGATATTGCGGAATTGACGCGGCTGCTCAAGGAGTTGGACGATGCGCCTTGACCCATTGGTGCTGCTGCAAGCCATGCTCTGCATCACGGCCGCGCTGTTGGCGTGCTTGTTCCTGCGTCGTCCGCTGCGTGCCTGGCTGGGCGCAACAGCGGCGTATGCGATCTGGGCAAGCGTGCCGCTAGCGTTGATGGCAGCCGCGCTGCCAGGCCGGCCGACAAGTGCAGCATTGCTGAAATTGCCCGCGCTGGTTGCCATGCCGCTTCCGCTCACCACGCACGGCGGCGAACACGGATGGACGCAGTTCCTTGTGGCCGCGTGGCTTGCCGGTGCCGCAGTGATGGCGGTCGTTCTGTGGTGGCGTCAGCAGCGTTTCGTGCGCAGCATGGGGCCGCTGCATGCGTTGGACAACGTGTTGTGGATGGCGACGCATGACGTCGGTCTGCCGGCAGCGTTGGGGATCTGGCGCCCGGGTATCGTGGTGCCGATGGATTTCAATGCGCGCTACACCGCTGGCGAGCGTGCCCTGATCCTGACGCTGCGCCGCGGCGACTTGCATGCCAATTTGCTGGCGGCACTGCTGCTCTGCATCGCTTGGTTCAACCCGCTGATGCACTTGGCATGGCGCGCGTTCCGGCTGGATCAGGAACTGGCCTGCGATGCCGCGGTACTGGCGCGGTACCCCAGCAAGCGACGCAGCTATGCGACCACGATGCTCAAGTGCCAGCTTGGCAGTGGGTGGACCCCACTGGCCTGCCATTGGGTGTCGTCGCATCCGTTAGCGCATTGCCGCATTGTGCGGTCCGGTGACGAATGTGCGGCGTGCCCGTTGGAAGATGGGCATGGTGCTGTCGCTGGCACTGATCGGGAGCGCCGTTTGCTGGGCCGTGCAGCCCGCGCGCATGGTTGCAACGGTGCGACCGACACTGGCGCCCGGCAACGCGCTGGATTTCGCCACGCTGCAACCGCCGAAATATCCGCGCAATGCATTTGCTGCAGCGATCGAGGGCTTTGTCGAACTGCAGATCGAGGTGGACGTGCGAGGGGCGCCACAGCACATCGCTATTGTGCAAAGCCGGCCCGCCGGCGTGTTCGATCAGGGTGGTCGATGCAGCGCGCCAATGGCGGTTTAAACCTGCGCGTGTGGATGGCAAGGCGGTGACCTCCAGGGTCCGCGTGCCGGTCAGGTTCGAACTGGATGCTTCGGATGAAACAGTCACCAACGCTGACGCTGACGTCGGCGCAAGGAGAGCAGATACCGCGCAGGCAGATCGTCTTGCCGGGTGCGCCTGGGCACACTGTGCGATTGGCGGAGCGTTGCGATGAGTCACCGTTTGACATGCAGCGCAATCGTGCTTCTAGCTCTCAGCGGATGTGCGATCCGGCAAGTGCAGGAGCAGGAGCGCAGCCAGCGCGAAGATTCCGTGGATCAGCGCATGCTGACCTCGCAGTCGGGCGGAGGTGGCGACGCATCCATCGAACCCTACACACTGGCGCCAACGCAGCGGTTCCGCATGCCGCGCGCGCTGCACAGCGACGCGCCGGTATTGCCAGCCGATTCGCCACGGCAAACCTTGCCGCCGACACACCGTGTGCGCCCATGTGATCGTCACGGCCGACGGCGCCGTGCAGCGCGTCGACCCCATGTCCGATCGCGACGAATGCGCAGCCGGGCTGCTGCCGGACAATGCCGATCTGGTGCAGGCGGTGAGCACCACGGTGCTGCAGTGGAGGTTTGTGCCGGCCGCGATGTGCACGTTTGCGCCAGGTGTCGCACAACCGGCGGCGCTGGACGATTGCACCGGCGCCGATCGCCAGGACCCGGTCCCGGTGACGCTGTCGTTCGCGTTCACCTTTGAAGTACGGCAAGGCAAGGTAAGCGTGCGCACGGGCAAGGTCGCGCGATGACAAGCGATGCGTGCCGGCCAGCCCGCGCATACGGCAAAGCGACCACACCAGCGCTTGTGGCAGCCGACGCTGCGAACAGTCCTCAGGTCCTCGTAACCAACGCACAGAACGTGCGGTGCCCGCGTTTACAACTGCTGTTCCGAGCGGCGACCACACCCGCCAGAATCGTCACGCAAGCGCTGCGCTATAGCAGTCACTCCAGCGCATGCACGCTGTCGGCAATACGTTGCACTTCGTCGGGATTGTGGCTGACGTAGAGCATCGGCAAGCGGATCTCGTCGCGCACGCGCTGCAGGTAAGGGATCAATTCTTCGCGGCGCGCCCGATCCAGCGCCGACAACGGTTCATCGAATAACAGGATTGCCGGCTGCGACAACAGCGCCCGCCCAATCGCCACGCGCTGCGCCTCGCCACCGGAGAGATTGCGCGGCCGGCGTTGCAATAGCGGGCCGATGCCCAGCAACGCCACCACATCGTCGAACCCGAACGGCGAGGTGCCACGCGCATGCCGGCCGTAGCGCAGGTTGCGCCGCACATCCAGATGCGGGAACAACCGCGCATCCTGAAACACGTAGCCGATCTTGCGCGTGTGCGTGGGCAGGTTCACGCCTTGTCGATCGTCGTACAGACACCGCCCATCAATGCGGATATGCCCGGCATGCGGATGCACCAGCCCGGCAATCGCATTGAGCACGGTGGTCTTGCCGGCGCCGGACGGACCAACCAGCGCCACCACGCGCGCAGCGTCCTGGATGCGGATACGCCGCTGGAAGTTGCCGCGCCGCAGCTGCAGGTCGATATCGAGCATCAGTCTTCCTCGCGCGGATGCGGCCTGCGCACCAGCCACTCGGACAGCAACAGCGCCGCCAGCGAGATCGCCAATGCAACGCCTGCCAGTCGCCACACGCCCGATTCCATGCCCGGCACCTGCATCAAGCCGTAGACGGCCGACGACAAGGTCTGCGTCTCGCCCGGAATGTTGGAGACGAATGTGATGGTCGCGCCGAATTCGCCCAAGGCCTTGGCGAACGCCAGAACCACGCCGGCAACCAAGCCCGGCCAGGCCAGCGGCAGAGTGATGCTGAAGAACACCCGCCACGGTCCTGCGCCCAGTGTGGCGGCGGCCGCTTCCAGGCGCTGATCGGTCGCTTCGATCGACAAACGAATCGCGCGCACCATCAACGGAAATCCCATGACTGCACACGCCAACGCCGCGCCGGTCCAACGGAAGGCGAACTGGATGCCGAGGTGTTCCAGCAGCCAGCTGCCGACCGGCCCCTGCGTGCCCAGCACCACCAGCAACGCATATCCGGTGATTACCGGCGGCATCACCAACGGCAGATGCAGCAGTGCGTCCAGCAGCGCCTTGCCCGGAAAGCGGCGCCGCGCCAGCAGCCAGCCGCAGGCGATGCCCGGCGGCAGGCTGGCGAGTGCAGCGACGGTGGCAACCTTGAGACTCAAGCCGATTGCAGTCAGCTCTTCCGGGGTGAACATCGACAAGCGGTGTGCCTCAATCCTTCAACGAAAAGCCACGACGGCTGAAGATCGCTTTGGCCGGCGCACTGCCCAGCCATTGCACGAACGCGGCCTTAGCGGGATTGCTGCTGTTCTTGAGCACAGCAACCGGATACACGATCGCATCGTGGCTGTCGTCGGGAAAGGTGGCGACTACGCGCACCTTGGCATCGGCACGTGCGTCCGAGCCGTACACGATGCCCAGCGGCGCTTCGCCACGCGACACCAGCATCAGTGCGGCGCGCACACTCTCTGATTCGGCGAGGCGGTTGCGCAAACCATCCCACTGACCGAGCTTGCGCAACGCGGCGGCGGCATATTTGCCGGCCGGCACGCTGTTGGTCTGGCCAACGGCCAGGCGCCCGCTCGCCCCAAGCGCCCTGGTAATGGCGCCTGGCGTGCGCGGATCCACGCGGACCTTGCTGTTGGCCGGTGCGATCAACACCAGCGTATTGCCGAGCAGATTGTGGCGCTGCGCAGGCACGACCAGGCCGCGCTGCTGCAGATAGTCCATCCACGCCAGATCGGCCGAAAAGAACACGTCTGCCGGTGCGCCTTGTTCGATCTGACGCGCCAGCGCGGAGCTCGCTGCATACGACATACGTATCGGCGTGCCGGATGCTTTTTCGTAAGCGGCCGCGGCTTCGTCCATCGATTCCTTCAGGCTTGCGGCGGCAAACACCGTCACCGGCGCGGTCTGTGCAGTGGCCAACACCGGCACGGCAAGCATCAGCACGCAGAACGCGCGCTGCCAAAAACCGATTGTGCGCATGTGCAAGCTCCAGCAGGGTCAGGCATCGATCATAACGGCTGCGCGCTGTGACCCGCGTGGCGAGCACGAACGAACGCTACGAACGCTACGGAGCCACGCCTTTGCAGCGTCCCGCCTGAAGATTGGCCTGCAAAGCGGGCCTGATCAGTTTGGGCTCGGGCAAGGTGGCATCGCGCGCTTGGCGCTGGGCCACGAATGCGTCGATGTCGGCTCCATCGCGCACATGGATGTTGCTGCGCCGCTGTGCGCCGATGCTGGTCTGGTGCGCCACGGCGCGACCGCCCGGGCCGTAGTCGTGGCAGACGAACACACGCGTGCTCTCCGGCAGTGTGTACAGGCGTTGGATGGAGGCATACAGCTGCCGCGCATCGCCACCGGGAAAGTCGCAACGCGCCGTGCCCGTGTCGGGCATGAACAGCGAATCGCCAGGAAACAGCGCATCGCCGATCAGATACGCGATGCTGTCGCTGGTGTGCCCAGGCACGGCGATGATGCGTGCGGCGATGCCGCCGAGCATGAAGTGTTCGTCGTCGGCAAACAGATGATCGAATTGCGAGCCGTCTGCACGAAAGTCCTCCGGCAACGCATAACGCGGCGCAAGCGTCTGCTGCACATCCCGAATCCCTTCACCGATACCGATGCGCGCCTGCGGCCAGTGCTGTTTCAGCCATTGCGCGGCCGACAGATGATCGGCATGCGCGTGGGTTTCCAGCAGCCACTGCACCTGCCACCCGTGGTGCCGGATAGTAGCGACGATGGCTTGCGCCGCGTGCGTGCCGACTTCGCCTGTGTCCGCCGCGTAGTCCAGCGCCGGATCGATCACCGCAGCCGCACCGGACGCCGCATCGGCGACCACATAGGTGAAGGTGTTGCTGTCGGCATGAAAGAACGCAAGGACTTGGGGCTGCATCGGCGTCTCCACGTCAGGGGCTTGCCAGCGCCGCATTAAGGACGGCGGCCAGTCGATCGCCGGCGACACGCAATTGGGTTTCGGCAATCGGACGATAGGTCGCGATGTAGCTGCCAGGCAATACGTGCGCGCTTGGGTACACGCCCGGCGTGACGGCGATCTTGCACGAGGCTTGCGCCCAGGCCGCAGCGGGCGGCGGCAGCACCAACGACACTACGGCGGCGGCCGGCAATGCCAACAAGCGTTGCAGATAGGCATCGTCGCTGAGATGGCGGTCGTTGAGCATGCCGCTATCCCACAACGCGTGCAGATTGCTGCCCTTGCCATCGACCTGCAGCTGGAAATCGTTGCCGCCCTTGTCGTGCGCGTAACCTGCGTGCAGGGGCTGATGGATATCGCCGACAAAATGCACCACGAACTTCAAGGCCTGGCGGCGCAAGGCCAGCGGTTGGCTGCGGTCGCCGAGCAATGCGGTTTGCTTCTCCAGCGCGTCGATCACGCAGTTGCCATCCGGGCAATCGCGTGGGGCCGCGTAGCGGCAGTCGTGTTCGGCAAGGTTGACGTAATGCCACGGCCCGGAGCGCTTGCCCAGATCCAGATCGTACTCGCGCACTTCGTCGGCCCAGGTGGCCACCCCATGCAGCGTAGGGTCCGGCTCGCCAGCAAGCAACTGCGCCACCTGCGCACGCGCTTGCGTACTCAGCTCGGTTTCGGCAACACGCGCCACCAGGCGGTGGCCCTGCGCGCCCCAGGCGAATGCGCTGGTGGGCTGGAATGCTGCAGCAACGGCTGCAGCGAGAACGAATGCATACGGGGATAACGTCTTCATCCCGTAATTGTACGCATCGCTTTGGGACGGGTTGATGGCCGTCCCGGTCGAGCCACAGCTCACGCCTCGGCATGGCGTCTGCAACGATCAGAAATAGACTAGATACGACACACCGCAGGTCAGCGGATCGATCTTCGCCTTGCCCAACCGCGCGCCGTTGAAGTCGACGTTGCTGCGCGAGTCGGCCCAGCGTGCATCCACACGCAAGCCGCTGCGCTCGTTGAAAATGAAGTCCACCCCGACATGCGCGGTGGCACCGACCGAGTCTTCGAAGCTCAGCTCGCCATTGCCGAACGCTTTGTCGGTGTCTTCGCCGAGGAAGGCGGTGTAGTTGATGCCGATGCCCACGAACGGCGACACCGTGCCGTAGCCGTTGATGTGATATTGCAACAGCACGCTCGGCGGCACCGACCAATAACTGCCGACCTTACCGACGCCTTCGAGTTCCAGGTCGTGTTTGCCCGCGACCGCGGCGTGTACCTCGATGCCGAGGTTGTTGCGGATGAAGTATTCGTAGGTGAACGAGAGCGTCGGTGCGCCCTTGATCTCGGCACGTGTGCCGCCGAAGGTGCCGCTGTTTGATGTGGGCGAGACATAGCCGACGCCGTAGCCGGTCGTCCAGTGGCCGGCCGACTGGGCAAGGGCGGGTGGAGCCGAGGCGGCCATTGCGATGGCGAGGGCGGTGCGAATCAGCGTGTTCATGGAATTCCCGGTTGGTCGGACAGGTGGTCGACGTGACTAGCCTGTCCGCACTCCGGCGGTGGATCCACGTCCCTGGACAGCAAGTGTGCCAGAGATGCACCGCGCACGCCCCCCGGATTCAGAACCGGTGCACGTACGCCACTTCGTAGACCAGTGGGTCGATGTTGGCCGTGCCGATAATGAATCCGATCGTCATAGCCAGCCGATATTGTGGGCAGTCACGTGCGGGGCGTCATGCCTGCAGGTGCCGACCAAGGCAGCATCACCAAGTCGTCCAACAGCGGAGCCTGCCGACAGATTTCCGATTCCCGGCCAACCAAGTACGACGCTGCTAGAATGGCGTTCCCTTTCCATCCGCCGCGCCGTCGCGGCCGCAGGAGCTAGTGAACATGGCAATCAAGGTTGGCATCAACGGATTCGGTCGCATCGGCCGCAACGTGCTGCGCTCTGCTGTGCAGAACTTCGCCAATGACATCGAGATCGTGGCCATCAATGACCTGCTCGAGCCCGACTATCTGGCTTACATGCTGCAGTACGACTCGGTGCATGGCCGCTTCAAGGCCGAGGTGTCGGTCGACGGCAACACACTGATCATCAACGGTAAGAAGATTCGCCTGACCCAGGAGCGCGACCCGGCCAACCTCAAGTGGGATGCCGTCGGCGCCGAGGTGGTGATCGAGTCCACCGGATTGTTCTTGACCAAGGAAACCGCACAGAAGCACATCGACGCGGGCGCCAAGAAAGTGATCCTGTCGGCACCGTCCAAGGACGACACTCCGATGTTCGTCTACGGCGTCAACGACCAGAGCTACAAGGGCGAAGCGATCGTCTCCAATGCCTCGTGCACTACCAACTGCCTGGCGCCGTTGGCCAAGGTGATCAACGACAAGTGGGGCATCAAGCGCGGCCTGATGACCACCGTGCACGCGGCCACTGCCACCCAGAAGACTGTTGACGGCCCATCGAACAAGGACTGGCGCGGTGGACGCGGCATTCTGGAGAACATCATTCCGTCTTCGACCGGCGCTGCCAAGGCCGTGGGCGTGGTGATTCCGGAGCTCAACAAGAAGCTCACCGGCATGAGCTTCCGCGTGCCGACCTCCGACGTCTCGGTGGTCGACCTCACCGTCGAACTGGAAAAGCCGGCCACGTACGCCGAGATCTGCGCCGAAGTGAAGGCACAGAGCGAAGGCGCCCTGAAGGGCATCCTGGGTTACACCGAAGACAAAGTGGTGGCTACCGATTTCCGCGGCGAAACCTGCACCTCGGTGTTCGACGCCGACGCCGGCATCGCGCTGGACTCGACTTTCGTCAAGCTGGTGTCCTGGTACGACAACGAGTGGGGCTATTCCAACAAGTGCCTGGAAATGGTGCGCGTTGTCGCGAAGTAATCACTGCGCCCATGTGACTGCACCCATGTGACCGCTAATTGGTAGCAGAAGCCCCATGAAAATTCTGGGAGGACTTTTTACAGTCCTCCCATGACTTGGCGAACTCCCTCCTCACTCAAGTGGTTGATCGTAAAGCACTCCCGATTGCAGGGGGAGGTTGAGCTGCTGCGCCGGGAGGCAGAAGAGCTGGATTCTCAAGTTGTCGCGCAGCGACAGCGCTTGGAGAGGGCAGAGAAGAACCTTCTTGCCATCGAGACATCTCTTGGTATGCACGAAGTGCAAGTCGATGTTGGTGACATTGCCGCAGTCATTCCTCACGTCAATCAACCTATTTATAGGCACGGTGACCTAACTCGAAACTTGTATGCCGCGCTGAGAATCGCGGGGGATTGGCTGACAACCGGCGAGTTGGTTGAGCGCCTGACGGGGCACACTTACGAGAATTGCGACCGCAAGTTGTACGAGAGGATCCGGCGGTCGTTTCGGAAACGCCTGACCTCATTGGTTTCCAAGGGAAGTGTAGAGCGAGAGTTTTCCCAGGGCACCACGGATTGCCGACAGAATCATACCCGCTGGCGTCTGCTGTCCGGCAGACACTAGCTAGCACTTACGGACGTCGCTTACGGATGATGTTGAGAGAAATGAAAGGATGGAATCCCCGAAGCTCGGGCAGACCTCCGGCCGCAGGCTGAGCCATGCGCCTCACAGCTCAACGTTGCAGCATTGCCTCTCTTACCATAATCGTCTCCAGCTCGAAGTTGTCCAGAAGCCCTTCGACGCGTGCGGCGTCTGCATCGGCCTGTGCCGAGGATGCGCATTCAACCGACCAGCTGTGGCGAACCCTCCATGCCTTCGAAGGTCGATAGAACTGCGCTCCTTGTTGCTCGATAAATCCTTGCCGGCGGAGAAAGGCAGGCAAGTGGGGATTCACGACACTGCCGACATACGTCGCATCCCACGGGTTGAGCTCATCACATAGTTCAAGGAAACCAGTGAACCAGCCTCGGCCTTCATATCGCGGATTGGCAACGACTTGCGCAATGTTGAGCACGTGAACGCGCCGACCAAATCCATCTAGATTATGGATAGCCGGATGCACCTGAACTCTGAAGCCTCCTCGTTTTAGGGATGGTCTGATCAATGAGACCCGAGGACGCGGGACGTGCATTTCTCCAAGGAACTGCGTTTGGATCGTCGGAATTTGCACCATTTTCGGCGCGATCCGGACGTCATATCCCGATTACGGGCGCACGCTCCCCGCGGCGGACAGTAGCTGCTTGCGCTTCATCCACAGGTTTGACAGCGCAAACAACGTCAGCACCTGCGCCGTGTTCTTGACCAGGCCGCGATAGCGGACCTTGGTGTAGCCGAACTGGCGCTTGATCACGCGAAACGGATGTTCCACCTTTGCGCGCACACTGGCTTTGAAGTGTTCCCAACGCGCTTCCCGAGCACGCTCACGTTTGTTGCCAATGGCTCGCATCGTCGAGCGTTTAGCGGCAATGAAAAATGCTGCCTCGCAGGTCTGCAGTTCTTCGCGTTTGTCTGCACCGGTGTAGCCGCTGTCGCCAAACACACTGTCTTCCTTACCGTGCAGGAGCGCGTGCGTCACCGTGACATCGGCGACATTGGCCGCTGTGCAATGGACGTGGTGCACCAGCCCGGAAAACTCATCCACGCCGATGTGCGCCTTCATCCCGAAATACCACTGATTGCCCTTCCTGGTCTGATGCATTTCAGGGTCGCGCGCATGGTCGGCGTTCTTGGTCGAACTGGGCGCAGCGATCAGGGTTGCATCGACGATCGTGCCCGACCGTAAGCTCTGGCCCTTGCGCGCCAGATGCGCGTTGACGGCCTTCAGCATCTGCGCGGCAAGGTCATGGGTCTCCAGCAGGCGCCGAAAGTTGAGAATCGTGGTCTCGTCCGGCACGTTGTCCAAGCCGCCGAGCTGGGCAAACCGCCGCAAGGTCGGGATCTCGTGCAGCGCTTCTTCCATCGCCGGATCGCTCAACGCATACCACTGCTGCAGCAGATGAATCCGCAACATCGTCGCCAGTGCATACGGCTGCCGACCGGGCCGCCCCGATACCGGATAGTGCGGCGCGATCAGCCCGAGCAGTTGCTGCCACGGAACGACCTGCTCCATCTGCGCCAGGAAGATCTCGCGGCGGGTCTGCTTGCGCTTGCCCAGGCCCTCGGCGTCACCGAACGTCAGCTGCATGGATCACTCCTCAACATGAGGCGGGTAGTGTCGCGTATCTGTGGTGCGTTGTTCAGAGGTTCCTTAGATCCACACGGTTCGTTATACCCCCTACTTTTACGAGTCTTAGCCACGTAAGCAACTGAAGCTCTACGCTCGGAATCCTGTTGAGCTGAGTGTTGGTCATCATGCGCGATCCTTTTTAATCATTCTGGTGGCTTTCACGCCGGCACCAGGCTATCCCTGCCCAGGAAATAGTCTATGTCCAACTCGGTCTCGCGGTGATTGCCTTGGAAGTATCCCCGCCACCAGGTTGATCGGGGTGACTGGACCATGCTTTTGAGAAGAGCGTGAACCCGAGATCTCTGGCAAGCCCGACGGAAATTCTCCCTCCAGACCATTTCGCACGCGTAGTCCTGGATGTACTTTGGGCGGAACCCGTGCGAAACGCCGTACTCGTGGCGTCGAATCCTACTGTTCCAGCTCTCCGCCGCGTTGTTATTCACTCCTTCGTCAGTGGAGTACTCGTGGGAGTGCTGGACAGAGTAGTGCTCAAACCAGCTACCCAGCCGATTATAAGCCGGGCTCTCATCTGACATCACCAGCGATCCTCGCTGGATGAAGCGCTGGGCGAGTGCGATGACATTGGCCTCGTTCTCTGCCCTGCACACGAACGCCATCACGCGCTCGGAGCCGGCCCCTTTATCCCCTGTCTGACAGATGGAAATCACGACCCGCTTTTTCATGCGCTTGCGCCAGTTCCTGCGCGTCATTCCTGCAGAAACCCATGGCTTGGAGGGATCATTTGGAGGTTTCTTGCCGTACCGAACTTTCAGTGCGTCCTTAGGCATTTTGGTCCGCCGATTCGGTCGCCGTGGCTTCCCGCCCAAGTAGATGCCGTCCATGTGTACGATGCCTTGCAGCGGCGTGAGATCCATACTGTTAACTAGCGTCTCTCGGATCTTGCCAAAGTTGATCTGCGCAGTTTTGATCTGGACCCCAAGCTCGCGGGCAGACTCTGCGAGGGACCTGCCCTTTGCCCCGCTTTCGAAGAACAACAGCAGACCGATCAAACGACGGTAGGAGAGTTTGCGCGCGTGGAAGGCCGTGCGGCTGGTGGCACTAAATTCGTGACCACAATCCGCACAACGCCATCGCCGCTTTCCGTTGCGGCGGTAGTGCCGGCGGAAGGTGCCGCAGTCTGGACACGCCTGTTCCGTTTCGCTTCCCCATCTCAGTTGCGCGAAGAGCGCTTCTGCCTGGTCTTCGGTTAGATCTCTACATATCCCTGCATAGTTGTGCGCCTCCTTGGAGTGCAAGAAGTTCTTTTTGGCCATGTGAACGCCCATATAACGATCTCGCCCCCTGGCGTGCTGCCGGGAGGGACGGGCTGGCTGAGCCAGCGGCCGGGCGCACGATGACCTCCTGCCTGGTCGGTTGAGGTCCAGGCAGTTGCATCCATCGAGCGGAAATGCATAATTAGGCGTGCAGGCCCGTCAAGATCTGCACCCCACAAGAGCCTAGGACTGCCCCTGCAAGGGCCCCTAGGCTTTTGTGCATCTGGCTCCCGGGTTCTTGATCCGGTGCTTACGGCATAGTTGTTCTCCTCCTAGTCCTCGGTACCAAGGCCGGCTACGGCTGTTTCGCCCAGATCGCACGGACCATCCTTTCCTGCAGCATTGGCGTGGCCTTGCACATCAATTTGGTACAGGTACTCGGCTACAGCGCGTGCAGTGGCGAACCATCCGCGCCGACCGGATAGCAACTGCATCTCTACAGGCAGCCTTCCCCGACGCCTCGCCTGCCTCACTGCGGCCGCGCTTGGATACCGAAGGACACTAGCCAGATCAGCGACGGAAAGGAGTTCGCCAAACTGCTGAGTCAACCGAGCCTCTCGTTGATCAATCTCGGCTTGGCGGTTAGGGCGACGTGTCACAGCGTAACTGCCTGTAGAGCGAAGTTGCACGTAGTGTCGCTTGCCTGACTTATGCGCATGGGGGAATAATCAGGACGCAAGAGAAACCTGTCATTTTTTCCCCCAAGTCACCCCTACATGTCGCCGCCTCCGAAGCCAAGCTGCAGCTCTCCGGTGAACTGGCGGACCCTACGTGGGAGCATGTGGCTCGACTATTGCTTGTCTAGATCGGGAGTAACGCCCTACCGTTTCGCGATCGACTACATGGCGGACGACAGCGCGGACAGCAGGCTCGTTTCCAAATGGCTCAGTGGTAAAGCAAGTCCGACTCGCGCATCGGTCCTTCGAGTTGCAGGCCTGCCCGACAGGCGGCACAGAGCACCAGCCAAATCCATTCCTAACTCAATCTGGCTGTTCGACACTGCTTCACTACTTGGACCTGAGGCTCCCACTCGGAAGCGAGTGACAGCGCTGATCGATGAGCGCTTGAGCAAGGCAGGAGCCAGTTCCTGGCGTTGGAATTTTCCCGAAGAGCATGCGCCGTTTTCTTACGCATCCACTCGCTATGACACGAGGGAGCTAGAGGCGAGAGCTGACATCTGGGGACTCTTAGCTCTAGTGTGTCTTATGTGGGAGGCGGAGCTCTTGCATCTCACCATTCATGCCGAGCTCTTTAGAGCGTGTTATGAACTTTGAAAGAGGGTGGCTGCATTTCCAAGCATCAGGATCGTGAAGACGACGAAGTGCAAACCGGCCAAGGTTTCCGGCAATCGCTCGTAGTCGCGTGCCAGCCGTCTGAAACGATTGGCCCATCCGAAGCTGCGCTCGACAACCCAACGGCGCGGCAGCAAGACAAAGCCTTTTTTCGCTTCTTGCAGCTTGATCACGTGCAACTCAATGCCTTCTTCCGTGGCCGCCTGCGCCGGTTCTTGACCGGTGTAGCCCTGATCAACAAAGGCGATCTTGACCGTTTCACCGGTCACGTGTTGTACCTCTTGTGCCAACGATCGGACTTGCGCGCGCTCCTGCTCATTAGCCGGCGTCACCTGGACAGCGAGCAGATGTCCAAGCGTATCGACGGCCATGTGTACCTTGCTGCCTTTCTTGCGTTTATAGCCATCGTATCCAGCACGCGGCCCGCTTTCGCAGGTGGACTGCAGCGTGCGAGCATCGAAAATGACCGCGCTCGGCTGGCCTTTTTTCCCTTGCGCCACACGCAAGAGTGAGCGCAGATCACTGACCATGGCCTCAAAGCAGCCCGCTTGCAGCCAGCGCTGTGTTTGTTGATACACCGCTTCCCAGGGCGGAAAATCGTTGGGAAGCAATCGCCATGGTGCGCCGGCGCGCGCGATCCACCGCAGTGCGTTGAACATCGCGCGTAGCTCATACTTGCGCTGCGGTGCCTGCACGTCCATCAGCGTCAAATAGGGAGCCGCAAAGGCCCATTCTTCGTCGGAAATATCGGTGGAATAAGGCTTACGAGGCTTCATCCGTATACGTTAGCGTGACAAGGGCAAAGTTCATAACACGCTCTAAGACTGCCAACCGAATGATATCCGCCATAATCGAGCCCCCTTGGATATTGCCCTATAGAGCTGCTATCAGTTCCCTGATTCCCAGCTTTAGGGACCGAGTGCTTCTGACATACCTGCGCACGGATAGCGCAGGTAACGAGCGTGCATTTGGCTCTTGAAGCATCGAGATGCATGAAGATGTAAGGAGTCGCAACCGAATCGGATGGCTTGCCAGGAAGCTCAGTGAGCCCAACTCTCATTGTCCCTTCCCGCTAGCGCATCAATGAAGGCCCAGCGAAATGCATCCGCGTCGATCGCCGCGTGATGCTTGTGATTGGCCAGGCCGGGATTATCGCTGAAGTACTTATCGATTCCGCTACGCACGTCCTCCCTGAGGATCAGCGTCGTGAACACCGGCGGTGCCGGCGGCATGGCCTGCACGATGCATATCGGCAAGTCGAATCCATCCGGCGCTGAAGAAATAACGAGCAGTCGATAGTCGAATAACACGAACGGCCTTTCGAAGCGGGCGAGGAATGTGCGCAGACTTTTTTGTAAAGTCTAAAGAGGCCTTAGGTACTTCTCCTCGATCTAGCAACGGATACACCACTTGGCGGACGAAGTCTGTTGGCCGCTCTGGCAGAGTCGCGACCTCTGAGTAGAATCGATGTCCATCATCGGAAGTCAGAGCCGAGATGACTAGTTCGCGCCCCGCCTGATCAGCTCATTCGGTATCGAGGAATAGGCGCCTGGGCTTCTCAGTGTCGTGACCATCAATAACGGCATGCCCAGGCGAGGAGGCAACAAGCTCCCAATTTATGGGGTGCGCCACGTATTGCGCGTTCCTTACTAGGCACTTAATGCGAAGCTGGTCCTATACACCGAGCGCGTTCACGTGTGGGCTTGCGCTTATTTCCAACCCATATGGTGCCAGCAGCGGCCCGAGCAAGCGCAGAGTGATTAGGTGAAAATTATTTCTCTTTATTTATCAATATCTTATCAAATAGAGCTCCGCTACGACATCTCCCACTGGCGGAGCTCGCCAGGCAGATCCTTGTCTACTGGAGCTGTCCGCCAGTAGACTGCTGCCATGGCCCTTTCTGCACTCCCTGACGACGTCCAATTCTCCGGTCACGAAACCTTCCCGTTGCGGCAATTGTGGCTGCGAAAGGCTTACGAGGCTGCGCAAGACCCTGATTTTTATGGCAATGCCAAGCTGGCGTTCGTGCCCGAAACTGGGATGCGGCGTTTTGGGGTCGGTAAGAATATGGTCTCCGCGATCCGCCACTGGGCGTTGGCGTGTGATGTTCTGGAAGAGAAGCCTGCAGGGAAGATGGTGGTCGGCACGGTCGGTCGAGCGCTGTTTGGCAACCGTGGTCTGGATCCCTATCTGGAAAAGCCGGCAAGTGCGTGGTGGGTGCATTGGCTGCTCGCCGGACGCGCCAAGCGTTCGACCACGTGGTGGTGGGTCTTCAATCGTATCAATCAGCAAACCTTCGAGTCCGAAAAGGTTGCTATAGCGCTTGCCCATGCAGCCGAGCAGGCCGGGCACCGTGTCTCCTACGTCACCCTAAAGCGGGACGTGGATGTGTGCCTGCGCTGCTATGTGGCACGCCGCGACGGGCGTGGGGTCGATGACGCGGCTGAACCGCTCCTGGCAGATCTCGGTCTGTTAGCCGAAGGGCCGATTGGCACGTTCCGGTTCCGGCGTGGAGCCCAGTCTTCGCTGCCCGATGGGCTGTTCGCGCTCGCGCTGCTCGACTTCTGGGAGAGCAAAACGCGCTCCAGTGGTTCGGGCCAGGGCACTTTGTCTTTCGAAGCCATTGCGCATGAGTTCGGTGCGCCGGGTCGGGTGTTTAAACTGGACGAGAATTCGGTGGGCGATCGTCTGACGAACCTGGAAGAAATCTCTGAAGGACAGTTGCGCTGGAGTGACACGGCGGGCGTTCGGCAGGTCAGTCTTTTGCTGACCGAACCGCTTGACGCGCTCAAACAACGACTTCTGAAGCACGCATATGGCAAGTAACGTGGAGCTGCGCATACAAGTCACGCCGCGCTTCCAGCGCTCTGTGCAGCTGGAATCCGACCTTGCGCGCGCCGATGCGTTGGATGGGTACATCTGTCAGTCAAGCTCACGCAATGCACTTGCTGTGGTGGCGAATCACATCAACGAATCCCAGCAGCGCGCCTTTACATGGACAGGGCCGTATGGGGGGGGCAAGTCGACTCTCGCCCTGGCCTTAGCGCAGCTGGCCGGTGGGATGCCGGCGGTCCGCAGGCGTGCCAAACAGGCACTCAATGTCGATGCCGAAGACGAGATCTGGAAAGCCTTCGGCAGCAAGAAGCCGTGGTTGGTCGTGCCTGTCGTGGGACGCCGTCAGGCCCTTGGGGAGGCTCTTGGCCAGGCTATCGACAAGCATGCGCCTCAGCGCGGGCCCAAACGCATGCGCAACGGGCAACGTGATGTGATCTCCGAGTTGGTGCGGCGCGCGGAGACGGGCGAGCACGGTGGCGTGGTGGTGGTGCTCGACGAGATGGGCAAGCTGCTGGAAGCAGCAGCTGCCGCGGGAGAAGACATCTATCTGCTGCAAGAGCTGGCCGAAGCCGCCAGTCGCAGCGATGGCAAGCTGGTGGTCATTGGCATCCTGCACCAGGCGTTTGATCAATACGCTTCGCGCTCAGGTCGGGATGTCCAAAGCGAATGGGCCAAGGTCCAAGGGCGCTTTGTAGATGTGCCGGTGGTGGCCGGCACCGACGAGGTCATTGCGTTGATTGGTGGCGCTATCCGCTGCGAGGAACTGCATCCCGGAAGCCGAAAGGTGACCGACGTGATTGCCGGGGCGATTCAACGCCGTAGGCCGGCATCGCCTGCAACCTTGGCCCACACCCTGGATGAGTGCTGGCCGCTGCACCCGGTGACAGCAGCCCTACTAGGCCCATGTTCCCGCCGCCGCTTCGGGCAGAACGAGCGCAGCGTGTTCGGCTTTCTGAGCTCGGCTGAGCCTCTGGGCTTCCGTGAGTTTCTGGCTGGCCACACTCGCAAGAGTATCGGGTACTACCAACCGGCGTACTTTTGGGACTATCTTCGCGCCAATTTCGAGCCTGCGATCTTGGCATCGGCTGACGGCCACCGATGGGCAATCAGCGCCGAAGCCATCGAGCGCGTGGAAGCGCGGTTCCGCGAACCGCACGTCTCTTTGGCCAAGACGATCGCGCTGATCGAGCTGTTCCGGAATGGCTCGGGGCTGGCTGCCAGTCACGACGTACTTGAGAACTCGGTAAACGACGTCTCGCCAAAGGCCGTCAAGGTCGCACTGGAAGAACTTGCCGCGGCCAGTATCGTCATCTACCGCAAGCACAACGAAGCTTGGGCCATTTATGCGGGCAGTGACTTCGATATCGACGCCGCTGTGGATACTGCCAAGCGTGAGCGCAGCCAAAGCATCGACGAACAGCTCAAGCAACTGGGCGTCTTGCCACCTTTGACCGCGCGCAAACACTACTCCAAGACCGGCACGCTGCGGTGGTTCGAAAGATCCGTCGTGACACCAAACGGTGCGCTGGGGGCCCATGCGCCGTCCAAGAAAGCGCCGACCGGGCGCTTCGCGCTGCTCGTGCCCAACGAAGAGAGCACCTCTGAACAGTTGGCGCAGACGGCTCACGACCTGGCTAAGACCGCCGAGGACCCGCTGACCTTGTTCGGCGTCCCCAAGGGACATCATCGCCTTGTCGAGTATGCCAGTGAGCTGGCCGCGCTGGAACATGTGGCCGAAAGCACCCCTTCGCTGGAAAGTGATGGCGTTGCCCGGCGCGAAATCCACGCGCGACTGCAGCAGCTGCGCGGTGACCTCGACGCGGCATTGCGCGATGCCTTCGCGACGGCAACCTGGTACAGCGCAAGCAAGATCTTCCACCCGACGGCCGAAGAGGGCCTATCGCCTACGGCCAGCCGCGTATGTGATGCCGCCTTCAAGAGTGCACCGCAGATCTCCAGCGAATTGGTTAATCGCGATGTGCTTTCGTCCAATGCCGCCAAGGCACAGCGTCTTTTGATGCACCGCATGCTCTCGCACGGTGAACACCCCGAACTAGATTATTCGGGCTACCCAGCTGAGGCGGGCCTGTACCACACCATCCTGGCGCCACTTGGTTTGCATCGGACGGTCAAGAAGCGCGGGACTTTCTCTTCGCCTGAATTGTCTAAAGAGATGGAGGGTGCACGTTCTCTGGTGCCGTTGTGGCAGGCCTGGTGTGAGCTGCTTCAGGGCAGCGATGGTGCGATCACACTGGCACAGCTCTACGACGTGGCAAGGCAGATTCCCTATGGGGTCAAGCAAGGCGTACTACCCATCCTCGCGCTCGCGTTCTTGCTGGCCCACCGCAGCGAGATCGCGTTGTATGTCGATGAAATGTTCTGCGCGGATTTGACCGATGCAGATGTGGATGAGTGGCTCCAGGACCCTTCACGCATTAGCTGGAAATGGGTGCGCATGGATGCCTCGGCCAAGCAGATGTTGACCCGCTTGGCAGCCCGGCTGGAAGAGGCGACGCAGCGTCCGGTCTCGGCCGATCCGCTCGACTCTGCACGAGCCCTGGTGTCTTGGGCCTTGTCGCTTCCGCAGTGGACACAGCGTACGGCGAAGGTCAGCGACGTGTCGCGCAACACTCGAACGCTCCTCCTGCGGGCCTCAGATCCTGTTAAAACGATTTTCGTCGACCTTCCTGAGGTGCTCGACACGGGCCGTGATGGCAAAGCACTGGTCGACAAGATCGGAAAGGTCGTTGAGGAGCTCAATCAGGCCTATCCAGCCGCATTGAAGGCGCTGGAGGGCAAACTTCTCAGTAGCATCGACCATGGCGATGCATTTGATTCGTTGGAACAGCGGGCCCTGGCGGTCCGAGGTGTGAGTGGCGACCTGAAGCTGGAGGCATTTGCCAGCCGGCTCGCGACCTATACCGGAAGTGATGCAGACATCGAAAGCCTGGCGGCGCTAGCAGTCAGCAAGCCTGCCAGAGAGTTCAGCGATCACGATCTGGACCAGGCCGCTGTGCAGCTCTCGCAGTGGGCCTTCGAGTTTCGCCGGATCGAGGCGCTTGCTTCGGTGCACGGACGCTCGGCTGGTCGTCGCGCACTAGCCGTAGTGTTCGGAGGTCAGAATACGGTCTCGGCCACGATCGATGTGGCCGAGTCCGATGCGCCCGTCATCCATCGTGTTCGAGATAGCTTGATTGAGCATCTACGCGGCAATGGCGTGAAGCCAAACTTGATCCTCGCTGCACTCGTGGAGGCAGGTGCCAAGGTGCTTGAAGAGTTGCAGGTACAAGGAGGCAAACGTGGCTGACCGGCATGTATTAGGTATATCGGGGGGCAAAGACAGCGCGGCGCTTGCGGTCTATATGCGCCTGCATCATCCCGAGCTCGATCTTCAGTACTTCTTCACTGACACCGGCAAAGAGCTGCCGGAGGTATATGAATTCCTGGGTAGTCTTGAAGGCTTCCTTGGCAAGCCGATTTTGCGCTTGAATCCGCAGCGTGACTTCGACTTCTGGCTGCGCGAGTATGGTCACTTCCTGCCCTCGGTAAACACGCGCTGGTGTACCCGTCAGCTGAAGCTGGTGCCCTTTCGCAATTGGATCAAGCCTTGGCTAGAGGCAGGCGATTTCGTGCACAGCTATGTTGCCATTCGCGCCGACGAGTCGCATCGAGAAGGGTATGATTCAGGGCATCAGAATCTGACGGTACATCTGCCCTTCCGCGAAGCGGGCGTCGATCATGCCGGGGTCATGGATCTACTGCAGGGCGCAGGTGTAGGCTTGCCTAAGTACTACAACTGGCGTTCACGCAGTGGATGTACGTTCTGCTTCTTCCAACAGAAGATCGAGTGGGTTCGCCTCAAACAACAACACCCGGATCGGTTCGAGGAAGCCAAGCGCTATGAGAAAAGCGCCATGGAGCACGGCTCACCTTTTACCTGGAGCGATCGGGAATCGTTGGAGGAGCTCGAGCAGCCTGAGCGCGTGAGCGCTATTGAACGCGAACATCAAGCTCGGCTGGCCCGCGCTCAGGCAAAAATTCGCCGCAACTCCCTACGCCCGCAAACGGAGGCCGAGTCGAACGCAATGGAAGATATCTTTGCAGGCGGCCAGGGTTGCTTGGTGTGCCATAAGTAGCATGATCCGTATGGCTAAGCGATCTGAGGAACCGTTGTACCTCGACTTCGCTGCGTCGACCCCGCCTGCGGATGAGGTCGTCGATGCGATGCTGCCTTGGCTGCGTCATGCCCATGCCAACCCACACTCCGAGCACTTCCACGGCCGCCGTACTGCGCTTGCCCTCGACGACGCTCGGGGGGCCGTGGCTGCTCTTATTGGTGGGCAGCCCGAAGGGGTCGTGTTCACCTCTGGCGCCACCGAGGCTAACAATCTGGCGTTGAAAGGCCTGCTCTCGGCAACCGGGGCGCGCAAACGTCTGTGGTTAGCGGATACAGAACACAAATCACTGCGAGAACCCGCGCGCCACCTCTCGCGTGCAGGCGTCACGGTCACACGGGTGGCGGTGCAGAGCACCGGACTCTTCGACGTTGCGGCGCTGATGGCAGCCTTAGACACCCCGGACTGCACTCCGGGATTGATCGCGGTGGGGCACGGCAATAATGAGGTCGGCACGCTTCAACCACTACCTGCATTGGCGGAGTGCGTTCATACCTATGGTCATCTGTTGCATGTCGACGCCAGCCAGTCAGCAGGACGCGTGCCGCTTGATGTCGAGGCGATCAACTGCGATCTGATGTGTTTGTCGAGCCACAAGCTCTATGGTCCTGCGGGCATCGGCGCCCTCTATGTGGCGCGCGACCTGCAGGAGCAACTAGAACCGCAGCTGCACGGTGGCGGGCAGGAAGGTGGCCTTAGGTCGGGCACCGTTCCCACTTTTCTCGCCGTCGGCTTTGGTACAGCGGCGACATTGGCCCGCAGACGCATAATTGAGGATGCCGAACATCAGCAGCGACTCGCCGCTGAATTTCTGGATACCTTGTCCGAGCAGGGCGTCGCCTTTCAACTGATTGGTCACCCCACGCAGCGTCTGCCAGGGCATTTAAGCCTGCGCTTCCCCGGCGTGGATGCTGAGGATCTCCTTGCTTTACTAGCGCCGGTACTGTCGGCCTCGACCGGCGCGGCATGCGCAGCCGGGGAGCTCCGTGCCTCTCACGTGCTGCGCGCCTTGGGCTTGGATGAAAGTGCTGCCAGTGAGGTGATCCGATTTACGTTTGGTCGATCCACGCGTGAAGAGGAACTCAGGCTGGCCGTAGAGCACACGGCAGCAGCCATTGGCCGCATTTACGAACGTAGTTGTTAGCCGTCGCCGTATCCGTGTGACCCGAGAAGCATGTATTTTTAGGCGAGATGCAGGACCCCCAGATCAGGAAAAAGGACGAACGTGGCAAACTTCTCGGTAGCGGCCAGGACGCTGATACATTTGGGTGCAGAACTCATCACTTCCGATGAGGTCGCCTTGAACGAGCTCATCAAAAACGCATTCGATGCTGAGTCCAAGCGGGTTCGTATCGAATTTCGCATCGGTTTACCACAGGCTGAGCTTGACCAACTTCTCGATCAAGCACGCTCGCACCCCTCCGGCGATGAGGATCTAAGCACCTTCGTCGACAACGTCGTCAAGCGCCTGTCCGCAGATCGCGAGGTTACGCCGCAGCATGTCGTAACCCCGATCGATTCATTGCAGGCCGCGGCAAGCTGGCCAGAAGTTGTAGCGTTGCTCGAGCGTATTAACACGATTACCGTCAGTGATCGCGGCAGCGGTATGAATGCACATGATCTGGAAAACGTGTTTCTGCAGATTGGCACGCCGTCACGCTACAACACGCAAACCAGCGAAGAACTTCAGCGCACGCTTCTTGGCAACAAGGGCATCGGTCGGCTGGCCATGATGCGACTGGGAGATAGAGCCACCGTCACATCCTGGACAGATCGAGAAAGCGCGCACCAGATCAACTTCGACTGGCGTGTCTTTGATAAGACTGACGAGATGCTCGAGCAGATACCTATCGATATCGTTCCAGCTGAGCCCAGTCATGACCATCCCACCGGCACAGTGATTGAGATTGCCGCCCTGCAATCGACATGGGATCGTGCACAAGTCGAGAAGCGCTTCGTCGATTCTTTCCTGCGCCGTCTGCAGAATCCGTTTCCCGACCTGACCAAGCAAGCTGTGTTTCCTATCGACGTACATTACAACGATGGGGGTCGTATCCCGATTGAAGGCATGAAGAAGGTCTTGAGCGAGCATGCTCAGGCTGACCTGGAGCTTGTGTTTACACCGGATGTGAAGGAGCCCAGCGACGTCGTGGTCATGACGACTCTTGTGGACCATCAGCGTGGCATCGACCCGCAGAAGGTTCTGCGAACGGCAGATGAGGTAATCCACAAATTGGAGGCTACGCCCGACGAGCTGCGCTCGATCGGTCCCTTCAAGGCGCGCATTCGGTGGTTCAACCGCGACACGCTGAGGGCGCAAACCGCTTTGCACGGCACTACGAAGGAGGCGAAGGCTGAACTAGACCTGTGGAGCGGCGGTGTTGCAATCTACCGTGACGGATTTCGGGTGGGCTTCTCCGGCCAGTCCTCAGGCGAGGACTGGCTGGCCATCGACAGCAGCGCGCTCAAGCGCGGCGGGTTCGCCGTCAATCGCATCCAGACTGTTGGTGCTGTCGAGATTAGTCGAATCGAGAACCCCAACCTGATTGACCGATCTAACCGCGAGGGCCTAATCGAGTCCCGGCAGACCCGCCTTGTGCGTAGCATTCTGTTTGACTACGCGATTGACGAGCTCCGGCGGCACATCACTCACGAAGGCGAAGAAGAAAAGCGCGGCCAGTTGAATGAGGTGACCAAATCCGCGCCGGAGACTATTCGCAATCGGATCAAGCAGGCCGAGCAGGGGTTAGCCGAGATCCGTGCGAGGGTTCCTGCGGATACCAAGAAGACAGTTGAGTCGATCGCCAAGCACTTGCACTTCATTAAGACCGAGACCAAACGCTTTGAGGAAGCGGCCAAGCAGGTGGGTGAGCGACGTGAAGACATTTTGGAACTAGCGGGCGTCGGCACGGTGATGTCGGGCGTCTTGCATGAACTGACGCGAACCACCGGTCATACCCGGCAGTTGCTGCAAAAATTGGCCAAGGACGAGTCGCCGTCGACCCGTGAGTTATTGATCAAACTCGATAACGAGATAAAGGCCATTAACACGCGCTTGCGGCAGCTCGATCCCTTGACGCCTTCAGGCCGTCACCGCAAGGAGCCCTTCGACCTAGCAGGGCTGCTGCAGACGATTCTGCGCGGCTACGAGGCGCGCTTTGAGCGGCACGAGATCAACGCGACGCTGATCACCTCCGGAGAGGACTCAATTAGTCCGTTTATGGTGAACATGGTGCGCGGCTTCGTCAGTCTGGCTGTGGAAAACTTGATCACTAACTCCGTGTACTGGCTGCAGCGCGGGTTAAAGGCTGGTGCAACGCGGCGAGAAATCCACCTGGAGCTTGATCCCGAGTCCAAGACCCTGTCGGTGTGGGATAACGGCCCTGGCATCACGTCGGCGGACAAGGACCGGGTGTTCACTGCGGGCTTCACCATGCGCCCGCGCGGGCAGGGCCTAGGGCTCTTTCTCGCGGCCGAGGTCGCGACCTATCATCAGGCCAAGTTGGTGCTCGACGGCGTCGACGACGATGGCCGCTACCGTGCCTTCGTACTGCAATTGCCCAAGGAATAGACATGGATGTGGCGGCTAAACTGAACGAGGCTCAGATCATACGGGTGGCGGTCATTGACGATGACCTGTCCGCCCGAATCACCCATGCGGACCTGCAGATCGCAGATGCCCATGTGGCTGCCTTATTGAATGACCTGACCGATCCCGACCGTGAAGAATACCTCGCGCTTCTGACTCGCGAGGGGCGCGTGCCCGACGAAATGGACGATCTCGTGGAACCCCTGGCTGAAGAAGCAATTCGTGTGCAAGCGCCTGAGCGCCTGCGCACCGCCGCCGAGGCCGTTCTGACAGCGCGTCGGGGACACGCCGCGCCAGTTCAACGGGTCATCGATCTGCTCAAGGAACTAGGGGTCGAGGCAGGCAACATCGATACATATTCGAGCCCCCAAATCCCGCACGACCAGCTCTACGATTTGATTATCGTGGACTACTTTCTGGTCGATGCCACGACAAATGCAACATTGCCGTTTATCCGCGAAGTGCGGGAAACCCATCAGGAGCTGGAGCGCCCCTTACAGGTCATCCTAATGTCCTCGCACGAGGAGCAGCTGAAGGCAGATTTCAAGACCATTCGCCCGGAGCTCAAGGTATCGAGCTCGCGCATGCGGATCATGGAAAAGCCTGCCACCGATACGCACCTAGTGGCATGGCGGGCGGCGCTGTGGCAATTGGCGAGCGACCGCGCGGATGTCACCAAGATGGAGCGCTTCATCAATGATGCGGGGACCGCGCTCGCCGCGGCCGCCAGTGCGACAGCCAGCAAGTTGTGGGAGTTGGACCTGCAGGCCATGGACCTGCTGCACGAGTTGGCGTCCAAGGACAACGACGATTACGTCCGTTACGTGGAAGACACGATCAGTCGGCGCTTGTTGTCCGATCTCGAAGCCGATGGCGGGATGCGCCCCGCGTTGCAGCAGTTAGATGCCAGCTTGCTCGATCATCGCGCCGCCAACCTGCTGTCACCTGTCGCCGAGGTCGGAGACTCGCGCGCGGCGATCCACGGCCTGATGCACAGCATGGAGTGGCGTGCCGGTGTAGTGGGCCTACCCCCGTACCCGGCGGGTGAGGGGCCTCTGGTGCAGGCGCACTGGATCCGCAAGCACCTTCGGTTCGGCATGGTGTTGCGTGACCCTGAAGGCACAGACTGGTTGAACCTGACCCAGGCTTGCGATCTGGCGCAGACGAAAGAGTCCGAGTTCAACAGCTCCACCGTCCTGTTCGTGCGTGGCCAACGCACGCTGCCGGCGGTCACGCTTGATGGCAATTACTACGTGCCGATGAGCGCCATGATGGCCAACTCAGAGAATCACGTATTGACGTGGAATCTACGCGACGTTCGTGCCGAGTCGATCTTGTCCTTCGGCGTCACTTACGGCGTTGGCTGGCAAATGGTCGGTGAAATGCGCCCGGATGTGGCGCAGAACATTGCGGCCCAGTATGGGGCACGTGCAGCCCGAGTGGGATTGCCAGTTACGCTGTCGGTCTGGCGGCTGGCTGGCGTTGCGACACTGCTCGCAGACCTGCGTGTAGCCGTGGCCGATGCGCCTGTGGACGGACTATCGCAGGTGGGACATGCCATTCAGCGGGCCAAGGCCAAGCAGCACGAACTTCACCTCGATCTATCGTCTGTAAACGATTTGCTTACCGCACATAGCGAAGCCCTCGATGCCAACGTGGTGCGGCTGTTGACCGGCCTTACCATTAAACCGCGGGGGAAAACCGACATAGGTGGTCGTATTGTCTGCGTGTACTGCACCGCTTCGCCAACAGCAGAAGAGGCGCTTCAGGCTTTGGACGCGGGATTTCTGCAAGATGTCAGGAACAATACAAAGTTCATCATCCTACTGTGGAGCGCTTCCTGAGCGCAGACATAGGAAAACGTTGCGGGCCAGACAAGCGCTGGGCATCCTGGTTGCTCTACGTAAGTTAGCAGGTTCACCCATGTGGTACTCCACATGCAATGGTGGTGCCCCTGGCCGGGATCGAACCGGCACTTGCCGCTTATCTGGCGCTGACGGGATATAAATCCGCTGCTCTACCAATTGAGCTACAGGGGCGTGATCGGTTGGATCACACCCGTATTCGGAAGTAGCAAGGATCGTAGAGTCTCAGCATGAAAAAAGGATAGCACGCTCACATCGCATTGCATCCTTAGCCAATGGATAAGACGCGGACGGACCGGTCTAGAATTTGGGGCATCTGCTACCAAATAGCGCATGTGACGAACAAAGGCCCCGGCATGCCGGGGCCTTTGTTTTTTGACTATTGGCTTTTTGATATTTTCTGCGCGATCACACTTGTTCCCGCCGCCACAAGATGTGGACTTTGAGGTGCGCATGTACGCTAATTTGCGCGCACGGCGGCCGTTCCCGTGTCGTGTACGAAGGATCGGGGAACTCCATGGATCGAGAGAATAACGATGAATAAGTTTTTAGTAGGCGCTTTAGCGCTCGGTGTGGTGATTGGGTTTTCGCTGCCGTTGAACAGCTGGGCGGCGAAAAAACATACTGGTACGCCGGCCTGGATGAATGCTGACGGTGAAGTGATAAAGTCGTCCGACGTCGAGGCTGGCTATGGCGAGACCGTCAAGGGAGCCAATGACTATGAGGGCGAAATCACCGGCAAGCCTGCACCGGGCAGTAAGTTTACCCAGCTGAAGATCGGCATGCCGATGAAGCAGGTCACCGATCTGATCGGGCAGCCGACTGACCAGGGTTCCTATGTCACCGGCAAAGCCTTCATCCCGTTCTTCTAGGGTGGAGATCGCTATCGCTATGAGATGGCCTGCAAAGGCTAGGGTCGTCTGGTGTTCGCCGGCAAATCTTCGCCGGCAAATCGATGGATACCAGCGGCAACCTGATCTGGATCATCCACAACAAGAACGATAGCGGCTACCGCGAATGGGTTTGAAACGCCCGGTTCTTCCGGGCGTTTTTTAGGTCTGCAGCTCTGTGCATGGCGCCGTTACGTGCGGCTATCGTTCACCGCATTCCGCAACGGCCTCCCTGATGCAGGGGGAGCGCTGCCCAGAGACGTGTCGTGCCTGTGGGCATTCGGCTGGATGCCGGCTCAGGAGTTGGTGCGTTGAAAATGATAATCGTATTGATAGCGCTTGGCGCTTGGTGCTGCTTGCTGTGCGGGTGCAGCGGCACGGCTTTGCGTTGGCGTTGCAAGGCGGTGTCATCGGCGGATTGCTGCTGACCGTGTTCGGGGCCTTCAAGTTGTACGGATTACTGGGCGCCGGCCTGGCGATGGGCATCAGCGTGGCGCTGATTGCCGGGCGCTCGATGCGGAACTGGACGATGTCACCGCGCCCGCATAATCGCGGTGGCTGGAATTGCCGGGCATCGCACAGGACGCGACCGTGGTGGGTGCCTTGCCCCGGTCGATTTCCGATCATCCACGTCGATGCCAGCGGCGGTCACGCCGGGACGGCCGAACGAATCGCGGAAAGCCGCTACGCCGATGACGCACCGTGACCGTGCCGTGGTTGCGGGCTGGCGGCGCCTGGCTGGTCGGCGGTTTGGCACTGCGTGTGCTGCATAGCGTTGGCCGCCAATCGTAACGACTGACTCCCATATGCGTCGCAGTACGGTTTGCCGCTGCGGCGCGAAGGTCCGACAATGGGCCTCCCCCCGTCGCCAAGGCAGTCGCATTGCCCGTCGTGTTCGACCGACCACAGTTCGCGCGCCCCGCGCTTGCGGCGGCGATGCGCGTGGGATCCATCGACAAGCCTGCGTCGTGGCGCAAGGCCGGCATTCAACGGCTGAGCCATGGCCTCTGCCAGCGCAGCGCTCAGACGTGGGCGTTCTCTGCATTAGCTGCGTCTCCGATCCCCATTGCCGATTCTCCATTCCCCCGACTTAACGAGCTAAGCCCATGTCCATTGTCCGCATGACCGACCTCGACCTGACCGGCAAGCGCGTGCTGATCCGCCAGGATCTCAACGTGCCGATCGACAACGGCCAGATCACCTCCGAGCAGCGCATCACCGCCTCGGTGCCCACCATCAAATTGGCGCTGGAAAAGGGCGCTGCGGTGATGGTCACCTCGCACTTGGGCCGCCCCAAGGAAGGCCGCTGGACCGAACAAGATTCGCTGGCGCCGGTGGCCGCGCGTCTGACCGCTCTGCTGGGCGTGGACGTGCCGTTGGTGCGCGACTGGGTCGATGGCGTGGAGGTCGCGCCGGGCCAGGTGGTGTTGCTGGAAAACTGCCGCATGAATGTCGGCGAGGGCAAGGACGACCAGACGCTGGCGCGCAAGTACGCCGCGCTGTGCGATGTGTTCGTCATGGATGCGTTTGGCACTGCGCATCGCGCGCAGGCGTCTACGCATGGCGTGATCGGTTTCGCTCCCGTTGCTGCGGGCGGCCCGCTGTTGATGGCCGAGCTTGACGCGCTGGCCAAGGCGCTGGACAACCCGGCCAAGCCGTTGCTGGCGATTGTGGCCGGCAGCAAGGTGTCGACCAAGCTGGAGCTGCTGTCCAACCTGGTCAACAAGGTCGACCAGCTCATCGTGGGCGGCGGCATCGCCAACACCTTCATCGCCGCCGCCGGGCATGACGTTGGCAAGTCCTTGAACGAGCCGGATTTGATTCCGACCGCCAACCAGATCGTCGCCGATGCCAGGACGCGCGGCGCAGAGATTCCGTTGCCCACCGATGTGGTCGTCGCCAAGCAGTTCCTGCCCGATGCCGACGCCAGCGTGAAGTCGCTCGCTGAAGTCGAGGCCGATGATCTGATTCTGGACATCGGGCCACAGACTGCCGCGCGCTATGCCGAGCTGATCGCCAAGGCCGGTACCGTGGTGTGGAACGGGCCGGTTGGTGTGTTCGAATTCGAGCCCTTCAGCCACGGCACCGAAACGCTGGCGCGTGCCATCGCCGGTTCCAAAGCGTTCTCGATTGCCGGCGGTGGCGACACCTTGGCTGCGGTAGACAAGTACGACATCGCCAACGACGTGACTTACATCTCCACCGGTGGCGGCGCGTTCCTCGAATTTCTGGAAGGCAAGACCCTGCCGGCCGTGGCTGCACTCCAGGCCCGCGGCAAGTGAGTGCAGCCACGCTGTTCTTCGATCTGGACGGCACCCTGGTCGATTCGGAGCCGGGCATCGTCGCCAGCATCGTGCATGCCTTCGACGAAGTGGGGCAGCCGCGTCCATCGGCGCAGACGCTGCGCGCGTGGATCGGCCCGCCACTGCGCGACAGCTTTAACGAATGCTTTCCGGATGATCCGGAACTGGTGCAGCGCGTGCTGGCGTCGTATCGCGGGCGTTACGACGCAGTGGGTTGGACCGAGCTCAGCGTGTTCGATGGCATCGATAATGTGATTGCAAGCCTGCATCGCGCTGGTCATCGCTTGGCGGTGGTTACGTCAAAGAACGAACGCTACGCGCGCCGCATCGTCGAGCATTTGCCGTTCGGGGCTTGCTTCGAAGAGGTGATCGGTGCCAGCGAAGACGGCGAGCGCCGCTTCAAGCCGGGGCTGATCGCCGAAGCATTGCGTCGTTTGAATATCGAAAAAACCGGCTGCGTGATGATCGGCGACCGTCGCATGGATATCGACGGTGCCAACCACCACGGCATCCACAGCATCGGCGTGTTGTGGGGCTTCGGCGACGAAGCCGAGTTGCGCGCCGCAGGCGCCGGCGCAATCGCGCACGAGCCCGCCGAATTGCGTGCATTGATCGACGCGTAAACAGTCTGTTCTTCACTGCCGCCGCGTTAGGGTTGCACCCGCATCGTCAGCCCGCAGCACGGGCGCGCTGCGCAAGCGTACGTACTGTCCCGCATTGTATTCACGACATGCCGGAATACGAGGGTGGCTATGCCGCAATGCCATTCTTGGGACGTAACGCGTGTGTTAAGTTCCGCGGCTTGTATAGGGGAGGCCATCATGAAAGAGCGTCAACGCCGCACCAAGATCCTCGCCACACTCGGACCGGCAACGGATCCGCCCGGTGTGCTGGACGCCTTGTTCAAGGCGGGCGTCAACGTGGTGCGCCTCAACTTCAGCCATGGCGACCCGTCCGGCCAGGCCAAGCGTGCCGCTGAAGTGCGTGCCGCCGCCGTGCGCGTCGGCGCCGAAGTCGGCATCCTGGCCGATCTGCCGGGGCCGAAGATCCGCATCGAACGCTTCGCCGAAGGCAAGATCAAGCTGCGCATGGGCGAGCGCTTCGACCTGGTCGCCGATGCCAACGCGCCGGCCGGCGACCAGCATCAGGTGGGCGTCAGCTACCTGGGCTTGCCGCAGGACGTGACCGCCGGCGACGTGCTGCTGCTCGACGATGGCCTGGTGCAGTTGCAGGTGACCGAAGTCCAGGGGCAGCGCATCGTCACCACCGTGCTCAACGATGGCGTGTTGTCCGACCGCAAGGGTTTGAACAAGCAGGGCGGCGGTCTGTCGCTGGGCGCGTTGACCGAGCGCGACAAGGAGCTGATCGGCATCGTCGCCAAGATCGGCGTGGACTTCATCGCAGTGTCGTTCTGCCGCAACGCCGAAGACATGAACGATGCGCGCCGCATCGCGCGCCAGCACGGCTGCGATGCCGCGCTGGTGTCCAAGATCGAGCGCACCGAAGCGATCGAGAACCTGGTCGAGATCGTCGAAGCCTCCGATGTGGTGATGGTTGCGCGTGGCGATCTGGGCGTGGAAATCGGCGACGCCGAATTGCCGGGATTGCAGAAGAAGATCATCCGCGAATCGCTGGCGCAGAACAAAGTGGTGATTACCGCCACGCAGATGCTGCAATCGATGGTGGAAAGCCCGATCCCGACCCGCGCCGAAGTGCTCGACGTGGCCAACGCCGTCATCGATGGTACCGATGCGGTGATGCTCTCGGCCGAAACCGCCGCCGGCGCCTACCCGGTGCGTGCGGTGGAAGCGATGGCGCGTATCTGTCTGGGTGCCGAGCGTCAGTTCGAATTCGATACCGATTTCCAAGCGGCGCAACGCAATCTGCAGCGCGCCGACCAGGCGATCGCGATGGCCACCATGTTCCTGTCCGAGCACATCGGTCTGGCCGGTGTCGTTGCGTTGACCGAGTCAGGCGGCACGCCGCGTTACCTGTCGCGTTTTCGCTCCAACATGCCGATCTACGCTTTCACCCGTCACGATGGCGCACGCCGCCACATGGCGATGATGCGTGGTGTGTTCCCGATCAGCTTCGACAGCCGCGGCCTGACCCCGCGCGAAGCCGCGCGTGCGGCGATCCGTCTGCTGGTGGAGAACGAGCGCATGGGACCCGGTGCACGCGTGGTGTTCACCAGCGGCGAGCACATGGAAACACACGGTGCCACCAACACGCTGCGTCTGCTGGAAGTGGGCGAAGACGGCCGCGCCAGCGGCTTGGGCGAGCTGTAACGTCTGGGCTGATCGCATTGTGCGTCGTCGTTTGATGCGTGACGTGAGTAAGCGGCGTTGTGTGCAAACACGGCGGCGGCCTGCGGGTCGCCGTTGTGCTGTGTGAGGTCTGGTGTGTTGCACAGTGCGCCTGCATGCAGCATGCAGCATGCAGCATGCAGCGTCGCGCCAAGGCGCCACGCCATCGGCATCATCTGATGAGCGTCCCACTCCAATCGCGCAAGCGGATCGCGATCGATAACAGCAGCTGCAACCCGCGCGCGTGTCGATAGCTGGTATCGAATCT
This sequence comes from Xanthomonas fragariae, assembly GCF_900183975.1. Taxonomy (NCBI): domain Bacteria; kingdom Pseudomonadati; phylum Pseudomonadota; class Gammaproteobacteria; order Lysobacterales; family Lysobacteraceae; genus Xanthomonas; species Xanthomonas fragariae. The sequence goes on from NZ_LT853882.1 coordinate 605,108, forward strand.
TCATCGTTCCACGCCCTGACCGCCGTACATGCAAGCATCCACACCGTGCGCGTCGCTGCATTGTCTCAAGTGCCCTACTGCTAGCGGTAGCGTCAGCACTCACCCCGTTGGCGGCGCACGCACCGCGATGCGAGCCGCGCCGCATATCCTGTCGCGTAAAATCCGTGTAATCGGTTGCAGACATTCCGTGAAGAAATGTGTACGACGTTCGTCGCTATACTTTCGTTATCCCCCCGTAGCTGCCACAGGAACTACATGAGCATCGAACAGCTTGCCGAAACCGCCCAGGCCATGGTCGCCCCGGGCAAGGGCATCATCGCCATCGACGAATCGACCAGCACGATCGCCAAGCGTTTTGCCAGCGTCGGTATCGAGAACATCGAAGAAAACCGTCGCGCTTACCGCGAACTGCTGCTGACCACGCCCAAGCTGAGCCACTACATCTCCGGCGCCATTCTGTTCGATGAGACCATCCGTCAGAAGACCAAGGACGGCATGCCGTTCGCCGAGTACATGACCGCGCACGGCATCATCCCAGGCATCAAGGTCGACAAGGGCGCGCAGGCGCTGGCCGGTATGCCGGGCGAGCTGGTGACCGAAGGCCTGGACGGGCTACGGGCACGGCTTGAGGAGTACTACACGCTGGGCGCGCGTTTCGCCAAGTGGCGCGCGGTCATCAACATCGGCGAAGACATCCCGTCCGGCACCTGCATCGAGGCCAACTCGCATGCGCTGGCGCGCTACGCCGCGCTGTGTCAGGAGCAGGGCCTGGTGCCGATGGTCGAGCCGGAAGTGATCATGGACGGCGACCACGACATCGAGACCTGCTACGAAGTCACCGAAGCTACGCTGCGTTCGCTATTCGGCGCACTGTATGAGCAGAATGTCGTGCTCGAAGGCACCATCCTGAAGGCCTCGATGGTCATCTCGGGCAAGGGCTGCGAAGAGCAGGCAAGCGTCGAAGAAGTGGCCGAGTCCACCGTGATGTGCCTGAAGTCCACCGTGCCGGCGATCCTGCCGGGCATCGTGTTCCTGTCCGGCGGCCAGACCGACGAGCAATCCACCGCGCACCTCAACGAGATGCACCAGCTCGGCAATCTGCCGTGGCCGCTGAGCTTCTCTTATGGCCGCGCCATGCAGCAGGCCGCACTGAAGCTGTGGGCCAAGGACATGACCGGCAACTTCGCCAAGGCGCAGCAGATCATTTATGAGCGCGCCAAGGAAAACGGCCTGGCCGCGCTGGGCAAGTGGAAGGGCTGATCGTTTCGGCGGCCGCAAGGCCAGATCGCTTGTAAGACGCAAGATGCCGGCAGCAATGCCGGCGTTTTTGTTTGCATCGATAGAGCAGCATCCATGTGATGTCGAGTCGTGCATTTACTCATCACTTCCCTCGAACCGACATCAGGCACTGGCGCAACCCTTGATCAGGCGAGATGCAGATTCACGCATGCACTGAAGTCTTGAAGGAATGTCAGGGGTAGTGGATTGCGTTGAACAACACGCGCCTTGCCAAACGCAACGAGCGCCTCGCGGCGCTCATTACCTCAACACCCTGTGATCGCCTGCGTCGGGCAGTTGGCAGTTGGCAGTTGGCAGTTGCCGTTTGCTGAGCAGCCAAGGCTTGCTGATACGTTTTGTAGGTCGCCTCGTTGTAGGCCACCAACACGATGTGCTTGGGCACCTTGTGCGAGCGCTGCCAGTGGCGTGTTTCGGTCACGGCAATGCGCGCAGCCTGATACAGCGGGTAGCCGTAGATGCCGCAGCTGATCGCCGGAAACGCGATCGAATGCAGCATCATTTGCTCGGCCAATTTCAGCGATTGCCAATAGCAGTTGGCCAGTTGCTCCGGCTCGTTGTGCTTGCCGTCGCGCCATACCGGACCGACAGTATGAAATATATGGCGTGCCTTGAGATTGAAGCCGTCGGTGATGCGGACTTCGCCGGTGGGACAACGCATGCCCGGCCCAATTTGCGGCACTGCTTTGCAGGCTTCCAACAAGCGCGGGCCAGCAGCACGATGGATGGCGCCATCGACGCCTCCACCGCCCAGCAGTGATGCGTTGGCGGCGTTGACGATGACGTCAACATCGAGTTCGGTGATGTCGCCTTGCCGGACTTCGATTCTCATAGCGTGATAGTTATGGGGCTTGCATGATGGGCGCATGATGGGTCAGGCGCTTCGGAGCCTGCACGCTAGCGGCGATTCATCTGATCTGCTGAACCCTTCGGACGCGTCCGATTCGACGCTGATACCGGCCGCTTGCAAATCTTTTGAGACGATCGACTATCTCAATGGCCCATCGCCTACTTCTTACTCACTCAACGCGACGAGCCAGCGGCGAACGCGCGCGCAGTAGTCGTTGATATCACGTGCGAATTCGGCACGCAGCCGCGCTTTATCGTCAGGATGAAGCGGCTCACCGCCACGGTCGAGCCGATCGATCAGGGAAGGCCAGCCAGCCAGTCATCGTCGGAGCCTTCGTTGATGTCGGCGAACAGTGGTGTGGAGAAGTAACGCTCGCCAGTGTCGGGCAACATCGCCAGCACCACCGCACCTGGCACCGCGCTTTCGGCCACGTGCAGTGCAGTGGCGACGGTGGCACCGCCGGAGATGCCGGTGAAGATGCCTTCCTCAGCAGCCAGGCGACGCGCCACGCTGATCGCGTCGGTGTCTTCCACGCTCAGCACTTCATGTGCGACGTCGCGATTGAGCACTTCCGGCACGAAGTCCGGGGTCCAGCCCTGGATCTTGTGCGGCTTCCAGTCATGGCCCTGCAACAGCGCCGCGCCGGCCGGCTCGGTGGCGGTAATGCGCACTTCCGGGCGGGCCACCCGCAACACTTCGCCCACACCGGTGAGTGTGCCGCCGGTGCCCCAGCCGGTGACGAAATGGTCCAGCCGGTGGCCGGCGAAATCGCGCAGGATTTCAGCCGCAGTGGTGTTGCGGTGATAGGCCGGATTGGCAGGGTTGGCGAACTGGCTGGCCAGGAACCAGCCGTGCTGCTCGGCCAGCTCCCTGGCCTTGCGCACCATGCCGCTGCCGCGCTCGGCGGCCGGGGTCAGGATCACCTTGGCACCATAGGCGCGCATCAGCTTGCGGCGCTCGATGGAAAAGGTTTCCACCATGGTGGCGACGAACTTGTAGCCGCGCGCGGCGGCCACCATCGCCAAGGCAACGCCGGTGTTGCCGGAAGTGGCTTCGACAATGGTGTCGCCGGGCTTGAGCAGTCCACGCTGCTCGGCGTCCAGCACGATTGCCAGCGCCAGCCGGTCCTTGACCGAGCCGCCCGGATTGAATGCCTCTACCTTGACGTACAGGGTCACGTGCTCGGGTGCTAGGCGATGGAGTTTGACCACCGGGGTGCGGCCGATGGTGTCGAGAATGTTGTCGTACAGGGCCATGGGGTCTCCGTCGAAATCAGGCTGCGTGGGCGAGTGTGGGCGCGTCGGGCGTTGTAATGGGTGAGTGCAGGGGCGGTTGCCCGCTCAGCGGCGGCGCGCCGAACCAGTGCAGTGTCCCGGCCAGCGCCGCCACTTCGCCCAGAATCAGCAAGGCCGGCGCACGCACCGCATGCTGCTGTGCGCTCGCGGCCAGGCTGGCCAGCGTGCCGGTGATCACGCGTTGCTGCGGGCGCGAGCCATTTTCGACCAGTGCGAACGGGGTGGTGGGCGCGCGGCCGGCCTGCAGCAGGCGCTGCTGGATGTCGCCCAGCCCCGCCACGCCCATGTAAAAGGCCAATGTCTGGCGATCCTGGCCGAGCGCGTGCCAGTCGAGCGTGTCCAGCGAATCCTTGCAGTGCGCGGTGATCAGTCGCAGCGATTGCGCGTAGTCGCGATGGGTCAGCGGAATGCCGGCATAGGCGGCGCAGGCGATCGCGGCGGTAATGCCGGGAATGACCTGGAAGCCGATACCGTGGTCGCGCAGGAATTCCAGCTCTTCGCCGCCGCGACCGAACACGAACGGGTCGCCGCCTTTCAGCCGCACTACGCGGCGACCGGCGCGTGCGTGTTCGCGCATCAGTGCGTGGATCTGCTCCTGACGGGTGCTGTGACCTTGCGCGGCCTTGCCGACTTCGATGGAGAGTGCACCAGGGTGTGCAAGGCTCAGGATCTGTGGGCTGACCAGGCGGTCGTAGAGCACTACATCGGCCTGTCTCAGCGCGCGCAGCGCGTGCCAAGTGAGTAGGCCGGGATCGCCGGGGCCGGCGCCGACCAGGGTCACGCTGCCGGAGGAGAGCGTGCCGGCGGCGGTGCGGGGGATGGAGGAGCGCGCCGGTAATGACGCGGAAGCCGCGTGCGCCGCGGCATGGGTGAGCAGGCGGCGGCTGTTCGCAGCGCTGCGTAGTGCGTCGTTGAGCTCCGGAGTATCGCTGGCGGCGATGGTGAGCCAGATGGGGTGATCGGGGAGATCCAACCATGTCGGGTCGAACTGGCCAAGCAACCAGGTCACTCGCCCGGCTTGTGCCCAGCTGCGCAACTGCGGGGTGAGCTCCAGCGCACCGACCAGCGGCATCGCGCCGGACTGCAGCAGGTTTGCGGTGGCGCGCTCGGCATCGGCACCGCCACCGACTACCAGGACGGCACGGTCACGCAGGTCGGCACGGAGCAGGAATGCAGAGGTCACGGACTGAAGCATCGACAAGGGAGGGCAGACCGTAACGCCGCCTTATAGCCGTCGGAAATGACTTCATACTCCCTGAAAATAGCGTTCGGTTATAAGCTGGCTCGCAGAAGTCCTCTACAGTCGAGTCCCTGTCGCGTTTCGCGCTTTCTTGGAGACAGCCAATGACGCTGACCCAACTTCGCTATCTGGTTGCCATCGCCGATGCCGAGCTGAACATCACGTTGGCCGCAGCGCGCGTGCATGCGACCCAGCCCGGTCTGTCCAAACAGCTCAAACAGCTGGAGGACGAGCTGGGTTTTCTGTTGTTCGTGCGCAAGGGGCGCAGCCTGGATGCGGTGACGCCGGCCGGCGTGGAGGTGATTGAACGTGCGCGTGCGGTACTGTCTGAAGCCAATAACATCCGCACTTACGCGGCCAATCAGCGCCGCGAGAGCCATGGTCAGCTGACCCTGACCACCACCCACACTCAGGCGCGCTTTGTGCTGCCGCCAGCGGTGGCACAGATCAAGCACGCCTACCCGCAGGTGAGCGTGCATCTGCAGCAGGCGGCCGAAAGCGCGGCGCTGGATCTGCTCAGCCAGGGCGACTCCGATATCGCCGTGGTCAGTACCGCCGGTGGCGAGCCGAGTGCCGGCATCGCGGTGCCGCTGTACCGCTGGCGCCGGTTGGTGATCGTGCCGCGCGGCCACCCGCTGGATCAGCTACGCAGCGCGCCCGACATGCAGGCGCTGTCGCAGCACCCGCTGATCAGCTACGAATCCTCCACGCGGCCGGGCTCATCGCTGCAGCGTGCATTTGCGCAGGTCGGGTTGGCGCCGAGCATCGCGCTCACTGCGCTGGATGCGGACCTGATCAAGACCTATGTGCGCGCCGGCTTGGGTGTCGGCCTGGTGGCAGAGATGGCTGTCAGCGCCAGCGACGAGGATCTGCGCGCCTGGGCCGCACCGGTGCCGATCGCCGAGTGCATCGCCTGGGCGGTGTTGCCGCGCGACCGGGTGCTGCGCGACTACGCTTTGGACCTGGTGCATGTACTGGCGCCGCAGATCGACAAGCGCGACCTGCGCCGCGTGCTGGACGGCAACCAGGCACCGGCCTGGCCGCTGCCGCCGACCTGGGAGTCGCTGACCCAGACCATCACCAGCTGAGCGGTTGTGGAGGCGACTGCGTCGCTATTAGGTTGCTTGGTCGACACACGAAACCTGCATGGCCCGCGACGCGTACACTGTGGCTTCCACGCGCGGGCGGTGTACCCGGGGCCGACCACGCGCGAGGTCCTGTTAGCCGCTCCGAGGCATTGCAACCGATGACCGAGACACTGCGTCCGCCACTCAGCAGGGTGTGGTCTCCCGAACCGGACGGCGGTATGTCGCTGCAACTATCGGCCGGCATCGATGGGCGCGAGCATGAGGTACTGACGGTACAGGCCGACCCGCACGACGAATCGTTGTGGGTTGTGCTGCACGCTGGCGGCACGCAGGTGCAGATTCCGTTGGCCGTGCTGCGCCAGGTGCTGGAGGTTGCGGCGGAGGATGTGCATTCGGCGGACTGGTTTGCGCGGCAGGATGCAGAGGCGTCTGAATTCTGACTGCACGCGTCAGGGCTAGCCAGCCCGCGTTATCCGCGTGCATCAAGTTGCGCTTGGCCCTGTCGAACACCTTGATGGCAACCGTGACACGCCATCCTCGGACGTCTAGGGGTGGACGGTGTAGAACCGGCGATGCAGTGGATCGCGTCGCCGGTTTGTCTGGTGGTGTGGTCGTAGGTTGCTGGCGCTGTCGCATCACTGTTGCGTAAGGCTGCGCGATGCAGCGGTCTCGCGCACCCGGACCCTGGGGAGAGACGTGGCGTGCTTGGTGGCATGAGCCCGGGTCCGCTTCTTTTTCGCCAATCTTCCAGTAGCTGCCCTCAGGCCAGCGGAATCCGTACCGAAAAACAGGTGCCGCCTTCCGGGCGCGAACGCACGTCCACCTCGCACCTCAGCGTTTCGGCAGTGCGGTGCACGATCCACAGACCGATGCCCAATCCATCGCTGCGCGGATCGGCCTGGCGGAATGCCTGAAACACCTGATCGGGTTGATCCAGATTCAAACCGATGCCGCTGTCGATGATTTCCACCACCGCGAAACCGGGGCGGCGACGGGTGCCGACCAGCACGCTTCCGCGTTCGGTGTATTTGATGGCATTGCCGACCAGGTTGCCGATCAAAGTGGTCAGCAAGGTGGGGTGGCTGCGCACGCGCAGCGAGGTGGGCACATGACGTAGCGCCAGGCATTTGTCGATCGCCGGCTGCCGCCACACGCCCAGCACCGCATGCAGCACGTCTTCCAGCGGCATCTGTTGCAGATCCGGCGTGGCGGTCTTGCTTGCGGCCGCCAGCGTGGCGATTTCGTCGAGGCTGCGCGTCACCAGACCGATGGCATCGCGCGCGGTCACCAGGATCGGGATGGAGTCGACATTGGCATGCCGGCGCATCTTGTCGATGGCGTAGGCGGCAGTGCGCAATGGGGTCTTCAGATCATGCCCGGCAATGGCCATCAGCCGGCTGCGGTAGCGGTCAGATTCTTCGGCGATCAGCAGCGCACGGCGCAGTTCCAGCTGCGCCATGGTCTGACGAGCCAGCGCACGTAGCGCTTCGATCTGCTCGTCGGTGAGCTGACGCGGCTGCCGGTCAAGCACGCAGACCGTGCCCAGCGGCAGGCCGTCGGCAGTCCTGAGCACGGCGCCAGCATAGAAGTACAGCGGCGCTTCGCCAGTGACCAGCGGATTGCGTGCAAAGCGCACGTCGCTGCGGGTGTCGGGGACCACCAGTACGTCATTATCGAGCAACGCATGCGCGCACATCGATTTGAACAGCGGCGTCTCGCGCTCGCCCAGGCCGCGCTCGCTCTTGAACCACTGGCGGTCGTCATCCACCAGGCTGATCAAGGCGATCGGGGTCTGGCAGATGATCGAGGCGAGCCGGGTGATGTCTTCGAAGGCCGCCTCGCGTGGCGTATCGAGAATGCGGTAGCCGCGCAGCGCTTGGAGGCGCAATGCTTCGCTGGGCGGTTTAGGCGCGCAGGGAAATGGCTCAGCCGCTGGATCGGACAGGACGGTGCTCATGCGCGCGCAGCATAATTAGGATGGTATGCAAGCATAGGGCATGACAGAGTGCGTCATGTGTCCCCGATCACATCCCCGCCTGGAAGTGTGACTGCCGACCTGGACAATTAAGGATGTGAGTGACGTTTGAGTGATGATGGCAGGCGCCGGTTGAATTGCGAGATGTCGGTGCCTGCGACGTCTCACCCGCGACGTCTCAAACGTGTGTAGCCTGCGCGTGCCCGGTGCCGTTTAGTGCGGGCGCCCGATCCGATCCAGAGTGCGACATCCGGTCGCGCACCGGCTGCAACCATCGCTCCCAAGCACCCGGCGGCATACACTTAAACGATGCTGCGTTCGTTCCGCCGTCACCGGTTGCTGCACCTGCTTGCCTGTCTGGCGGTGGCGCTGATGCTGGTGGCTCCGCTGATCAGTCGTTTGAGCCAGGCGCAGGCGGGCGAGCCGATGTGCATGAATGGGCCGGCTCTTGATGCGAGCAGTTCGCTGCATGCCGATCATCTGTCCATGCCGCTGCAGACTGCGGCGCATCGGCACGCCAGTGCTGATACGACAGCGCACCTTGCCGGTGGCCACGACGCGGCCATGCATGGCGAAGCCTGCGACTACTGCGTACTGGCCGCGCGGTTGCTGCCATGGCTGGCATGGGTGGTGCTGTGTCTGTTGCAACTCCGGCCACCGCCGGTTCCAGTGCACGTCAAGGCGCAGACATGGTCGGCCTTGCGCTGGGCCGCCCTTGGGGCACGTGGGCCACCGCTGCACGCGTGAGCCTTGCCCCATCGCGAGCGTCCACGCTGTTGCGTTCATTGCGCGCCTGATCCTTCGGCGTGTCTGCAAGCAGAGCGACGGACACTCGTTCCTTAAGTTAAGTGATGCCTGCGCCCGCTGTTGCGGCGTCGCACGGCTGTGTTGCCGTACTGCGACGGCGAAGGGTTGGACATGTGTTTGCGGTTGTTGAAAACGATGTGGTATGCGCCGTCATTGGCGCTGGTGTGGGCACCTGTATGCCATGTGCAGGCACAGGACGCGGCATTGACGCTGGGCAAGGTGCAGGTGAGCGAACAAAGTCAGCGCAGCCCGAGCACGGCGCGGGTGCTGAGTTCGGTGGATGTGATCGGCGGCGAGCTGCTGCACGATCAACATGTGGACTACAGCTGGGAATTGCTGATGCGTGCGCCGGGCGTGCAGGTCACCCAGTTCCGCATGGGGACCGATGCGGGGCGGTTCTCGTTCCGTGGCTTCAATGGCGAGGGGCGGATCAATGCGGTGAAGCTGCTGATCGATGGCATCCCCAGCAACGACAATGCCGGCGGCATGCCGTATCTGGATGCGGTGTTTCCACAGGACATCAGTGCGATCGAAATCGTGCGCGGCACTAACGACGCACGCTACGGTTCGAACGCGATCGCCGGCAGCGTGGATGTGCTGACCCGCATCGGTGGCAACGATGGCCTGTTGAGCGTGACCGCCGGCAGCTTCGGTGCACGTGAGGTGCAACTGGGCAAGGGCTTGGAGCACGGCGCGTGGAGCCAGAACTATGGGTTGGCGTGGCGCGATTCCGATGGCTATCGCGCGCACGCCGACGCGCGCAAACGCAGCGTGGCCGGCAAGTGGTTCTACACCGATCCGGACGGCGCTTTCCGTGCCGGGCTTACCACGCGCTACTACGACAACCATGCGCTGGAAGCCGGTTATCTGGATGCGGCCGCCGCGCGTATAGCGCCGCGCAGTTCGCCCACGTATGCGCAAGACGATAGAAGCGAACGCAGCGTGCGCCAGACTGCGTTGCACGCCGAGGGCGAGCTTGCTGCGGATGCGCGATGGAGCGCCAAGGCCTACCAGAACGACTATCGCAATCAGCGCTGGGTACGGTTTTCTGCCGCCGGCCTGCAACAGGAGCGCGATACCGATGAAACCCACCGCGGCCTGTTGTTGCGCGGCAACTGGCAGCCCGACGGGGGCGCGCTGGCGGCCAATCTCCAAGCCGGCGTGGATGCGCAGTGGCAGGACAATCGGTCGCAGCGCTACCGCACCGTCGCACGCGTGCGCGGTGCGCAATTGCGCAACTGGAACTACGACCTGCGTACGCGCGGTGCGTATGTGCAGGCGGTGCTGTCGACTGTTCCACGTTTGCAGTTAGTGCCGGGGTATCGCATCGACCGCGTCGATGGCGAGCTGCACGATGTGCTGGCCGGCATCTACGCGCCGACCTACGATTACGGCACCATCAAGCAGCCCAAGTTCAGTGCCAGCTATGAATTTGCCGAGCAGAGCAGCGTCTACGCAAATTGGGGCCGCACCTTCCAGATCGGCAGCGGCGATGGTGCTTATCGGCGCCAGCCGGCATCTCTTGGCCCGTCGATCAACGCTGGTTGGGAGGCCGGTTTCAAGTTCGCACCGTCGGCCGTGATGGACGGGCGCCTGGCGTATTGGGAACAACGTGCCTCTGGCGAGGTCGCGACCATTTTAGGAGTGAACGGCGTGGCCGGTGTCGGCGATGTCGCCAACGTGGGGCGCACGCTGCGGCGCGGCTGGGATGCACAGCTCAACCTGCAGCCGGCCGAACACTGGCGTATGTGGATGTCGTATTCGCGCCAGAAAGCCAGCATCGCCACGCCCGATCCGAGTGCTCCGGCCACGCGCGGCAAAGAGATCGAAAACGTGCCGCATTGGTTGGCGACCGCCGGGCTTGAGTGGCAGGTCAGTGGAGCCGTACAGCTGAGCGCCTGGGGCAATGCGCAAGGCGATTATTATCTGGAGCGCAGCAATACGCTGGGCCGCACCGGTGGTTACGCCTTGCTCAATCTGGGCGCGCGCTGGAACGTGGATGCGCGCAATGCGCTCAGCCTGCAGCTGCGTAATATTACCGATCGTGCGTATGTGTACGCCTGGTACGACAGCGGCAGTTCCGGGTATTCGCCGGGTGATGGGCGTGCGCTGTCGCTGTCGTGGGACTGGAGTTTCTGATGCACGCAATCACCGCCCGAGGCGGCGTGACCGAGGCACTTCAGGACAGCCGCTGGCGCTTTTATCGTGCGGTGTGGCGCTGGCATTTCTATGCCGGCCTGCTGGTGCTGCCTTTCATCATCTGGCTGGCGCTGACCGGTGCTGCGTTTTTGTATCAGGAGGCGATTGATCGTACCGTGCACCATGGCCTGAAAGTGGTGCCGGTGGGCGAGACGCGCGTCTGCGCGCAGCGATTGGTCGATGCCGCTCAGCGTGCTTATGGCGGCACATTGTTCCGCTTCACCACGCCTAAGCGTGCCGACGCCAGTGCCGAGATCGGGCTGGTCGATGCGCAGGGCGCGCGGCAGGTGGTCTATGTCGATCCGTATCGCGCTCGGGTGCTTGGCACGCTGCCGGAGCATGGCACGCTGGCCTGGACGATTCGCCGGCTGCACAGTCTTGAATTGCTCGGCCCGTTTGCGCGCGGGTTGATCGAGATGGCGGCGGGGTGGGCCATCGTGCTGGTGCTTACCGGGGTGTATCTGTGGTGGCCGCGCGGACGACGCGGCGGGGTGGTCAGTGTGCGCGGCAAGCCGGTGCAACGGTTGTTCTGGCGCGATCTGCATGCGGTGACCGGCGCAGGTATCGGTGCGATATTACTGTTCCTGGCGCTGACCGGCATGCCGTGGTCGTGGCTGTGGGGCGCGCAGGTCAATCGCTGGGCCAATGGACATGATTTTGGATATCCCGCTGGCCTGCGCGTGCAGCAACCGATGTCGCAACAGCGGCTTGTCGACAGTGGTGATCCTGCGTGGTCGTTGCGACAGGCGCGCGTGCCACAATCTGTGGTACCCGGGGGCGGAGTTGCTGCGTTGGATGCGCGGTTGCGTTCTGCACGTGCAGAACACTCAGAGCACTCAGAACACGGTGGCGCCGGCAGCGTCGCTGCGCCGGGACTTGGGGCGATGGGGCTGGATGCGGCGATGGAGCGCTTCGAGTCGCGCGGTATTGCACCGGGCTACAGCGTGGCGCCGCCGCGTGGTCCTACCGGCGTGTATACCGCCTCGGTCTATCCGGCCGATCTGCAACGTCAGCGCGTGATGCATCTGGATCAATACAGCGGAGCGGTGCTGCTGGACATGACCTACCGCAATTACGGACCGGTGGGGCGCGCGCTGGAATGGGGCATCAACGTGCATCTGGGCCAGCAGTATGGCACTGCCAATCAAGTGATCCTGTTGCTGGCTTGCGCGGCGATCGTGCTGTTGTGCGTCAGCGCTGCAGTGATGTGGTGGAAGCGGCGCCCGGTCGGCGGGCTGGGCGTGCCGCCAATGCCTGCCGATCCTGGCACGCTGCGCGGCCTGATGGTGGTGCTGGTGATGTGCGGGCTGATCTTTCCGCTGGTCGGTGTGTCGTTGTTGATGATGTGGCTGCTGGATCGGTATTGGATTGGCCGATCGCAGCGCTGTTGATCAGATGTCTTCGTGGATGCCGCACTCGCGTTTGAGCCCGAAAAAGCGCGTGTCCTCTTCGCGCATGCCCGGTTCCCAGCGACGCGTGGTGTGGAAGTCGCCGATCGAGACGTAGCCCTGTTCCCACAGCGGGTGATACGGCAGATCGTGCGCTTGCAGGTATTGCCACACATCGCGATCGGTCCAATCGGCGATCGGGCTGATCTTGTAGCGGTCGCCGCGCTTCTGCACGATCGGCGTCTGCGCGCGGCCGCCGGACTGGCTGCGGCGCAGGCCGGTAAACCAGGTGCCAACGTTGAGCTCGTCCAACGCGCGCCGCATCGGCTCGACCTTGCGCAGGTTGTTGTACTGGTCGATGCCGACCATGCCTTGCTCCCACAAGCGGCCGTGGCGCGCTTCCATCCAGGCGCGGCTGACCAGCGGTCGGTACACCTTTAGATTGAGCTTGAGCCGGTCGGTCAAGGCGTCGGCAAAGCGGTAGGTTTCCGGGAACAGATAACCGGTGTCGATCAGGATCACCGGAATGTCCGGGCGCTGCTGGGTGAGCAGGTGCAGCGTCACCGCCGATTGCGCGCCGAAGCTGGACGACAACGCTGCATCCTGCCGGCCATGTTGCAATGCCCAGGCCACGCGTTCGTCGGCACGCAATGTGTCCAGGTGTGCGTTGAGCGCGTCCAGCTCGTCCAGCGCGGAAGAGGGGGCGGTCGAGGTGACAGGCAGCGCGGTCATGCGAGCAATTCCAGGTCGAGGTAACGGTGCGTGGGGTAGGGTGGCAGCGCGATCAGACCGCTGCGATGCAGGAAATCGCCGAAGCCTTCGTCGTTGGCTTGATCGCGTTCGGCGGCGTAGCGGGCTAGCAGCGGCTCCAGTGCGGCCAGGATCTCGGCTTCGGTGATGTTGTCGCGATACAGCGTGTTCAACCGCTGGCCGCGCCGATCGCCGCCCAGCATCAGGTTGTAGCGGCCGGGTGCCTTGCCCACCAGCGCGATCTCGGCCAGGTACGGCCGCGAGCACCCGTTGGGGCAGCCGGACAGGCGCAGCACGATCGGCGTGTCGGCCAGCCCGTGCTGCTGCAGCAGCGGCTGCAAGGCGGCGCTGAAATCGGGTAGATAGCGCTCTGCCTCGGCCATCGCCAGGCCGCAGGTGGGAAGCGCCACGCAGGCCATCGCGCCGCGTGCCAGTGCAGTGGCAGCGTGATTGCCGGCATCCAGCGCGTATTGCGCGACCACCGCATCGACCCGTGCGCGCTCGCTGGCCAGCACACCGGCAATCACCAGGTTTTGGTTGGGCGTCATGCGGAACTCGCCGAAATTCAATTGCGCGATCGCACGCAGCCCGCTCAGATGCGCCGCGGTCTCGGTATCGGCGATGCGTCCGGCCGGCAACGACAGGGTCAGATGCCACAGCCCGTTGTCGCCCTCGACCCAGCCATAGCGGTCGCCGTTGTGCTCGAACGCGAACTGCTTTGCCGGCTGCAGTGCAAACCCGGCACGGCGTTCGATCTCGGCCACGATGGTGTCCAGGCCATGATCGTCGATGGTGTACTTCAAGCGCGCACGCTTGCGCACCGCACGGTTGCCGAAGTCGCGCTGGGTTGTCACCACTGCAGTGGCGATGTCGAGCAATTGATCGCGGGTGACAAACCCGATCACATTGGCCACGCGTGGCCAGGTTTCTGCATCGCCGTGGCTGGCACCCATGCCACCGCCGATGCTGATGTTGTAGCCGAGCAATTGCTCGTTGCGCAGGATCGCAATGAAACCCAGATCGTTGGCGAACACGTCCACATCGTTGAGCGGCGGCGCGGCGAAACCAATCTTGAATTTACGCGGAAGATAACGATCGCCGTAGATCGGTTCTTCTTCGCTGCCCGAGCCGGACACGCGCTCTTCGTCCAGCCAGATTTCGTAGTACGCCCGCGTATTGGGCAGCAGATGCTCGGACACGCGCGCGGCATCGGCATACAGCGTGGCGTGCGCCTGCGACACCAGCGGGTTGGCGGCCACCTGCACATTGCGATTGACGTCGCCGCACGCAGCCAGCGTGTCGATCAAGGTCGCATTGATCGCCTGCATGGTCGCCTTGAGTTCGCGCTTGATCACGCCATGGAACTGAAAGGCCTGGCGCGTGGTGATGCGCAACGAATGATTGGCGTAACGCGTGGCGATGCCATCCAGCGCCAGCCACTGCGTGGGCGAAATCACCCCGCCCGGCGTGCGTGTGCGGATCATGAACTGATACGCCGGTTCGAGCTTTTGCCGACGCCGCTCATCGCGAATATCGCGGTCGTCCTGCTGATAGCTGCCGTGATACTTGATCAGCGTTTGATCGTCCTCACGCAACGCACCGGTCACCGCATCGGCCAGGCTTTGTTCCAGCGATCCGCGCAAACGGCGACTTTCGGATTTGATGTCTTCGACGGAATGGCTCATGACGGGATTGGGCATTCGTGATTCGGGATTGGCAAAAAGAAACAACGAGCAGCGACACCACAACACCAGGACCCCAGGAGCCCGCCGTTGCGAATCCCCAATCCCGACTCCTCAACCTCCGATTTAATACACATCGCGCGCATACCGCCCCTCCGCCTGCAACCGGGTGAGGTATGCCGCAGCGGCCTCGATCTCCAGGGCTCCATGGGTGGCGACGATGTCCAGCAGGGCAGCGTGCACGTCCTTGCCCATGCGGGTGGCACCGCAGACATAGACATGCGCGCCGCCTTGCAGCCAGGCGTAGACCTCGGCGCCGCGGGCGCGCAGGCGGTGTTGGACGTAGATCTTTTCGGCCTGGTCGCGTGAGAACGCCACCTCCAGTGCATGCAGTTCACCGCGCTGCAGGGCTTGCTGCCACTCGGCCTGATAGAGGAAATCGGTATTGAAATGCGGGGCGCCGAAGAACAGCCAGTTGCGGCCCCTGGCGCCGGTTTCGGCGCGTTCCTGCACAAAGCCGCGAAACGGTGCCACGCCGGTGCCCGGGCCGATCATCAGAATGTCGCGGTCGGGGTCGGCCGGTACGCGGAAGCGTTCGTTGGGTTCGATGTAGACCGGGGCGGTATCGCCCTCGGCAAGCGCGGCGAGAAAGCCGCTGGCCGAGCCCAGGTGCGCATGACCATGCGCCTGGTAAGTGATTTCGTCCACGACCAGATGGGCCTCATCGCCCACACGTTTGCGGCTGGAGGCGATGGAGTACAGGCGTGGGGTAAGCGGACGCAGGGCGGCCAGCAGGCTGCCGTGGTCCCAATCCGCCGGCCAGCGTCGCAGCACATCGATCACTTGGTGATCGCAGAGCAACGACGCCAGGCCGGCGGTCTGGGTCGGGGTGAGCAGCGCTTGCAGGTCGTCGGCGCGCGCGCGCTCTGCATGGGCGCTTAGAAACGGCCGCGACAGCCTGGTCAGTTCGCGCCGGGTGGCAAGCCACTCGTTCAACGCCAGAGTCTCTTCGCCAACGGTGACCGCGGCATGACCGTCCAGCTGCAGCGTCTGCAGCAATGCATCCACCAAGGCGGGCGGATTGCGATGACGGATGCCCAACGCATCGCCGGGCGCGTAATTCAGGCCGCTGCCTTCCAGCGAAAATTCCAGATGCCGCACGCGCTTGCCGGGCAGGGCATAAACGCGGAAGCCCGGGCCTTTGAAGTCGCGTCCGCTGACGATCTGATTGGCCAGCAACTCGGCCGCGAAAGGATGCTGGTGTGACCACACCGGCGCGGCCGGGCTGCTGCGCAGCGGGGTGACTGTCGCTGAATGCGGGCCGCTCTTGAGCTGCTCGCGCGCATGCTTCAACGCCTGCGTGCGCCATGGCGCGGCGACGCTGTCGATGTCCAGATCGGCTTCGCCACGCGGCTGTACGCGGCTGCCGCCGAGTTCGGCCAGGCGTTCGTCGATGCGCCGCGCGATGCCGCAGAAATCCGCGTAACTTGAATCGCCCAGTCCCAGCACCGCGTATTTGAGGTCAGGCAGCTTGGGCGCGCGCCGGCTGGCCAGAAATTCGACCAGGCCGATCGCATCGTCCGGCGGGTCGCCTTCGCCCTGGGTGCTGATCACCACATACAGCAAGCGCTCGCTGGCCAGCTCGCGGGTGGGGTAGCTATCGGCGCGCAGCAAACGCACGCTCAAGCCGGCAGCGTCGGCCTCGGCGGCGAGGTGCTCGGCTTCGCGGCGCGCATTGCCGGTCTGGCTGCCGTACACCACCGTCAGGCGTTGGCTCTCCTGGGCGAGAGCATGCGGCTGCCCCCCCGGCAGCACGGCCAGCGAGCGCGGCGGGTGGCCTTGTGCCAGCCCGGCGGTGTAGCCGGACAGCCACCACAACGATGCCGCATCCAGGCCGTCGACCAACCGGTCCAGCAGCACCTTGCGCTCGTCGGGCAAGGGGCTGGGCGGTAGCGCGGAACGGGTGGCGGTCATTCGGATCCGTGGGTTCTGATTTAGATGACCGATGTTATGGAAGCGTTGCGGCAACCAGAAAGGATGAGCCGTTATCGCGTTATGCCGGCCGCTTATTTCGGTCCTGCCTACGCTCGCCACACACTGCAGGACCCTGCCCCCGCCATCGTTTGGTCCGCCCGCCGATGCCCACGACATCCCGATGACCCTGCCCCTGTCGCACCTCGATCGGCTCGAAGCCGAAAGCATCCACATCCTGCGCGAAGTCGCTGCCGAGTTCCGGGCCCCGCTGATGCTGTACTCGGTGGGCAAGGACAGCTCGGTGCTGTTGCATCTGCTTCTCAAGGCGTTTGCGCCATCGCCCCCGCCGATTCCGCTGTTGCACGTGGACACGCGCTGGAAGTTTCGCGAGATGATCGCCTTCCGCGAACGCCGCGCGACCGAGACCGGCGTAGACCTGCGCGTGCACATCAACCCCGACGGCGTCGCACAGGACATCGGCCCGATCAGCCATGGCGCTGCGGTGCATACCGACATCATGAAGACGCAGGGCCTGAAACAGGCGCTGGAGCAGGGCGACTTCGATGCGGCCATTGGTGGGGCGCGCCGCGACGAAGAAAAATCGCGCGCCAAGGAGCGGGTGTTCTCGTTCCGCAATGCGCGCCATCGCTGGGACCCGAAAAACCAGCGCCCGGAGCTGTGGAATCTCTACAACGCGCGCACCAAGCCCGGCGAAAGCGTGCGTGTGTTTCCGTTGTCCAATTGGACCGAGCTGGATATCTGGCTGTACATCTACCGCGAGGCGATTCCGGTGGTGCCGCTGTATTTCGCCGCACCGCGCCCGGTGGTGGAGCGCGACGGCGCATTGATCATGGTCGATGACGATCGCTTGCCCCTGCACGCGGGCGAAACCCCGCAGCTGCGCTCGGTGCGCTTCCGCACACTGGGCTGCTATCCGCTGACCGGCGCGATCGAATCCACCGCCGACACGCTGGAAGCGGTCATCGCCGAAATGCTGGTCAGCACCAGCTCCGAGCGCCAGGGCCGCATGATCGATCATGCGCCAGGTGCATCGATGGAACAGAAAAAGCTTGAGGGGTATTTCTGATGGGCAGGGATTGGGGAATCGGCATTGGGGATTCGCAACAGCGGTTCGCCGCAGACGGAACAAGGGAAGGGGCCGCCTTTGCGACCCCCGACTCCGGACTCCCCAATCCCGGCGCCATCGGCGCCTATTTGCATCAACACGAATCCAAACCACTGCTGCGCTTGATCACCTGCGGCAGTGTGGACGATGGCAAGAGCACGCTGATCGGGCGGTTGTTGTACGACAGCAAGCGCCTGTTCGACGATCAACTTGCTGCGCTGGAAGGCGATAGCCGGCGGCATGGTACGCAGGGCGAGGGCATCGACTATGCGCTGCTGATGGATGGGCTGGCCGCCGAGCGGGAGCAGGGCATCACTATCGATGTGGCGTATCGCTATTTCGATACCGACCAGCGCAAGTTCATCGTTGCCGATTGCCCCGGCCATGAGCAGTACACGCGCAATATGGCCACAGGTGCATCCACTGCCGATGTCGCGGTGGTGCTTGTGGATGCGCGCAAGGGCGTGTTGACGCAGACGCGCCGGCACAGTTACATCGTGTCGTTACTGGGTATTGGCCATGTGGTGCTGGCGGTCAACAAGATGGATCTTGTGGATTACAACGCGCAGGTGTTCGCCGACATCGCCGAGGACTATCGTGCGATGGCAGCGCAGTTGGGCATTGCCGATGTGCAGTACATTCCGCTGTCGGCGTTGAATGGCGAAAATCTGTCCAGTGCCTCGACACGGATGCCGTGGTACAGCGGCCCGCATTTGCTGCAGCATCTTGAAACCGTGCAAATGGAGCCGCCCGAGGCCGGCAGTGGGTTGCGCTTGCCGGTGCAGTGGGTCAATCGCCCAAACCAGCATTTCCGCGGCTATGCCGGCACCATTGCCGCCGGTCGGGTGCGTCCTGGCGATGCAGTGGTCGTGGTGCCGTCGGGGCGTCGTGCACACGTGGCCGCAGTGCTGGATGTCAATGGCGAAGTGAGCAGCGCACGCGCCGGTCAGGCGGTGACGCTGACCTTGCGCGAAGAGATCGACATCAGCCGCGGCGACATCATCGCCGCGGTCGACGATCCGCCAGAAGTGGCCGACCAGTTTGCCGCGCATCTGCTTTGGATGGACGATGCCGCGCTGCTGCCCGGGCGGCCTTATTGGCTCAAGATCGGCACACGCACGAGCACCGCGAGCATCAGCGAGATCAAGCACAAGGTCGATGTGAACACGCAGGAACGTCTGGCGGCCAAGCGCCTGGAGCTCAACGAAGTGGGTTACTGCAATCTCGCGCTGGACGAGCCGATCGCGTTTTCGCCGTATGCGCGCAATCGTGTGCTGGGCGGTTTCATCCTGATCGACCGGCAGAGCAACGCCACTGTCGCAGCCGGTACGTTGGAATTCGCGTTGCGCCGCGCCGGCAACGTGCGTTGGCAGCATCTGGATGTGGACCGCAGCGCACGTGCGCGCATCAAGGGGCAGGCGCCGCGCGTGTTGTGGTTCACCGGCTTGTCGGGCGCTGGTAAATCCACTGTCGCCAACTTGGTCGACAAACGCCTGCATGCGTTGGGGTATCACACCTTCATCCTGGACGGCGACAATCTGCGCCACGGGCTCAATCGCGATCTGGGCTTTACAGACGAAGATCGTGTCGAAAATATCCGCCGCGTGGCCGAGGTGGCGCGCTTGATGGCCGATGCGGGCCTGATCGTGCTGGTGAGTTTCATCTCGCCGTTCCGGGCCGAGCGACAACTGGCGCGTGAGCGCTTCGATCAAGATGAGTTCGTTGAAGTGTTCGTCGATGTGCCGCTTGCGGTCGCTGAAGCGCGCGACGTGAAGGGGCTGTACCGCAAGGCGAGGGCTGGGCAGATTCCCAACTTTACCGGCATCGATTCACCGTATGAGCCGCCCGAGGCGCCGGAGATCCATCTTCATGCCGATGGAGAGGATGTAGAAACGCTGGCGCGCCACGTGCTCGAGTTTCTTGCGCTGGAACGCTGAAAATGTCTGACACGACGGAGCGCGCGGTCATCCGGGTGGGGTGGCCGCGCGTGGAACTGCAGCGCATGCATCACTCCAAGCAGTGTCTGAGTGCCGGTCGCGCCCGTTTGGCGGCTGCGCAGCCGTGTCGATAGCCGTGATAACCAGCGCATCGCGCCGACGACAGCAAGGGTCTTTGGTCATGGTGCAAAGCGCGCCCTTTCAGTCAACTCCATGGCGGCCAGGTCGTTAAACTTTCGATGTACCCCGCCAGGATGTCCCGATGCTTGTTCGACCCAGCGCGCGCTTCGGTGCCGCGCTCTTGTTGACCGTGGTGCTGGCCGGCTGTAGCCGTCAGGCCAGCGCGCCGACCGCGGCCAAACCCATCCCGGTCTCGGTGCAGGCGGTGACCACCCAAGCCTGGAACTCGACCGTGCAGTCCATCGCCACCGTGCGTGCGCGCGAATCGGTGGCGCTAACCGCTGCAGTGAGCGATGTGGTGGAACAGGTCTATTTCGACAGCGGCGATGAGGTCAAGGCCGGGCAATTGCTGCTGCGTCTGCGCGGCAACGCGCAGCAGGCTGCATTGACGGCCGCGCAAGCCACGTTCGAAGAAACCGATCAATTGTATCGCCGCCAGTTGAGTCTGGTCGGTCTGCAGTTGGTGGCCAAATCCACCGTGGATACGCAACGCGCGCTGCGCGATGCAGCCCAAGCGCGCGTGCAACAGATGCGCGCGGAGATCAACGACCGCGAAGTGCGCGCGCCGTTCTCCGGCGTGCTCGGCATCCGTCAGATCAGCCCGGGCTCGTTGATCACTTCGAGCACGGTGATCGCCACGCTGGACGATGTGGAGCGCATGTATGTGGACTTCCAGGTGCCGGAATCGCAGTTGGGTCTGGTGCAGCTCGGCAACGCAGTCAGCGGCAGTGCGGCGGCGTATCCGGGTGCGCAGTTCGACGGCAAGGTGGCGGCGATCGATTCGCGTATCGAACAGACCACGCGCTCGGTGACCGTGCGCGCGGATTTCCCCAACGGCGATCGCCGGCTGCGCCCAGGCATGTTGCTCGACGTCAGGCTGTTTCAACCAGCGCGTCAGGCAGTGGTGATCCCGGAGATTGCGGTGGTGCAGGTGGGGCGCGAGTCCTATGTATTCCGGGTCAAGCCCGACAGCAGCGTGGAGCGTGCCGATGTGCGGCTGGGCGAGCGGCGTGCTGGCAAGGTGGAAATTCTCGAAGGCCTCAGCGCCGGTGAGCGCATCGTGGTGGATGGCACCGGCAAGCTGCGCCCTGGCGTAAAGGTGGTCGATCGGGCCGCGCCCGCTGCGGCCCGCCCGCAGGCAGCACGATGAAACTCTCCGATCTGTCCATTACCCGCCCGGTGATGGCGGTGGTGATGAGCCTGTTGCTGATCGTGCTGGGTGTGATGTCGTTCACCCGGCTCACGCTGCGCGAGTTGCCGGCGATCGACCCGCCCATCGTCTCGGTGGAGGTGGAGTACGCCGGCGCCTCCGCGGCAGTGGTGGAAAGCCGCATCACCCAGGTGCTGGAAGACGCATTGGCCGGCATCGAAGGCATTGAAACCATCGAAGCACGCAGCCGCAATGGCTCGTCGGAGATCAGCATCGAGTTCGTGCAATCGCGCGATGTAGAAGCGGCCGCCAACGATGTGCGCGATGCGGTCAGTCGGGTGTCCGACCGCATGCCAGACCAGGCGCGCCCGCCGGAAATCTCCAAGGTCGAGGCCGATGCCGACCCAATCCTGTGGCTCAACATGAGCTCCAGCAAGATGGACACGCTGCAGCTGTCCGATTACGCCGAACGCTATGTGGTCGATCGCTTCTCCAGCCTGGATGGCGTGGCGCAGGTGCGTATCGGCGGACGTCAGCGCTATGCAATGCGCATCTGGCTGGATCGCGATCAACTTGCCGCACGCGCGCTGACTGTGGCCGATGTGGAAACCGCACTGCAGAACGAGAATGTGGAGTTGCCGGCCGGCAGCATCGAATCGTCGCAGCGCGATTTCACCTTGCGCGTGGAGCGCAGTTATCTCAAACCCGAAGACTTCGCCAAACTGCCTTTGAGCAAGGGCCAGGGCGGCTATGCGGTGCGGTTAGGCGATGTGGCCAAGGTCGAGCTGACCTCGGCCGAGCGGCGTGCGTATTTCCAGAGCAACGGCGTGCCCAATGTGGGTTTGGGCATCGTACGCAACTCCACCGCCAATGCGCTGGATGTGGCACGCGAAGCGCGCGCGCAGGCCGAAGAAGTGCAGAAGTCGCTGCCGCAGGGCACCAACATTTTCGTTGCCTTCGACACGACGACCTTTATCGATGCGGCAGTGGAGCGCGTGTATCACACGCTGGTCGAAGCAGTGGTGCTGGTGCTGGTGGTGATCTGGGTGTTTCTGGGCAGCGCACGCGCCGCGTTGATTCCTGCGGTGACGGTGCCGGTGTGTCTGATCGCCGCCTTCATCGCGTTGTACGCATTCGATTTTTCGATCAACTTGCTTACCTTGCTGGCGCTGGTGCTGTGTATCGGCCTGGTGGTGGACGATGCCATCGTGGTGGTGGAAAACATCCAGCGCCGCATCGATCTGGGCGAACCGCCGCTGGTGGCCGCCAAGCGCGGTACCGGCCAGGTCGCGTTTGCAGTCATCGCAACCACCGCAGTGCTGGTGGCGGTGTTCTTGCCGGTCGGCTTTCTGGAGGGCACTACCGGCCGCTTGTTCCGCGAGTTGGCAGTGGCGTTGGCCGCAGCGGTAGCGATCTCTGCATTCGTGGCGCTGACGCTTACGCCGATGATGTCGTCAAAGCTGTTGCGCTCGCACGGGCAGGCCAAACCGAATCGCTTCCATCGCTGGTTCGATGGACGCATGCAGGCGGTGTCCGGTGCGTACGGACGTTCGTTGGAGCGGCATGTGCATCGCACCTGGATCTTCGCGCTGCTGATGCTGTTGGCGCTCGGTGCCAGTGCGTTGCTGATGACCCGCATTCCTTCCGAGCTGGCGCCTGCGGAAGATCGCGGCAATTTCCAGATCATGATCGACGGCCCGGAAGGCGCCGGCTTCGATTACACCGTGAAGCAGATGCATCAGGTCGAAGCCATCCTGAGTCCCTACGTCGGCCCGGACAAACCCATCGTACGCGCCAATCCGCGCGTGCCCGGCGGCTTTGGCAGCAGCGAGGAAATGCACACCGGACGCGTCAACGTGTTCTTGCAGGACTGGGAAAAGCGCAGCCGCCCGACTACCGAAGTGGCCGATGAGCTGCAGCAAAAACTCACTGTGCTTAGCGGTGTGCGCGCACGCACACAGGTGAGCGGCGGGCTGGTGCGCAGCCGCGGGCAGCCGTTCCAATTGGTGTTGGGCGGCCCGGATTATGCCGAGATCGCGCAATGGCGCGACCGCATTCTGCAGCGCATGGAAGCTAATCCCGGCCTGGTCGGCCCGGACTCGGATTACAAGGAAACCCGGCCGCAGATGCGCGTCAATATCGACCGCCTGCGTGCGGCCGATCTGGGCGTGCCGGTGGCCGCGATCGGTGGGGCGCTGGAAGCCTTGATGGGCTCGCGTCGTGTCACCACCTTCGTCGACAACGGCGAGGAATACGACGTGATGCTGCAAGCCGATCGCGAAGGCCGGATGTCGCCGGAAGACCTCACCGCGATTCGCGTGCGCTCTACACGTGGCGAGCTGATTCCGCTCTCCAACCTGGTCACGCTGAGCGAAGTGGCCGAAGCCGGTACCTTGAACCGCTTCAATCGCCTGCGTGCGATCACCATCAGCGCCGGTCTGGCACCGGGCTATCCGCTCGGTGAGGCGATTGCCTGGGCGCAACAGACCGCGCAGGAAGAAGTGCCCGAGTATGCGCAGGTGGATTGGAAGGGCGAATCGCGCGAATTCCAGCAATCCGGCAGTGCGGTGTTGCTGACCTTCGGCATCGCCTTGCTGGTGGTGTATCTGGTGTTGGCCGCGCAGTTCGAAAGCTTCGCGCATCCCCTGGTGATCATGCTCACTGTGCCGTTGGCGGTGCTGGGTGCGCTGGTCGGTTTATGGGTTACCGGCGGCACGCTCAACTTGTTCAGTCAGATCGGCATCGTGATGTTGGTGGGCCTTTGCGCCAAGAACGGCATCCTGATCGTGGAGTTCGCCAACCAGTTGCGCGACGAGGGCCGCAGCGTGCATAAGGCGATCGTGGAATCTGCATCGGTGCGTTTGCGCCCGATCCTGATGACCTCGATCGCCACCGTGGTCGGTGCGATTCCGTTGGTGGTGGCCGGCGGACCCGGCTCGGCCAGCCGTGCCACTATCGGTGTGGTGGTGATCTTCGGCGTGTCGTTGTCCACGC
Organism: Xanthomonas fragariae; assembly: GCF_900183975.1. Taxonomy (NCBI): domain Bacteria; kingdom Pseudomonadati; phylum Pseudomonadota; class Gammaproteobacteria; order Lysobacterales; family Lysobacteraceae; genus Xanthomonas; species Xanthomonas fragariae. The sequence continues at coordinate 629,039 of NZ_LT853882.1, forward strand.
TGCTGTCGCTGTACGTGGTGCCGGCGTTCTACAGCCTGATCGCGCCGTATACCAAGTCGCCCGAAGCGGTGGCACGCGAGTTGGAAACCCTCGAAGCGCAGACGCCGTCGGTGGGTGGACACGCATAAAGTGGGCTGGCCCCGCAGTGCACGGCCGGCCGCGAGGTGCGGCTGTGTTCTGGCGTTATGTGCCCTACGTGCGAGGTTTGGACGACTCATCGGCACTGCAACCCAGAAGGCATCGTGCTGCGCCGTTGGCGTCAGGACGACCTGGACGCCTTGTTGCGTCATGCCAATGACCCGCTGATGCCGCGTGGGTTGAGCGATCGTTTTCCGTATCCGTACACGCGCCGCGCAGTCAGCACAGGATTGAGTGTCCATCAGGAAGTGCTAAATTCCTGGCCTGGACAGCCTGAAGATGCATGGTGATGAATCGCAGTAATGCTACGCCCAGGGTTTCCTAGACATCTCAAGGCCATGGAAAATGGTCAATTCGGAGGTGTCTATGAGCAGCAAGCGGTATACGGATGAATTCAAGATCGAGGCGGTCCGGCAAGTGACCGATCGTGGTTTCAAGGTGGCAGAAGTCGCGGAGCGACTGGGTGTCACCACGCACAGCCTCTACGCCTGGCTGCGCAAGTTCGGCAAGCCTGGCGTGGTGCAGCGCGCCGAGGTGGACCAGAGCGCCGAGGTTCGGCGGCTGAAGGCAGAGTTGCGTCGAGTGACCGAGGAGCGCGACATCCTAAAAAAGGCCGCCGCGTACTTTGCCAAGGGGTAAGGGCAAAGTACGCCTTCATGCAAGCCCACTGTGGGGAATTCAGGGTGTGTGCGATGTGCCGGGTATTGCGGGTCAACCGGTCGGGCTATTACGCCTGGTTGTGCTCGCCCAACAGTGAGCGCGCCAAGGAAGATGAGCGCTTGCTTGGACTGATCAAGCACCACTGGCTGGCCAACGGCAGTGTCTATGGGCATCGCAAGATCACCAGGGATCTGCGCGATCTGGGTGAGCGTTGCAGTCGCCATCGGGTGCATCGGCTGATGCGCACCGAGGGACTGCGTGCCCAGGTGGGCTATGGTCGCAAACCGCGCTTCCATGGAGGAATGCAGTGCAAGGCGGCGGCCAACCTGCTTGACCGACAGTTCGACGTGACTGAGCCGGACACGACCTGGGCGAGCGATTTCACCTTCATCCGCACGCATGAAGGCTGGATGTACTTGGCTGTTGTGATCGATCTGTTTTCCCGGCAGGTTGTCGGCTGGGCGATGCGCGATCGGGCCGACACCGAGTTGGTCGTGCAGGCCTTGTTGTCTGCGGTGTGGCGGCGCAAACCCAACGCTGGTTGCTTGGTTCATTCGGACCAAGGGTCTGTCTACACCAGCGATGACTGGCGCAGTTTCCTGGTGTCCCATGGCGTGGTGTGCAGCATGAGTCGGCGTGGCAACTGCCACGACAACGCACCCGTGGAGAGCTTCTTCGGACTGCTCAAACGCGAGCGGATCAGGCGGCGGACCTATTCCACCAAGGACGCCGCTCGCGCCGAGGTATTCGACTACATCGAGATGTTCTACAACCCCAACCGCCGCCACGGTTCAACTGGCGACCTGTCCCCTGTAGAGTTTGAACGGCGCTACGCGCAACGAGGGTCTTGAGGGTCTACGGAACCCTGGGCGTATCAAACGTCAATCCAACCCGTATGGCCATCCTTGAATTTTTCTGAGCTGCCTACGCGGCAGTGAACTCATCCAGAGCTTCAGTAGCAGCCTTTGATGTTTTCTGAGCTGCCTACGCGGCAGTGAACACAACGCGTCACTGCCAGCATCCGGACATCCCTGTCTGAGCTGCCTACGCGGCAGTGAACGTCCACCGGTGGCGCGTATGCCGAGTGCATCATTTCTGAGCTGCCTACGCGGCAGTGAACAGATCCTCGATCCCGGGGTTCTTGTGGCAGTATTTCTGAGCTGCCTACGCGGCAGTGAACTCTCCTGCAAGATTTGAGGAAGATCCCGACACTTTCTGAGCTGCCTACGCGGCAGTGAACCGAGTTACTGCTCCCTTTGTAAATTTCAGCCATTTCTGAGCTGCCTACGCGGCAGTGAACAGTCGCTACGACTGGCATGAGTTTTGGTTTAATTTCTGAGCTGCCTACGCGGCAGTGAACCGAAGCAAGGTGCGACACCGACTGCCCTGGGATTTCTGAGCTGCCTACGCGGCAGTGAACGATGTACTTTTCGAAAATGATTTCCCCATAGATTTCTGAGCTGCCTACGCGGCAGTGAACAGAGGTCCTGACTTCTGCAATCAGGGCATCTATTTCTGAGCTGCCTACGCGGCAGTGAACAGGTCACGAATGTATTCTTAACGCGCTGCTTATTTCTGAGCTGCCTACGCGGCAGTGAACTGTCGCGGAATTCGGTTTCGGTGTGGCGCAAATTTCTGAGCTGCCTACGCGGCAGTGAACTCCGAGGCGATGATGCCGTCTTTGTATGCAATTTTCTGAGCTGCCTACGCGGCAGTGAACCTGCTTGCGTATTGTCCCCGTCTGCTCCTACATTTCTGAGCTGCCTACGCGGCAGTGAACGTCTTGATACGGAAGTTCCTCCCCCTGCTGCATTTCTGAGCTGCCTACGCGGCAGTGAACCTCCCTGAACATGTTGTTCAAGAGGACGTGGATTTCTGAGCTGCCTACGCGGCAGTGAACATGCAGAGAGTACAGTCTGCAAGGGTGCGGCTTTTCTGAGCTGCCTACGCGGCAGTGAACGAAACCTCTGCATACGGCTGGGGCTCGTAGGTTTTCTGAGCTGCCTACGCGGCATTGAACCTACCCAGGTGCGCGCGACACCCGTCGTTGGTTTTCTGAGCTGCCTACGCGGCAGTGAACCGACCACTGGCGAACCTCTTCGGCGTCGTCGATTTCTGAGCTGCCTACGCGGCAGTGAAAGGATGGAAAGCTCTACGGGCACAAATGGTTTTTTTCTGAGCTGCCTACGCGGCAGTGAACTCATGTCGGTAGCTTGCATCTTGGTAGCGCTGTTTCTGAGCTGCCTACGCGGCAGTGAACAGTACGAAACTCTGAGCCGTTCTGCCATAGCATTTCTGAGCTGCCTACGCGGCAGTGAACTGCTGAGCCTAGTCGCGCTAGGGCTGCACGCATTTCTGAGCTGCCTACGCGGCAGTGAACAGTTTCAGCGGGTATTTGCCCAGAAGATCGTCTTTCTGAGCTGCCTACGCGGCAGTGAACGGGCTGCACGCAGGAAGCCATGAGGCGGTCGTTTTCTGAGCTGCCTACGCGGCAGTGAACACTCAGCACAGCTAAAGCGGGTGCTGCCGTACTTTCTGAGCTGCCTACGCGGCAGTGAACCCCGAGGAGGGCAACTTTGGTGCACACAGCTCTTTCTGAGCTGCCTACGCGGCAGTGAACCTTGCAGCAGTCTTTCTCCGCCAGCACGTGCGTTTCTGAGCTGCCTACGCGGCAGTGAACGGGGACCTACTCCGGTGGTGCTCCGGACGGATTTTCTGAGCTGCCTACGCGGCAGTGAACACTGGAGTGCGGGCCAACCCACAGTAACAGTATTTCTGAGCTGCCTACGCGGCAGTGAACTCTACTACTCCGGTATCCCACTTCTTAATTTGTTTCTGAGCTGCCTACGCGGCAGTGAACTCATGATGAATAATGCTGTCTGGGCCGACCAATTTCTGAGCTGCCTACGCGGCAGTGAACGGCGGTACCCTGATTGTTTATCACTGCTCCTTTTTCTGAGCTGCCTACGCGGCAGTGAACTTCGCTGAGTGCCTTTCGCCGTGATGCCCGTATTTCTGAGCTGCCTACGCGGCAGTGAACAAGGATCAGACCTTTATTTTCCGCAACCATCATTTCTGAGCTGCCTACGCGGCAGTGAACCCGGACAGACTATGCTTAAAGATAGTCGGATTTTTCTGAGCTGCCTACGCGGCAGTGAACCGTTGCAGCGATCAGATTTGTTCCTCGAAGCTTTTCTGAGCTGCCTACGCGGCAGTGAACTCCTGGACACCATATCCAGGACATGACCGTAATTTCTGAGCTGCCTACGCGGCAGTGAACAACACATTCGATAGTATACGAGGAGAGACGTTTTTCTGAGCTGCCTACGCGGCAGTGAACCGACCTCGCCGGTCTCACTACGGGCCTAGTGTTTTCTGAGCTGCCTACGCGGCAGTGAACAAGATCAGATCTTCATCAATCCATTGATAAATAAAAGAAATACCGACAAAACAGGGCAGGCACCCTTTGAAACAAGGTGCCTGCCAAGTGGTTGATTCTAAAGCAGCCTTTGTTCTGTCCGGGAAAAAGGGTCAAAACCAGGGCACGGTCGCTTCCTGGCTCAGGCCATAGCTGTTGAAGCTGCCGTTCGTCGGCTCCGATAGCAGGGGGCCGTGACGGATGAACAGCGGGAATGACGCCTGTCCCGTGCTGCGGCTGCCCAGTACGACGAACGGCAGTGGCAGCTGTTCGGCTGCCGCATCCGGGATGCGTTGGGCGGCTGTCTCTGCATCGATCCCATGACGGCGCATGGCACGACGGCGCAGGCGCGAGGGACTGCTCTTGGCCTGCACCCTGGTGACGTGCCGATGTTGGGTGTCGGCAGGGGCAGCGAGAATGGCCGATACCGCCAGGTGATCGAGCATCCCGTGCAGCCAGGGTCTCGCCATCAACATCTGCAAGGCGGTCTGTCGACCGTGCAAGCGCAGGTGGGCACCCAGACTTGGCTTGCGCGCGTCATGGCGTGGAAAGCTGACGCCGATGTCTTGGCGTTGCTGCTGCACCAGTGCGCGGTGCAGGCGCACATACAGGCCGCTGAGCAGCTGGTGCGGCGCAAGCTCCGGGTCGGGACGAAGTTGGAGATCCACATAGTGGTCCATGGCGTCAGCCCGCATCGCCGAAGACACCGCCCCGGATCAGCGTGGCGATCACGAAATGCTGCTGGTCCGGCTCGGGCAGCTTGTCCTTGAGCACCCAGTTATCGAGCAGGTTGTAGAAATCCAGCTTGGCCTTGGGCTGCCGGTAGGCTTTGCCTTGTGTGGTAACCGAACCGTACGGCTCCACGGCGATCGGGCCGTTGTCGTCTGCCTCCGGGTACCAGGTGTCGATGGTGCGCAGCGCATTGCCGATCTTCTGCGAATGGATCGCAGCCACCGCATTGTCGCCATCGCCGACGGCGTAGAGGGTCTTGCTTTTCTTGCTGCTACCCTTGTCCAGGATGAGCTCCTGCGAGGGAAATACCTCCTGGCCCGCACCCACACGCACAAACGCGGTGACCTGCAACAGCAGGTGCGCACTGCCCGCCAGCGCGGTGGCGATCAGCGAGGACAAGGCGACCAGATCCGCGGCTTCGGCAGATGGAGCCCGCAAGGTGCGCAAAGAATGGTCGTGCGCCTGGAACGCCCACTGCGCGGCAGGCACGCCATTTTTCAGATGCGCGACCTGCACCTCCACCTGCTCCGCACCGATACGGTTGCGCCACAAAAAACGCCCGTTGGCCAGGTTGGCCGCATAGCGTTGGGCCAGCGTGTCGAAGCCATGCTGTTGTACATAAGCGGCAACGGTGGCGGTGAGTTTCTTGCGGTAGTCGGTGTCGTTGCAGGCCGAGGGTGTGCCGGTACCACCAAGCACGCGCAGAGTGAACTGTACCTTCAGCGTGTCGGCATCCAGCGGTAGGGCAGCCACGTCCACGGTCTGCAGATTGGGGTTCTCAATGGCGGCATCGAGTTTGGTCGGGTCCTGTTCCTTGACCTTGAGTCGGTTGGAAATGGTGCCGCGGACGGATTTTTCGCGCAGCTTGATGGGCCGCCAGTCGGCAGGCGTGGCGCGCGCTGCCCACGCGCCGGAAAACAACAGCGCGTCGGAGGGATCGAGTTTGCGTTCGAAGGCGAGGACGGAGGCGGTCTTGAGGTCGGTTGTCATGCTGAAATTCCTTGTCGTGAGGTCAGTCGAGAGAGAAGGTGGAATCTGGCGTTTGGTCGGCAATGACTGCCGCAGCGAAGTCGTTGCGACAGCGGTACAGGCCCTGGCCGGGGTCGCTGCTGGCGTACCAGAGCAGTTGCTGCGGTGCGTCCAGGCGGTGCGGGCTGATCCACTGGCCGAGCGAGTACAGGCTTTCGACGAAGCGGAAGGCCGTGTCGGTATCGCGTGCATTGGCCACGCTGCCGGCCGCCTGCAGCTCGCCCAGAGCGCCGTAGCCCACCGGGATCGGCACGGTCCAGCCATGCCCGCTGCGGTCGTGGCTCCATCCGGGCGTGTCGTTCGGGGTGGTGTCGCTCTGATAGCGCCAATTGATGCGCGACAGCGACAACCAGGCATCCAATCGAGTGGCGCCGGGATCGGTGGCTTGTAGTTCGGCCAGGCGGGCGTCGAGCAGGTCGGCGCGTTCCACCAGCGCGAAACCGGGTAGCAGCCGCATGCGCGCCTTGCGGAATTGCGTCGTGCGGTCGTCCTCGGTGCCGGTCAGCTCCAGCGTCCATGGCTGGTAGCGATGCCGCCAGGGCTGCGCCGGTGCCCGCAGGCTGCCGCCGGCGATGCGCATGCCGGCAAGCAGTTCGGCCACGGCGTCGGTGTCGGCTTGCTGCGCCGGCGGGTCGTCGCTCCAACGTTGGCTGTGCACGCCCAGCACCAGGCTCAGTTCCAGATGGATGCGGCCTTCCTCGACGATGGGGGCGGTCTTGCCGTCCTTGCCGATCGGATTGCGGGTCAGGTGGAAGGCTTTGACGAAGCCGCCCTCGGTCACCTGTTCCTGATGGGCGTGGCAGACCGCGCCGATGGCGTGAAACGTCAGCTCCAGCCCGGCGGCGTGGACCTTGCGTTGCAATGCCCACATCAGGCCCAGCAACGCGGTCATCGACGGGAAGCCGTGGGTCAGAGGGCTGGAAACGGCGTTGGCGTTGTGGACATGCAGATGGGGCAGCACCAGCAAGTGGCTGAAAGCGGGGCAACGGCTCATGCCTGGCCTCCGGCAGACGCACGTCGCTGCAGTGGCACCGGCCAGGTCGCCTCGATGATCGCCTGCCTGGCCCAGTGTCGGTACTCGTTATCGCCGACGCTGGTCAGCCCTGCCTTGTGCAGTTGCGCATTGACCCAATTGGCGAAGCGACCCGCGACCTGGTCCGGCCAGTCGCCGAAGGCGTAGGCAGCGTTGAAGGCGTCGTCGTCCTGGGTCCATTGCGGGTGTTGCGGATCGCGGCGGACCGGCAGCACGGTGCGTTCCGGGTCCAGCCACAGTTGTTCGTAGAGCGGCAGCGTGCAGTTCGCATCGCGGGTCCAGCCGGGAGCGAAGCGCGCCTGGGTTTCGGCGGCGAACACGGCCAGTTGTGCGCTCAGTTCCTGTTCGATGCGTTGGCGGATTCGGCGCGTCTTGTCGTTGGGCGGCGGATCGTCAAGCAGAAAGTCGGCCAGTGTCTTCACTATCGCGCGCACGTCCTTGCCGTAGCCGAACCGGTCTATCACCGAGTCGGTCTTCAACAAGCTGCGCGGATGGTCCAGCGTCCAGCTCGGCGGCAGCGAGGCCAGCAGGTAGTTCACGCCGCCGCGTTCGCTGTTGAGTTGGCTTACATTTTGTTGATTGGAGCCGCCGAGTTTGCGTGCCACCAGATTGCGGTAATCGCGGTAGCTGCCGTCGTGCGGTTGTTTGGTGCGCTGGGCCTGGCGAGCCAGCTTGTTGGTCTCACCAAAGCGGGCGTCCTGGATGTCGGCGTGCACCACATGCGCCAGCGTGCTGGAGAACAGCGGTTGCAGCAGATGGTACTGCGTGTCATCGGTTGGTTGGTCGCCAACCAGCCAGTAGACCTGTTTGGCCATGCCATGCGAGCTCAGTTGCGGTTCGCTGCGGGCCAGTGCGGCGAAGGCCTGCATCCAGCCGGTGGCGACGTCGGTATCGGGGTGCAGGGCAGCGCGCAAATCGCTGTCGCCGGCCTGCATCCACGCCAGCAGACCCTGGCCCTCGACCTCGATCTTGAGGAATTTGAAGACATCCAGCGCGGCGGCATTGCCCACCACGTCCTGTGCGTAATGCGCACCCAGCAGATGGCTGCCGATCTCGGCGTGCTGCGGCAGGCTGTCGGGCGGCACATGCAGGCTGCTGCCGCGTGCGTCCGGGTGGGTGGCCTTGAGCACATGGGTGACGGCCTGGATCTGTCCGACCCGCCGCGCCGCATCGGCCAGCCATGTCGCGTAGTCGTATTTCGATGCCGCTCCGGCATCGCCTTTGCCATCCTTCAGCTTGGCCAGTCGCCGGGCTTCAATAAAGTCGACGATGGCGGAGCGGAAGCGTTTTGCTCTCTCGGTTGGTTCTGTCATCCCAATCTCCTTGTCGGTACTTCAGTGTGTCATCTTGGTAAACGCTTGCAGTATCACGGGATGAGACGCAGCAACCGATCATCCTTTGAACTTCGCAAACCCCAGCCACGGGTGATAACGCCAGCCGGTTTCGCTGGCCGGCACGTCTACTGTCGTGAACTTCCTGGCGCACTCCTCCAATGACAGGTCGAGGGAATCGGCCTGCTCGATGAGCAGATTCATCAACTCGAAGCGCCCCCATGGTCCGATGCCTGGTGCCGATGCCAGTGCGAGGTCATGGCGCTGGCTCTGCTCGATGCGGACATACAGGTCGGCGGCATGACGGTCGGGGGATCTCTCGACGCGATGCAGTCGCGGCACCTCGTTGTCGTCCGGCAGGAACACCAGGGTGACGCGGGGCTGGTTGTCGTCGCGGAATGGTTGCTGTTGCGGCAGTAACCCGGTCAGGGAGGCATGCGGGTGTTTACGGGCGGCGAAGGCGTGGTCGCGCTCCAGCGACGTGGCGTTTGCCTGCGTCAGCATGCTGGCGGCGATGCGCTTCTGCTCCAGATCCACCAAGCGTTCGGAAGGCTCCCACTGCGCGTTGTCGGGGCGTGGGCGAATGCGTGGCACGGCGCTGAGCGTGCGGTAGTCGTCTTCGCGCAGCAGTTCGCGTAGCCACGGCGTTTTCAGGCGGAATTTGCCCGCTTCTTTCCCACTTCCTTCTTTCTCGAAGCCTGGCCTGATGTAGGTCGGCCCGCCCTGCCCGCCCTTGCGGAAATGCCGTACGTTGGTATCGAAGATCAGCACGTTGGGCGTTGCGCCGGCCTTCCCACGATGGCGCTGCACGCGCCCGGCCAGTTGGATCAGCGAACGCATGGAGGAGGGCTCGGCCACCGCCCAGTCGGCATCCCAATCGCGGCCGACTTCGCAGACTGGCGATGCCAGTACCACGAACAGTTGCTCGCGTGCGGGGTGTGCGTCGATCAGGGCGCGGATACCCGGCAGGCGATAGACGCCGTTGCCATCGCCGCGCCGGTTGAAGGCCTGGTCGAGTTGATGCTCGATGGCCGAACGCTGCACTAGCGGAAAGCGGGCGTGATAGACGCACAGGTGGATCTGCGTGCCCTCCGGCGCGCCGGCCGCATGCAGTGCCTGCGCAACGTCGAACAGCGGCTCGATATTGGCCATGCGTACCAGCCCGAAGCTGATGCGCTTGCCGCTGACCGGATCGGGTTCGGCATGCGCGTGGTGCAGGCGCAGGCAGGCGTCGCGTACATACGGTGCGAACTGCTCATGCAGCTGTGCATCCGGCAGGTTGCGTGGCAGATCCAGCGGCAGCAGTTCGCCGCGCCGTAGGGCTGGGGCCTTGGCGAGCGTGGCGATGCGTTTTTCGACGAACTGCATGTGCTGGTCGAGAAAGCCTGTGCCGCCGACGCACGTGGCGGACTGCACACCGAACTCGTCGCTCCACAGACAGGGAACGTCGATCGCGGCGCCAGCTTGACCGCCATCCTGGCCACGGTTATGCCGATACCGCTGTCGACCGGCGCAGTAGGCCAGGTACATGCCGGCCACCAGCGACGGCGGCAGCGTGGCCGATGACAGCAGCACGCGCGTGCCCAGCATGCCGGCCCATTGCACCAGCCGGGTCAGCGCCGGCAGGTCGTTGAGGTCGTAGTCGTCCAGCTCGTCAAGAATCAGATCGGCACTCATCAAGCGCAGCATCGGTGCGATCTGGCGGCCGGCGCGCAACGATTCGGTCGCCGGCACCATGTGGTCCACGGTGCAGACCAGCACCGGCGCCGACAACAGTTTGCCGATATCCGGATCGTGTAGCGCACGCGACAGCAGTGGGTGGTCGGCGGTGACGCCTTCGTAGAGCACGTGGCTGTCTTCGTCGAGCAGATCCTGCACCGAGGCCGAGCCGTGCGCTTCGGCTTGTTGCGCGTAAAACTCGAATAATGCGCGGCTGGCCGAACCGCCGACGCGGATGGCCAGTTCGTCCTCGCCCAGATGCAGGTCGGTGCGGAAGCTGCGCCCGGTCTGCAGGGTGAGCGTGCGCAGGCCCAAGGCGTAGGTGGCACGCAGGCCCTGCTGCGGATCGGCCAGTGCATAGAGGATGCGCGCATTGGCCAGCGTTTTGCCGCAGCCGGTCGAAGCCATGTTGACGATAAAGGCGCCGTGTTCGCGCGCTGCCTCGCGCATTGCGGTGGCTGCGTCGAAGGCCTTGTCCTGCCAGGCGAAACGCGGATCGGCACTGCGTTTGCGCAGGCCGCGGTGGTTGGCCAGTCTGGGCAGATGGCGCTCGAAGCCGGGCAAGGCATGGGCGATCAGCCCGGCATCGCGGGCGACGCCAAGCAGGTGCTCGTCCAACGGTTGTTTGAGGCCTTCGCGGTCGGTATTGGCGTAGAGCTGCGTCTTGCCATCGCCATGCACGCGCAGCGGCGAGCTCTTGGGCAGGGCCGAGTAATGATGGTCTGCCAGCATCAACGTCAGCCGCGCCAGATGCAGGACGTAAAGATTGTCCAGCCAGCTCTGATCGCGACGCAGGCGCAGTGCGAGCAGACGCTTGGCCAGCCGCGCGGCCTGTGCGCGCCATTTTGGTTCCGTCACCGGCAACGATCCGGCAGGTGTCCAGTACGACAGGACGCTGTCGGGTTCGGCGGGCTGCGCAATCTCGTTCCAGTCGTGCGCCACCAGCGATAGAGGTGTTTCCAGCCAGGCCGGGTTGAAGTTCAGCGCACGCTTGCCTAGCCAGTCCTGCCTGCCGTTGTCCTGCCGGACCGGTACGACTGGAAGCCGGTGATGCGTGAGCACCAACCACGCCACGGCCGCGGCAAGCGGTGGCAGTTCGCGAAAGGGATAGCGCGATGTTGCATCGATGCCATCGCGTTGATAGCGCCCGTTGGCAAGCCAGTCCGCCTCGACGAAGGCGTGCGGGTCGGCCAACCGTTGCAGCCAGCCTGCGTCGTCGTCGCTGCCGACGAACGCCTGGAACAGCCGCAGCGAGACCCATTCGTGGCGATACAGGTTGCGTTCGCGCAAGTTTCCACGCAGGCGTGCCTGGAAGGCGATGCTGGCTTTGCCCAGATCGTGAAACAAGGCGGCAAGCTGGGCGAGCAGGCGGATGTCTTCGGCGCGATGCCAGTCGTTTTCGTCGTCGCGGCGCAGGATGTTGCGCGTGCTGGTATTGGTCGGCACTGCGCCTTCGGCATTGAAGCGACGCGCATCGCCGACGATCCACAGCAGCTCGGAATGATCGCGGCCGCGAATCCAGTGGCAGGCGATGGCGCTGTTCTTGCGCGCGGTTTTGCGCAGCAGTTTGCGCAGCGTCGTCAGGCCGGCCTCGGTGATGGGCGATTGCCAGGTGCGATCGCCACGCCGCTCGGCGAATTGGTCGAGGATGCGGCGGGTTTCGGTCAATGCGCGCTTGTCGCACTGCGAGATCAGCAGGATGTTCACGGCGCCGGATCCGCCTGCCCGGCCGCCGCTGTCTGCAGTGCCACTGCCTTGAGCGTGTCCAGCATGAAATCCAGCGCCTCGCTGCGGGTGAGCGCTTCGATGCAGTTGCGCCGAAACGCCTGCTCGTCGTCGCCACGCATTGCCGACAGGAACGCTTGCGGCAGGATGCTGGCGTCCTTCACCAGATCGGCGATGTCGAACACCAGCCCGCCGCGGCGCGTCTTGCCATGCAGCACGGCCAGTCCATGCGGCAGGCCCAGCACCCAACTGGCGGTGGCGCCCAGCCCGTAGGCCAGATAATTGCCGTGGTCGAGAAAGCGATTGGCCGGGTCGCCGCCCGTGCCGCGCTTGGCGCGAGTGAAATCGCCATAGCCGACGGTGTCGACCGCCAGCTTGAACAAGGCCTTGGTCAGCCTGGCTTCTTCGGTCAGCAATGACGCATTGTCCTGCGCCTGTTCGATGTTGCGGCGTGTCTTGCCCAGAAGGGCTTCCAGCCTGGCTGCATCCGGCGCAAAGCCGGCGTCCTTGAGTGCGCGCTGCTGCCACTGTTCGCCGATGCGTACCGCGCGGGCCTGCTGGAATGCCTTGGCCGCCATCAGGCGCAAGTCGTCGTCGAACCAGAACGACACCCAGGCCTGCAGATATTCGGTCGGGCGATACTCGCTCTGCGGCGAGAACCAGGCCACTTCCACGTCTATCTCGTTGGCCGAGAACAACGGTGTACCGCCACCGCCGCAAAACCCGACCAGCACCCCAGCTTTGGCCAGCTCGCGCATCGCGGCCTGGGTGATGGACGTGCCGGTGCCGAGCAATACCGTGGTGGTATTGGCGATGGGGATATTCCAATACAGCGAGCGTTTGCCTGCGTCGGTGACGTACTCCACGCGACCACCGTTGACCAGCACGCGGCAATGCTGCAGGTAATAGATGTTCGCCCGCTTGGAATGCAGGATGGTCTTGAGATCTGAAGCCGATAGCTCGTCCATTTGCTCGGTTTCCTGGCTGGGGCAGCAATTAGAATGGCCAACAAAATTACTGCGCAATCGCCAAGCGGCCGCGCCCGGTGCCCGGAATCCTCATGTACCACTTGTACAAGTTAAGGTTCCTCCGCGCCGTCCGCACCCGTCTGGCGACTGCCCGCTACGTGTCGTTAGCCAATCTAATCGCTAAGCGGACGTGGACACAAATTCCACCAGCGCGACGCCGTCAGATACCAGATCGCCTTCCGCAGCCAGATACGCTTTTACGATGCCGTCGCTGGGTGCGTGCAGGGTGTGCTCCATCTTCATCGCTTCGAGCACCACCAAGGCTTGCCCGCGGGTGACAGGCTGACCCACCGCTGCAACCAGCGATACGATGCGGCCGGGCGTTGGTGCGGTCAGCCCGCCGGCGTCGTGCGCCGGCTGATCCGCCTCGACCAGCGCGTCGTGGTGACGGAACACCACCCGCTGCGTGGCACCGATCAGGGTCAGCATGTTGCCGTCACGCAACGTCTGCATGCGCCATTGCCGACCATCCATTTCCACGCGCACTGCGTTGTCCTGCGCGTGGTAGCGCAATGTGTGGGTGTTGCCTGCAGACGTTACTTGCCAGCCATCGACAAGCCGACGTACCCCGAACTGGCGGCGCTCACCGCCTGCCTCCAGCATCACGGCCTGCGCCGCATGCGCGCCGATGCGCCAGCCATCGCTGTGCTGCCACGGCGAAAATGGGTCGGCTGGATCTGCCGCGGCCTTCGGCAACGACTCGGCAATCAACACTGCCGCCAAGCACCAGGCGCTGCCCGGCCTGACCGCATCCGGAAACAACGCTGCATGCTCGCGCTCGATCAATGCGGTGTCCAGATTGGCGGAGGCAAACGATTCGGTGCCGATCAGGCGTGCGAGAAACACGCTGTTGGTGGTGACGCCCACCGCATGGAACTGCGCCAACGCCTCGCGCATGCGCGCCAGCGCGGCGGGGCGATCGACATCCCACACGATCAGCTTGGCAATCATCGGGTCGTAGTACGGGCTGATGGTGTCGCCTTGCTCCACGCCGGCATCGACGCGTACGTGGGCACTGGCGGCAGGTAACTGCAGCTGGCGCAGCGTGCCGGTCGAAGGCAAAAAGCCGCGCTCGGCATCTTCGGCATACAGGCGCGCTTCCAGCGCATGCCCGTGAATGCTGAGCGCGTGCTGACGACGCGGCAATGGCTCGCCTGCTGCAACGCGCAGTTGCCATTCGACCAGATCGGTACCGGTGATCAATTCGGTCACCGGGTGCTCGACCTGCAGCCGGGTGTTCATTTCCATGAAATAAAAATCACCGTCCGGTCCGGCAATGAATTCCACTGTGCCCGCACCGACGTAGCCCACTGCGCGCGCCGCATCCACGGCGGCCTTGCCCATTGCCGCGCGGCGTTGTTCGGTCATGCCGGGAGCCGGCGCTTCTTCCAACACTTTTTGATGCCGACGCTGCACCGAGCAATCGCGCTCGAACAGGTACACCACGTCCCCGTGCGTATCGCCAAATACCTGAATCTCGATATGGCGCGGGCGCTCGACGTATTTCTCCACCAACACTTGCGCATCGCCGAACGCCGATTGCGCCTCACGCTGGCAGCTGGCCAACGCCTCTTCGAATGCGTCGCTGGCGTCCACCCGACGTATGCCCTTGCCGCCACCGCCAGCAATGGCCTTGATCAAGACCGGGTAACCGATCGCATCGGCCTGCGCACGCAGGAAGGTCGGGGCCTGCTCGTCGCCGTGGTAGCCCGGGGTCAGCGGCACGCCGGCACGTTGCATCAACGCCTTGGCTGCACTTTTGTCGCCCATCGCGCGGATTGCGGCTGCCGGCGGACCGATAAACACGATGCCGGCCTGCGCACATGCGTCGGCGAACGCTGCGTTTTCAGAGAGAAATCCATAACCGGGATGGATCGCCTGCGCGCCGCTTGCGCGTGCCGCATCCACAATCGCAGCGCCGCGCAGATAGCTTTGCTGCGCCGGTGCCGCACCGATATGAATCGCCTCGTCGGCCAGCCGCACATGTCGTGCATCGCGGTCTGCATCCGAGTACACCGCTACAGTGGCGATGCCGAGCTTGCGACAGGTCGCGACGACGCGGCACGCGATCTCGCCGCGATTGGCGATCAGGATTTTGTCGAAGTACGGCTGCGTTGCTGCGGCGATGGGGTCGCGCTGGGTCATCGGATAAGTCTCTGCACGTCGCTGGGGCGGCGGGTGGCGCTACGAAGAAGAAACGGTTGCGCGTAATGCATGAAAGCTTTGACTGCGATGGAAGTTTGTCTCTGCTGTGCAACAACGCCGCCAGCTGTCTGGAGATCAAACAGTGCGGGCACTCAAGTAGCGAACTCCGCGGCGTGCACCCAAAGGCAGATGCATCCGCGATCGCAGCGCGCAGCAATGCCAATGCACGCGCGCTTCACCACCTCACATCCGAAACACGCCGAAGCGTGTCGGCTCGATCGGCGCATTCAGCGCGGCCGACAACCCCAGCCCAAGCACGCGACGCGTATCGGCAGGATCGATGATGCCGTCGTCCCATAGCCGTGCGCTGGCGTAATACGGATGGCCTTGCTGCTCGAACTGCGCACGGATCGGCGCCTTGAACGCCTCTTCTTCTTCGCCCGACCATGCGCCGCCCTTGGTTTCGATGCCGTCGCGGCGCACCGTGGCCAGCACGCTGGCGGCCTGCTCACCGCCCATCACCCCGATGCGCGCATTCGGCCACATCCACAGGAAATTCGGCGAGTACGCGCGGCCGCACATGCCGTAATTGCCGGCACCGAACGAGCCGCCGATCACCACGGTGAACTTCGGCACCTTGGCGCAGGCCACCGCCATCACCAGCTTGGCGCCATCCTTGGCGATGCCAGCGTGTTCGTATTTGCGCCCGACCATAAAGCCGGTAATGTTCTGCAGAAACACCAGCGGAATGCCCCGCTGTGTGCACAGTTCGATGAAGTGCGCGCCCTTGAGCGCGGACTCGGAAAACAGAATGCCGTTGTTGGCGATGATGCCGACCGGGTAGCCATGCAGATGCGCAAAGCCTGTCACCAACGTACTGCCGTAGCGTGGTTTGAATTCGTCCAGCCGCGAGTCGTCGACGATACGCGCGATCACCTCGCGTACATCGAACGGTTTGCGCGTATTGGCAGGAATCACGCCATACAGTTCGTCGGCACCATAGCGCGGCGGCAACGGTTTCTGCAGTGCCAGCGATGCGGCCGGTTTGCGCCAGTTGAGCTGCGCAATGATGGCGCGCACACGTGCCAATGCCTGCAGATCGTTGTCGGCAAAGTGATCGGCCACGCCGGAGATACGCGTGTGTACATCGGCGCCGCCCAGTTCTTCGGTACTGACTTCTTCGCCGGTGGCGGCCTTGACCAATGGCGGGCCGCCGAGAAAAATCGTGCCTTGCTCGCGCACGATCACCGTTTCATCGCTCATTGCGGGCACGTAGGCACCACCGGCGGTGCATGAGCCCATCACACAAGCGATTTGCGCAATGCCGCTGGCAGAGAGATTGGCCTGGTTGTAGAAAATGCGCCCGAAGTGATCGCGATCCGGAAATACTTCATCTTGCAGCGGCAAGAACGCACCGCCGGAATCGACCAGATAAATGCACGGCAGGCGATTCTGTTGCGCGATTTCTTGTGCACGCAGATGTTTCTTCACCGTCATCGGATAGTAGGTGCCGCCCTTGACAGTAGCATCGTTGGCCACGATCACGCATTCAACGCCGGACACGCGCCCGATGCCCGCCACCACGCCCGCGCACGGCACCTGATCGGCGTACATGCCATGCGCGGCGAGTGGCGCGATCTCCAGCAACGCGCTGCCCGGATCCAGCAATGCGTCGATGCGCTCGCGCACCAGCAACTTGCCGCGCGCGGTGTGCTTTGCACGTGCGGCATCGCTACCGCCCAGCGCGATCTGCGCCAGCGTGCGGCGCAGATCGTCGATCACCGCGCGCATCGCAGCGAGGTTGTGTTGAAAACTCTCGCCGCTGACCTGCAGCTGGCTGTTGATCACGCTCATGATGGCTCCGTCAGGCGGTGCGATCGAACAACTCGCGGCCGATCAACATACGTCGGATCTCCGAGGTGCCCGCACCAATCTCATACAGCTTGGCATCGCGCCACAAGCGCCCGGTGGGGTAGTCGTTGATGTAGCCGTTGCCACCCAGCACCTGGATCGCCTGGCCGGTGAGCCAGGTGGCTTTTTCGGCCGCATACAAAATGGCACCGGCCGCATCCTGGCGCGTGGTGCGCCCCGCATCGCAGGCGCGCGCCACAGCGTAGACATACGCGCGGCAAGCGTTGAGCCCCACGTACATGTCGGCCAGCTTGGCCTGCATCAACTGGAAGGTGCCGATCGGCTCGCCGAACTGCCTGCGTTCGTGCACGTACGGCAGCACCACATCCATGGCGGCGGCCATCAACCCGAGCGGGCCGCCAGCCAACACCGCGCGTTCGAAATCCAGGCCGGACATCAACACTCGCACGCCACCGTTGAGCGTGCCGAGCACGTTTTCGGCAGGCACTTCGCACTCGTTGAACACCAGCTCGCAGGTATTGGAGCCGCGCATGCCCAGCTTGTCGAGTTTCTGTGCGGTGGAAAACCCCGGCATGCCCTTTTCGACGATGAATGCGGTGATGCCGCGTGCACCCGCATCCGGATCGGTCTTGGCGTACACCACCAACACATGGGCATCGGGGCCGTTGGTGATCCACATCTTGCTGCCATTGAGCACGTAGCAGTCGCCGCGCGCATCGGCACGCAGCTTCATCGACACCACATCCGAGCCGGAGCCGGCCTCGCTCATCGCCAGCGCGCCGACATACTCGCCAGTGCACAATTTCTGCAGATAGCGCTGTTTCTGTTCGGGCGTGGCGTTTTTGCGCAGCTGGTTGAGACACAAATTCGAATGCGCGCCGTACGACAAGCCGATCGCGCCACCGGCCCGCGAGATTTCTTCCATCGCCACCACATGGGCCAGGTAGCCCATGCCACTGCCGCCGTAGTCTTCCTCCACGGTCAGGCCGAGTAGGCCCTGCGCGCCGAACAGACGCCACAGCTGCGCGGGAAAGACATTGTCGTGATCGGCCGCGGCGGCGAGCGGGGCGACATGGTGGCTGGCGAAGGCCGCGACGCTTTCGCGCAGCAGATCGATCTCTTCGCCAAGCTCGAAGTTCAAGGACGGCACATGCATGGAGCGACTCCACAATGATCTGGACGTGCCCGGTGGGAGCGGGCAGGCTGCGCGGCGTTTGTGAGCAGCCTAGCGGTACGCAACAAAAAAGTGAACTAAAATTCAGCTATTGAACCCAGAATCTCACCATGGCTTATCGACGCTCCGCCCTGATGGAAGAACGCCTGGCCGGCAACCGCGAACGCATACTGCACGCGGCCCGGGCCTTGATCGCTGAAGGCGGCTACCGCAATGCGCCGGTCACCGCAGTCGCCGCCGCCGCAGGTGTTTCGACCGGGCAGATTTACCGACATTTTCCGTCCAAAGCTGAGTTGTTTGTAGAAGTTCTCAACGCCGCCGTACAGCGCGAAATGACCATCCTGCGCGCCATTATCACCACGCAGGCCAGCGCCGCCGAGCGCCTGCGCAATGCGATCACTACCTTCGTGCGGCGTGCCTTGGCGGGCCCGGCGCTGGCCTACGCCTTCATCGCCGAACCGGTGGAGGGCGAGGTAGATGCCGAGCGCATCCGCGGCCGGCGTTTGTTTGGCGAGGTGTTTCGCCAGCTGCTTGCCGAAGGTATTGCAGCTGGCGAATTCCCCGAGCAGTCGTTGGATGCGGCTGCGGCCTGCATCGTCGGCGCCTTTACCGAGGCCCTGGTGGGGCCGGTTGCGCCCAGCCGTGGCGATTCGCAGCAAGGCGAACAGCTGGTCGAAGCGATCTGTGGCTTTTGTTTGCGTGCGGTCGGCGCGCGACAGGCTGCGCGCTGACCTCGCACTGACCTCACGACCCGCTTTGCTGCTCCGATGCACCTGACTGTGCATTCCCTTGCCGGAGTCGTGCGATGGCCGCCGTCCTCACTTCCCTGGCCCTGACCGATCAGTCCACCAGCAAGTGCGCCACTGCGGCCAGCACCGGCGCCGCCACAGCCGTCGGTAGGATCAGGCCACGCCGCTACGGCAGCGACAACAGCGCTGCCGCGCCGGTCAACGTGCCCAGCCACACTGCCTAACCGATTCCCCAGCCCTGCGCACGCAGCTGCCGCGAGCGCGTAGCGCCCAGCATGCGGGCATGCACCTGTCGTTGATGCTTGTCCATCGCCAGGCAAAAGGCTGCCAATCCAGACAAATTCGGCGCCAGCAACAGCAGTACGCTCATGCACTTTCCTGCATCGGTACGCTGCCCTGCACGGGCACGGCGGCAGCGGCACACACACGTCGCGCACACGCGGGCTGCGGTGCACTTCTCAATGCTGCAAGCGCCAATATCCAGACACACGCCCAGTTCCGGACACACCAGATCGACACCGGCCAGCGTCCATTGCCCGGCCGGCAACCTCACGCCCAGATACAGCTGCCAGCTCCCCATTGCGCGACGCGGCCAAACGAACGCGGCCAATAACGCTGTGGCCCAGGCGACAAAGAACAGGTTCGCTTCCATTGCAGCCCGCGCCTCCAACGTCACCGGCAACAACCGGTTTGCCGAGAAGAAACTGGTGAAGGCGATCGGCAAGCCGGCGACAGCGCCGATGTTGAGCGCATCCATCAGGCGCAGGCCTTTGCCCGGGCGAAAAGTAAAGAAGTCCTTGAAGATTTTCTTGTGCTTGATCACCCCACTGAATATTGCTGCTCGCAGCGGTGGGCACCAGTTCCAAAGCGAGCTTGGGCGAGGGCGTGGCGCGACCGTCACGTGCGTAATAGCTTACCGTCACGAAACCGCCGGCCTCGGCCTTCCACGGCGCGAATACGCTGTAGTCGCTCAACCAGGCATCGTCGTTGCCGGAGAGTGGCGCGGTGAGGAAGGTCGCTGCCGCGCTGTAGTGCACCGGCCTTGCCGGCAATGCCGAAAACGGTCGGCTTCACCACGCGCTTGATCTCGTCTCCGCCGTGATCGAGGGTTTCCTGCGCCGGTCCCATAAGAGAGACCAATGCGCTATCCAGGCACGCAGAGGCCGAGGAGCCTGTGGTTATCAAACTACGATTAGGGGGGGCTGGCCGACAAAGCCGGCAATGCCTACCGGTGTCGCTATGCGGCATCGCGGCAATCTCTCAGCGGGCGCGAGCGTGTGTCTGTACAAGATTTGCAGCCCGCCAAGGCGCAGTACGCAAAGCTGCGACAGCTGTCATGCGCGCTGGTCAGACTGGTGCGAACTGTGCTCTATACTCCGGCGCTAGCAGAGGTCTTCGACCAACAGCCAGGGGTGAGCGCGTGCGGAATTACGACCTCGAGTTTCTGAAAAAATTCTCGATGGTGATCGGATTATTGATAGTGATCACCCTGGGCCTGATCGCCCTGGCAGCCTATTTGCAACGCGCTGTCCCCGACGAAGTCTCACCCACCGCCGCCAAACGCGTGCAGCAACGCATCGCTCCTGCAGGTGCGGTGTACGCCGGCACCACTGGCGCGTCCGCGCAAGCCGCGGCGCAGGCCGCAGCCTTGGCCAAGACCGCCTCGCAGTCCGCCTACGGTGGCAGCACCGATGGCAAGACTATCTTCGACAACCTGTGCACTGCCTGCCACACCAACGGCGTGGGCAAGGCGCCGACGCTGGACCATGCGCACTGGGACGCGCGTATCGCCCAGGGCAAGGACACTTTGTACAAGCACGCGATCGAAGGCTATAGCGGACCGGACGGCGGCATCATGCCGCCCAAGGGTGGCAATCCGGCGCTGACTGAAGAACAGGTACGTGCCACGGTCGATTGGATGCTGGCCAATCTGAAATAAGCGATCGGTGTGCCAGCCAGCAGTTGCGGATGCCGCGCGCTGGCACGGTCACGGTCGTCAGTGTCATTTGAGCGTTCCGGTTCCTCTGCATGACCACGCCAGCGCCGACCCGCCGGACTGGACGTACTTCCCCGCCGCCTGCACGCTGCGCATCAGCAGTCTCGTTGTGCACCGACTGGTAGCTTTTCACAGCGTTTTGTTAGCTTGTTAAAGCGCTTGGCCGCCATGCGCCACCTTTGGGGGCTGCGCTTGCATGTGATCTACCTCTTTTGGGAGTGTATCGATGTCGCGTTGCTCGCTGGTTGTGCTTTGTGTGATCGGTCTGCTGGCCCCGCTGCTCGGCAGCGCCGACGACGGCGCGCCGCAACGTCTGACGATTGCGGATGTGCAAGGCGAAGACACACGCAGCCCCTACGACGACCGGGTGGTCGAAGTGGAAGGCATCGTCACTGCAGATACGCGCGTCGGTCTGGCTGGCCTGTTCGTTCAGCAACCCGGTTTTGAGCCGAGGCGTTCGCATGGCCTGTTCGTTACCGGTGCAAGTAATGCCGAGGTGGCGGTAGGCGATCGGGTACGCATCGTCGGTGCGGTTCGCGAAGTCTCGGCAGGTGGCGAGGCGAGCCTGACCACGGTGGATGCCAGCAGCATCGAGCGGCTCGCCAGCGGCCAGCCGGTGCCGGTGCGCATGCTCAGCGGGCCGCCGGCCAACTGGGAAGCCCTCGAAGGCGAGCATGTGCGCATCGCCGCGCTCACGCTCAACGGCAGCGACCGTCTGGACACTTACGGCGAGCTGGTCGCTGCCTTCGGTGGACGCTTGTGGCAGCCAAGCGAAGTAGCCGCCGCCGGTACCCCGGCCTTTGCGCAAGTGGACGCCGACAACGCGCGGCGCCGTGTGCTGCTGGACGATGCGCACAACGGCCGCAGCCCCAGGACGGCGCCCTATCTGCCGGCTGATCCGGTGCTGCGCAGCGGCAGCCTGCTCAAGTCGGTGGACGGCATCGTCGATCAGCGCTACGACGGCCAGTACCGCATCCAGATGTTGAATTCGCTGACGCTGCCGGCCATGCCCACAGCGGTGGCGCCGCAGGTCGGTGGCGATCTGCGCATCGCCTCGTTCAATTTGGAAAACTTCTTCAACGGCAATGGCCACGGCGGTGGGTTTCCGACCGAACGCGGTGCGCGCACGCACGAGCAGTTCCAGGCGCAGCTGGCCAAGCTGGTGTCCACCATCGTGCCGTTGCGTGCTGATGTGGTCGCGTTGATGGAGCTGGAAAACGATGGTAACGGCGCCGATGCGGCCGTGGCGCAACTGGTGACCGCGCTCAATGCCTTCGGCGAGGAAAAAGACTGGCGGTTCGTCGACACCGGCAGCGGCCCGGGTAACGACGCGATTCGGGTCGGCATCGTCTATCGCAGCTCGCAGGTCACCCCGGTCGGCCCGCCGGCCACAGTGACCGGCGGGCCGTTCGACAGCCACAGCCGCGTGCCGTTGGCACAGGCGTTTCGAAGCAGCTGCGGCGTCACCTTCGTGGTGGTCGCCAACCATTTCAAGTCCAAGGAGTGCGGCAATGCCAGCGGGGCCGATACCGATCAGCAGGACGGCCAGGCCTGCTGGAACGCCGCCCGCACCGAATCGGCCAAGCGCCTGCACCAATGGTTGCAGACCGACCCCACCGGTGCGCGGACCAAGCTTGCGGTGTTGCTTGGCGACTTCAACGCATATGCGATGGAAACGCCGATGCGCAGCCTGCGGGCCAGCGGCTGGCAGGACGCCTTCGCAGTGGCCGGGGTCAAGCAGCCCTACAGCTATGTTTACTACGGCATGAGCGGGCGGCTGGACCACGCGCTGCTCAGCCCGGCGATGGCCAAACAGCTACGCGGTGCGGTCGAATGGCATATCAATGCCGATGTCATGGGCGATGCCGGCTACGCCAAACGCAACCTGCCCGGGGTGTGGCGCAGTTCCGACCATGACCCGTTGCTGCTGGGCTTTTCGCTTTAGCGCAAGCCGGCAATAGATTTTGAAATAGCGGCATGTGCGCGATGCGCGCCGCCTGAGCGTTCTGGTGCGCTGCCCCGAAAAGTGGCTCTCCCAAGGATGGGCGGTGTTCACCTAGCTCGCGCACCGCTCCGCACGGCCACGCAGTCGCAGATTGACCAGATGCGTGCTGGCCAGCAGCACGCTGCCGGCCACTGTGATCGGTGTTTCCAAGGCGCCGCCGGCCCATCCGCCTGCGCCGATCACCAGGCCCACCAGTCCGAAGATTGCCAGCACCCACACTGGTGCCGGCAGCGCGCGTCGGCGGTGGGTGCTCCACAGCGCATAGCCGCTCAGTGGCACGGCTGCGGTGGCGAACACCACATGCACCCACTCGGCCTGGCTCCAGGCGCCGAACAGCGGTAGCGCGGCGGCCAGCAGTGGCAACGCCAGGCAATGCAGCAGACACAGTCCCGATAAGGCGATGGACGAACTGTCCAGCAGAGAAGCGGGGGCGCGCATCGAGCGTCTCCTGTCGAATGAGCGTTATAGAGTAACACTCCACTTCTCCGAGGCTGCCTGGATGCCCGTATCCACCGCCCCGCGATCCGCGTCTTCCCGTCACCGTGTTGTGCGGCTTTCTCGGCGCGGGCAAGACCGACTTGCTCAATCGCATCCTGCAGAACCGCGACGGCCTGCGCGCGGTAGTGATCGTCAACGACATAAGCGAGGTCAACATCGATGCACAGTTTATGCGCGACGGCGGCGCAGCGTCGCGACGCACTGAAGAGACGCTGGTGGAGTTCAGCAACGGCTGCATCTTCCGCACGCTGCGCGAAGATCTGCTGCAGGAAGTGCGTCGATTGACCGAGCACGGCCGCTACGACTATCTGTTGATCGAATCGACCGACATTGCCGAGCCGATGCCAGCGGCAGCCACTTTTGCGGTGCGCGATGCGGACGGCTTCAGCCTGTCGGATATCGCAGCCGGCTCGACACCATGGTAACGGTGGTGGACGGCAGCGGCTTCCTGACCGATTTCGGCTCGGCCGCTACTGCCGTATCCCGACATCGGTTGGCAGCGGCAGCAGACGCAGTGCTGGACCGCGCCGTTACCGCAATTGCACGAAGTGGGCGAGGCAACCGAATACGCCGCAATGCAGCGGCTGTGGCGCCCGCTGTGGGGCGACCGCCGTCAGGAGCTGGCGGTCATCGGTGTGGACATGGATGGCCCGCGCACCCGTTCCGCATTGGATGCCTGCCTGCTGAGCGACCTGGACCTGCGTCAGGGCCCGGCGCAGTGGCAACTGCTGGACGATCCGTTCCCCCAACGGAAGCGTTGATGGCGTCCTGGATCACGGTGTCGACACCGGCCAGCCTGCAATCAAGATGCAATCGCTACGGACTGTCAAACCTCAACATGGCGTGCGGGACGCGACACCACGTGGATGCGTGTCGCACGCGTCACACGTTGCCGCCGGGCGTCGTGCACGCGCGAGGGCCGATGTTCGGATCTCATATGTAGCCGTTGTCGATCGCCTCTTGATGGGCATCCAGTGCTTTCTCAAAGGACAATTGACGCTCTCTGGCTGTGGTGGGGATGCTGTCCATCAGGCGTGGCGAACCCATTTCTTCCAGCTGGTCGTCGGTGCTTTTAACGATCTGCTCCAACGCAAGCATGTTTTGATAGCCCTGCATCATGCGTTGCAGGCGCTGTACCTGGCGATATGGTGCGTTGCTTTCCTTCAGAGACTCCAGGCGCCGTTCCGCGCGCGCATAGTGTTTCGCCAACTCTTTTTTGTCGAAGGATTTGCGGTTTATCTTCAGTAATTGGTGCCGATTCCGCTGCATGGCGTCATTTTGAACGATGCCCAAGTCGCTGGTCGTGGCTTGCGGTGCGTAGATGTCTTCCATCGGTGCGAGCGCGGCCAGGAGTGCATCGAGCTGACTATCGCGCACCTCGTTGCGCTGAGCGATCAGGGCCGCACGATTATTGAGCATTTTTTGCTCACCTGGAGTTGCCTGGCGTCCCTGCACATACAGGCACTTTTGAATTTCACCGCACTGCTTGTTCATCCCTGCCAGTTTCTGATTCAAGCCACGCAGTGATGGTTGCCGCCCTTGCTGGGGCACTGGAGAAAGCACTGACGATGGCGACGGCTTGGGCGTGATCGCCACGGAATGTAATGTCGGCAGGGTGTGCTGCCGCTCCGGCCGCTGCACTCGCTCACGATCCGCTTTGTTGGGTGTGGGTGCCTGCAATCTTTCATCGACGCGGCCTTGCCGCCCTTGCATCTGCTGCGTGCGACTGGGCGTTGCACTGGGCGAGGTGGGTGCCGTACACGGAGGCGGGCGCTCTACTGATTCGAGTGTTGCAGAGCCCATGCGCCTCAAAGGCAACTGCTTGCGCAGCGATGACAGCGATCTACGCGCTGACGCAAGCATGTCTCGATGCGATTTCGACGCGCCCTGTGCTGCTGCGGACTTGGGAGCGTGAGATAGCGGCTGCTGTGGTGACGCTCTTTGAACCGCCTCTGCCGCGTCGCTTGAGGTGGCGCTGGGCGGTTCCGGGGTGACTCGATGACGGCTGATCGAAAATGAAAATATAGTTGGCAGGCGCATCACACACTCCCATTAGCCTTGGACGCCCATGTTAGCTACTGATGCCGACCCCTTGAGGCGCACCGCGAATTGGTGTCGCGCAAGCCGAACGCTTTATCGTCAGCCCGGACGCATACCCCAAGCGATCGCAGCAATTGCAGGGGCCGCCAGCAATAGCTCCATCCACCCACGGCTGCCGATGCGCTCGGCAAACCCCAGCTTGCCGACGCGCGCTCCCAGGATGACCACGCCCAGACTCATGCCGGCGAAGACGGTTGCCGGGCCAGGCGGCGGCAGCCTCAACAGCACCGAGACGAGGGCAGCGGCAGACAGCGGCAGACAGCAAAATAGTGCATGGGCAATGCAACGCGGCGGCAGGCAGGGCGATGAACGCGGCCGGCGGGACGGCTATTATGAGCGCATGTCCAATCCTCCTTTCCCCACCGAATCCGCTGCGTTGACATTGGATGGGCCCATCGGCCCGCTCGATGTCGCGGTCGATCTGCCTGAGCCGGACGTCGCCGTACAAGCCGTCACCGCTATCATTTGCCATCCGCTCTCCACCGAGGGCGGCAGCATGCATAACAAAGTCGTCACCATGGCCGCGCGCGCGCTGCGCCAGTTGGGCATCACAGTGGTGCGCTTCAATTTCCGCAGTGTCGGCAACTCGGCCGGCGCCTTCGATCATGGCGACGGCGAGCAGGACGACCTGCGTGCCGTCGCGGCATGGGTGCGCAGTCAACGTCCCGGCAACGCATTGTGGTTGGGCGGTTTCAGCTTTGGCGCGTACGTGTCGTTGCGTGCTGCCGGCTCGCTCCAACCGCAGGCGCTGATTTCGATCGCACCGCCGGCCGGGCTCTGGGATTTCAGCAGTATGCAGCCGCCTGCACAGTGGTTGGTGATTCAGGGCGATGCCGACGAAATCGTCGACCCGCAGGCGGTTTACGACTGGTTGGATACATTGGAGCAGCAACCCGAGCTGGTGCGCATGCCCGACACCAGCCACTTCTTCCACCGCAAATTGATCGACCTGCGCGGTGCGATCCAGCATGGTGTCCGGCGCTGGTTGCCGGCCGCAGTCTGACCGCGGCACGGCCCACGCGTATCGCCCAGCGATGCGCCGTTGAGCGGGCAAGGCAGCAGCCGGCCCGCGGAGAAAGATGATGCGTGAGATGACCCCGTCGCAGCGCTACGCCGCCGGCGTAGAACGCGGCGACTGGCGCGCCGACCCTGCACAGCAGGCGGCCTTGGCGGAACTGGGCCGTATTCACGAGGCGCTGGTGGACTGCGCGCAGGACGGCTGGCTGGATCGGCTGTCCGCATTCTGGAAAAACCCCGAGCCGGTGCGCGGCCTGTACTTCTGGGGTGGAGTAGGGCGCGGCAAGACCTTTCTGGTCGACCTGTTCTACGACGGTTTGCCAATCAAGCAGAAATACCGCACGCACTTCCATCGTTTCATGCGCGGCGTGCACGAGCAGTTGCGCCAGCATGCCGGGCAAAGCGACCCGCTGGCCAGGATCGCGCACCAATGGCGCGAAAATCTGCGCGTGCTGGTGCTGGACGAATTTTTCGTCACCGATATTGGTGATGCGATGTTGCTGGCTCGCTTGCTCGAACGCCTGTTCGCCGAAGGCGTGACCTTGGTGACTACTTCCAACACCGCGC
Source organism: Xanthomonas fragariae (assembly GCF_900183975.1). Taxonomy (NCBI): domain Bacteria; kingdom Pseudomonadati; phylum Pseudomonadota; class Gammaproteobacteria; order Lysobacterales; family Lysobacteraceae; genus Xanthomonas; species Xanthomonas fragariae. The sequence goes on from NZ_LT853882.1 coordinate 655,975, forward strand.
CGGAAAATCTTTACGCCAATGGCTTGCAGCGCGAAAGCTTCATGCCGGCGATCGGTTTGCTGCAGAAGTTCTGCGTGGAACTTTACGCGGAAGGCACCGAAGATTATCGCATGCGTGCATTGACGCGCTCGCCGGTGTATCGCACGCCATTGGATGCGCATTCCGATGCATGGCTTGCGCAGCGTTGGAGCGAACTGAGCGGAAATTCCGAGGCACGCGGCGGCAATATCGAAATCGAGTCGCGCAAAATTGCGGTACGCGCACGCGGCAAAAGCATCGTCTGGTTCGATTTTGCCGCGCTCTGCGAAGGCCCTCGCGGCCCAGGCGATTACATCGAGATCGCGCGCGAATTCACCACCGTGTTGCTGGGCGGCATTGCGCACTTTGATCGCATGAACGAGGATGCCGCGCGCCGCTTCGTCAATTTGATCGACGAGCTGTACGACCGACACGTCAACCTTGTCTGCACCGCGCAGGATACCTCGCCCACCTTGTACAGCGGCCAGCGCCTGGCTGGCGCTTTCGAGCGCACCGCGTCGCGTTTGATCGAAATGCAGAGTGTGGAATATCTCGCCGCTGCGCATCGACCGTGAACGTGCACGCGCGCCCCGGCCCAATTGGCATGTACCACTCGTACACTGCGGTTATTCCGCGCCGTCCGCTCCCATCTGGCGACTGCTCGCTACGCTTTGTTGGCCACTCTTAACATCGTCGACAATTCAACTACACTACGCGCTGACCGCGCTTACCCTGGAGAACCACCGTGGCCTCACCCGAAAAAGTCCTCTACACCGCCCACGCCACTGCAACCGGCGGCCGCGAAGGCCGTGCCGTGTCCTCGGACAAGGCGCTGGACGTCAAGCTGTCCACCCCGCGCGAGCTGGGCGGCGCTGGCGGCGACGGTACCAACCCGGAGCAGCTGTTCGCTGCCGGCTATTCGGCCTGCTTCATTGGCGCGATGAAAGCCGTAGCGGCGCAGGACAAGCTGAAGCTGCCGGGCGAAATCAGTATCGATGGCAGCGTCGGTATCGGCCAGATTCCGGGCGGTTTCGGCATCGCTGTGGAACTGCGCATCGCCGTGCCGGGCATGGATCAGGCCGAACTTCAGGCGCTGGTCGACAAGGCCCACCAGGTCTGCCCGTATTCCAATGCAACGCGCGGCAATATCGACGTTACTCTCACCCTGGCCTGATCGATGCCAGTGCGCCATGCGTAGTGCGCATGGCGGTGTCAGCAGCGGCCCGGCGCATGCGTCGGGCCGCATGCGTTCAAGCAGGTGCCGCTTCTTCCACATCGATGCGCGGCACACTGGCTTGGTGGCGGTGCACAGTTCATCGGCGTTGTCTGGAATCTTCCGCGCATGAGTGCGCCGCGTTCTACGCTGTTGCCGCTAACTGGGTTGCTGAACGATGCCGCGTTGTGGCTGCGCAGCGCGAAGCGTTGGCCGGGTTTTCCTTCGGCGGCTAACTCGCTCAGGAAATCCTGCGTATCGCGCCCGAGCGTGTGGAGCGGCTCGCCTTGCCGGATACCTGCGCGCGTGCCGATTCGCCCGAACGCCTCGCGAAGGAGGCCAGCATGCCGCGGCGCAAGCACCTTCCACCGATTCGGCGAGCGTTCGATGCACCACTACGTGCATCCCTTGCGTTGGCGAGACGAAGCGTTGCTCTGGAGCGTGTGCGCGGCATCGCGCAGGGCCCTACAAGCCGCCACGGGCAGAAAGTCGGGGTGCCGAACGTGCAACCCGACAAGCAGTCGCTACAAAGCGTGAACCGGGTCGTGCATCGACACACTGATATCCTCCGCACCGCTGGCTCACTTGATTCTCACCGCGTATGGTGCGAATTATGTTGCACAGCAGCATCGGAGCTCCGCAATGCTCGACTCACGCATCGAAAAGGTTGATCTGGCGCTCTCCGAGATCGCCCAGGACCCATCGGAAAAGGTGGCGCTGTGGCAGTGGGCGTGCCGCGAGATGCTGCATGAGACGCTGATCGGCATGCACCAGCTCTCGCACCTGGCCGGCATCGCCCGCCATGTCGCCAACGACTGGCGCGCACCGGTGGATGTCATCGCACCGAAAAAGCCCTATTTGGCCGCATCGGCACTGGCCGACCGTCGCCTGCCGCAGGTGCTTGATGGCCTGGGCAGCACCCATGACGACAACGACCGCGCCAACTTGTGGCGGCTGCGCTATGCCAGCCTGATCGCCGCTACGCTGCAAGGCATGCAGGCACTAGCCGAGAAGCACCGCATCGACCGTCAGGTGATGGCGATCGATCAGTTGAACTAAGAATGGCTAACAAAACGTAGTGCGCAGTCGTCACGTGGGCGTAGTCGGCAAAATCCCAGCCGCCCAGATGGCCTTCGGCATGGACATCGCGCCAATAGGCGATCTCTGCGTCGAGATTGACCACGCGGCGGGTCAAGGCAGATGCGGTTTGCATGGGTAGAACTGCGTTGTCGAGACTAACCCCCTGTGCCGGCACCGTAGCAGTGCCGGCACAGGCAACAAGCACGCGATGACGGGCGGTCGTTACGCGCTGGTTGTGCGCGCACCGGGTGGCGCCGATGCGTACGTCAACTGAGTGCTCAGTCCCAGTCGGGTGCGATGGTCTGCGGGTTGGCCAGGCGTCGCCCGCGGTCGAGTGCGGCGATTTCGCTCATGTCCTGTTCGCTTAGCTGCAGCGTCAGCGCCTTGAGGTTGCTTTCAAGGTTCTCGCGCTTGGTCGAGGACGGAATCACCGAATAGCCCTGCTGCAATGCCCAGGCCAGCGTGACCTGTGCCGGCGTGGCAGCGTGACGCGCGGCGATTGCCTGGATGACTGGGTCTTGGAGCACTTCGCCAACCGCAAGCGTCATGTACGAGGTGACATGGATGCCTTGCTCGTGCAGGAAGGCGATCAACGCACGATTCTGCAGATACGGATGCACTTCGATCTGGTTGGTGGCGATGGCGTCGGCGCCTAGGATCTCGATGGCCTGCCTGGTCAGCGCGATGGTGAAATTGGATACGCCGATCGCACGGGTCAGGCCCTGCTGCCTGGCCTGCGCCAGCGCTGCCAGATACTCGCGCATCGGCACCTGATCTTTTGGCGACGGCCAGTGGATCAGGGTCAGATCGACATGGTCGGTGCCCAGCTTGCGCAGGCTCTCCTGCAGGCTCGGCAGCAAGGCATCGCGGTCGAACTTTTCGACCCAGATCTTGGTGGTCAGATACAGCTGATCGCGTGGCACGCCGGAGGTCGCGATCGCCTGGCCGACCTGTTCTTCGTTGTCGTAGATCTGCGCGGTATCGACCGCACGATAGCCCAGCTCCAGTGCGTTGCGTACCGAGTCGATGACGACCTGGTCTTTGAGACGAAAGGTGCCTAAGCCAAATGCGGGGACAGTCATGTTGTTCCTTTGGTAACGTGTCTGGGGAATGGGGATTGGTAAACGTGCAAGTTGTGCGTTGCGCTGCGAGTTGATTCAGTCGAGTGCGACAACGGCTTTGCCGAAGTTTTCGCCGCGTAGCAGGCTGATCAAACCTTGCGGGGCGCTGTCCAGGCCGTGTAGGACATGCTCGCGATACTGGATGCGGTCTTCGCGCAGCCATTGGCCCATTTCGCGCAGGAAGGCCGGCATCAGGCGGATGAAGTCGTGCTGGATGAAGCCGCGCACGGTCAGGCGTTTACGCAAGACCTGTCCCATGAAATCTGGCAAGTGATCCGGCCCCGGCAGCTGCTGGCCGCGACTGTTGTAGGTGGCAACCATGCCGCAGACCGGTACGCGCGCAAACGCATTCAACTGTGGAAATACCGCGTCGAACACCTTGCCACCGACATTTTCAAAATAGATGTCGATGCCGTCCGGTGTGGCGACGCGCAACTGTTCGGCGAAGTCGTCGGCGCGATGGTCCAGTGCCACCTCCACGCGCAACGTATCGCGCAGGTAATGCACCTTTTCTTCGCCACCGGCAATGGCGACCACGCGCAAACCTTGCAGGCGCGCAAGCTGCGCCACGGTGGCGCCGACCGGCCCGGTGGCGGCCGCAACCACCAACGTTTCGCCTGCCTGCGGTTTGCCGATTTCGTGCAGGCCCGCGTACGCGGTAAAGCCGGGCATGCCGTACACACCCAGCGCAGTGCTCAGCGGCAAGGTGTCGTCCTTGGGCAGCTTGCGCAACGGCGTTGTCGGTGTCAGCAGGCTATGCGTTTGCCAGCCGCCTGGCAGCACCAATAGATCGCCGGGGTGATAGTCGGGGTGATGCGATTGGAGCACCTCGCCGACGGTGCCGCCTTCCATCACCGCATCGATCTGGACCGGTGCGGCGTAGGACGGGCCTTCGTTCATGCGTCCACGCATGTACGGATCCAGCGACAGGAAGCGATTGCGCACCAGGATCTGGTCGTGGCCGGTGGGTGGTACGGCGACGTCTTCGCTGCGGAAGTTGTCTGCGCCGGGTTCGCCGTGCGGGCGCGAGGCCAGCACGATGCGCCGGTTGGGGATTGATGTCATGTGGAACTCCTCGCAAATAGGCCGCGCGTGTGCGGTCGAGAGAGCACAGCCGCGAGGGCGACTGCGCGAGGGAAGTGCCGGAAGAAGCTCGGCAGGTGTGGCGCGACCTTCCTACGTGCTGCGTCCAGTCGCCTCAGGCGGCTCCGTCGCGCTTGCGCCATCCAGCTGCGCAATCTGATCGGCGCCCAGCGACACGCGTGCGGCGGCCAGAACGTCATGCAGTTGGGGCACGCTGGTGGCACTGACGATCGGCGCGGTCAGGCCCGGGCGTGCGATCAGCCAGGCCAGAGCAACCTGCGCCGGCGTGGCGTTGTGCGTCGCGGCCAGATCATCCAGGGCCTGGAGAATGCGCAACCCACGCGGATTGACGTATTGCTTGACCACCGACGCACCGCGCGCGCTGCTCTTGCCGGCATCGTCGGCACTGCGGTATTTGCCAGTGAGAAAGCCGCTGGCCAGCGAGTAATAACTGAGCACGCCCAACTCGCGTTCGCGCACCAGCGGCTCCAGCTCAGCTTCGTACCCGGCGCGATCGTAGAGGTTGTATTCGGGCTGCAAGCTCTCGTAGCGCGGCAGCTTGTAGTGCTCGGAAATATCCAGCGCATCGCGCAGACGCGCGGCGGTGTAGTTGGAGGCGCCAATCGCACGCACTTTGCCTTGCTCGATCAATCGACCGAATGCAGCCAGCGTGGCTTCCAGCGGAACCGATTCGTCGTCCTCGTGCGCCTGATACAGATCGATCACATCGCTCTGCAGACGGGTGAGCGAATCTTCCACTGCTGCGGCGATATTCTCCGGCGACAGGCCCGGATGCTCGCTCCACTTGGCCACCTTGGTGGCGATCAGCACCTTGTCACGTTTGCCGCTACTTGCAAGCCAGCGCCCGATGATGGTTTCCGATTCGCCGCCGCGATTGCCGGGCACCCAACCGGAATACACATCGGCGGTATCGATCAGATTGAAGCCGGCATCGACGAAGCCATCAAGCAACGCGAACGAGGTTGCTTCATCGGCGCTCCAGCCAAACACATTGCCACCGAACACGATCGGTTGAATCTGCAGGCCGGAGCGGCCTAGCGCGCGGGACTGAATCATCACGGATGCTCCTGATTCGAACTGGCCACAGGATAGTCATGCGCACCGATGTTGCGTGTGACACCGATGTAGGTTCAGCGTTCCGCCGATCATGCGCATCGGCTCACAGGACTTGAACATGTCGATCACCAGGCGCAGTGCAATGCGGCCTATGCAGCAACGCTTCGGGCACATGGCGGGCTCCGGATCGCATGCTAGGCTCGCGCTACTTTTTCCCGGAAGAGGGCGCTGCGATGATCCGCAACAAGCTGGCCTGTGCGTGTGTGATGAGTGTGGTGGTGGCGATGAGTGCGCCGTTGGCGATGGCGATGAAGCCGGCCGATAGCGCCACCTTGCCGGCGCCCGATGCCGCGCTGCAGGCGGCCATCAATGGCAACTGGCGCGATCGGGTATACGTGCAGCGCGATGTTTATCGCCACCCCGGCCAGACGCTGGCGTTCTTCGGCATCAAGCCGACCCAGACCGTTATCGAGATCACCCCAGGCGGTGGCTGGTATTCGGAAATCCTTGCGCCGTATCTGCGCGAGAAGGGCAAGTACGTGGCGGCAGTGGTCGACCCGGCGTCGGCGCCGGAAGGCCGCAGCCGCGACGGTGCGCAACGTGCGCGTGACGAGCTGGAAAAGAAGTTCCAGGCCAAGCCGCAGCTCTACGGCAAGCCCTCGTTCGTATCGTACGTGCCCAAGGCGCCATCGTTCGGTGTGGACAATTCGGCCGATCTGGTGCTGACGTTCCGCAACGTGCACAACTGGCGCATGGCCAGCAATGCCGAGGCGATGTTCGCCGGCTTCTACAAAGTGCTCAAGCCCGGTGGCGTGCTCGGTGTGGTCGAGCATCGCGCCAAGACCGATGTGCCGGCCGACGACAAGAGCGGCTATGTGGGGCAGGCACAGTTGATCGCGATGGCCGAAGCTGCCGGTTTCACTCTAGCCGGCAAGAGCGAGGTCAACGCCAACCCGCGCGATACCAAGGATTACCCTGGCGGCGTGTGGACGTTGCCGCCGAGCAACAACCACCAAGCCGCCGACGATGCCAAGTACAAGGCGATCGGCGAGAGCGACCGCATGACCTTGAAGTTCGTCAAGCAGTGATGACAGGACTGCATGCCGGCGCGTAGAACTTGTCCGGCATGCAGGTATCGGCGGTGCGCTGTCGTGGTCGATGGTGGTGTCGCGCGGTGCAAAGGTGACGTGGACGCAGTGGCTGCGCCGGTTTTGCACGCGCATTCTTCTGCACTGTTCACTGTTCACTGTTCACCCACTTCGACCACTCGCACGACGCCAAGCGCGAGCATCGTGTTGGGGCAGCAAGCTTGCGCAACAGGATTCGGATGTTGGTGTTGTTGAACAAACCCTACGGCGTGCTGTCGCAATTCAGCGACCGCACGCAACCGCCCAAACGCACGCTGGCCGAATTTGGTCTGCCGGCCGATGTGTATGCGGCGGGCCGTCTGGATCACGACAGCGAAGGTTTGCTGCTACTGACCGATGACGGTGCATTGGCGCATCGCTTGACCGACCCACGCTACAAGCAGCCCAAGACCTATTGGGTACAGGTGGAAGGCGAGCCGGATCCGGCGCAACTGCAGGCATTGCGCGATGGCGTGGCGCTCAATGATGGCCCGACCCGTCCGGCCAAGGTGCGCAGGCTCGACCCGGCACCTGACCTATGGCCGCGCGATCCGCCGGTGCGCGTGCGCAAGACCGTGCCCCATGCCTGGCTGGAATTGCAGATCGCCGAAGGCCGCAATCGTCAGGTACGCCGCATGACCGCATCGGTCGGCTTGCCGACCTTGCGGCTGGTGCGCGTGGCCATCGGCGATTGGAGACTGGACGCGCTTGCGCCTGGTCAATGGCGGACGGAACAAACGCATAGCGCGCGCCCGCGCCGGACGCGACGCTAGTCGTTGCGCATTCGACGAACGCCTCGCCACACAGCAACGCACCGCGACCAAAAGCCGCGGTGCGTGCGTTCCAAAGCAATTGACAGAAACAACGGAGCGAGCAGCACGCCACGCCGCTCATTTGCAATGTCCTTTCAGCCGCACGCAATCTCAATAATCAAAGCTCACACTCACTCGCAACGACCGTGGCGCCTGCTGCACATTGACCACTCCGTACAGCGGATTGGGTCGCCCGGGAGCGCGTTCCGAATAGAGGGTCGGCAGGGAATCATTAGTCGTCCCTGAAAAATCCCCTTCAAGCGCCAAGTGCCGTCGGTGACAGCGGCACGGCACTCAAGGATGACCGTCCCATCGCCCGCATCCAGGCACGCAAAAACGCGATCCAGCGCAGCAGCCAGCGCAGGTTGTAGCCGGCCGCGCAGCCGAGCACGTGCAGCGCATCGCCTTGGGCACCTTTCAGCCTGCAGCGACGCAACCTGCAGTCGTCTTTCAGATGTCCGATCACCGGCTCCACCGCCTGCATCGCATGCGCGGCGTTGATGGTGTGCGCCAGCAGCTCTTCCATCCCGGCCTCACCCAGGCGCTGCCGCCAGCGCGTCAGCGAGCTGGCATCGCACGGCAAGCGCGTCTGGAACACGACCTCGCCAGTGAAGAACTGCCAGTACGGATTCTCCAGCCAACGCTCGCACACCGCTTCATCGGACAGGTCGTAGGCGTGTTTGAGGTAGAGCAAACCGGCAATCAGCCGCACCGGCAATGCCGGCCGACCGCCACCGGCCTGGGTGGCCGGCAAGCGCGATGAAAGTGCTTGCTCCAACGCCGCCCACGGCATCCGTTGGCTCAGCCGCGCCAGCGGATGACGCAGATCGATCTGGTTCTCCAGCCGCGAACGAAACAACTCATCGGCAGGCATCTCTTCGGCAGCAGGACGGCGTGTACGCATGGGCGGAAATTGCAAGAAACCAGCCTTCAGCGTAGCGAACACTGGTAGTTCTGGCACGCCGGTGCAGACATCAAGGCCTTGCGGTCGTTGGGTGGTTGGGGTTTTTCAGGGGCGACTCTTGAAGACGTTCCGAGCGGGCTGAATGGCGCACCGGTGATCATGGCCAGATTGGCCGACAGCAGCCACTGCGGCGTGATCTGGTCATAGCCGTACAAGTTGAGCTGACGGGTGTGATCGTTACTCTGCGGGCCGTTTGTATGTTCTCGACCAGGGTGAAGGTGTTGGCCTTGCCGGGATTGATCAGCCAGCAGCTGACCGGATTGCTCGCTTTGGTAACGTTGTCGTCCAGCGCAGCGGACTTGGCCAACACTGCGTCGATGTCGCAGTAATCGTCCACGCCGCTACGCAGCAATCGCTAGGTTGCCCTGGCGCCGTAGATGCAGCTGTCACCGAGCGTCCTGGGAAAGCCCAGGATGAGTTGGTCCTGGAACGAAGGTTTGATGCCGGAGGCTGCGACCGTCTTGGGAACGGGCAGCACGCTGTAGTCGTTATTGGACGACACCGGCTTAGAGTGGCTAACAAAACTACATCAAGCCGCTTGCAGTCATGGACGTTGGCCCCGGTCACGACGAGCGACAACCGGACGCTACGGCCGTTCACCAGCAGGTGGCGCTTGCTGCCTTTTTTCACTGATCCGTCGCGTTGGGTCCCATGGCATCCTGTGCCAGCGGCGCCTTCTGCACCCCACAAACGACAACGCCACGGCACAGGGCCGTGGCGTTGAGGAATTGCTTGGAGGCAGGGTTTATTCGATGCCGTCGCTTGGGGTCACTGCGCCGCGACGCTGGTAGGCCGCACGACGTGCGTTGGCACTGCCGGGGTTTTCGCGGCCAAGGCGGTGCACGTTACCGCCGAGCACCTGTTGATCACGCTGGCGCTTGCGATACACGGCGTAGCCGATCAGGCCCAGGCTTGCGACAGCTGCGGCGACGGTGACGGCCGGGTTGCGCTTGACCAACTTGCTGGCGGCCTTGCCGCCGGAGCGCACGGCACCCAGTGCAGCGCCGGACTTCAACCATTGGCTGGCGCCCGGGCGGAAATGACGCAGGCTACTGCCAGCGTTACGTGCCTGATCGCCGGCATTGGATGCGGCGTGACGCAGGTGGCCGCCGGCATTGCCAGCCAGTTCCAGGGCACGCTCCAGGGCGCGTTCGGTGATGACAGTCAGCTTGCTCATTATAGTCGTTTCCTCTCTGAGTACGTGTTTCGCAGTCTGTGCGGTGGCGCGTATAGGCGGCGTTAGCGGGGTTCGGGTCTGTTTGGCTTGCGGTTAAGAGCGGCGAACAAAACGACTGCGCTCACCGCCAGGCAGGCGGGCGCGGCCGGTGCTCGGAATCGGCATGTACCACGCGCACCCTGCGGTTGCTCCGCGCCGTCCGCGTCCGCACCACCTGACGACTGCTCGCTACGTTTTGTTACCCACACCAAGTTGTGCCGCTGAGCGCCGCTGGGATTGGTACTCGTGGGACACGCGGCGAAGGTGTGGTCTGACTAAAGGAAGAAGGGCGATTACGTCCCGCGCGGCTTGGCTCTATGCGTCGCTGCCGCCGTCCATGGATCATCTGGCCATGGATGTCTGGGGTATCTCCCCTTTATCTCTTTCCTGACGTCCGGATAGGTGTTCGCCCAGAAGCTTTTCAGATCCTGGGTCACCTGCAGCGCACGGCCGCCGGGCGAGAGCAGGTGCAGGGTCAGGGGGATGCGGCCGTCGGCGATGCGAGGGGTTTCGGCCAGGCCGAACAGTTCCTGCAATTTGACTGCCAGCACCGGCGGCAGCGGCTGCGCGGCGTGGTCGACGGCGTAGCTGACCGGCCGTTCCATGCCCGAGGGCACGCTGATGCGGGTGGGTGCGTGGCGGTCGATCAGCTGGCGGCGGTCCCACGGCAATGCGGCCTTGAGCGCTTTGCCCAGGCTGGCTTCGTCCAGTGCATCGAGTCGGGTCTTGCCGACGAAGGCCGGGCGCAGCCAGCTATCGAGCGTTGCCAACAGCGCTGTGTCGGAAAGGTCCGGCAACGCAAGTTCGGGCATCCACACGCGTAGCGACTGCACACGTGCGCGCCATTGGCGCAGGCTATCTGTCCATGGCAAGGCATCCAGACCGAACTGACGCACCGCTTCGGTCAGCGCGTCGGCGGCCTGCGCCGGATCGACGCGGCCGGCCGGGCGGTTGTCGAGCACGATGCGGTCGAAGCTGGATTGCCGGCGCGTGACCAGGGCGCGCTTGTCCGCGTCCCACTGCACGATGTCCTGTTGCACGAAGCGCTCGGGCACGCTGCGGCGCAGATAGTCCTTGTCCACCGGTGCGGCGCGTAGCAGCAGTGCGTCCTTGGCCTCGTAACGTAGCTCGCTGGCGACAAGCCAGGGTTCGCCGCGCAGATCGCTGTGGTCGAACAGCCGCGCGCTGCGGCCGTTGGCGAGCAGGTAGCGCAGTGGGTCGCTGGGATGGCGTGCGGCGATACGGTCGGGGAAGGCATGCGAGAGCAGGTCGCCGAGCGCGTGCGCCTCCACGCTGACCGGCGGGGCGGTGTCGCAACGCAGCCGGCGTCGCCATTGTTTGGCGGCACTGTCGATGATGGCCAGGGCGCCGCGGTTGGCATCGTGTGCATTGCGGCCTTGCCGAAACGCTGCCAGCGCACGCCAGCGCGCGGCCAGTCCGTCGCCACCGTGACGTAGCGGGTCGCGTGCTTCCAGCAAGGCGGCCAGGTCGCAGGCCAGCGCCACGCGTGCTGCATCGCCGGCCTGCGCCAGCATCGCGGCCAGGCGCGGATGGGTGCCCAGCGCGAGCATGCGCCGGCCCAGCGCGGTGATGCCGCCGTTGTCGGTGAGCGCGCCCAGCCGCTGCAGTAATTCGTGTGCGGCGGCCAACGCGCCGCTCGGTGGCGTATCGACAAAACGCAGCGCGGTGCTGCCCCAGGCAGCCAGTTCCAGCGCCAGGCCGGCCAATTCCACCTGGGTGATTTCGGCACGTCGCTGCGGTTCCAGCCGCTGCGATTGCGGCCATAGCCGGTAGGCCCAGCCGCTGGCCATCCGTCCGGCGCGGCCGGCGCGCTGGTCGGCCGAGGCTTGCGCAATGGTGGTGACGTCCAGCCGCGAAAAACCGCTATTAGGGTCGTAATGCGGCTCGCGCGCCAGCCCGCTGTCGATGACTACGCGCACGCCGGGCAGGGTGACTGACGACTCGGCGACGTTGGTCGCCAGCACCACGCGGCGGCGCCCCTGCGGGTCGGGCTGCAGCACCTGGCTTTGCGCCTCGACCGACAGCTCGCCATGCAGCGGCAGCACCTGCACCTCCGAGTCCAGCACCTCGTGCAGCGCGCTGTGCACGCGCGCGATCTCGCGTTGGCCGGGCAGAAACACCAGAATATCGCCCGGATGCGTGGACAAGGCGTGTTCGATCGCGCGGCGCGCCTGCGGTTCCAGCGTTTCGTCGCGGCGTGCAGGAAAGTGCGCGACTTCCACCGGAAAACTGCGCCCGGCACTGCTCAAGCGCGGTGCGTCGAGGAAGCCGGCCAGCCGCTCGCCATCGAGCGTGGCCGACATCGCCACGATGCGCAGGTCCTCGCGCACCTGCGCCTGGACATCCAGCGCCAGCGCCAAACCGAGGTCGCCGGCCAGATGGCGTTCGTGGAATTCGTCGAACAGCAGCGCGCCAACACTCTCCAGCATCGGGTCGTCCTGGATCAGCCGGGTCAGGATGCCTTCGGTGACCACTTCTATCCGCGTACGTGCAGAGGTCTTGTTCTCGAAGCGAATGCGGTAGCCCACGGTCTCGCCGACCGGCTCGCCGAGCTGGCGTGCCATGAACACGGCCGCGCTGCGGGCTGCCACGCGGCGCGGCTCCAGCATCACAATTTTGCGGCCGGCCAGCCATGAGGCATCCAACAGTGCCAACGGCACCTGGGTGGTCTTGCCGGCGCCGGGCGGGGCTTCCAGCACCAGCCGCGAGTGGTTGGCCAGGGTCTGGCGGATCTGCGGCAGCAGCGCGGAGATGGGGAAGACAACGTCTGTCATGCGCAGCAAGGATACGGATCTGCTGCGGTGGGTGCGATGGACGACTTGCGGTGCTGCCGCATCCGCTGCCAGTCACCGCGGACTGCGGCCAGCGGCTGGGTGCGGCGTGATGGACGGCAAGCAGCGCGAAACAGTCCACGCCTCAGCGAAGCGGTTTTCCGACTTGCGTAATCGCAGCGCCAAAAAAGAAACCTCCACATCGCACTTGTCAGCGCGCACTGCCATCGTGCGTCGCCACCAAACCCACCAAAGACGCTATGAACGACTACGGCTCCTATCGCTACCTTCCTGCAGACGGTTGGTACGCCACGTATCCTCAACCCACCAATGCGCAGGAACCGTCCACCAATGCGCGGGAAGCGCGCGTCTTTCAACGTGTGGCGCTTTGGCGGGTGGCCCCGCATGGAACGATTGTGGGCTTGATCTCGGCACCCGACACCGCCGAGGCGGAGATCGAATCGCAGCTGCTCAGCGCCCCGCGCGGCCAAGGTGTCTATTACGTACACATCAATGATCTGACTGACGAAGATCGCGAACAGATCCGCTGCAAACGCTTCAGCTGATCGCAATCTGCAGCGCTTGCTGAGGGTTGCCGGGTCAGCGTGGTCCGACGACCAGGTCGATGCGGATGGCGCATCGTTCATCCGCACCGGCCAAAAGTCATGCGCTGAGGTGTGTCAACCCGCTTCGCGCATCCGTGCGGTCAGGCCTTTGAGGAAGGCGCGCAGCAGTTGGTCGCCGCAGGGGCGGAAGTTCTTGTGGCCGGGTTGGCGGAACAGCGCGGACAGTTCCGGCTTGGACAGCGGGAAGCCGGCGCTGGCGAAGATGGCGTGCATGTCCACGTCTTTCAGTTCGAAGGCCACGCGCAGTTTCTTCAGCACCAGGTTGTTGCCGACGCGGGTTTCCAGCGGGCGGACAGGCTGGCTTTCGTCGCGGCCGCGGAAGCGCAGCACCAGGCCGTCGAGAAAGCGCGCCAGCATTGCATCGGTGCACGGCTCGAAACCGGGCTCGTTTTCCTTCTTCAACCAGGTCTGTACCTGCGGCTTGTCGAGCGCGAACTCCGGGTCGGCCAGGTGGGTGATCTCCACCACCTTGTCGTCGCTGAGGTCGAGCATGTAGCGGATACTGCGCAGTACATCGTTGTGGATCATGACAATTTCGGTGTCCCGGCCTGTCGCCGGAAAGGCCGCATTCTACGGGGCCAAAGCAGAACGCGGCATGTGGCGAACCGAACCGGTGCGCACCTGACGCCGGTCAGGTGGCCGACAAGACGCAGCGGGCAGCCGTCAGGTGAATGCGGAGGGCGCGCAAGAGGGGCAGGTCGAGCGCGGCCAGCTCCGGTCCTGATTGGTAACGCTTTCAAAGCGCAGCGTGTCGCCAGCGGCGGGGCGGCCAGTGGCGGTACAGCACATGCGTGGATAGCGTGCTCATGCCACCGGCTGAGTCGGTGCGGCCATTGGCCGACGAACTCGGGTTGGTCGTAGGCCAGGTAGCTGTCGACGTAGCCGTCGACGATGGCCTGGCGGTCGTTCAGGAACGGCACTGGTTCCCACAGCAGCGCCAGCTGCCGCGGGCCGATGGTTTGCGGGTCAGCGTGGATGCGCCACAGCCAGTGCTGCGCCTGCGCCGCCCCACTCATGCAGCGGCCGCAGGGGCCGGCAGACGGAAGAACGCACGCGCCGCGGTGGTGCTGTTGGCCGCAGTCAGCGCAACGTCTTCGCCGCGATCGCGTGCGAGTTCGTCCACGATATGCGATAGAAACATCGGCTCGTTGCGGCGGTCCTTGGGCATCGGCTTGAGCGTACGCGGCAGCAGGTAAGGCGCGTCGGTTTCGATCATCAAGCGATTGGCCGGGATATTGCGTACCAGCTCGCGCAAATGCGCACCGCGGCGCTCGTCGCACAGCCAGCCGGTGATGCCGATGTAGTAATCGCGGTCCAGATAGTCGAACAGTTCTTCACGGGTGCCGGTGAAGCAGTGCACCACCGCCGGACCGAGGCGGCCCTCGAAGCTGCGCATGATCGACAGAAAATCGTCATGCGCCTCGCGTTGATGCAGGAACAATGGTTTGCCATTGTCGGCAGCCAGCTGCAGCTGGCGTTCGAAGGCCCTGTGCTGCGCCGGGCGCGGTGCGAAATCGCGGAAGTAATCCAGCCCGCATTCGCCCACCGCCACCACCTGCGGGTGCGCGTGCAGCGTGCGCATTTCGGTCTCGCATTCGGCGGTGAATTCCACCGCGTGGTGCGGGTGCACGCCAGCGGTAGCGTAGAGAAATCCGGGGTGTTGCTGGGCCAGTTTTAGTGCCGATGGCGAATGCTCGCGGCTAGCGCCGGTGATCACCAGTTGCGCAATGCCCGCATCGCGTGCGCGTTGCAGCACCGCATCGCGGTCGCGGTCGAAAGAGTCGTGGGTGAGGTTGGCGCCGATATCGATCAACTGCACGTTGCGGGTGTCGTGTGGGAAAGCTGGGTAAGTGTAACGAGCGGGGGGTATGCGCGCTCAGACATTCGCATATGGCAACTGCCAGCATCAGATAATTGGACAGGGGGTGGTAGCAGGCGAATACTGGCCGTCTCAGGTCTCGATATCGCGCCCATGTCTTCCCCTGATCGCCGCCCCGACACGTTGCCGGACACAACTGCCGTTGTCGAAATCGACGCGCCCGCGAGCGGGCGCATCCGGCTGGCGCTCTTCATGGCCGGTTTTGCCACCTTCTCGCTGTTGTACAGCGTGCAGCCGGTGCTGCCCGAGTTCGCGCGCGCCTTCGGCGTGGATGCGGCCACCGCTTCGTTGCCGTTGTCGCTGGCGACCGGTGCGCTGGCGTTGGCGATCTTCTGCGCTGGCGCGATGTCGGAAAACCTCGGCCGGCGCGGGTTGATGTTCGTGTCGATCGCACTCGCTGCGGTACTCAATCTCATCGCCGCGTTCCTGCCGCATTGGGGCGCGTTGGTGGCGGTGCGCACCTTGTCGGGCATCGCACTGGGTGGAGTGCCGGCGGTGGCGATGGTTTATCTGGGCGAAGAGTTGCCGGCGAACAAACTGGGCGCGGCCACCGGCTTGTATGTGGCCGGTAATGCGTTCGGCGGCATGAGCGGGCGCATTGTGATGAGCGTGCTGACCGATCACTACGATTGGCGCACTGCGCTGGCGATGTTGAGCGTGTTCGACCTGCTGTGTGCGCTGGCGTTCGTCTGGCTACTACCGCCGTCGCGGCACTTTGCGCGCCGGCATGGCATCAATCTGCGCTTTCATTTGCGTGCCTGGGCCGGGCATTTGCGCGATCGCAATCTGCGGTTGTTGTTCGCACTCCCATTCTTGTTGATGGGTGTGTTCGTGTGCCTCTACAACTACGCCGGCTTTCGTCTGGGCGGGCCGGAGTTCGGCTTGAGCCAGAGCCAGATCGGCATGATCTTCAGCGCGTATGTGTTCGGCATCGTCAGCTCGTCGGTGGCCGGCGCGGCGTCGGATCGTTTCGGGCGCGGCCCGGTGGTCACCGCCGGCATCGTGGTATGTGTGCTCGGTGTGGCGCTGACCTTGGCACATGTGCTGGCGTTGGTGGTGGCTGGCATCGTGCTGTTGACGATCGGGTTTTTCATCGCCCATTCGGCCGCCAGTGCGTGGGTGAGCCGGCTCGGCGGTGCGCATCGCAGTCATGCCGCGTCGCTGTATCTGCTGGCGTATTACGCCGGCTCCAGCGTGATCGGCGCGCTCGGCGGCTGGTTCTGGCAACACGGTGGCTGGGGCGGGTTGGTCTGCATGTGCCTGACGCTGCTGGCACTCGCATTTGCTGCTGCGTCCCTGTTGCGCCACCGTGCTAATGACCCGCGCCCGTACGGAAGGTTCATACCGCATCCTGCGCGGTGCGAGTGAGCGCGCTTTTCACGCGTGCGCTCTGCCATTTGCGAACGCACGGGGCCGCCGCGGTGGGCGCGCAGGCGCTCGCCGCGTGCGTTTGCGGCAGCGCTCGTGGCCGCCTCGCAGGTGCGGTTGGACGACTGCGAGGCCGTGGCCGGCATCGGCATGTTTGCCATCACCGGGCCGTTGAGAAGCCTGCTGGAAGATGGCACGCTGGCCGCGTGTTGCACCGCTACACGCACAATAGATGGCGTTGTTGCACAGTGATCTCTTCGCCACCGGAGTTGCCCGATGAGTGCGGCACTCGTTCAAGACAGCAACGCGCTACAGGATTTCATCGAGCGCCATCGGCGCCTGTTCGTGCTCAGTGGCGCCGGGTGCAGCACCGATTCGGGCATCCCCGACTACCGCGATCTGCAAGGCGGTTGGAAGCGTCCGCAACCGGTGACTTTCCAGGCCTTTATGGGTGAGTTGTCCACACGGCGGCGCTATTGGGCGCGCAGTCTGGTCGGCTGGCCACGGTTCGGCTTGGCGCAACCCAACGCGACGCATCGCGCACTGGCTGCGCTGGAAACGCGCGGCCAGCTGGAAGTGCTACTCACGCAAAACGTGGACCGCCTGCATCAGGCCGCTGGCAGCCAAGCGGTGATCGATCTGCACGGCCGGCTCGATGTGGTGCGCTGCATGGGCTGCGAGCGGCGCATGCCACGCACTGAATGGCAGATGCGGCTTGAGCAGGCCAATCCCGGTTGGGCCGACTTGAAAGCGGCGCAGGCCCCCGATGGCGATGCGGATCTGGACGATGTGGCCTTCGACAATTTCGTGGTGCCGCCGTGCCCGGTGTGCGGCGGGCTGCTCAAGCCGGATGTGGTGTTCTTCGGCGAGAACGTGCCGCGCGAGCGCGTTGAGCGTGCATTCGCGCATCTGCACGCGGCCGATGCAGTGCTGGTGGTGGGCTCGTCGCTAATGGTGTATTCGGGCTTTCGTTTCGTGCAGACCGCTGCACGCAACGGCTTGCCGATTGCCGCACTCAACTTCGGACGTACACGCGCCGACGAACTGCTCAGTTTGAAGGTGGAACAGTCGTGCGCGCAGGAGTTGGCGTTTCTGCAGGCACCGGTCGATCCGCTGCGCGCACGTAGCGGCAACGACGCCAGTGCGCACTCTGCATGACGCAGTGATCCATCGCAGCGGTTGTGCCGACGCGCGTGGCGCAGTGCAATGGGCGCTCCTCCATGTCACGTGTGGATATCCTCTTGAGCCAGTTGTTCTCTCCCATCAGCTTCGGTCCGCTTGCGCTCGCTAATCGGATCGTGATCGCCCCGATGTGCCAGTACTCCGCACAGGATGGTCGCGCCAGCGATTGGCACCGCATCCACCTGGGCACGTTGTCGCAATCCGGCGCCGGCCTGCTGATTCTGGAAGCGGCCGCGGTGCAGCCGCAGGGCCGTATCTCTTACGCCGATCTGGGCTTGTACGACGACGCCACCGAGCAGGCCTTGGGCGAGGTGCTGCAATCGGTGCGACGCTGGTCGCCGATGCCGATCGGCATCCAGTTGGCGCATGCCGGCCGCAAGGCGTCCACCGATCTGCCGTGGAAAGGCGGCGAAGCGATCGCACCCGATCACGCGCATGGCTGGCAGACCGTGTCTGCCTCGGCAGTGCCGTTCGGTGACGGTCAGCCATTGCCGCAGGCGCTGGACGAGGCCGGCATCGATGCGGTGGTCGAGGCGTTTGTCGCGTCGGCCAAACGTGCTGAACGCCTGGGTCTGGACCTGATCGAGCTGCATGCCGCGCACGGTTATCTGATGCACCAGTTCCTGTCGCCGCTGAGCAATCAACGCAGCGATGCGTATGGTGGATCGCTCGAAAACCGCATGCGTCTGACGCTGCGTCTGTTCGATGCGGTGCGTGCGGCGGTGTCCGAGCGCATTGCGATCGGCGTGCGCATCTCGGCCACCGATTGGGTGGACGGCGGCTGGGATCTGCAGCAGAGCATCGCCTTGTCGAAGGCGCTGGATGCGCGCGGTGCGCACTACATCCATGTCTCCAGCGGCGGGCTGGACCCGCGCCAGCAGATTCCGGTGCAGGCGAGTTATCAGATTCCATTTGCGCAGTCCATCAAGGCGCAGGTCAACATGCCGGTAATCGGCGTGGGCCTGATTACCGAGCCGACGCAAGCCGAAGCGATTCTGCAAGGAAGCCAGGCCGATGCGATCGCGTTGGCACGCGGCATCTTGTACGACCCGCGCTGGCCGTGGCATGCCGCTGCCGCACTTGGCGCATCGGTCATCGCGGCACCGCAATACCTGCGCTGCGAACCGCGCGAGGCGCGCGGCGTGTTGGCCAGCTGACGCACACCGCTTATGTTCGATGTACGTGGCTGGCGCGCTGGCACGTGGTCACGGTGTGGAGGCCAAACATCGCCACGCAAGAAGCGATGGAGACCTCGGTCGAGGCGTCGATGGCGCAGCTGGATGAGATCAATCGGCGTCTGATGCTGCGCCTGCCCTCGCGCTGAGTCACACTGCAACAATAGCGGACGCAAATACTGAGCCCGTCACTGCGCGTATTGGCTATCATTGGCCGATGCGCTCCGACTACATCCTCACTCTGTCCTGCCCAGACCGCACCGGTATCGTGTATCGCGTGACCGGGCTGCTGTTCGATCTGGCCTGCAACATTCTCGACGCACAGCAATTCGGCGACGACGAAAGCGGCCGCTTCTTTTTGCGCGTGCACTTCGAAAAGCCGCCAAATACCGAGATCGCCAGCCTGGAACGGCGGTTTGCGCTGCTGGCCGATGAATTCCAGATGGACTGGCAGCTGCGCGATGCACGCCGTCGCGCGCGGCTGCTGGTGCTTGTGAGTAAGCAGGGGCATTGTCTCAACGATCTGCTGTTCCGCATGCATAGCCGGCAATTGCCGGTGGACATCGCCGCGGTGGTGTCCAACCACGCCGATTTCGCACCGCTGGCCGCTTCTTACGGCATCGCCTTTCACCATCTGCCGGTGACCGCAGACACGCGCGCCGCACAGGAAGCGCAGCTGCTCGCCCTGGTCGAACACCTGCAGATCGATCTGGTGGTGTTGGCGCGCTACATGCAGATTCTATCGCCGGGGTTGTGCCGTGCATTGGCCGGGCGCGCGATCAATATCCATCACAGCTTCCTTCCCAGCTTCAAGGGCGCGCAGCCGTATCATCAGGCGCACGCACGCGGGGTCAAGATCATCGGCGCCACCGCGCATTACGTCACCGAAGATCTGGACGAAGGCCCGATCATCGAACAGGACGTCGCCCGGGTGGACCATGCAATGACCCCGCGCCATCTGGTGCGGCTGGGCAGCGACACCGAATCGCTGGTGCTTGCCCGTGCAGTGCGTCGCCATGTCGAACACCGCATCCTGCTCAACGGCCATCGCACGGTGGTGTTCCGCTAGCGATTCACGCTGCACGCCATTGGCCAAGGGTGGTTGCGGTAAGTGCAATGGATAGGTGGTTATGCCACGTCTGCGTAGGGAGCGTTACCCGCTTACTGGGCGTTGCGGCGTTGCGGCAGTGAAGCGTCTGGGGCGCATCCGCTCGATCGTGCTGGGCGCGTTGCTGGCCAGCGCGGGTTTTTCGTGTTCACGCTGGTAAGCCCATGGCAGGCATCGCTGGCCGGCTCTACGCGGTGGTTGAAGGTGCGAGCGCTGGGCGTTGTTGACGTGCAGTTGTTGGGTTTTCGGTAACGCCTCACTTAAATATTCGAAGCGATACCCCACGCCATACACCGAGCGCACCCACTCTTCGCCGCCGACATCGGGCAGTTTGCAGCGCAGGTTCTTGATGTGGCTGTCGACGGTGCGGTTGGTGACGATGCGGTGGTCAACATACACGCGGTCCATCAGCTGTTCGCGCGAGTACACGCGACTAGGCGATGCACAGAGAGAGCGTGCCTAGTTGGAACTCGACCTGCGTGAGATCCAGATCGCGCCCGGCGACACTGGCGCGGCAGGCGGAGTCATCGACGACCAACCCGTGCGTCGGCATCGCGTTGGGATCATGCCGATGCCGACGCAACACCGCCCGCACGCGTGCCATTGCTTCACGCGGGCTGAAGGGTTC
This sequence comes from Xanthomonas fragariae, assembly GCF_900183975.1. Lineage (NCBI taxonomy): Bacteria > Pseudomonadati > Pseudomonadota > Gammaproteobacteria > Lysobacterales > Lysobacteraceae > Xanthomonas > Xanthomonas fragariae. The sequence goes on from NZ_LT853882.1 coordinate 676,444, forward strand.
GCAGATGTAGTCGTCGGCGCCGAATTGCGACAGATCGCAAGACCCAGCCCACCGCCGCCGCTGGCGCGATTACGCGAGCCTTCGACGCGGTAGAAGCGCTCGTACAAGCGCTCCAGAAGGTGCGCGACATCAGCCAGCCAAATAGCGCGGCGACACCGATCGATGCGGCGCCGACTGTCCACCGGGCGCGTTGCTGGGCGCTGTAGAAGCGCGCGTTGTTGGCCATTACCCGCAACAGCAAGGGCCAAGCCGTAGCGATGGTGGTCGGCGCCGGCGGCAAGGTGGCGCAGCGCATGCTCACCACCGGCGATGCGGTGGGCGCGCGTTGGGTGGTCAGCGAAGGTTTGTCTGCAGGCGAGCGCGTGATCGTGCAGGACTTGCAGAAAATCCAGGTCGGCATGCCGGTCAAGACACGCGAGGTGACTGTCGCCGCGATCGCGCCGGCTGCAATTGCACCTAACGCCGTGCCGGTAACCGCAGCGCCAGCCAGCACCGCGCCCAAGGTGTCGCAAGGCGAGGCGCTGCTATCCGATGACGTCAAGACCAATGGCCTGACAGTGACCAAGTCGGACAGCGGCAGCATGTTCATGGTGCTTGCCTTCACTTCCGAAGACAGCAGCATGGACAGCACCGACATCGGCGACTACATGGTGTCCGCGTTGCAGGACCTGATCAGCCGTCTCAACGGTATCGGCAGCGTCAACGTGTTCGGCGCCGAATATGCGATTCGCGTGTGGCTGGATCCGGAAAAACTGCACACCTATGCGTTGAAGCCCTCGGATGTGAGCACTGCAATTGCCGCGCAGAACGCCGATGTGTCCTCCGATGCGCTCGACGCATTGTCGGCGCTGCAAGGCCAGCAATTGGATGCCATGGTGACCTCGCGCAGCAAGCTCAGCACGCCGGCGCAGTTCGAGAACATCGTGCTCAAGTCCGATGCCAGCGGCGCCACTGTGTACCTGCGCGACGTCGCGCGGCTGGAGCTGGGTTCGGAATCTTACGGCCCCAGTTCCAGATTCAACAGCAAGCCTTTCGCGGGTATGGGCCTGCAGCTGGCCACCGGCGCCAATGCGCTGGATGCCGCCAAACCGGTGGAGGCCAAGCTGGATGCGCTCACACCGTATTTTCCGGCCGGACTTACCTATCAAATGGCCTAAGACACCACGCCGTTCGTGCGCATCTCCATCGAGGAAGTGGTCAAGACCTTGATCGAAGCGATCGTGCTGGTGGTTGTGGTGATGTATCTGTTCTTGCAGAACTGGCGCGCGACGCTGGTGCCGGTCATTGCGGTACCGGTGGTGTTGATGTGCACCTTTGGTGTGTTGTCGCTGCTGGGATTTTCGATCGACACGTGACCATATTCGCGATGATGCTGGCGATCGGCTTGTTGGTCGCCGATACCATCGTGGTGGTGGAAAACATCGAGCGGCTGATGACCGAGCAAGGCATGTCGCCATGCCAGGGCACCTAGGGAACCTCTGAACAACGCACTTCAAATGCGCGACACTACACACCTACGTTGAGGAGTCATCCATGCAACTGACGTTCGGTGATGCTGAAGGTTTGGGCAAGCGCAAGCAGACTCGCCGCGAGATCTTCCTGGCCGAGATGGAGCAGGTGGTTCCGTGGAGGCATTTGCTCGGACTGATCGCGCCGCACTATCCGGTGTCGGGGCGGCCTGGTCGACAGCCGTACGCACTGGCGACGATGTTGCGGATTCATTTGCTGCAGCAGTGGTATGCGTTGAGCGATCCGGCGATGGAAGAAGCGTTGCACCAGATCCCGACCTTGCGCCGTTTTGCCCGGCTCGGCGGTTTGGACAATGTTCCCGACGAGACCACGATTCTCAACTTTCGCCGCTTGCTGGAAACCCATGGCCTTGCAGCGCGGATGCTGGAGGCCGTCAACGCGGATCTGGTGCGCAAGGGTCAGAGCCTGCGGTCCGGCACGATCGTCGATGCAACCCTGATCGCTGCGCCCAGTTCGACCAAGAACACCGACCGCGCGCGCGACCCTGAAATGCATCAGACCAAGAAAGGCAATCAGTGGTATTTCGGGATGAAGGCACCCATCGGCGTGGATGAGTTTTCCGGGCTGGTGCACCACGTCCGTTGTACGGCTGCCAATGTGGCCGATGTCACGGTGACCCACGCATTGCTGCACGGCAAAGAAGACAGTGTGTTCGGCGACAGCGGCTACACCGGTGCGGACAAACGCGAAGAACTGCAGACCTGCAAGGCTGGTTTTTTCATTGCCGCCAAGCGTTCGACGATTCAAGCCATTGGCAACAAACGCGAGCGCCGCCAGGAAGAACGTTGGGAATACTTCAAAGCAAGTGTGCGTGCGAAGGTGGAGCATCCATTCCGCGTGATCAAACGCCAGTTTGGCTACACCAAGGTCCGCTATCGCGGCTTGGCCAAGAACACCGCGCATGTGCTGACCCTGTTCGCACTATCCAATCTGTGGATGGTGCGCCGGCAGTTGCTGCCGGCCAGGGGATAATGCTGTCTGGCGCCAGCCAACGCCGCAAGAAACCGTAGAAATCGTATCGTACGCATCAACTCTGTGCGCTATTGGCACGCAGCAGGCTCGAATTTTAGAGGTCTGGTGCGTTGTTCAGACCTTCCTTAGATCGAATCCGGACGAATCGAAGGGATATCGCATTGCCTCGCAGCCCTCGATCGTGAAGCAGGTCATCCATAATATGGCTGAGTGCCATGCGGTTTGCGCGCACGTCTGGCTCGCAATGTAACGGGATGCCCTAGCGAGCAGGAGATCCAAGTACGCTGAACCGTACGGACGTCCTAGAACTGCTGAATCCAAAAGAGCGGCGTCCAGACCATCCCCGTCCAAGCCAAGTGCTATCATTCACTCGTTCCGAGAAGAGCTACATCTTGTCCTCCATGGGCGCGGGACGCAGTGCTACTGTTCAAGTGAGGAAATGTGATGGACACTTCTCGCCGTGCAAGAATACCTCGTTCTGTTACTTGCGGCTTGGTTGCAGCGGCCACTCTGCTCATCGCCACAGCCCTAACAGGTTGTGTGAGCGACTGATACGCCCAGGGTTCCGTAGACACTCAAGACCCTTGTTGCGCGTAGCGCCGTTCAAACTCTACAGGGGACAGGTCGCCAGTTGAACCGTGGCGGCGGTTGGGGTTGTAGAACATCTCGATGTAGTCGAATACCTCGGCGCGAGCGGCGTCCTTGGTGGAATAGGTCCGCCGCCTGATCCGCTCGCGTTTGAGCAGTCCGAAGAAGCTCTCCACGGGTGCGTTGTCGTGGCAGTTGCCACGCCGACTCATGCTGCACACCACGCTATGGGACGCCAGGAAACTGCGCCAGTCATCGCTGGTGTAGACAGACCCTTGGTCCGAATGAACCAAGCAACCAGCGTTGGGTTTGCGCCGCCACACCGCAGACAACAAGGCCTGCACGACCAACTCGGTGTCGGCCCGATCGCGCATCGCCCAGCCGACGACCTGCCGGGAAAACAGATCGATCACAACAGCCAGGTACATCCAGCCTTCATGCGTGCGGATGAAGGTGAAATCGCTCGCCCAGGCTGTGTCCGGCTCAGTCACGTCGAACTGTCGGTCAAGCAGGTTGGCCGCCGCCTTGCACTGCATTCCTCCATGGAAGCGCGGTTTGCGACCATAGCCCACCTGGGCACGCAGTCCCTCGGTGCGCATCAGCCGATGCACCCGATGGCGACTGCAACGCTCACCCAGATCGCGCAGATCCCTGGTGATCTTGCGATGCCCATAGACACTGCCGCTGGCCAGCCAGTGGTGCTTGATCAGTCCAAGCAAGCGCTCATCTTCCTTGGCGCGCTCACTGTTGGGCGAGCACAACCAGGCGTAATGGCCCGACCGGTTGACCCGCAATACCCGGCACATCGCACACACCCTGAATTCCCCACAGTGGGCTTGCATGAAGGCGTACTTTGCCCTTACCCCTTGGCAAAGTACGCGGCGGCCTTTTTTAGGATGTCGCGCTCCTCGGTCACTCGACGCAACTCTGCCTTCAGCCGCCGAACCTCGGCGCTCTGGTCCACCTCGGCGCGCTGCACCACGCCAGGCTTGCCGAACTTGCGCAGCCAGGCGTAGAGGCTGTGCGTGGTGACACCCAGTCGCTCCGCGACTTCTGCCACCTTGAAACCACGATCGGTCACTTGCCGGACCGCCTCGATCTTGAATTCATCCGTATACCGCTTGCTGCTCATAGACACCTCCGAATTGACCATTTTCCATGGCCTTGAGATGTCTAGGAAACCCTGGGCGTATCAATAGGCAATCGCCGCCTCATCTTCAACGAACGAAACGGTGGAACATGGCTGCATCGGCCCAGCGTACTTGCCTTCATTTGAGCGAAAAGATTGCACCATCAACACCTGGGATCAAACATCGTAGCGGGATGTCAGCGCACTGCATCGACGATGCGCTATGCAACGTGCCCACACGCTTAGAGCGTGTTATGAACTTTGCCCTTGTCACGCTAACGTATACGGATGAAGCCTCGTAAGCCTTATTCCACCGATATTTCCGACGAAGAATGGGCCTTTGCGGCTCCCTATTTGACGCTGATGGACGTGCAGGCACCGCAGCGCAAGTATGAGCTACGCGCGATGTTCAACGCACTGCGGTGGATCGCGCGCGCCGGCGCACCATGGCGATTGCTTCCCAACGATTTTCCGCCCTGGGAAGCGGTGTATCAGCAAACACAGCGCTGGCTGCAAGCGGGCTGCTTTGAGGCCATGGTCAGTGATCTGCGCTCACTCTTGCGTGTGGCGCAAGGGAAAAAAGGCCAGCCGAGCGCGGTCATTTTCGATGCTCGCACGCTGCAGTCCACCTGCGAAAGCGGGCCGCGTGCTGGATACGATGGCTATAAACGCAAGAAAGGCAGCAAGGTACACATGGCCGTCGATACGCTTGGACATCTGCTCGCTGTCCAGGTGACGCCGGCTAATGAGCAGGAGCGCGCGCAAGTCCGATCGTTGGCACAAGAGGTACAACACGTGACCGGTGAAACGGTCAAGATCGCCTTTGTTGATCAGGGCTACACCGGTCAAGAACCGGCGCAGGCGGCCACGGAAGAAGGCATTGAGTTGCACGTGATCAAGCTGCAAGAAGCGAAAAAAGGCTTTGTCTTGCTGCCGCGCCGTTGGGTTGTCGAGCGCAGCTTCGGATGGGCCAATCGTTTCAGACGGCTGGCACGCGACTACGAGCGATTGCCGGAAACCTTGGCCGGTTTGCACTTCGTCGTCTTCACGATCCTGATGCTTGGAAATGCAGCCACCCTCTTTCAAAGTTCATAACACGCTCTAGGGCGAATCGCTCAACCACCTAAAAATTGCTCTGGTTTAAGCCAAAGTTTGGCCTGGTTCACCCCATCCACCTCGACCTGTTTGGTGAAGACGCGGTACTCAATGCCGCGGATACGAACCATCTGCTCATCGCGAACCGCATGCTGCAATAGCCAGTCGGGAACCTGCTGTGCACCAGGCTTCCAACTGGGCCCGGTGTCCTTCTCGTCGAAGCTCAGTGTTGATGCTTGCGGCATAGCGGTGGTGTGCTGCGGCTCTGTCGCTTCTTGACACAGTATCTCCCAGTCGAATGGAATGCTGTAACTCGACGCCTCGGGCTGGGCTGACGACGCAGACGCCATGAACTGCTCAGGAAATGTATCGAGATCCCACTCTCTTTGATCCGCCCGCGACAAAACATCCGCTTGATACAGTGCGTCCCCCCAGTCGAATTCAAAGGGGGGACTCGACGCCTCGGGCTGAGCTGAGGACGCAGGTTCCGTCACCTCCTCCACGGGTGTATCGAAATTCCAGACGCGTTGAGGCGCCGGCGGCAAAACACCAGAAGTAGTGGATGGAAACCGGGAGGAGTAAGAAGACCCCGACGGTTCAGCTCTGCCTCCAAGGTCAGGCAGCTGAGCGTTAGAAGAGGATATCTCGCGCACTTGCGTCAGAATGCCTCTGATCGAAGATTTATACTTTGAGCTCCCGTCACTGGTATAAAGTTCCACATCTTCATCCAACGTTCGGTCGTGCAAACGACATGCTATTGGATCCTTTTTGTTTTGCTGTAGCCAAGCGCTGAAGGAGCGCATAACGCCTGACGTCATATCGGCATAGGTTCGCCCGTCAGTGTATGTCATCCCGCAGCTGGACTCCCATCCAGCAGCTTTATAGTCTTCGCTGAGTTGGCAGTCGACCTCAGGGATCTCGCGCGTATCAAGTTTTTTCTGTAAGTCCGTACTTCCGGTGCATTTAAATATCTGCAGTTGCCGCAGCGCCGCATTCAAATGGTGACTGCCCGGCATTTTCATTTTCATGAAGGCGCGGGCGTCATCCGTCAAGGCTTCGGAATGCAGTCTGCCCGGTTCGCACAATGCCTTTTTTTTCCCGGCATGGAGCCATCCACTGAACGCGCGCAACACGGTTGCATACTCGGAAGTAGCAGAAAGCGCATCATTGATGAGTTGTTTATCACCGTCAGGAATCTCATTGCGGCGGTATCGCCGGGTCTTTACCGTTCCGTCTTTGGCAGATGCCATATCATGCAGTTTCTTCACTGCCGCGATCAGACGACGGCTTCCCGTCTCTGTTTGGAAATTCAAGGCATCGCTTCTCAGCTCGTTTAAGTCTTGCAAGAGCCGGTCTTGCAGGCCACCCTTCTTCTGCTTCTTGAGCCAAGCGCTAAAACGTATCAATATATATACGTAGTCTTTTGTGGTGTAGAAGTTATTCGCGCCCTTCTCGGCGCCGTCTACAAACCGCCCGATGAGTGCCTTGTCGGCTGTATAAGGTGTCCCGGAGCCTGACCACCTGGTCCCGCTTAGCAAGTTATTTCTTAGCTTGGCGAACTCTTTGCGCATATCGCCTGAGGTTAATGGACAATCAACTTGAGCCTGAGGTTCTTCATGAACTGCGGCGTCTTCAGAAGCAGGCTGTTGCGCTGTTGCCCCCTGGGGCTCGGGCGCATCAGCGCGCGAGAGCTGAGGATGATGAACATGACGGTTGGGGGGCAGGTCGCCGTACGGCAGCGCGGAGGAGGGAAACGGCGTCGATGTGACGTTCGGCGCCGGATGCGCGCCCCATCCCGGCGCCGAACGCACAGCAGATGCCTGGGTGCGACGACGCTTAGTCGGTCGAGCTGACAGTTCGTTGAGGACGCCAGAGGGCTCCGAGGGCGAGGGCATACCGGACGCGACAGTGCCTGCGCCAGCCGGCTGGCCAGCGGGCTGCTCTGGCTGGCTCTGGTAGCTGCTCTGGGCATGCGTCCGACGATTGCTGCTCTTTGTGCTCCGCATTTTTTCGCTCCGCTTCATGATGAAAAAGACGGCTCGTTGTTGGATCTTGTCAAGCTCATGCGGCTCAGGGATATCCGCTGAACACCGCCGGCAAACTCTCGCGCACCGGCGCCACTGATGAGCTTGCTTCCCGTCTGGTCGAAGCGCTGCCGATCCAGCTCTCAGGTATCGAACATCGTGATCGATCGATCGCAAATCTGCTGCGCAGATGGCGAAGGCGTAGCGGGCTTGCCGAACTTCAACGTGAGCGTCTAACGGACGCCCGCTGGCACCGTTTGTCGGGTGATCGCTTGGGCCTTGACGTCATCGGTATAACGACGGAACCGGCCAGAACCCAACCGACCGCGGTCGAACTTGCAGATCGGCGCGATGGCAGCGACTTCGAAAGGCAATGCACGCAGAGCGACTACGGCAGCCAGAGTTTCTCAAGATCGCGGAAGCCCCAGTCGGTCGGGCTTTCCATCTGCGCGATGCGGTCCTGGCAATCCGGCCGCGAGAGGTCGATGTCCTGCACCAGCACGTGGCTGCGCAGCTTGGCCGAATAGAACACGCGCACCCTCGGCTTGAGCAGCGAATCGGGCGACTGCTCGATCACCACCGCCAGCTTCTGCGATTCCAGCCGCACCAATGAGCCGACCGGATAAATGCCGAGTCGACGCACGAATGCCTGAAATACCGCCGGGTCGAAATGCCCCTGCCACTACGCCATGAGCTTGAGCGATTCGGCCGGATCCCAGCCGCGTTTGTACGGACGGTCCGAGCTGATGGCGTCGTACACATCGCACACCGCACCCATTCGCGACATCAGCGAGATGTTCTCGCCCATCAGTCGATTCGGGTAGCCGCTGCCGTCCATCTTTTCGTGATGATGCAGCGCGATCTCCAGCACCACCGCGCTCTGCACGCCGCCGGCCACCAGCAAACGGTGGCCATCCAGCGGATGCTGGCGCATGACCTCCATTTCTTCGTCGGTGAGCTTACCCGGCTTGTTGAGAATTTCCAGTTGAGTCACCGCTTTGCCCATGTCGTGCAACAGGCCGCCCATCGCCGCTTCCACCACCTGCGCCTCGGGCAGACCGAGTTGGCGTGCCAACCCGCTCATCAAGCCTGCCACGGCCATTGAATGCAGATAGGTATAATCGTCGGCGGTCTTGAGCCGCGCCACGCTGATCAAGGCTTGCGGATGCCGCAGCACCGAATCGTTGATGGCTTCCACCAGCGGCATCGCTGCGTCGGTGTCGACCGTGCGCCCAAGCCGTACATCGCGAAACATCGCCTCGACCATGTCGCGGCCGTCTTCGAAAATACGCCGCGCGCGCACCACCTCGGCCTCCATACCGACCTGCGCAGTGACGCTGTCGGTTCGCGCGGAGCGCTCTTTGCCGGCAGGCTCCGGCGGCTCGGGCGCGGATGGCTCGGTTGCAAACGGCGACGGCGGACTCGCGGCAACCGGCTCGGCTTGCGCAGCGACCGCGACCGCCGCTTCCACATCCAACCCACGCGCGGTGTCGATCACCAGTTGCTCGATGCGACTGCCATGGATCTTGTCCACATCGTCGGAGTCGACCAGAAACGAGGTCTTCCAGAACGGATGGTGCACTGGTGCGCTCGACCTCGCCAGACAGCGTGACTGCCCATCCGACAACGCAGCACCAGGATGCGTCGCACGCACCCGCGCACCGCCCGCTATCATGCAAACAGTGCCCGCATCGGGCGATACGTTAGATTGCCGGAGAGTGCCGTGACCCCGATCCGTTCGTTCTTGGACCACACCCCACAGCTGGGCGCACGCGTCTACGTCGACCCGGCCTGTACCATCATCGGCAAGGTGAGCCTGGGCGATGACGTGTCGGTGTGGCCGGGAACGGTGATTCGCGGCGACGTCAATCATGTGCAGATCGGCGCACGTACCAACGTGCAGGACGGCACCATTATCCACGTCAGTCACCACAGCCCGTTCAACAAGGCCGGCTATCCGACCGTGATCGGCGAAGAGGTCACCGTCGGCCACGCCACCATCCTGCACGCGTGCACCATCGAAGACCTGTGCTTGATCGGCATGGGCGCCTGCGTGCTCGATGGCGCCACCGTCAAACGCTACGGATTTGTCGGCGCCGGTGCGGTGGTCGGCCCGGGCAAGATCGTCGGCGAAGCCGAGTTGTGGCTGGGCAATCCCGCGCGCCTGGCGCGCATGCTCAACGACAAGGAAATCGAAAGCCTGCATTACTCCGCGCAGCATTATGTGCGGCTCAAGGATCAGTATCTTGGCGTGCCCAGCAGCAGCTGATGGCCGCGCTGCCTGCGCCAGCCTTCAAGGCCCGGTCGCACGCTTCAGCGCCAGCGCCATGAGCATCGTCAGCGCGTGCTCGCGCGATGTCCCACACATTGCCATCGACGGCGGCAAGCTGCCGCATACCGCCGGACGCGTCGGCGCGCCGAATGAACAGCTGCGTGCTACCGTGCTGGATCACCTGAATGCGCCGCGACGGTTGCAGCAGCAACAGTCGTGACGCGTTCTAATTGCCAGCCACCACTCGCCGATCAGCCGTCCAATTCGCCATGCCCGAGTACCGCTCCAAGACCTCCACCCACGGCCGCAACATGGCCGGCGCCCGCGCACTGTGGCGCGCTACCGGCATGCAGGATGGCGACTTCCACAAGCCCATCATTGCCATCGCCAACTCGTTCACCCAGTTCGTGCCCGGGCACGTGCATCTGAAGGATCTTGGTCAGCTGGTCGCGCGCGAGATCGAACGCGTCGGCGGCGTGGCCAAGGAGTTCGATACCATCGCGGTAGACGACGGCATCGCGATGGGCCACGACGGCATGCTGTATTCCTTGCCCAGCCGCGAAATCATCGCCGACTCGGTCGAATATATGGTCAACGCACATTGCGCCGACGCGCTGGTGTGCATTTCCAATTGCGACAAGATCACCCCCGGCATGTTGATGGCCGCGCTACGGCTCAACATCCCGACCGTGTTCGTGTCCGGCGGGCCGATGGAAGCGGGCAAGACCAAGTTGTCCGAACACAAGCTCGACCTGATCGATGCGATGGTGATCGCCGCCGACGATAACGCCTCCGATGAAAAGGTCGCCGAGTTCGAACGCAGCGCCTGCCCCACCTGCGGCTCGTGCTCGGGCATGTTCACCGCCAACTCGATGAACTGCCTGACCGAAGCGCTCGGCCTGTCGTTGCCCGGCAACGGCACCGTGGTGGCCACGCACGCCGACCGCGAGCAGTTGTTTCTGCGCGCCGGACGCGTTGCGGTGGAGCTGTGTCATCGCTGGTATGGCGGCGAAGATCCCACCGCTCTACCGCGCGGCATCGCCACCTTCGAGGCATTCGAAAACGCGATGACCCTGGACATCGCGATGGGCGGATCGACCAACACCATTCTGCATCTGCTCGCCGCCGCGCAGGAAGGCGAAGTACCGTTCGGCATGCGCGATATCGATCGTCTATCCAAGCGCGTGCCGCAGCTCTGCAAAGTCGCACCGAACACGCCGCAGTACCACATCGAAGACGTGCATCGCGCTGGCGGTATCATGGCCATCCTCGGCGAACTCGCGCGCGGTGGCCTGCTGCATACCAACGCAGCCACCGTGCACGCGCGCAGCTTGGCGGACGCCATCGCGCAATGGGACATCACCCAGACCGACGATGAGAGCGTGCACACGTTCTACACGGCGGGTCCGGCCGGCATTCCCACGCAGATCGCCTTCAGCCAAGCCACCCGCTGGGACACCCTGGACACCGATCGCAGCGAGGGCTGTATCCGCGATGTCGAACACGCGTTCTCGCAAGAAGGCGGCCTGGCCGTGCTATACGGCAATATCGCCCGCGACGGCTGCGTGGTGAAAACCGCAGGCGTGGACGAATCCATCCACGTGTTCGAGGGCAACGCCCGCGTCTACGAAAGCCAGGATTCGGCTGTCAAAGGCATCCTCGCCGACGAAGTCAAAGCCGGCGATATCGTGGTGATCCGCTACGAAGGCCCCAAGGGCGGCCCCGGCATGCAGGAAATGCTGTATCCCACGAGTTATCTCAAATCCAAGGGCCTGGGCAAACAATGCGCCCTGCTCACCGACGGCCGCTTCTCCGGCGGCACCTCGGGCCTGTCCATCGGCCATGCCTCGCCGGAAGCAGCAGCGGGAGGCGCGATCGGCCTGGTGCGCGACGGCGACAGGATCGTGATCGACATCCCTGGTCGCTCGATCAACCTGCGCGTCTCCGACGAGGAGATTGCTGCGCGTCGCGCGGGGCAGGATGCCAAAGGATGGAAGCCGGTTGAGGTCCGCCCACGCAAGGTCACGACTGCGTTGAAGGCGTATGCGTTGCTGGCCACCAGTGCGGATAAGGGCGCGGTGCGGGATAAGGCGCTGCTGGATGGTTGAGACCACCCAGCGATAGCGGCAGCCGTTCTTGCTTTCGTGGCACTTGACCGTACTGGGAAGCTTACAGCGCTGGAACTCCGCCGCACCGACACCAGCGCTGCGCCCGCGGTGTGCGCCAATACATCGAGCAACGCGCGCGACCAATCCGCCGCACCGGCAGCGCCGCAGACCTCGCCACTGTGGGCCGGGCCTGCGTGCCGCGGTTGGCCGTCAGTGCCGAGCAACCAGACCGAATACGCTGCCACGCAGTGCGGGCGCACCCCGTCAGCGCCCGTCCGTCAGCTCACTGGCAAAGACACGATGTCCTTCGCCTACGCCATCGCCTCATCGGTATCCAGTGCAATCACCGTTTGCTGTGCACGATCGAAGCGTTCGCGGGCGGCGCGGATGCCGGCGTGGTTTTCGCCTGCCCAATTGAGCAGTTGCGAGACCGGGCCGAGTAGTGCCACGCCCAGTTTGCATAGTGCGTATTCCACGCTCGGCGGTTTGGTGGCGTAGACCTTGCGAGTGATCATGCCGTTGCGCTCAAGATTGCGCAGGGTCTGGGTCAGCATCCGCTTGGAGATGTCCGGCACGGCTCGCTGGATGGCGCTGAAGCGAGACGGGCCAGGGATCAGCGTCAACAGGATCAGCAGAGTCCACTTGTCGCCGATCTGATCGAGCACATCGCGCACGGGACACTTGGTGGCATCAAACGGACCTTCCAGAGACGGCGGCGGCGGGAACAGAGCAATCGCATTCACAGGGGTATCTCGCAGTAACCAGGGTGGAGGAAAACCGCCTCCTTGCGGAGGATCGAACGGCCCTGACAATAGGTCCACAGACATCAAGATCTAGATAATAGACCAAATCTCGTCTCGATACCTGTTAGAGCCCATCATGGCACACGCCCCCCACTGATCCTTGTCACCGGCGCCGGCGGGTAGCTGGCGCACTGGTGGACGAAGCACTGCTTGAGCGCGTACCAGCCACGCGCATCGTAGCAACGGCCCTTAATACTGCGTCACTCGCAGAGTTCGCAAAACGCGACATCAGCGTGCGTGGCGCTGATGTCGCGGACCCGCAGAGCCTGGACGCGGCCTTTGCCGACGTCGACCGGGGGTTGCTGGTGTCGTTCAATGCAGTGGGCGCACGCATGCTGCAGCACCGCAACGTGATCGAGGCCGCCAAGCGTGCCGGCGTGGAATTGCTGGCCTATACGAGCGTGCCGCGCGCCAATGCAGATCTTCGCCGAGCTGGCTCCGGCTCCGGCTCCAACTTCGCGCAGCTGCGCGGTGCCTAGGCCGACATCCCAACGCGTGGCCGCGCACAGCATCTATTACCCGCAGCCGTTCTGCCTGCTGCCGAATCGTGCGAGGGGCCTCGCCTTGCGCAGTCGCAACTTAACAATCGGGCAGGCAATACACATACTTCAAACGCTCTATCGAGCATCACTTGCAAGTATGGCCGCGTGCCAAACGCATGCCAGGGCAAACTTCTATTGCCACAGCGCGTGGGTCTCCCAGTTGTCCGGAGCCCCCATGCTGGCTCTACGCGACGGGTCGACCAGGAGAGGTCGTAGATGATCGCTTACCGTCGTCCGCCAGTGCGTGATATTGGCCGCAGTGTCTTTGAGAAGGTGGTTCAACACGCACAGCATGAAGAACAGGCGTGTTTGTGGAACCGTCGAAGACGTGCCTGCCCAGACTCCGTGCCTGGGCAACTTCGGCGACACGCCAAGAACCCGATTCCACAAGCGACCGTGATGCGCCGCAATGTTGCGGACCACAGAGACGGCGTGAAGCCAGCTGAGCAGAACCGGTATATCCGTGTGGAACTCAGTAGCAATTGCGGCTTGATCTACGCTATGCATGGCACGCACCAGTTTGGACAGCGTGCCCAGGGACATCACCTCGCTGGCCATATAGATAGGCACTTCGGGGAAAGGTGGGATGGTGTATCGGCACTTATAGTGGTCTATGAACGTCTCCCTGGCACGGCAGACCTGCTCGTCGACCTTACTTAACCAGCTTTCGTGCCAGTTGCCTTTCCCACCGTCAGGTCGGAAGTTAGCCGCATTGCGATGGGCAAAGCTCCCATAGGCGTGAGCCAGCCTGTAGGTCACTGCCGTCCGGGCGGCCACTTCGATATGCCCGATGGCTTCGCCTACGAGATGGCGCAGATGACGATCAAACTCATAAAGCCTGAGCGCGGTGTCGATGCTCGCGCCTGGCAGATAGGTGTCGCTACCTGCCACTCGCAAAGGAAACAGGTAGCCCATCAGGCGGTAATAGCCGACCTTGCGCAGGTAAAGCTCTGCTTTGACAGGATCGACGATAGCCAGACCTCGGCCCTGCAACTGCCGGATCTGCTGGGCGTAATCCAACGCCTCCTTCGTGTACTGCACCATCCCTGCCCCCGTTGCCCAAGGCAAAAAAACCCGCCAAATTGCGCTTCCAGCAAGAGCTGTAGAGGCGTGGCGGGTGTGTTAGGGAAATTCTGCACCATTCCGCCCTACACATCAACAAAATTTTAGCCGGAGATAATATGTCCGCTTCTGGCAAGAGGCATCACGTTCAGCGTGAAGCCTTTTCACCTGTCAAGAGTACGAGGCCGCCCTGCCCAGGCAACTTCTAGGTAGCGTGCCCCAGAGCGAATAGCGGGCGAGAACTTCAAGGCGTTTCGCCATCTGGATGTCCCGCTCAATCCCACAGGAAGCTGCTTGGGAAGCGCGCGTTGCGTTGGAGCAAAAACGGGCACTAGATCAGCAATTCAAAAGCAAATCACGGTGACGATTCACTCGCTGGAATTACACGCATTGCTAGCGCTACATGGGGGCGCAACTTGCAGATCATGCGGGCATCCACAGTTTTGCTTGACCACCGCCACGTCTGCGCCTAATCTGCGCACGCCACGGTTTCCATCGCTTCATTCGGATGAAGCGATGGGATTAAACGGGAATCCGGTGAAGGGTGCTATCTGCATCCCATTCCGGAGCTGCCCCGCAGCGGTGAATGGAAACGACCTTCGTCAACAGCACTGGACCGGCCACGGTCTGGGAAGCGACGGACAGTAGGCACTCCGTGCATTTGCACGGCGACGTCCATCAGCCCGAATACCGGCCCTGGCCGGGGGACACGACCGTCCTTCGTTTCGACCTGGCGCTCTGCGGGGAGCGGCCGGATCCGTGCGCCGCCTGCATGGTGGCGTGCGTGTCCGTCGTTGCCCGTCGATTGCCGGCTCGCCCGCGGGGGCGAAGGTCGCTGGTGTGGCGGGCCTGCGTGCAAGCGCGGAGACGTTGCGCGGTTCCTTCGTTCCTCAATGCCACCCATGCAATGAGGACATGCAACATGACGATCGTGACCAATCTGGGCTTCCCGCGCATCGGCGCGCGACGCGAGCTCAAACAGGCGCTGGAGCGCCACTGGCGTGGCGAAAGCGACGCTGCCGACTTGCAGGCCACTGCACGCACGCTGCGTGCGCGGCACTGGGAACTGCAACGCGATGCCGGGGTGGATGTACCGCCCAGCAACGACTTCAGCCTGTACGACCACGTGCTCGACACCGCGTTTCTGTTCGACGCGATTCCGCAGCGCTATCGCGCGCTCACCGAGCGCGACCCACTGGCCGGTTACTTTGCAATGGCACGCGGCCATCAGGCCGATGGCGTGGACGTGCACGCGCTGGAAATGACCAAGTGGTTCGACACCAACTACCACTACATCGTGCCGGAACTGCATGCCGACCAGACCTTCGCGTTGCGCGGCGACAAGCCGGTGGCCGAGTTCCGCGAAGCGTTGGCGCAAGGCATTCGCACACGGCCGGTACTGCTTGGCCCGGTGAGCCTGCTGTTGCTGTCCAAGACCACCGATGGCAGCGACCGGCTCGCCTTGTTGGAACGCCTGCTGCCGGTCTACGCGCAGTTGTTGGCGCAGTTGCACGACGCCGGTGCGGAATGGGTGCAGATCGATGAGCCGGCGCTGGTGCTGGATCTGGATGCCGCTGCACAAGATGCCTACCTCACCGCGTATGCGGCACTGGCCAATGGCCCACGTCCGAAGTTGTTGCTGACAACGTATTTCGGTGCGTTGGACGACAACCTGCGCCTGGCTGCCGCGTTGCAGGTAGATGGCCTGCATATAGATCTGGTGCGTGGGTTGGAACAACTCGATGCGGTGCTCGGCGCGCTACCAAGCGAGCGTGTGCTGTCGCTTGGTCTGGTCAACGGCCGCAACGTGTGGCGTACGCCGCTGGATAATGCCCTGACCTTGGCCCGCTATGCGCGAGGGCATGTGGGTGCCGACAACCTGTGGCTGGCACCGTCGTGCTCGCTGCTGCATGTGCCAGTGGATCTGGATGTGGAGAAAAGCCTCGATACAGATCTACGTAGCTGGTTGTCGTTCGCCAAGCAGAAACTCGGCGAGCTGCGCACGTTGGCCGATGCGCTCGATGACAAACCGCACGCCAACGCCGCGCTTGAACAAACCCGCGCCGCCGTGGAGGCACGTCGCTCCTCACCTAAAGTGCACCGGCCTGACGTGAGCAAGCGCCTGGCAGCATTGGATGGCGATAGCGCGCGGCGTGCATCGGTCTATCCGCAGCGCCGTGTGGCGCAGCAACAGGCGTTGCAATTGCCGGCGTATCCTACCACCACGATCGGTTCGTTCCCGCAGACGCACGAAGTGCGCGAAGCGCGTGCGCGCTACAAGTCCGGCAAGCTGTCGCAAGAACAATACGATGCGTTTTTGCGCGTACAGACCGAGTCGTGCGTGCGCTTCCAGGAAGCCATCGGGCTGGACGTGCTGGTGCACGGCGAGTTCGAGCGCAACGACATGGTGGAATACTTCGGCGAACAGCTCGAAGGCTTCGCCTTCACCAAGCTGGGTTGGGTACAGAGCTACGGCTCGCGCTGCGTGAAGCCACCGATCATCTACGGCGACGTGGCACGCCCCGCGCCGATGACGGTGTATTGGTCGCAGTACGCGCAATCGCTGACCGAGCGCCCGATGAAGGGCATGCTCACCGGCCCGGTGACGGTGCTGCAGTGGTCGTTCGTACGCGATGACCAGGAGCGCGCGCAAACCTGCCGGCAGATTGCACTGGCCTTGCGCGATGAAGTGCGCGATCTGGAAGCGGCCGGCATCGGTGTGATCCAGATCGACGAACCTGCAATCCGCGAAGGCTTGCCGTTACGGCGTGGCGACTGGGCCGCGTATCTGGAGTGGGCGGTGGAGAGCTTCCGCATTGCCGCTTGCGGCGTGCGCGATGCCACCCAGATCCACACTCATATGTGCTACTCCGAGTTCAACGACATCATCGCGGCGGTGGCGGCGATGGATGCGGATGTGATCTCGATCGAGACCTCGCGCTCGCGCATGGAGTTGCTGGATGCATTCGTGAAGTTCCAATATCCCAACGAGATCGGGCCGGGCGTGTACGACATCCATTCCCCGCGTGTGCCCGATGCAAGCGAGATGGTGCAGCTGCTGGAAAAGGCACGCGCCGTGCTCAAGCCCGAGCAGTTGTGGGTCAATCCGGATTGCGGTTTGAAAACGCGTGGCTGGGATGAAACCCGCGCTGCATTGCAGGCGATGGTGGATGCGGCGCGCACGCTGCGTGCGTCGTTGGCGAAGGCAGCCTGATCGGCGAAGGCATCACCCAAGCATAGGCCAGAGGGCAGCGCATCCGTGCGCTGCCCTTCTTTGTTTGGGAGAGGGAGGCGTGTTCGCGATTTCGATCACATTCTTTTACGTTCGTTGCGCGGGAATTGTGTGCAGCGTGTGAGGTGCTGCAGCGCACAGCAGACTTGGCACACCAGCGAGGTATAACCATCGGCGAATCGCAGCGAGGGGTCGCTGCCTCCGATGTCGTCGCTATGCGCGGCGGCATCGCTTCTGCAACGCTCAAGGGGAGATGTCGCCATGCCGAGGCCGTCGCTGTTGTCGTTCGTGTGCACTCTGTCGCTCGTGTCCGCACCGCTGGCCGCGGCCGAGTTACAGCCCAAACAATTGGCTGGCCCACCGGAGGAGTTCGCGCAGATACGCACACCCGATCCGGCGGAATCTGCCATCCTGTCGAAGAGCGCATTGCTGCCGGTGGAGTTGGCCCCGGCGGGTAGCTCTGCGCGCTGGCAAGGCACGTTGCCGGTGGAAAACGGCCACCTGCGTTTCATGGTGTTGGCTGGCGATCACGCATGGGATGCGGCAGTGACTGCACCGAGCGTTGCCGGGGCACGTACCGCTGCTGCGACACCGCTGCTGTAAGCACAAAGCACGCTGCTTGGAACTGCAGAGAGCGGCATCGGCGGCATGTGCTATGCGCAGGATTCGGCGCAAAACGGTGCGTGGTTGCTAACCCTGCAATCGGCCTCGCCGGTGGCGCAACGCGGCTATGTGTTGATGGAGGGCGATGCGCGCACGCAGCTGGCCTCGTCCGTGCGTCATCGTCGGCAGCAAGTCGGTCGATCGCTCACGCTCAACGCACTGCTCAGCGGTAACGACACGCGCGGCGCCACCCTACTTAGTCGCCCCTGAAAAACCCCAACCACCCAACGACCGCAAGGCCTTGATGTCTGCACCGGCGTGCCAGAACTACCAGTGTTCGCTACGCTGAAGGCTGGTTTCTGGCAGTTTCCGCCCATGCGTACACGCCGTCCTGCTGCCGAGCACATGCCTGCCGATGAGTTGTTTCGTTCGCGGCTGGAGAACCAGATCGATCTGCGTCATCCGCTGGCGCGGCTGAGCCAACGGATGCCGTGGACGGCGTTGGAGCAAGCACTTTCATCGCGCTTGCCGGCCACCCAGGCCGGTGGCGGTCGGCCGGCATTGCCGGTGCGACTGATTGCCGGTTTGCTCTACCTCAAACACGCCTACGACCTGTCCGATGAAACGGTGTGCGAGCGTTGGCTGGAGAATCCGTACTGGCAGTTTTTCACCGGTGAGGTCGTGTTCCAGACGCGTTTGCCGTGCGATGCCAGCTCGCTGACGCGCTGGCGGCAGCGCCTGGGTGAGGCCGGGATGGAAGAGCTGCTGGCGCACACCATCAACGCCGCGCATGCGATGCAGGCGGTGGACGCACGCGAGTTGTCGCGGGTGATCGTGGACACCACGGTGCAGGAAAAGGCGATCGCCTATCCGACCGACAGCCGTTTGCTGGAGGTGGCACGCAAGAAGCTGGTGTTACTGGCCAAGCGGCACAGCATCGGATTGCGGCAGAGCTACGCGCGGCAAGGCCCGGCCCTGAGCCGCAAGGCAGGTCGGTATGCGCATGCGCGCCAGTTCAAGCGGATGCGGCGCGTCCTGCGACGTCAACGCACAGTGCTGGGACGGCTCATGCGCGACATCCAACGCAAACTCGATGCACGTGCTCGGCTGCGCGGCCGGCTACAACCTGCGTTGGCTGCTGCGCTGGATCGCGTTTTTGCGTGCCTGGATGCGGGCGATGGGATGGTCATCCTTGAGCGCCGTGCCGCTGTCACCGACGGCACTTGGCGCTTGAAGGGGATTTTTCAGGGACGACTACTTACCGCACAAGCCGGGCAGATCGATGAAGCCAGCCTGCGTGTGATCGATCCGCAAGGCGGCGTACGCATGCTGCCGATGGCCGATGACGGCAGGCATGACGATAGCGCCGCCGGTGATGGTGTGTACGGCGGCACGTTCCAAGCAACCATAGAAGGCACTTGGATTGCGCAGGTGATCGTGCATGGTCACGACCAGGCCGGGCAGCCGTTCGTGCGCACCAGCGAGCATGTGTTGCCGGTGCTGGATACGTCATTGCGCCTGCTCGATAACGCGCTCAGCGCACGTGCTGCCGATGGCACACGGCTCAGCATTGCCTTGCCGGTCGCCGCGCACGGCAAGGCGCCTTCGCACTACCGCGTGTTCGGCCAGGTGTGGGGCACCGATACCAAGGGCAAGGACATGCCAGTGGCATGGATTGGCGGCATGCTGTCACCGCAGCAGGGGCAGTTGCCGTTGAGCCTGGACGAACGCTGGATTGCGCGTGTCGGCGCGCGTGCGCCGTTTACGCTGCGCGCACTACGCATCGAAGACCCGGACTATTACATCCCGCTAGTGCAGGCCGACACGCTGCCGCTGCAGCTGCCCGCGTTGCGGCGTGCCAGCATCGCGCGCGCTACCGCTGCAATCGATGAGAGCATGCGCATGGGGCCGCGCCCGATCGCGTTAGCGTCTGCGATGGTGCAGCCGCAGGCGGTCGGCTCGCAATTGGTACTGGTGCATGGCTACTGCTCCAGCGGCGTGTGGTCGCAAGCGCAGTTCACCAATGCGTCGTCGTTTATCGATGCCAAGCAGAACCGCAGCAGCGACCAGTTCGCGCAGCAGCTGGCGCAGTTCGCCAGCCAGTGGTCCTCATTCGCGACAGTGGCGCACAGCCAGGGCGGCATGGCCGCGCTGCATCTGTATACCTATACTGGAGCGGGCTGGATAACGCTAGCGGTGGGCGGGTGATGCAGTCGGTGGGCACGCCGTATCAGGGCACCAATCTGTCGGGCATCCTGGCTGCGGTGGGTTCGTGGTTTGGGGTGGGCTGCGGCAGCAATACCGACCTGACCTACGACGGCGCCAAGGCCTGGTTGGCCGCCATTCCCGCCGACGCGCGCGCCAAGGTCAACTACTACACGACCTCGTTCGCCAAGACCAACTGGTACACCAACGACCACTGCAACGCGGCCTCGGACCTGGTCTTGAACGACCCGGAAGACGGCACCGTGGAGCAGAGCGACGCGCAGCTACCGGGCGGCGTGAATCGCGGTCACACGACCGGGCAATGCCACACCACCGGCATGCGCGACTCGGCGCAGTATCTGGATGCCAGTCGCAATGCGGTGATGAACGTCAACGCAGCGAAGTGATGCAGTTCTAGAGTCGTGCGAGACGATGGCCGGCGCATGCGTTGGCCATCGTGTCTGGGAAGGCGCTAGCGTTGTGCGACCGGTGCCTGGGCTTGGGGTGATGTCACAGTTGATTGCGCATCGACGCCACCGCCAAGCACCTTGTCCAAGGTCAGCCGATTGCTCGCCTCGGTCAGCCGCAAGCTGATCAAGGGCTGTTGCGCGCTGTAGAGCGTGCGCTGCGCGTCCAGCGCCACTAGATAACTGTCTACGCCATTGCGGTAGCGCGCATCCGAGAGCTTGAAGCCGCGTTGCGCATACATGCGTTCGTCCAATTGCGTGCGTTCGGCAAGCGCATCGGTCACGTCGCTGAAAACTGCTGATGCCCACTTGCACGGCGGCGCTGCGAGTGATTTGCGACGCCCCGGTCAAACCGGTAGCCGCCGCAGCGCGCTGCGCAGTGTGCGAGACGGTGGCATCCACCGCTGGGAACAGGTCCGCACGCTGAATGCGGTATTGCGCAGGCGCTTGTTCGATATTGAGTACCGCCACGCGCAGGTCGCGGTTGTTGTCCAGCGCCAGTGCCACCACTTGCTGCAGGCGTGCATCGATCAACACTTGCCGCTAGTCCAAGGCGCACTGCTGTCCGCGCTGCCGGTGTCGCCAACGACGCTGGGCACGGGTGCGTCCGGCGCGCATAACGCGGCGCCATGCTGACGCAGCCACTCAATGCGATGGCGCAGGCCATCGCCAGACCAACAGATGGGTTGCGCATCATGGGGTCACCTCCGAGGTACGGATCGCAGTTGAGTGATCGGCTGTTTTACCCGGAAACAGGCTGCGTACCATTACGTAGAACAACGGCACGAAAAAGATGCCCCGCACCGTGAAGGCCAAGGTGCCAACAAACACTCCGGTGCCCAGCGAATGGCGTCCACCGGAGCCGGTTGATACGCCCAGGGTTCCGTAGACACTCAAGACCCTCGTTGCGCGTAGCGCCGTTCAAACTCTACAGGGGACAGGTCGCCAGTTGAACCGTGGCGGCGGTTGGGGTTGTAGAACATCTCGATGTAGTCGAATACCTCGGCGCGAGCGGCGTCCTTGGTGGAATAGGTCCGCCGCCTGATCCGCTCGCGTTTGAGCAGGCCGAAGAAGCTCTCCACGGGTGCGTTGTCGTGGCAGTTGCCACGCCGACTCATGCTGCACACCACGCCATGGGACGCCAGGAAACTGCGCCAGTCATCGCTGGTGTAGACAGACCCTTGGTCCGAATGAACCAGGCAACCAGCGTTGGGTTTGCGCCGCCACACCGCAGACAACAAGGCCTGCACGACCAACTCGGTGTCGGCCCGATCGCGCATCGCCCAGCCGACGACCTGCCGGGAAAACAGATCGATCACAACAGCCAGGTACATCCAGCCTTCATGCGTGCGGATGAAGGTGAAATCGCTTGCCCAGGCCGTGTCCGGCTCAGTCACGTCGAACTGTCGGTCAAGCAGGTTGGCCGCCGCCTTGCACTGCATTCCTCCATGGAAGCGCGGTTTGCGACCATAGCCCACCTGGGCACGCAGTCCCTCGGTGCGCATCAGCCGATGCACCCGATGGCGACTGCAACGCTCACCCAGATCGCGCAGATCCCTGGTGATCTTGCGATGCCCATAGACACTGCCGCTGGCCAGCCAGTGGTGCTTGATCAGTCCAAGCAAGCGCTCATCTTCCTTGGCGCGCTCACTGTTGGGCGAGCACAACCAGGCGTAATAGCCCGACCGGTTGACCCGCAATACCCGGCACATCGCACACACCCTGAATTCCCCACAGTGGGCTTGCATGAAGGCGTACTTTGCCCTTACCCCTTGGCAAAGTACGCGGCGGCCTTTTTTAGGATGTCGCGCTCCTCGGTCACTCGACGCAACTCTGCCTTCAGCCGCCGAACCTCGGCGCTCTGGTCCACCTCGGCGCGCTGCACCACGCCAGGCTTGCCGAACTTGCGCAGCCAGGCGTAGAGGCTGTGCGTGGTGACACCTAGTCGCTCCGCGACTTCTGCCACCTTGAAACCACGATTGGTCACTTGCCGGACCGCCTCGATCTTGAATTCATCCGTATACCGCTTGCTGCTCATGGACACCTCCGAATTGACCATTTTCCATGGCCTTGAGATGTCTAGGAAACCCTGGGCGTATCACAATGGGTAATCGGTGGATGTGCAGATCGACTGCAGTAGTGACAGTTCCGAGCGGTCGACAACGGTACTCAGCAAGGCTTCGCGTGAGCCAGCATCGATAACATGCTCAAGATCGATCCCGATACCACGCCAGGTGCCAAGTGGCGCTACCGCAGCCGCAGCAAGATGGGGAGTGTGCGAAATGCTGCCAATCGCCGTAGCCGGCCAGAGTGGTTCGCGCGAGCCGCCGATGGCGATCTGGAGTGAGCTGTCGGCAGGAATCAGCGACTGCTGGCGCAAGGCCTCTCGCGCAGCTAGCCGGCCAAAGAAAAATTCCGCCTGACGCTTGCGAACGCTGCGGGCAATCGTGTCAGGGCAGACAATATCGCAGAGGCTAAACGCATCGAGTGAGAAGCGCTCGAACTCGAATGCGATCACCTGCACGATCAGCGTACTGGCATCCGGGCAGGGCAGGGAGTATTGCCAACGCATGCGGATGGCAGCCATTGCATAGGTCGTCGTGTCGAAGGACGCTAGCGCGCTCCTGGCCAAAAAAGAAGCGCAGGCTTGCTCGTCAAGGCCTTCATCGTCCCGCGTATCGGACATCATGGAGATCTTCAATTCCTCGGACCTTTCTGTCTGAGCTAAGGAAGGTCTGAACAACGCACCAGACCTCTAAAATTCGAGCCTGCTGCGTGCCAATAGCGCACAGAGTTGATGCGTGCGATACGATTTCTACGGTTTCTTGCGGCGTTGGCTGGCGCCAGACAGCATTATCCCCTGGCCGGCAGCAACTGCCGGCGCACCATCCACAGATTGGATAGTGCGAACAGGGTCAGCACATGCGCGGTGTTCTTGGCCAAGCCGCGATAGCGGACCTTGGTGTAGCCAAACTGGCGTTTGGTCACGCGGAATGGATGCTCCACCTTCGCACGCACACTTGCTTTGAAGTATTCCCAACGTTCTTCCTGGCGGCGCTCGCGTTTGTTGCCAATGGCTTGAATCGTCGAACGCTTGGCGGCAATGAAAAAACCAGCCTTGCAGGTCTGCAGTTCTTCGCGTTTGTCCGCACCGGTGTAGCCGCTGTCGCCGAACACACTGTCTTCTTTGCCGTGCAGCAATGCGTGGGTCACCGTGACATCGGCCACATTGGCAGCCGTACAACGGACGTGGCGCACCAGCCCGGAAAACTCATCCACGCCGATGGGTGCCTTCATCCCGAAATACCACTGATTGCCTTTCTTGGTCTGATGCATTTCAGGGTCGCGCGCGCGGTCGGTGTTCTTGGTCGAACTGGGCGCAGCGATCAGGGTTGCATCGACGATCGTGCCGGACCGCAGGCTCTGACCCTTGCGCACCAGATCCGCGTTGACGGCCTCCAGCATCCGCGCTGCAAGGCCATGGGTTTCCAGCAAGCGGCGAAAGTTGAAAATCGTGGTCTCGTCGGGAACATTGTCCAAACCGCCGAGCCGGGCAAAACGGCGCAAGGTCGGGATCTCGTGCAACGCTTCTTCCATCGCCGGATCGCTCAACGCATACCACTGCTGCAGCAAATGAATCCGCAACATCGTCGCCAGTGCGTACGGCTGTCGACCAGGCCGCCCCGACACCGGATAGTGCGGCGCGATCAGTCCGAGCAAATGCCTCCACGGAACCACCTGCTCCATCTCGGCCAGGAAGATCTCGCGGCGAGTCTGCTTGCGCTTGCCCAAACCTTCAGCGTCACCGAACGTCAGTTGCATGGATGACTCCTCAACGTAGGTGTGTAGTGTCGCGCATTTGAAGTGCGTTGTTCAGAGGTTCCCTAAGAGATGCACAATTTCTCGGTCATAAGCGACCCGAAGCAAGAGGCTGGCAACCGCTCATACCAGGGTTGCTTCCGAAACTCGTTATGATGCCTAAGCACGGAATCAATGCGAGGCATCAGATCTGAAATGATCTTCCATACTTCCATCCGCGCCGCTTAATTCCTCCACCCTGTTGTTCTTGTTTTGTTCGTCCTCTTTTGGGCCGCTTGCTCTCGTCGTCGTTCCATGTGGCGAACCTGCTTGAACGCACGGTCAAATTGCCCTGGCGTGTAAGCGGGCAATGGAAGCGGAGGGCCAAACCGTTCAATGGCCGCAAAGCGAGCGGGGACAGAAGGTGGATCGACGTAATGCTTCAAGCCCGGCGGAGGCGTCAACTCATGCCCGGTGATTTGCTGGGAGATCGGAAGCGAGATGCTATGCTCATTGACTAGCGCATTGGACAAGGTGTGTCGGAAGCAATGAAAGCTTTTGAGCCGTTGGGTTAACCCTCGCTTGATCGCATATGCCCGGAACTGATCCCCCAGCGCGTCGCCGTAGCCATTTTCGGCGTTGTAGGGCAAATGCGGGAACAGTCGTTCAAAGCCTGCGCGCTTGACCTCATCCACATAGACCAAGAACCCAGCCTCGATCAGCGATGTGGGCAGGGGCACAAAGCGGGAAGAATGGGGGTTCTTCAAGCGTTGATCGGGCTTGGCGGCTCTGAAATGCACGCCCCAGAAATCGCCGACCTTGCCGATGTCGTCAACATAGAGCTGAGCGGCCTCATTGACCCGAGCACCGGTCGCAAATCCCAACAGCGTGCCAAACCATCGGTGCGGATACTTCTTCGCCCAGGACGTGAATGCATTCAGTTCGAGCAGCGCTTCAAGCTCGGCTTGGCTAAACGGATCACGACTCGGCTCATCGGTGAGCGACTTGGCACGATTGAGGATGGCTTTGTGAGGCGCCTTGCTAATCAGGTCTTCGTTCGCCAAGGCGTTGAAGAAGGATGCAATACGATCCCGATGCTTTTCCTTGGTGCGCATGCTCAGCAGCTCATGACCACCTTGCCGCGCCTTGTTCAGGATTTCAACAGGCGTAAGGCCACCAAAGACCGCTTTTTTGGTGGCATTGCTCGGGTAGTGTTCGAGCGCATCCAGGAACTTTCGGACATCATCGGTCTTGTAGTCCTCGACCGGCTTGTCGCCCACCAGGGCCAGAAACAGACTCAGGCTGTGTTCGGTATCGAGCACGTTTTTCGCGCTTCGCCCCACACGCCGCATCTCATTAATGTGGATGGTGGCGCGCTCTGACAGCAACGGTCCGGCGTTTTTCATAGAAGCCAGTTGCTGAAGAGGAAGGTGTTTCAGTGCGTCCAACAGCCGGGCGTGATCTTCGGCGCCGCTGGCAGAGAGCTCCACGCCACCGACTTTGATGGTGTAGGGTCGGGCTTCGTTGCGTTGCAACGAGGCCAGCGCCTGGCTCAGCAAATCGTCTTTCATGCTCGCATCCTGCCGCATCCGATCGAATGCTTCGGAGAGTGCCACAGCCGTTCGTGCTACGGCCAGACGGTCAGCATCACCAAGGGCCAAGCGAACGGGACGGACAAGGTAGCGTGAGCCGATGAGGGCTTGCAGGTCAGTCGGGACGAAGAAGCGCACATAGAGCCCAGCAGGGCGGCGCAGAAAATAAGGCTTCGGCACGGGGTTTGATACCTCGCTTGATACCTAACGCAGGCTCAAACTGAACATCAAACCCCGGGCCGAACCTTCGCTAAATCAAGCACTTACTGCTCTTTTCCGCGATCAGATGGTGGAGGTGGGCAGCATTCGTCCATCTGGTGACGAATGAACCGTGCATCGTTGCAGCGCGGCATCAGTTGTTGGACAAGCAGCAGTAAAGCGACGGTCGTCGGTTCGATCTGCCGGATGACCCGCACGCCCGGGATACTTCGAAAGCCTGTGCCGGGGTGCCTTGTCGCTGATGCAAGCGGCGAGGCTGAGGATGACGGCGGGGCGACGTCGTTGCCCGAACGCTGCAACAACTGCGCGCGCTGCCTCGCAATCCGGGTAGCCAGCGGCTTGATGCGACCACGCGGTGATCGACCGGCCTGCGCTGGTGGCCTCCACGTCTTAACACGCGCCGGTAGCGAAGCCGTCTGACTGAAAGCGACGGTTGCAGGCGATGCCGATTATCGGCAGGCTTGCGCCGATGTCAGAGTCTCTTTTTTCTTCCTCCGATTTTGCCTTCACTCACGCACCGCTCGACCGTGGCGATTTGCTGCGTGACGATCCCGATGCGTTGGCACGTCTTTTGCAGCGCGGCCGCGTGCTGTTGCTCGACGCCAAGGGCACGGCGCTAGCCGATGCGGATGGCCAACCCTTGCTGATGGACGGCGCCGCGCTCGGAGCCGGGTCGGACTCGGCGATCTTTCTCGGTCTGCGCAACGACGTCGGTTGGTTCTGTCTGCCGGCCGATATTGTCGGTGTGCAGGCACCGCAGCGCATCGATCTGCGTCAGGTCGCGGCCGACTGCCCGGCCGACATCGCCACGGCGTTTGCCTACGCACGTGCGATGCTGCACTGGCAGTCGCGCACGCGCTTTTGTGGTGTCTGCGGCGGGGCGATCGCGTTCCGGCGGGCCGGCTTTATCGCACAGTGCACGCAGTGCCAGAGCGAGCATTACCCGCGCGTGGATCCGGCAATCATCGTGGCGGTCAGCGACGGCGAGCGCCTGCTGCTTGGCCGTCAGGCAAGGTGGGCGCCGGGCCGCTATTCGGTGATTGCCGGCTTTGTCGAGCCCGGTGAGTCGCTGGAGCAGGCCGTTGCACGCGAGGTCTTCGAAGAAACCCGCGTGCATGTGCAGGACTGTCGCTATCAGGGCGCGCAGCCGTGGCCGTTCCCGGGCGCGCTGATGCTCGGCTTCACCGCGCGCGCCGCAGCGGCCGAGATGCCGCAGGTCACCGGTGAGTTGGAAGACGCGCGCTGGGTCAGCCATGCCGAGGTGACCGCCGCATTGGCCGGCGAAGGCGACATCGATTTGCCGCCGCGCATTTCCATTGCATGCGCGTTGATCGAGCACTGGCACCGTTCACATGGCTGAGCTTGGCAGACCGGCGCGGTGCGGCGGGTGTGCTTGCGTCCGCTCGGCTAGACTCGGCTGAGGAGGCCCACCCATGTTCACGACCCTGGTTGCCGTCGTCGTCGCACTTTCGCTAGGCCATCTGGCGCCGGCGCAGGTGGCCAGACTGCGCAATTTCGCATTGCTCGGCCAATGGCTGCGTTGGCTGGACAGTTCTGCGGCCGGGCGTGGGGCGTGGCAAGGCCGTTATGGCGTGCTGCTGGCGTTGTTGCCGGCCTTGTTAGTGGCTCCGCTGCAGTGGCTGCTGGACGATCTTTTGCATGGCTTTGTAGCCTTGCTGTTCGGTGTGGCGGTGCTGGCCTGGACCTGGGGTCCGCGCGATCTGGATCGCGATGTGGAAGCGGCGATCGATGCCGACGAGCCTGGCGCGCGTCGCGATGCGATTGCGCAGTTGCAGGTGGCCGGCGGCAGCATGCACGAAGATGCACCCTCGCTGGTGGAAGCGGTGGTAGTCAACGGCCTTCGGCGCTGGTTCGCGGTGCTGTGGTGGTTTGTGCTGCTGGGGCCGTTCGGTGCTGTGCTGTACAGGCTCACGGCGTTGGCGGTGGAGAGTCCGCTGTCGATCTTGCTGCCGCCGCGCAATCTTGCCGGTGCGCGCCGGCTGCTGGCCGCGCTGGAATGGCCGGTGGCGCAGTTGATGACGGTGTCGATGGCACTGGCGGGCAATTTCGATACGGTGTTCCGCGCCTGGCGCGAGGCGCACGGCAACCGCTGGTCGTTGGAGCCGCATTTTCTCGGTGCGGTGGCGCGTGCCAGCGTCAGCGCCGAGCTGCGCGAGCAAGCGCATGACTACACTGATTCGGGCCTGGTGCCGGTCTGGCGCCGTCTACCGGAAGTGCGCGATGCGATGAGTCTGGTCTGGCGCGTGCTGCTGCTGTGGATGGTGGTGCTGGCGCTGTTGGTGATTGCGGGGTGGGTGCGGTAGCGCTGGGTGCCGCTGCGCCTGGGAACTCAGCCCATCAAGCGGCTGTTCGCGCGCTAACCCGGCGCCAGCAGAGTGAACGGAAACCACGGTAAATTTCTGGCAACCCAATACACCGGCAACGCCCACGACCAGAACTTCGGCTCGGACATCACCGTGACCACCGGCGCGAACCAGCGCCCGCGCCAGCCGGCTTTCCAGGCGATCAGGCCGGGCAGGGTGAACAGGCCCAGCACGGCAGCGGGATTCATTGCGAAGGCGCCGGGCAGATCGAAATGCACCAGCGCATACAACGCGCGGGTCATGCCGCAACCGGGGCAGTAGCAGCCGGTGACGGCACGGAATACGCACGGCGGGAACGGGCTGTTGCTTGCATTCGGATCGAAGCGATACAGCAATGTCACGCCAAAGGCGGCCACGCTGGTGGCCGCCCCCGGTCCAAGCCAATGGCGGGGACGCAGGTGCATTACTGCATGTGCTGCAGCTGCTGCATGTAATCCATGTAGCCCTGCATGCCGCCGGTGGCGACGATACCGATATTGATCAGTAGGCCGATCACGGCCAGCACGGTGGTCACGATGCACCATGTCTTGGCGGTGTTGGAGGCGCGACGCGCGCCGTCGATGTCGCCCTGGTTGAGCAGGCCATTGACCTTGCTGGAGAACACGATCGCCACGATGCCGGTGATCAGGGTCGGGCAGCACAGGCAAAAGCCGAGCACGGTAGAGACGATCGCCCAGATCAGGTGAACGGGCACTGGGCCGGGCGCGGCGCTGGACGAGGGATGGATCGGCGGTGGGATGGCACTCATGGTGAAGTTCCTTGGGTGGTGTACGACAGCGAACTGATGCGTGAGTGGGAGGGGTACCGAAGGGGTGGCGCAACAAATGAGCGACGGTCGCCGATCCTGGCGGACGCCTCAGGCGCGATGATGTTGAGCACACGACTTCCCCTGTTACGACCGGCTGCGTCCGCTTTGCGAGCGAGGCAGTAAACCGTGCAATGGCACACAGGCTACGCGCAGCGCGCGATGGAGGCAAAGCCTGCGCCCGTTCGGCTCAGGATTGATGACGACGCAGTGCACGCACCTGCTGTTCGAGCAGCGCGGCAGTGGCCTGATTGCCGGGAACCGCTGCACCTGCAACGACTTCGACCTGCGCGCGCATCCGACGCGGCACGCGCATGCGGCCCAGACGCGTATCGCGGTGGCTCCACATGCTCGACCACATGCCGCGCAATGCCATCGGGATCACCGACACCTGGCGGCGTTCTAGGATCTTTTCCACACCCGATTTGAATGGCGCGATCTCGCCATCCTTGGTAAGCGCGCCTTCGGGGAAAATGCACACCAGCTCGCCGTTGGCCAGTGCGGCATCGATGCGGTCGAATGCCTGTTGCATCAGCGCCGGGTCTTCGCGCGCACCAGCGATCGGAATGGCTTTAGCGGTGCGGAAGATCCAGCGCATCGCCGGGATGCGGAAGATCTTGTAGTACATGACAAAGCGCACCGGGCGCGGAATCACCGCCGACAGAATCAGCGCGTCCATATAGCTGACGTGGTTGCAGACCAGGAGTGCGGCGCCTTCGTCCGGCACATGGTGATCGATGTCGCGCGCGCTCAGCCGGTACAACGCGCTCACCAGCACCCAGCTGAGAAAGCGCATCAGGAACTCGGGCGCCAGGGTGAAGATCCACAGCGCCACCAATGTATTGGCCAGCGCCAAGGCCAAAAACACCTGCGGAATGCTCAGGCCCGGCAACGGAATGCGCACACCGAACAGCACCACCTGCGGCAATTGCAACGCGATGCTGATGATTGCTGCGGACACGATGAACAACGCGTTCTGGATGTTGAGCCCGGCGATCACCCGCGAGAGTCCTGCCTTGGGCGTGCGGCTCTGGATCAGCGCAAACAGCGGCACCACAAACAAGCCGGTGAACAGGCCAATGCCGATCAGATCCACGATCAAGCGTACGCTGCCCGGCTGATGCACGAACTGGCTGATCGACAGATTGCTGGTGGGCGCGGCACCAGACCGTGCGAAATAAAGATCCAGCAAGAACGCACTGATGCCGAACGCGCCCAGCGGCACCAGACCGATTTCCACGGTGCGACCAGACAGCCGTTCGCACAGCAGCGAGCCGACGCCGGTGCCGATGGAGAACAGCGCCAGCGCGAATACGTACAGATCCTGCCGGCCACCCAGGTTGAGCTGCGCATAGGTGGGCAACTGCGCGGTCAGCACGGTGCCGAGGAACCAGAACCACGACACCCCGAGCACTGCGTTGCGCACCGCTGGCGTGCGCCGGGTCAGGCGCATGATCGCGCGCGATTCGGGGAAGGGGTTCCAGTTGATCTTCAGGTCCGGCGCGCCGGCATCGACCCTGGGTACCAGCCGCGCCACCAGGTTGCCGGTGATGGCGATGGCGATCACCGCGGTGGCCGCGGCGACCGGGCCATGGCTGCCGGCGACCTGGAAGATCAGCCCGCCGAAAATCATGCCGCACAGGATCGAGATCGAGGTGCCCATCTCGACCAGGCCATTGCCGCCGGTGAGCTCTTCCGGTTTGAGCACCGAAGGCAGGATCGAATACTTCACCGGCCCGAACAGCGTGGACTGCAGGCCGGTGCAAAACAGCGCAATCAGCAGGATCACCATGTTCTCGGTGAGAAAGCCCACCGCGGCCAGCGCCATGATGGCGACCTCCATGGTGGTGGTGATCACGATGAGTTTCTGCTTTTCCAGTTTTTCGGCGATCTGTCCGGCCAGTGCGGAAAACAGGAAGTACGGCAGGATGAACAGTGCCGGCGCCAGGTTGGTGTACAGCGTGCGCTGCGCTGCATCGATGCCTAAGTAGAACAACAAGCCGATGATGGCCTGCCGATAGACGTTGTCGTTGAACGCGCCCAACGCCTGGACAGCGAAGAACGGCAAGAAGCGGCGCTGCCTGAGCAGGGCGAACTGACTGTGACCGGACATGCAGTTTCCTTTGCGAACGCGCGCAGCCTAGCAGGCTTCCACGGCGCGCTCGTGGATGACCGATTCGCCCAGCGCGCAACGCGTGCCGACGGCGCATGTTGCGCGGCCTGGGCCCGCAGCAGCGCCACGAAGGCGCACGCGACCGGAATGTAGTCACCGCGTAAGTCAACGTTGCAGCGGCGTGCGGCGGCAGTAAATCCGCCTTCTTCGACCACGGCGACAGCACATTCCAATTAGCGCAAACACGCGATCCCGAAACGCGATGTATGCAGTGAAGACACTAGATTGGGCAGTGAAGACACTAGATTGGAAAGATGCTTCCGAGCTGCCCACACTGCGCCCATCCCTTCACCAAGCACACGCCATGACCATCGAGTCGACTTCCCACCCACCCCTGCCGCGCCGCCTGGTGCTGCTGATGGCCGCAGCCACCGGGTTGGCGGTGGCGAGCAACTATTACGCGCAGCCCTTGCTGAAAACGCTGGCGCAGACGTTCGGGATCCAGGTGCGCAGTGCGGGGGCCGTGGTGACTGCTGCGCAGCTGGCCTATGCGGCCAGACTGCTGTTGCTGGTGCCGCTGGGTGACCAGCTGGAGCGTCGCGGCCTGCTCGTCGGCCTGTTTGTGCTCGGTGCGCTGGGCCTGCTGGTGAGCGCCAGTTCGCACAGCTTCGGCATGTTGCTGGTCGGCACGATTGTGACCGGGACCAGTTCGGTGGGGGCGCAGATTCTGGTGCCGTTCGCGGCGACCTTGGCCGCGCCCAACGAACGTGGACGGGTGATCGGCACGGTGATGAGCGGGTTGCTGCTGGGCATTTTGCTGGCGCGTACCGCCGCCGGGCTGCTGGCAGGTGTGGGCGGTTGGTATACCGTGTACTGGATCGCGGCGGGGTTGTCGTTGGTTAGTCGTCCCTGAAAAATCCCCTTCAAGCGCCAAGTGCCGTCGGTGACAGCGGCGCGGTACTCAAGGATGACCATCCCATCGCCCGCATCCAGGTACGCAAAAACGCGATCCAGCGCAGCAGCCAGCGCAGGTTGTAGCCGGCCGCGCAGCCGAGCACGTGCAGCGCATCGCCTTGGGCACCTTTCAGCCTGCAGCGACGCAACCGGCAGTCGTCTTTCAGATGTCCGATCACCGGCTCCACCGCCTGCCGTCGCTTGATCCAGCGCCATTGCCGTCGCGTCAGCGTCTTGGCCTTGCCGCGATGCAGGACCTGCACGCCATCGACTTCGCGCCCGCGATCGCCCAGGTCCACGATCGCCACCGTCGGTTCTACGCTCACATCCTGCAGCAACCCGCGTGTCTGCTCCAGCTGCTCGGCCAAGGTATCGCCGTCGTACGGGTTGCCCGGGAAGCTGCGCGCACCCACGACCAAAATCCCTTGCAGGCGGTGACTGCAATGCCGACCTTGACGCCGAATTCGTACGCTTGACGCGCCTTGCCCTTGCCGATGCATTCCACTTCCGGGGCATGCAATGCGTACAGTTTTTGTTTGTCCTTCGGACGCTGCGTGTACAGCCGTTGCGCACGTTCCAGCCAGACAGCGATGCGCTCGCGCACGCCGGTGTTTACCTGATCGAGTTTGCGTTGGATGTCGCGCACGAGCCGTCCCAGCACTGTGCGTTGACGTCGCAGCACGCGCCGCATCCGCTTGAACTGGCGCGCATGCGCATACCGACCTGCCTTGCGGCTCAGGGCCGGGCCTTGCCGCGCGTAGCTCTGCCGCAATCCGATGCCGTGCCGCTTGGCCAGTAACACCAGCTTCTTGCGGGCCACTTCAAGCAAACGGCTGTCGGTCGGATAGGCGATCGCCTTTTCCTGCACCGTGGTGTCCACGATCACCTGCGACAACTCGCGTGCGTCCACCGCCTGCATCGCATGCGCGGCGTTGATGGTGTGCGCCAGCAGCTCTTCCATCCCGGCCTCACCCAGGCGCTGCCGTCAGCGCGTCAGCGAGCTGGCATCGCACGGCAAACGCGTCTGGAACACGACCTCGCCGGTGAAGAACTGCCAGTACGGATTCTCCAGCCAGCGCTCGCACACCGCTTCATCGGACAGGTCGTAGGCGTGTTTGAGGTAGAGCAAACCGGCAATCAGCCGCACCGGCAATGCCGGCCGACCGCCACCGGCCTGGGTGGCCGGCAAGCGCGATGAAAGTGCTTGCTCCAACGCCGCCCACGGCATCTGTTGGCTCAGCCGCGCCAGCGGATGACGCAGATCGATCTGGTTCTCCAGCCGCGAACGAAACAACTCGTCGGCGGGTCTGTCTCGGCAGCAGGACGGCGTGTACGCATGACTGAAAATTGCAAGAAACCAGCCTTCAGCGTAGCGAACACCGGTAGTTTTGGCACGCCGGTGCAGACATCAAGGCCTTGCGGTCGTTGGGTGGTTGGGGTTTTTCAGGGGCGACTGGTTACTGCCGGGCTGTTGTGGCGCGGGCTGCCACGGCATCCGGGCAATGCGCAGCTGTCGTACCCGCAGTTGGTGGGATCGGTGTTGACACTGCTGCGCGACGATGCGGTGCTGCGTTCGCGTTCGCGTTCGCGTTCGCGTTCGGTGCTGGGCGGGCTGATTTTTGCCGGCTTCAGCATGTTCTGGACCACGCTGACATTTCTGTTGTCGGGGCCGAGTTATGGCTATGGCACGGCGGTGATCGGGCTGTTCGGCTTGATCGGTGCAGCCGGCGCGTTGGCGGCCAATCGCTCCGGCCATTGGTCCGACCACGGCCATGGCGATCGCGTCAGTTGGGGTGGGCTGCTGATGTTGCTGCTGTCGTGGGTATTGCTGGCATTTGCGCCGCACTCGATCGTATTGCTGATCATCGGTGTGCTGCTGCTGGACATCGCGGTGCAAGGCGTGCATGTCGCCAATCAAAGCGTGATCTATCAGCGCAATCCGCACGCACGCAATCGCCTCAAGTCGGCTTACATCACCTGCTACTTCATCGGTGGTGCGGTGGGTTCGACCTTGAGCACCGCGGCGTATGCGCAGGCCGGCTGGAACGGTGTGGTGATCGGTGGCGCGGTGCTGGCTGTGGCGGCGTTGGGGTGGGTAGCGCTGAGTGTGGCGTGGAACCACTGGAAATAGGCGCGGCCGGCGAAACGACTGCGGGCCACCAGGCAGACGCAGTTGATACTCAGCGTCGCATGTCCACGTGGATGCCTCACCTGCTGCGCGGCGTGCGCGCCTACCGATCATGATTCGCTAGGCGTTGGTTGTCGCCAAAGGTGGCGCGCTGTCTGCCGCCGGTGCAGTGGTGACTGCCAACGCAGCGGCACGCAGCTTGGGCAACAGACGCAGCGTCAACGCCAACTGGTCGCGCACCAGGCGCTGCTTGGGCGGCAATTGCACGGCGTGGTGTTCCAGCGCTTCGGCGATGGCCACTTCTTCGGTTTCGTCGTGCACTGGCAATGGTTGGCGTTCGCGCAATGCGGTGGCGACTTCGCTCAGTGCGCGCTGCAGATA
This sequence comes from Xanthomonas fragariae, assembly GCF_900183975.1. NCBI lineage: Bacteria > Pseudomonadati > Pseudomonadota > Gammaproteobacteria > Lysobacterales > Lysobacteraceae > Xanthomonas > Xanthomonas fragariae. The sequence goes on from NZ_LT853882.1 coordinate 711,450, forward strand.
CTCGCCGGCCTGCGCGATGGTGGGGTCGTGGTCGCCCTCGAGTGCGGCGCGATGCGCCCCCAGTGCGGACAGATACCCGAGCAAGGTGTTGGACAACGCCAGGAAGCGGAAACCCGCATCCAGGTTGCGCCGATAGCGGCCTGGCTCGCGCAGCATGTTGGACAACGCTACCGACAACGCGGCATCGGCGTTATGCATGTCGCGCCGCGCGATGCGGTAGGGCAGGTCGTCGCGCATGCCGCTGGCGTATTGCTCCAGCACCTGGGCCAGGTAGCGCGCGCAGCTGGCCAGCACCGTGGCCATCACCTGGTTGAGGCGGCGGCCCTGCCAGTCCGGCAGGATCAGGAACGAGGCGGCCGCGGCGATCGCGCAACCGATCAGCGTGTCGATCAGGCGCGGCCAGATCAGCACGAAGCCGTCGCCGAGCAGGTTGAAGCAGAACAGCGCCATTACGGTGATGCCGGCGGTGGCCAGCATATAGCGATCGGTACGGGTGATGAAGAACACCAGCGCGGCGGCCAGCGCCAGCAGCAGCTGCACTTCCATGCCGGGGAACAGCTGCATCAGCGCCCAGGTGGCGACCAGGCCGATCAGGGTGCCGGCGATGCGCTGGACCAGTCGCAAGCGGGTGGCACCGTAATTGGGCCGGCACACGAAGGCGGTAGTGAGCAGGATCCAGTAGCCGTTGTCGGCGTGGATGAAGTGCATGATGGCGTAACCAACCAGCAACGCGACGGCCATGCGCAGGCCGTGCCGGAACAGCACCGAGCCAGGTGTGAGTTGTTGCACCAGGCGTGCTGTCATCTCGCGCAAGGTGTGCGGCGAAGAGTCACGCAAGCGCGTGTCGATCTGGTCGCTGGTGGAATCGGATTGCGCCGCTTCCGACAGCTTGCGTTCGATGCTCTGCAGGTTGTTCACCAACAATTCCAGCGCACCGAGCAGGCGTGCGAATGCGGGATCGGCACGTGCGTGCAGATAATCCAGCGATTGGCGCAGATCTTCGGTCGCCAGGCGGCTGTGTTCGCCGTAGTCGAACGGATGGCGCAAGCGGATCGCCTCGCCCAATGCGGCGCAGGCTTTGCCTTGCAGCGCGAGCAGACGCTGGCAGCGATACAGCACATCGCTGTGGAAGAACGCGTCGGTCAGCGCTTCATACGGATAGTGCGAGGAGCTGGCACGCTCGTGAAATTCCTGCGCCGTGTAATACAGCCGGAAATACAGCCCCGATTGCACGCCCGGCCGGCCGGAGCGGCCGAAGCGGCTCATGATCGCGGTCTTGGCGGCATTGAGCGCGCCGACGACTTTGGCGTTTTGCTCGGCCAGCGCCAGCCGGCGCGCATGCAGGTCGCTCTGCCTCACCGGTTCAAACAGATCGGCCTTGAGCTTGAGATAGCGGCCCAGCTCGAAGAACAGCCGCGACAGCCGCTCGCGCACCGGGCGATTGGCGAACAGGATGGTCCACAGGATCGACAGCACGCCGTACCAGCTGGCGCCGATCAGCAGCAGCGTCGCGTCATGCCAGGCGATGTGCGGATCGTGGCTGCCATGTTGGTCCATGCCGATCATGGCGTAGATCGACAAGGCCACCGTGGCCTGTGCGATTGAGGCATAGCGCTCGCCCAATGCACCGAGCAGGGTCAGTGAGAAGGTCGCCAACGCCATCCCGATCACGAACGGCAGCGGATACGGAAACAGCAGCACCACCGCAGCCGCAGCGGCGGCAAAACACAGCAAGGACAGCAGCACCGATTTGATGCGGCCCAGCCAGTTGTCGTCGGTTTCAGCAATGGCACTGGCGATAGCGCCAAGGAACAGCGCCGGTACTGCGGTGAGTTGCTGCCAGTGCCAGCACACGCCCATCGCCACCGCCAGCGCGGTGAAAACACGCAGGCCATAGCTGGCCTTTTCATGGGCCCACAAGCGGCTAAGGCGGGTTTCGAAGGAAGAAGTGGCCACAGTCTCTGCAAGGCAAGCGTGTCAGGGCATTATCGCCGCGGGCACGCGTCATGGGTGTAGAGAGCGGCTAGCTCTTTGTCAGTAGCTGGGTGGTGTCGGTCGCCGCGGGTGGCTGGCGCTGGCGTGGTCGAGATGCGTCGTGGTGCCGCGCGAATGCGCTGCGACAGCCACGCTGCGACATCGCTCGCTCGGCGCAGCTGTCGCAGGCATGAGGCGGTTATGCCTGCGCGTCGCGCTCGCGGGCGATCGCACGCCAGCCAATGTCGCTGCGCTGGAAGGCGCTGGCCCAATGGATCGGCTGCAGGCCTGCGTACGCGTTGCGCTGCGCATCCAGCACGCTATCGCCCAGTGCGGCAACGCACAGCACGCGGCCACCGGCGCTGATCACTTCACCTTCGGCATTCAATACGGTGCCGGCGTGGAAGACCTTGGCATTGCCCGGCACTGCCTCCAGGCCCCTGATGACCTCGCCGGTGATCGGTGCTTCCGGGTATGGCTTAGCCGCGATGACCACGCCCAGCGACGGGCGTGGGTCCCACTGCGCGTGTACGCTGTCCAGCTTGCCGTCGATGGCGGCGTCGAGCAACGCGACCAGATCCGACTGCAGGCGCAGCATCACCGGTTGGGTTTCCGGGTCGCCGAAGCGCACGTTGAATTCGATCACCTTGGGCGCGCCGTGCGCATCGATCATCAGCCCGGCGTACAGGAACCCGGTGAACGGCACGCCGTCGGCGATCATGCCCTGCACGGTCGGCTCGACCACCTCGCGCATCACCCGCGCGTGCACCTCGGGCGTGACCACCGGCGCTGGCGAATACGCGCCCATGCCGCCGGTATTCGGGCCAGTGTCGCCATCGCCGACGCGCTTGTGGTCCTGGCTGCTGGCCATCGGCAAGGCGTGTTTGCCGTCGACCATCGAAATGAAGCTGGCTTCTTCGCCATCGAGAAATTCTTCGATCACCACGCGTGCGCCGGCATCGCCGAACGCATTGCCGGAGAGCATGTCGCGCACTGCATCTTCAGCCTCGCTCAGCGTCATCGCCACGATCACGCCCTTGCCGGCGGCCAGGCCATCGGCCTTGACCACGATCGGCGCGCCTTTCTCGCGCACGTAGGCCAGCGCGGTGTCCACGTCGGTATGCACCGCGTAGTACGCAGTGGGGATGCCGTGACGGGCGAGAAAATCCTTGGCGAACGCCTTGCTGCCTTCCAGCTGCGCGGCCTTGGCGGTGGGCCCGAAGATGCGCAGGCCAGCCGCATGGAAGCGGTCGACCACGCCCAGCACCAGCGGCACTTCCGGGCCGACCACGGTGAGCGCGACGTCTTCGCGCTGCGCCAGTGTGAGCAAGCCATCCAGATCGTCGACCTTGATCGCGACATTGCGGCACTTGGTTTCGGTCGCGGTGCCGGCATTGCCGGGTGCCACCAGCACCTCGCTCACCTGCGCGGACTGCGCGATCTTCCAGGCCAGGGCATGTTCACGGCCGCCGGAGCCGATGACGAGGATTTTCATTTAAGTGCCGAGATTGGGGAGTCATGATTGGGGATTGGTTGAAGCAAGGCGGAGACCGGAAACAGGAGAGACCAGAGCGACGTTGCCACTCCCGAATCCCCACTCCCGAATCCCGGCACGTCAGTGCCGGAAATGCCGCACTCCGGTGAACACCATCGCGATGCCGTGTTCGTCGGCGGCGGCGATCACTTCGCCGTCGCGCATCGAGCCGCCGGGCTGGATCACCGCCTTGATGCCGGCAGCGGCGGCGGCATCGATGCCGTCGCGGAACGGGAAGAACGCATCGGAGGCCATCACCGAGCCGGCCACCGTGAGCTTGGCTTCTTCGGCCTTGAGCGCGGCGATCTTGGCGCTCACCACGCGGCTCATCTGCCCGGCGCCCACACCGATGGTGCGGCTGTCCTTGGCGTAGACAATGGCATTGGATTTGACGTACTTGGCCACGCGCCAGGCGAACAGCAGATCGCCCAGTTCCGCATCGCTGGGCGCGCGCTGGGTGACCACGCTCAGTTCGCCCAGCGACATGCCGCGGTTGTCCGACGACTGCATCAGCAGGCCCGAGCCGATCCGCTTGGTGTCGTAATTGTTGAGGCCGTTGCCGTGCGGGATCTTGAGCACGCGGACGTTGGCTTTCTTGGTCGCGTACTCGAGCGCGCCGGGCGCGTAGTCCGGCGCGATCAGCACCTCGATGAACTGGCGATCCAGGATGGCTTTCGCCGTCGCTGCATCCAGGGTCTTGTTGAAAGCCAGGATGCCGCCGAAGGCGCTGGTCGGGTCGGTCGCATAGGCCAGCTCGTAGGCATCGCCGCAGGCCGCGCCCACCGCCACACCGCAGGGGTTGGCGTGCTTGACGATCACGCAGGCAGGTGCATCGAACTGGCGCACGCATTCCCATGCCGCGTCGGCGTCGGCCAGGTTGTTGTAGCTCAGTTCCTTGCCCTGCAGCTGCTGCAAGGTGGCCAAGGTGCCCGGCACCGGATACAGGTCGCGGTAGAACGCGCCGGACTGGTGCGGGTTTTCGCCGTAGCGTAGGTCCATCACCTTGATGAAATTGGAATTGATCTGCGCCGGGAACGGGCTGCGCGTGGGCACGCTTTCGGCGCTATCGGCCACTGCCGAGAGATAGTTGCTGATCGCCGCGTCGTACTGCGCCACGCGGTTGAACGCAGCCACCGACAACGCGAAGCGCCTGGCGACCGAGAGCTGGCCGTCGTTGGCATCGAGTTCGGCCAGCAGCTCGGCGTATTGCGCCGGGTCGGTGGCCACCGCCACGCGGGCGAAGTTCTTCGCCGCCGAGCGCAGCATTGCCGGGCCGCCGATATCGATGTTTTCCACCGCATCGGCCAGCGTGCAATCGGCCTTGGCGGTCACCGACTCGAACGGATACAGGTTCAGCACCAGCAGATCGATCGGCACGATGCCGTGTTCGGCCATCACCGCTTCATCGATGCCGGCGCGGCCGAGCAGGCCGCCGTGCACCAGCGGGTGCAGGGTCTTGACGCGGCCGTCCATCATCTCCGGGAAACCGGTCAGCTCGGCGACGTCGGTGACCGGCAAACCCGCCTCGCGGATCGCCTTGGCGGTGCCGCCGGTGGACAGCAGCGCGACGTTGCGCGCCACCAGCGCGCGGGCCAGATCGATCAGGCCGGTCTTGTCGGAAACGGAGAGCAGGGCCCGGCGCACGGGCAGGAAATCAGAGGCCATCGGTGGGGGATGTCATTGCGGGGCAGCCGATATTGTAGGCCGCGACAGCGCGCGATGGGCTCAACACCTTCGCGATGGCCTTGATCTGTGTGCTGGCGGGAAGCTTCCAGGCGCTGCTACGGACGCAGGATTGGTGGGCGCTAGAGCGCAACGGCATCGGGCGACAGCAGGTGACGACCATGTGCCGACCACGTGCCGCTCGGTCGAGTTGTTCGGTCGCCAGACATGATCACGCAGGCGTCGGCGAAGCGATCGCTCCACCCAAGGCTGTCTGGCACTCGGCGAGATACCGGCAATCGAACGGCCGCCTGCGGTGGTGTCGTGTGCTGGCGTGCAGCTGATGTCAGTCATGGCAGCGCGCTGACGGCTAGCCGTAAATGCGGCAGCCGCCGCACTTGATCGACCCGGCAGAGAAGAAGAGCGCTGATGCAGTCAGATAAAGTCCGCGTCACAAACGTCAAATGACGGAGCGCACATCTGAAAAGCGACATTCGACCATCTGGTTTAATTGATTTAGTGAGCCAATTCACCGATAAATCAGGCGTTAATCACGAAAATATTTTTCTGTAAAAAATCGGCGGGCTGCCGATCTGTTCGAAAGCGAGCGATTCGCCGAATGACATAATCAACACCAGTTCGCATATTTAGAAAAAAATTTGGAAATCTCGGCACAACGCGCGTTTCGCGCTTCGGTATCGGAAACATTTTTTCTGCTGCGGCGACATCTGCCACGTGTTGCTGAATCACGATCTGGACTCGCTGATCTGTTGAGCTCCCTAACGTTCAAAGGCAATGACGCTCTCAGCGAGGCGTCCACCGATGTTTGCCGCAAGGGCTGCCGCGCAGGAGCCAGCCTTGCTTTCACTCCTAGCTGCGTCTTGCCGTCACGGCTGTCCATGACCCTGCGATTCAAGCAAGACACCCCAGCGCACTTTGCGCCCTAGGGCGTTCCCGAAGGACCACCATTGCCGTTCCGACGCAGTCCTTGCCAGCGGGAGGATGCGTTTCGCCCGCATGGGCGACGCTCCCATCTTTCTATCGGCGATGGCATGAACCTGACTTGCGCGGCTGTTTTAGAAAATTCAGATGAGATTATCTTATGAATCGTGAAAAAGTTTTGGCATTACGCACATGCACGAACAACATGTCCGATCATTGCGGATTGATCTGGCCGAAAAGCGGTCCGGTCGAATGCAGGCATTGGCAGCCTAGCGTCAAGCAGGAAAATGGTTTGACCGGCTTGTTGTGGGGGCAGGGAACCAATGCGCATCTGAACATGCATGCCGATGCGCACTGGGTTGTGTGCATGGTGGAGACCGCCGATATCATCTGGTTGGGCGAAGAGGGAATGATCAAGTTTCCCAAGGCCGACGTGGTCTACGCCGGTAACCGTGCGGGCGCGATGAGCTGCATCGCCGCCGGCATCGAGCAACACGCGCCACCCAAACCCGACTTGCCTGTCGACACCGTCATGGCTGCGGAATTCACGCCCAAGGCACCGCACGCGCAGTTCACCGCGCCGGCTGTTGAAAGCGGTCCGCATTCCACCGCGCCACTTCCATCACCGCCTAACGGCACCGACCCGCAAGCCGCGCAGCCGTCAAATGCGATCCTGCGCACCCGCGAAATCGCCACCTATGGCAGCACGCTCACCGGCGCCGATCAGAGTCAGCTGATCGCAGGCTATGGAAGCACCGAGACCGCGGGTAACGGCAGTGAGTTGATCGCCGGCTATGGCAGCACCGGCGTGGCCGGATCCGACAGCACCATCGTGGCCGGCTATGGCAGTTCCCAGACCGCAGGCGGGGGCAGCACGCTCACTGCCGGCTATGGCAGCACGCAAACGGCGCGCCAGGGCAGCGAGCTGACGGCAGGTTACGGCAGTACCGAAACCGCCGGTGCAGACAGCTCGCTGATCGCCGGCTATGGCAGCACGCAAACCTCCGGCGGCGACAGCTCGTTGACTGCCGGCTACGGCAGCACCCAAACCGCGCAGAACGGCAGCGACCTCACCGCAGGCTACGGCAGCACCAGCACGGCGGGCACCGATAGCTCGCTGATCGCCGGCTACGGCAGCACCCAGACCTCGGGCGGAGAAAGCTCGCTCACTGCCGGCTATGGCAGCACGCAAACAGCGCAGGACGGCAGTGACCTCACCGCCGGCTATGGCAGCACGGGCACCGCCGGTGCCGATAGCTCATTGATCGCCGGTTATGGCAGTACGCAGACATCGGGCAACGACAGCTCGCTGACGGCAGGCTACGGCAGCACCCAGACTGCCCGTACCGGCAGCGACCTCACTGCGGGTTACGACAGCACCTCCACCGCCGGTGCCGACAGCACGCTGATCGCCGGCTATGGCAGCACCCAGACCTCCGGCGGGGACAGTTCGCTCACCGCCGGCTACGGCAGCACGCAAACCGCCCGCAAAGGCAGCGATCTGACCGCCGGCTATGGCAGCACCGCAACCGCCGGTGCAGATAGCACCTTGATTGCCGGTTATGGCAGCACCCAGACCTCCGGTGGCGAAAGTTCGCTCACCGCCGGCTACGGCAGCACGCAGACCGCCCGCAAAGGCAGCGATCTGACCGCCGGCTACGGCAGTACCTCGACGGCCGGTGGTGACAGCACCTTGATTGCCGGTTACGGCAGCACGCAAACCTCTGGTGGCGACAGTTCGCTGACCGCCGGCTACGGCAGCACGCAGACCGCGCGCAGCGGCAGCGACCTGACAACCGGCTACGGCAGCACCTCGACGGCCGGTGCCGACAGCACCTTGATCGCTGGTTACGGCAGCACGCAAACCTCTGGTGGCGACAGTTCGCTGACCGCCGGCTACGGCAGCACGCAGACCGCACGCAGCGGCAGCGACCTGACAACCGGCTACGGCAGCACCTCGACGGCCGGTGCCGACAGCACCTTGATCGCTGGTTACGGCAGCACGCAAACTTCTGGTGGCGACAGTTCGCTGACCGCCGGCTACGGCAGCACGCAGACCGCACGCAGCGGCAGCGACCTGACAACCGGCTATGGCAGCACCTCCACGGCCGGCGCCGACAGCACCTTGGTTGCAGGCTACGGCAGCACGCAAACCGCTGGTGGCGAAAGTTCGCTTACCGCCGGATATGGCAGCACGCAAACCGCACGCAAGGGCAGCGACCTCACCACCGGCTACGGCAGTACCTCCACGGCCGGCGCCGACAGCACCTTGATCGCCGGTTATGGCAGCACGCAGACCTCCGGCGGCGAAAGCTCGCTGACTGCCGGTTATGGAAGCACCCAGACGGCGCGCAGCGGTAGTGACCTGACCACCGGCTACGGCAGTACCTCCACGGCCGGCGCCGACAGTACCTTGATTGCCGGTTACGGCAGCACCCAGACATCGGGCGGCGACAGTTCGCTGACCGCCGGCTACGGCAGCACGCAAACCGCGCGCAAAGGCAGCGACCTCACCACCGGCTACGGCAGCACCTCCACGGCCGGTGCCGACAGCACCTTGATTGCAGGGTACGGAAGTACCCAGACCTCCGGCGGGGAAAGTTCGCTCACTGCAGGCTATGGCAGCACGCAAACCGCACGCAAGGGCAGCGACCTCACCACCGGCTATGGCAGCACGTCGACCGCCGGTGCCGACAGCACGCTGATCGCCGGTTATGGCAGCACCCAGACCTCCGGGGGCGACAGCTCGCTCACTGCCGGCTACGGCAGCACGCAAACCGCACGTAAGGGCAGTGACCTCACCACCGGCTATGGCAGCACGTCGACCGCCGGTGCCGACAGCACGCTGATCGCCGGCTATGGCAGCACCCAGACCTCCGGGGGCGACAGCTCGCTCACTGCCGGCTATGGCAGTACGCAAACTGCACGTAAGGGCAGTGACCTCACCGCCGGTTACGGGAGCACTTCAACTGCGGGGTCGGACAGTTCGCTGATCGCCGGCTATGGCAGCACCCAGACGGCCGGCTTCAAAAGCATCCTGACCACGGGTTACGGCAGCACCCAGACCGCGCAAGAGGGCAGCATGCTCACTGCCGGCTATGGCAGTTCGTCCACCGCCGGCTCCGACAGCTCGCTGATTGCCGGCTACGGCAGCACCCAGACCGCGGGCTTCAAAAGCATTCTCACCGCAGGCTACGGCAGCACCCAGACCGCGCAGGAGCGCAGCACGCTCACCACCGGTTACGGCAGCACATCGACGGCAGGGCATGACAGTACGCTGATTGCCGGCTATGGCAGTACCCAGACCGCCGGTTACAAGAGCATTCTCACCACCGGCTATGGCAGCACCCAGACCGCGCAGGAAAGCAGTTCGCTGATCGCCGGCTACGGCAGTTCCTCCATGGCCGGCCCGGACAGCTCGCTGATCGCGGGTTATGGCAGTACCCAGACTGCCGGTTACGACAGCTTTCTGACGGCCGGTTACGGCAGTACCCAGACTGCGCAGAGCAGCAGCTGGCTGATCACCGGCTACGGCAGTACGTCCACCGCCAGCTTCCAGAGTTCGTTGATTGCCGGCTATGGCAGCACGCAGACGGCCGGCTACGAAAGTACCTTGACCGCCGGCTACGGCAGCACCCAGACGGCGCAGGAAATCAGTTGGCTCACCACCGGCTACGGCAGCACGCAAACGGCCGGCCATGGCAGCATCCTGACCGCCGGTTACGGCAGCAATTCCACCGCAGGTTACGAAAGCACCCTGATCGCGGGGTATGGCAGCACCCAGACCGCCGGTTACGAAAGCACCCTGACCGCCGGTTATGGCAGCACCTTGACCGCGCTGGAAAACAGCTCGCTGACCGCCGGCTACGGCAGTACCGAAATCGCCGGTTTCTCCAGCACGCTGATCGCCGGCTACGGCAGCAGCCAGACGGCCGGTGGCGACAGCACGCTGACCGCCGGCTACGGCAGCACCCTGATGGCTCTGGACAACAGCACGCTGACGGCCGGCTACGGCAGCACCGAGACCGCAGGACAGGACAGCTCGCTGATTGCCGGTTATGGCAGCACCTTGACCAGTGGCGTGCGCAGCTATCTGACCGCTGGCTATGGCAGCAATCAGATCGCAAGCTACGGAAGCTCGTTGATCGCAGGACACGAAAGTACCCAGATTGCCGGCCATCGCAGCATGTTGATCGCCGGCAAGCTGAGTTCGCAGACGGCCGGTTCGCGCAGCACGCTGATCGCCGGCAGGGGCAGCATCCAGACCGCAGGCGACCGCAGCAAGCTGATCGCCGGCGCCGACAGCACCCAGATCGCCGGCGATCGCAGCAAGTTGCTGGCCGGCAGCAACAGCTTCCTCACCGCCGGGGACCGCAGCAAACTCACCGCAGGCGACGATTGCACGCTGATGGCAGGCGACCGCAGCAAGTTGACCGCCGGGAAGAACAGCATCCTGACCGCGGGCGCCAACAGCCGATTGATCGGTAGCCTGGGCTCCACCCTCACCGGTGGCGAAGACTCGGTGCTGATCTTTCGATGCTGGGACGGCAAGCGCTATACCAACATCATTGCCAAGACCGGCGAGGAGGGCGTCGAGGCCGACACCGCTTATCAGGTGGACGACGACAAGAACGTGGTCGAAAAATTCGACGATCCCTTCGACACGATCGCTCTGCCGCATGACGTCGGGCATCCTTTCACGGCCGATCATTCGCCCATCGAACAAGCACCCAACTGAGCACCCGATTGAGTACCAACCGCAGCGGCGTCCGCGCCGCAGTGCATGGACAGCCCAACTGCCAGAGGCTGGCGGTTGGCCTGCAGCCGCCATGCGCACCAAACAGTGCGCTCGGCGGCACCAAGGGCTGGCTCCGGCCGATGTCATGCGTCTTGAAGAAAGCGACAGCCGTGCACGGCATCAGCGCGACGATGACTAGGTGCGATCCGCGCAGTCAATGCACCAGCTGGGTGTCGTGACGACGCCACGCGTTCCTCACCCAACACGGCACGGCGCCACCCATGCAGGCGAGGACACGCCATTGTTTTTCAAGGACGGCCCATACCTGCGCTTGATCGGCGCGCAAACACCGCAAGCGCAGCGGTGACCGGCGGCCTGCCGCCCACCAAGCGTGCAACGTCGGTACGCGATCGCTCAACCATGCAGCAACGCTTTTACGATTCCCGATTCCCTGCTTACGTCAGCCCATATTCCTTGAGCTTCTTCCGCAACGTCGCCCGGTGAATCCCCAGCATCGCGGCCGCGCGGCTCTGGTTGCCTTCGCAGTGGTTGAGCACTTCGACGAACAACGGGATCTCCATCTCGCGCAGCACGATTTCGTACACGTCGTCGGCGTCGCTGCCGTCCAGGTCGCGCAGATAACGGCGAACGGACTGGGCCACGTGTTCGCGCAGGGGTGACTTCGGTGCGCCGCGACTGGTGTCAGGACGAGAGGGGGCTGCGTTCAAAGGAGATTCCCAGTGTCACGAAGCCGGGCGGCGTGGCCGGCGAGGGGGAGTGAGTCTAGCGCGTGACCTCATCGCTCGCCACGCCCATGTGGCCATCGCCTACCGGTCGCATCCGCTTACCGGAAGTCGAAACTAAAGGCGACCGTGCTCGCGGCCGGTTCGCGCACACGAAACTCCACCTGCACTGCCTGGCCCGGTCCTAGCGTGTCCTGCCCGGCCGGCAGCTGGCCCAGATACTCCTGCGGCGCCAGCACCCGCGTGCCGATCACCCGCCCGTCGGCGTCGGACAACGACAGCTGCAGCCACGGCCAGGCTTGCGCCCAGCGCGCGTCGTTGCGGAAGCTGGCCTCAATCTGCAGCACACCGGGCATGCCCGGCAGCGGGCGCACATCACGGTTGAGCAGGGTCAGCGCCGCCGGCTCGCGCCACTCCGGCAGCGTGCAGCGCGCCACCGCGCAGGCTGCACCGACCAACGGCCGCCAGCGCGCGTTGCCGGCCAGATGCGCGCGGTCGGCGATGACGATCTGTAGCCCGAGCACACCCACCAGCCCGAGCAACAGTGCCCAATGCCGCCCGCTGGCGCGCAATCGCGGCCGGGTCAGCCCACGGCCTGCGAAGGTAGGCACGGCGAGAGCGGGTGCGGGCAGTTGCTGGGGGTGCGCAGCGATGGGCGCGTTGATTGCGGGGGTGGCGTCAGCGTCGTCGCTTGATAAACCGCGTGGCGAGGGAGTCTCGGACTCTGCTGCATTGGAGCGTCCTGATGTGGGATCTGCGCCGAGATTGAGTTCGGTTTCGGGGCAGATGGTTGTCTCTGTCGACACGTCTGACATGTCCGGCGCGTCTAGGTGCAGTAGATCCACCGTGGCTGCATCCGCCGCGGCCGAGCCGTGATCGCCATGCCGCGTCATCTCGGTTGCCGGTGCATCAGGATGCGGTGGCGTTGGCAACGCTGGGGCTTGGGTCGGGACCATCGGTACTGCCGCGTAGCGACCGTCGTGATGTGTCGTGGGCGCATCAACACGCAGCGGCCTATCGACAGGCGTCGCTGGCGCCGGAACCATCGGCGCCAGCGGTGCGGCGACCAGCTCCGGCACTGGCGCTGGCGGCAACTCGGGCGACGGTACCGGCAGCGCCAGCTCCGGCGGTTCGGCGGGCGGTAGCACTGGCGTCGGAATCAGCGGTAGGGCGGCCGGCGTCGCACGCAGGAACGTGGCCAAGGGGCGGTGCGGTGGCGGAGTCTGAGACATCGACAGGCGTGCAGCGGGAAGGCCCCTATTCAACCACGCGCACGCCGATGGGCGAACCCGTCGGCGTCAGCGGCTGCGCTTAGCGTGAAGCGCGCATTGGCGCGGCGGCGCATTGATCGCGACACATGTCAATCGACAAAAAATCGCATTGAAGGGTCTCCAGCCGATAACAGATCGCGCATGCCGCCCAAGCCCAAGCATCGTGCGTCCCGCTCCAACGCCTCACGGTAAGCCGCCACCAGGCTCTGTTTGCCGTCGGAAAGAATAGATCGAACACCCAGCACGCGATTCACAACTAGCCAATCGGCATCTGGAGCCCCGGCGTAAAACGTTCAATCGCTTCTGACTAAGTGGTTGCTGGGCAAGCGACACTTCGTCAAAGCCGCCCTACGAGTCCCCAATCTCAACGCCCCAATCCCAGCTTCAACGCCTTCGCCGCGTCTTCCCCTCGGCCAACAACAAATCCAGCAAGCCGCTGCGCTGCCGTGGCGCCAAGGTATCGAAGCGGGCCAGCAGAACGCGTTGCTGGTCGTCCAGGCGGTGGTACTGGGCGGGTTCTTCGGCAATGGCCGAGACCGGTTGGCCAAACACCCGGTCGCCGCGGCCAGTGGCCAGGTATTCGAACGCCATGCCGCTGCGCTTGGCCAAGCCGATCAGGTTTTCCACTGATGGTGCGGTGCCTTCGGCCATCTCCCATTGCGCCACCGCGCTGCGCGTGACTCCCAACTCGCCCGCCAGGGCTTCCTGGGTCAGCTTGGTAAGGCTGCGGGCTTCGCGTACTCGCTGGTACAGCTTGCTCACACGGCACCGTTGGAAGGCGGACAGGGCCGGGAGATATAGCCCTAGAAGCGTCTGAAGATAGTTCGTATGCCTTTCATATGGCCTTATGTTTGCGATACTGTCGTCCAATCAATGACGACAAGATCACACCGAACTCAAGGAGGACGTTCATGGTCGAGCCTGCCGCCCCCAAATCCGATGCCCGACGTCGCGAAACGCCGCTGCCAGCAGCGCCCCCGGCCGCGCCGTGGCCTGCCCATTCCCCGTTGGATCCTGCAGTGAACCGCTTCCGCGGCGCGGCGTGCTATCAAGTCTGGCAGCGGGGTGCGCACTGGACGGCTGTCGCCGACGGTGGGCATTGGTCAGCGGCGTTGGCGCCACGCGGGTGGGCGCTGCGCTACCGGCAATGGCCGCTGCTGGCATTGGGCGTGTTGTTGGCGGTCCTGGCCTGTGGCGTGGCGCTCGCCAGCGTGCAGGCGTGGTCGTCCACCGCCTGGCAGGTGTTGCTATTGTCCGAAGGGGTATTGCGGGTGCGTGCGGCCCGCCATGCTGGACGTTGGCGCAATGCGGGGCTACTGCGCGACGGCTGGCAGGCGGTGAGCCGCCTGCGTGCGATCAGCGTGGCCGATGCCGTGACCACCGCGCAGATCCGCGCCGGTCGGCTGCAGCGGTAGCCTGCGCTGGGTCAGGCGCGGCGTACGCCCTCGATGCGCATCCAGTCGTCGTCGCGTTCGCAGCGCAGGTGCTCGAACCACGGCGCGTAGCGTTCCAGCAGTTCGTCCTCCTGCCCATGCAGGATGCCCGACAGCGCAATCCGGCCGCCCGGCGCCACGCGTGCGGCCAGGGTGTTGGCCAACGCGTCCAGCGCCGAGGCCAGGATGTTGGCGACCACAACCGGGTAGGTCTGCACCGGCTCGTCCTGCGGCAGGAACACCGCCAGCTGCGCGTCGACTTCGTTGCGCGCGGCGTTGTCGGCGGTGGCCAATAGTGCCTGCGGGTCGTTGTCTACACCCACCGCGCTGGCGGCGCCCAGCTTCAGCGCGGCGACGGCGAGAATGCCCGAGCCGCAGCCGAAATCGAGCACGCTGCGGCCCTGCAGCTCGCCGCTGCCGGCCAGGCTGTCCAGCCAGCGCAGGCACAGCGCGGTGGTCGGATGCGTGCCCGAGCCGAACGCCAGGCCCGGATCCAGCCGCACCACCGCCGCGTCGGGCGTGTCGGCGGCCTCGGGCAGGTCGTGATTCCACGGCACGATGAAGGTGCGGGCGCCGAACTGCATTGGCTTGAACTGATCCATCCAGGCGCGTTCCCAGTCGGTGTCTTCGACCATACGGAAGGCCACCTGGCTCCAGTCCAGCCCCGGGTCGAACGCTTCCAGCGCTGCCAGCAACACCAATGCATCGCTGTCGCCATCGAACAACGCAGTCAGCACTACTGTGTTCCACAGCGGCGTTTGGCCCACGCCGGGCTCGAGGATGGCGCGCTCGTTGCTGGTATCGGCATCGGCGTCGAGCAAGGTCACCGCCAGTGCGCCGACGTCTTCCAACGCAGTCTGGAAACGGGGCTGGGAGGTGTCGGAGCAGGGCAGGGTCAGTTCAAGAAACGGCATCGTGGCGGTCGGTGAAT
The DNA here is from genome assembly GCF_900183975.1 of Xanthomonas fragariae. Lineage (NCBI taxonomy): Bacteria > Pseudomonadati > Pseudomonadota > Gammaproteobacteria > Lysobacterales > Lysobacteraceae > Xanthomonas > Xanthomonas fragariae. The sequence goes on from NZ_LT853882.1 coordinate 726,678, forward strand.
TTTAAAGCGTGCATCGTAGACCATTCGTGCCGGTGGGCTATTGGGTCGGAACTCGCTGTGCGCTTTTCCGAAAGTGGATAGTGCAGATTGGTTTTATCCATGCGTCCCTCGATCGCATGAAGCACTGCCCGCTCACGCCTGACGTTGCGAAAAAAGCCCGGTTTCCCGGGCTTTTTAGTTCTCTGCCTGCTGCGATCAGACCAGCGCGATCGACTTGTTCTTGCGCTCGGCCAGGCGCTTTTCCAGATAGTGGATGTTCTGCCTACCGGCCTGGAAGCCCTTGTCGCGCATGATGCGCTGCTGTAGCGGGATGTTGGTCTTGATGCCGTCCACCACCATTTCGCTCAGCGCCACGCGCATGCGCGCGATCGCGGTTTCGCGATCCGGGCCGTGCACGATCAGCTTGCCGATCATGGAGTCGTAATTCGGCGGCACCTTGTAGCCGGCGTAGATATGCGTATCCACACGCACACCTGGACCACCGGGCGGATGGAATGCGGTGATCAGGCCCGGATTGGGCATGAAGGTTTCCGGGTCCTCGGCGTTGATGCGGCACTCGATCGCATGCCCGCGCAGCACGATGTCGCTCTGCTTGAGGGCCAGCTTTTGCCCGGCGGCGATGCGCAGCTGCTCGCACACCAGGTCGATGCCGGTGATGCGTTCGGTCACCGGATGCTCCACCTGGATACGGGTGTTCATTTCGATGAAGTAGAAACGCCCCTCTTCGAACAGGAATTCGAAGGTGCCCGCGCCGCGATAGCCGATGCGGATGCAGGCATCCACGCAGACCTTGCCGATCTCGTTGCGTAGTTCCTCGGTAATGCCCGGTGCGGGGGCTTCTTCGACTACTTTCTGGTGACGACGCTGCATCGAGCAATCGCGTTCGCCCAGATGGATCGCATTGCCCTGGCCGTCGGCGAGCACCTGGATTTCCACGTGACGCGGATTTTCCAGGAACTTCTCCATGTAGACCTGATCATTGCTGAAAGCGGCCTTGGCTTCGGACTTGGTGGTCTCGATGGCCGCCTTGAGCGCGGCTTCCGAATGCACCACGCGCATACCGCGCCCGCCGCCGCCGCCGGCGGCCTTGATGATCACTGGGTAGCCGATTTCGCGCGCTACCTTGGTGTTGGCGACGATGTCATCGCCCAACGGACCACCCGAGCCGGGCACGCACGGCACGCCGGCGGCCTTCATCGCGCGGATCGCCTCGACCTTGTCGCCCATCAGGCGAATGGTGTCGGCCTTGGGGCCGATGAAGATGAAACCGGATTCTTCCACCCGCTCGGCAAAGTCGGCGTTTTCCGACAGAAAGCCGTAGCCGGGATGGATGGCCTGCGCATCGGTCACCTCGGCCGCGGCGATCAACGCTGGGATATTGAGGTAACTGTCGCTGGACGCGGCCGGGCCGATACACACCGACTCGTCGGCCATGGCCACGTGCTTGAGGTTGCGGTCGACCGTGGAATGCACCGCGACCGTGCGGATGCCGAGCGTGTGGCACGCGCGAAGGATGCGCAGCGCGATTTCACCTCGGTTGGCGATGACGATTTTATCTAGCATGGGATTCGGGATTCGAAATTGGGGATTCGTAGAGGGCGCTGGGCTCGCGCAGATGTCGCGACTGGTCCAGCGTGCGGATCACTGTATTGAGCCTGGCGAACGTGCGATTCAAGCGTGCGATTCAGGAGATCGAGAGTTGCCGCATCGGGGCCAGGCGAACTGCAGCCGCGTTGCAATCTGCAGTTGCGTATACAGTTTTGCCAGCGCGCCCCGCACTATCCAGAGATAACGCAAGTACTCGGCAGTGGAGCGCTGGGCGGCGTCTTCGGTGATGCTTGAAGGAACGCTGATCGCCGCGCGCCGCATCTGAGCCGTCAGGCCAAAGCGTTCCGAATCGGGAAAGTCGTGAATGGATCGATAGATCGCTTCGACCAGCGACATCGCATCGCGCCAGACCGTCAGGCGCTCGTGCGGTCGCTCTTGCCGATCCCGAATCAGGACTCTCCAATCTTCGCAACTCAGCCAATCACAAACAGCGGCTGATCGAATTCCACCGGCTGGCCGGTTTCGCCGAGGATGGCCACGATGGTGCCGGAGACGTCGGCTTCGATCGGGTTGAACATCTTCATCGCCTCGATGATCGCCAGGGTGTCGCCGGCCTTGACCTGCTGACCGACGGTGACGAATGCCGGCTTGTCCGGCGAGGGCGAGGTGTAGAACGTGCCGACCATCGGCGCGCGCAGCACATGGCCTTCGGGCAGCGCGGCGACCTGCTTGGTACCACCGGTGGAGGCCTCGGTGGGCGACTGCATCGGCATGCTGGTCGCCATCGGTGCCTGCGCGGCGGGGGCGGGTGCGGGTGCGTACTGCTGCTCCGGCGCGCTCATCATGGTCGTGCCCTTGGGCACACGCGCCAGACGCACGCTTTCTTCGCCTTCCTTGATCTCGATTTCGGCGAGATTGGATTCTTCGAGCAGGTCGATCAGTTTCTTGATTTTGCGGAGATCCATACGGGCCTCATGAAGTGAATCGGTGGGGGGCGCCGGCGGGTGTCGGCGGAATGGGGTCAGACCCTCGGCGTGGGCGTCGGTGTCGGTGTTGCAGAGGTCATGCTTCGCGCTCCAGTCGCGCGATCACCGCTTCCAGCGCCAGCCGGTAGCTATCTGCGCCGAAGCCGCTGATCACGCCGTCGGCCTTGTCGCTGAGATAGCTGTGGTGGCGGAACGGCTCGCGTGCGTGCGGATTGGACAGGTGGATTTCCACGAACGGCAGGCCCACGCCCAGCAGCGCATCGCGCAGCGCCACCGAGGTGTGGGTGAAGGCGGCCGGGTTGATCAGGATGTAGACCGTGCCGTCCTCGCGCGCGGCGTGGATGCGCTCCACCAGCACGTGCTCGGCGTTGGATTGCAGGCTGCTGAGCGTATGCCCGGCCGCTTGCGCACGGTCGACCAGGGCCGCATCGATCTGCGCCAGCGTGGTGCGCCCGTAGACCTCCGGCTCGCGGGTACCGAGCAGGTTGAGGTTTGGGCCATGCAACAGCAGCAGGTGAGCCATGACATTCGAGAGAGCGGAAAGGCCGGAAGTCTGCGCGATGCAGTCGATGCTGTCCAGATAGGCGAAGTTGTAGGTGTTTTAAATGGTCGTTTAAGTTGAACTATGAATCCGTGCCTTGTATGACTGCGGCGCAATCCACGAGCACCACCGATATTAAAGGCGCCCCGAACGTGGCCGATCAGTTTATTGATGCCACGCCCAACGGCGTTTGGCCGCCCTCGCCGTAACGATTCCTGGGCACGGGACAGCATGCAACCCTGCAATTCCATATCGGGCAGCCGGCGTCAACGCCTGCAACCTGCAAAGGCCAGCAAACTCTCGTCGCTATGGTCTCGGTTTGACCAGTCAATACTGCTTTCTGTCGCCGACCTCTGGCGACTTGTCGTCGGCACATGCGCTGCCAAGGCGTCAAGAAGTTGCCCGATCTGGTCGCAGCGTGCCTCGAACGCTCCATCATCGCCGCCATCTGGGCAGCCAGGGCGATCTGTTCGTCGTTGTGGATGTGGGTGATCCTTCCCTCAGATTGAAACGCCGCGCGTCCGCGCCGGTACGTCGGAGCCACAGCTGGTGAAAAAGCGCCAGGTGCGGTTGGCAGGCATAGAGAAGAAGATTTTGGCGTTGTAAAGCGCGTGGCATGACCACATACGACATCGAGTCGGCACTGGTGGATTCTGTACGGGCAATTGATGTCTGGCGAGGAACGCGTGCCGATGGACGCGCTATGAAAACGAGGTTACACAGTTCCTTTGACAGATCTTACTTGCCAGTCCAATATTACGATCAGAAACTTGTCAAGAGCCGGTTCTGCGTGCTTCCAGCAATTTCCACAACGTGAGAATCAGGGATAATAAGGATATATAATTACATGCTCCTCCAGTCCGTCTGGCACGAGCTGCACCTTGGAGAGACTGATCCGATGAATACGATCCCTGTTGGCAACATACCGCTAGAGCGTGTTATGAACTTTGCCCTTGTCACGCTAACGTATACGGATGAAGTCTCGTAAGCCTTATTCCACCGATATTTCCGACGAAGAATGGGCCTTTGCGGCTCCCTATTTGACGCTGATGGACGTGCAGGCACCGCAGCGCAAGTATGAGCTACGCGCGATGTTCAACGCACTGCGGTGGATCGCGCGCGCCGGCGCACCATGGCGATTGCTTCCCAACGATTTTCCGCCCTGGGAAGCGGTGTATCAGCAAACACAGCGCTGGCTGCAAGCGGGCTGCTTTGAGGCCATGGTCAGTGATCTGCGCTCACTCTTGCGTGTGGCGCAAGGGAAAAAAGGCCAGCCGAGCGCGGTCATTTTCGATGCTCGCACGCTGCAGTCCACCTGCGAAAGCGGGCCGCGTGCTGGATACGATGGCTATAAACGCAAGAAAGGCAGCAAGGTACACATGGCCGTCGATACGCTTGGACATCTGCTCGCTGTCCAGGTGACGCCGGCTAATGAGCAGGAGCGCGCGCAAGTCCGATCGTTGGCACAAGAGGTACAACACGTGACCGGTGAAACGGTCAAGATCGCCTTTGTTGATCAGGGCTACACCGGTCAAGAACCGGCGCAGGCGGCCACGGAAGAAGGCATTGAGTTGCACGTGATCAAGCTGCAAGAAGCGAAAAAAGGCTTTGTCTTGCTGCCGCGCCGTTGGGTTGTCGAGCGCAGCTTCGGATGGGCCAATCGTTTCAGACGGCTGGCACGCGACTACGAGCGATTGCCGGAAACCTTGGCCGGTTTGCACTTCGTCGTCTTCACGATCCTGATGCTTGGAAATGCAGCCACCCTCTTTCAAAGTTCATAACACGCTCTAATCCGATCATTCCTGATTTTGGTCTTCGCCACCGGCCTAGCGTGGATGGGGTGGCAATCAACGGGCTATATGGATTGGCAAACAGCGGCAGTGTATGGCGGCATGGTGCCGCCTATGGCGCTGGCGTACTCTTTATACTTGCAGTTTTTGCAGAAGCTCAGACCTTTCGTCAATTACAGATATTCCCGTTTTTTATTGATCCTGAGCCTGCTAGAAATAGTTAGCGGACTGGTCGTTCTGCTACTGCATATTCAGAGCGGCTAACAAAAACTAGGAAGCAGCCGTCAGCAGATGATGGAGCAAGCAAGAGCAGCGCCAGGTGGAGATCGATGCGGCGTTCAAAGCCGATGCGCAGCTTGTGCACCCGTGCGAACCAGGCATGTGTGCGCTCGACGACCCAGCGATGACGGCCCAAACGGTCGTTGCGCTCGATCCGCTTGCGGGGGATCCGCGCAATGCTGCCGCGTTGCCTGAGGTGGTCGCGGCAGCGAGCGATGTCGTATGCCTTGGTTTGTCTGGCCAGCGTCGTCGGCGCCCTGCTTTGCCGCCAATCGGCGGCAAAGCAGCGACCCACTCCTCGAACACCACCGACTCGTGGCGATGGGCGCCAGTGACACACACTGCTAAAGGAACGCCATTGCGGTCGACAATCAGATGCCGCTTGCTGTCTACCCAGTCACCCCTGAAAAACCCCAGCCACCCAACGACCGCAAGGCCTTGATGTCTGCACCGGCGTGCCAGAACTACCAGTGTTCGCTACGCTGAAGGCTGGTTTCTTGTTCCGCCCATGCGTACACGCCGTCCTGCTGCCGAAGACATGCCTGCCGACGAGTTGTTTCGTTCGCGGCTGGAGAACCAGATCGATCTGCGTCATCCGCTGGCGCGGCTGAGCCAACAGATGCCGTGGACGGCGTTGGAGCAAGCACTTTCATCGCGCTTGCCGGCCACCCAGGCCGGT